>CAVAQT010000001.1:0-139417 GCA_963590855.1 Ruminococcus bromii
CTTTGTAATATTGAAATACAATTTCTGCAAATACAACTGTGTACCATCCTCTGCCCGCTTGTAAAAACTTTCTGTCTGCTGCTTATAGAGAAGTGTAGCATAATCTTTCGGTACTTCTCCATTATCCACATAAATAGAAACATGATCTGAGTCCATGTAAACGACTCGGTTGGTATCTAAACTATTTGAACCTGTCACAACAATCCAACCTCTGCTGGATTCTGCATTGGATGCCGGATTTTTCAAAAATACCCGATAAATGACATTGGTGTCATTTGAGGCTGTTTCCGGTGTTGTCCCCTGTATCGTAGTATCATATTTCGCTTTAAAAGCCTCAACTGCTTTCGCGCCATCCGAATACGGGTCTGCATAAGAGCGAAATGTTCCGTCATATGCAGAAAAAATAACATCGTGTCTTATCCAGCCGTGTGCAGCTAATTCTGCTTCGTCAGTATTATCGCCAGAACCAACATATTTCAAGGAATCCAAATCCAAATTATCTCCAATGTAAACGTAAACATTTTCGCGATTTGAATTCAGTTTAGAGGCATCATACTGTGCACCGGTTCCTGCTCCGTCATTTACATCTATACTCGGAAAAGCATATGCACCATATAGATTTTCTCCATATGTACCACCTTCTGGAGTATACCATCTTTTTGAAAAAAAACAGTAAAACGGCATCTGAAACTGAATAAACTTTACACTGTTGCATGCATAGTCTGTTGTATTTATGACAAGTGTTTTGTTTCCCTTGTAATAATCCGGAAATGAAGCATCATTTCGGAAATCGTTTTGTTTATTGTTATTCTCATCAAGCCATTTTTCCCAGTCGGCATACGTTTTAACACGTTCATCCAGCTGTTTCCATCCTTTGGTTTCTGTCGTTGTAATCGTTTTCTTTACTACCGGATATGCACTCACATCCGTATAATTCGTCTTTAAAACCAGACTACAGCTCTGCTCCGACTGCACCGCAGCATACCCATCGCAGGAAACAGCAACATTTACTTCCTGGCTGGTTTTGTTTGCTGGCTGATAGGTCAGCGTCACTGTAAATACCGCATTGGCATCGCTGCTTGCGCCGGTGATCTGATACTTTTCCTCGGTATCACTGCTGCTCAAAAGCGTCACGCCTCTTCCGGCATCTGAACACAGAATCCCCTCGGCACTCTGCTTTACCTCGTCCCAGTTCCAATACCGGCTCTGGGGCAGCTGTGTTTGCAGTTCGTCCGCCAGATTGTTCGCCACGGTCTGATAGTTCTGGATCTTCGCCGCCTGCACATAGGCAGAGATATTGGGTGCACACAGCGCTGCAATGATCGCCATAATCACCAGCACCACGATCAGCTCCACAAGAGAAAAGCCTTTTCGATTTTGTTTCATCTCTCTCACCTCTCTGAAAATATACAGACGGACACGCCGGAGCGTGCCCAGATAACGCTTAACTTAACAGATCCAAGATCTCATTCTTGTTGTTGGATACCCGGATTGCATCCTCCCGACGGATCGTGCCGGCTCTCACCAGACGCGCCAGGTCGGCGTTCAGTGTGTGCATGCCCAGCGCTGCGCCGGACTGCATTACAGTTGCCAGCTGGAAGCACTTGTTGTCACGGATCAGACTGCCCACAGCGTCCGTTCCCACCAGAATCTCTGTAGCAGCCACACGGCCGCCGCCCATTGCCAGCGGAATCAACGCCTGGGTAATAACGCCCTTCAAAATCGTGGACAGCTGCGTCCGGATCTGGTTCTGGGCGTGGGGCGGACAGCTGTCAATGATACGATCCAGGGTCTGCGCCGCACCGGTGGTGTGCAGGGTGGACATGACCAGGTGTCCGGTCTCGGCTGCGGTAACAGCGGCGGAAATGGTCTCATAGTCACGCATTTCTCCCACCAGGATGACATCCGGGTCTTCACGAAGCGCCGAGCGCAGGGATGCCGCAAAGCTCTTGGTGTCCACGCCGATCTCGCGCTGATGGATGACGGACATGCCCGACTCATAAACGTATTCCACAGGGTCTTCGATGGTGATGATATGCTCCGAACGGTTCTTGTTGATGTAATCGATCATGGCGGACAGAGTGGTGGACTTACCGCTTCCCGTCGGGCCTGTCACCAGGATCAGGCCTCTGGGCTGGTCTGCCAGATTTTGCAGCACCTTCGGCATCTGGAGTTGTTCCAGCGTCGGGATGGTGTTGTTCAGCAGTCGGATGGTCGCCGCCACCTTTTTCATCTGCCGGAACACGTTGACACGCTGACGGCAATAGTCCGGCGTCTCAATGGCAAAGTCCACGTCGTCGCCGTTTTCCAGCTGCACACGCTGTTCATCGCTGAGCATGGACAGGATCATTTCCCGGGTCTCTGCCGCCGGGAACGAAAAGCCGCTGTCCAGCAGCTGTCCGTGGATGCGGAACGAAACCGGCATTCCCTCGCTGATATGGATATCCGAGCATTTTTTCTCCCGGGCTTTCATAATGAGTTCGTTCATTGTCATGGCGGTATACCATCCTTTCTCTGTTTAATCGGAATAATAAGCGATCTTCATAACTTCTTCCGGCGTAGTCACGCCTTCTTTTACCAGGTCGATGGCGCTGTCCATCAGGCTGCGCATGCCCTGGGTCTTTTTCGCATACTCCAGCATTTCCTGGCTGTCTGCGCTTTTGGCGATCATTCGCTTCAATGTCTTATCGATATAGACCATCTCGTGAATGGAGATACGTCCCTTATAGCCGGTATTGTTGCACACCTTGCAGCCCTTGCCCCGGGTAATCATGGGGATGCCGTCGCCCACAATGGCGATATCATCTGCTGTCGCCGGCTCTTCGTATTTACAGAACTGGCATACCTTGCGCACCAGACGCTGCGCCACGATGCCGACCACGGAGTTGGAGATCAGATACGGCGCAACGCCCATGTCCGCCAGACGAACGATGGAAGAGATCGCGTCGTTGGTATGCAGGGTGGAAACTACCAGATGTCCGGTGATTGCCGAACGAACGGAAATCTCCGCTGTTTCTGCGTCACGGGTCTCACCGATCATGATGATATCCGGGTCCTGACGCAGCAGAGCGCGAAGTCCCACGGCGAAGGTCATGCCGGCAGTCACATTGACTGACGTCTGTGTGATGTTGGGCAGGTCTTTTTCCACCGGATCCTCGATGGTAGAGATGTTTACCGGACGCTGCGCCAAATGCTGCAATACCATGTAAAGAGTCGTAGTCTTACCGGAACCCGTCGGGCCGGTAATATAGATAATGCCGTTTGGCGCAGACATCATCTTCATCAGCATGTTGTAGGAATACTCGTTCATGCCGAAGTGTCCGGCGTGGTCGATCTTGGTGTCTGAAACCAGATAACGCATAACGATCTTTTCCCCATGCGTGGTGGGCAGGATGGAGATACGCATACTGATATCAATGCCTTCCAGCACGGCATGAAAATTGCCGTCCTGGGGAATACGTTTTTCGGCAATATTCAGGTTACTCATGATCTTGATACGGGCAACAATGGAGTTATGCAGCGCCTTTTCCAGGGTCAGATAGCTAATCATCTGTCCGTCGATACGCATACGCACCTGAGTGAAATCCTTAAACGGCTCAATGTGGATATCGCTGGCGTTGGTGCTGTAGCCGCGCACTAGCAGCGAGTTAATCAGCTTGATAATCGGCACATCGTCGTCGGCATCGTCAGCGGTGAGCTGCGGCACTTCGATATCCTCAGCGGAGATATTCGCCTTTTTCGCCGCCTGCTTGGTGCTGATCTCGGCATAATAATATTCGATTGCCTTCTCGATCCGCCTTTCCTCGCATAGCAGTACTTCCAACGGCATATCTACAATCTGCCGAATATCCTCCTGCGCATAAAAATTTAGCGGATCAGACATCGCCAACTGCAGTTTTCCGTCATTTTCCGAAAGTACAATGACATTATACTTTTCTGCCAATTGCTTCGGGATTTTTGCCACAACATCTATATCAACTTCATATTCTTCCAGGTTCACCAACTGAAGATCCAGTTTTTTTCCCAGTGCCTGCAAGACCTGCGTCTCCGTTACAAAACCCATTTCTTTCAGCAGTGTGCCAAACCGCACTTTTTTTCCGGTTTGCGTTTTCTGGAACTGTAATGCCTGATCGATCTGTTCCTGCGTGATATAGCCGTATTCCTTTAACACTTCACCGATTGGTAAATTCTGCAATACTCTCACCTTTCCCCTATTGTTTCATCTTTAGGCAACACCGCACAGAACCGCCAAGCGGGCTTTGTGCGGTGCTGCCTTTATTCCAGACTACCGATGTATAAATATGCGGACGTTCCTGTGTTGCTGTAAATATGCGTTGAATCCGCGGCAGTTGTCACATTCACACCGCTGTTTTTCAATGCTACAGTACGTTCTTCCGAATAATACACAGTATTATTCCGCTTGATTTTCACCGTTACCACAACAGCATTTCCAGTGCTGCTCTGCACATCTATATCAGCATCAAAATTCCCCAGTTTGCAAAGAACATTACGGATCTCATTTTTGCTGTCCTCTGCGTCAGAGTAATATAAATAGCCGATCTCCTGTAGTTCCTTTTTACCATCATCGCCATCTCCAACAGAAAGCAATACCTGATGGGCACAATCAGCTTTATGAGCAAGTGCGGAAAGCCCGCTCTTGTCTCCGCCGATCTCTGTCGCATACGCCAAATGGTTTTCCAGCTGTTCCATCACCGCAATGCCCTTGGACTGAGCGTTGAACATAATGACATTCTGACAGAAAATGCGCATGGCATTCAGCAGGATCGCCGAAGCAGTGGTCACCAGAATGCCGATCAGCAGGACGGTTACGACTTCTTCTGCCAGCGTAAAGCCTTTTCGGTTTTTGCAAGTTCTCCGCATCTGGTTTTCCTCCTTTGGCAGCCCGGAGTCTGTTTCACATTTGCATTAAGCAAACTATTCCTTTTTTAAGATTTCGGGCAATATTTCACAAAGCCGCCTACCGATCGCTTTTGCACCGGCACTGTAAACGTTTGCGATGTGCCGTCTTTTCCGGTCACGGTGACGATCTCGTCTGTCACAACAGCATTCTCGCTGTCCAAATCCGCCGCTGCCTCTTTCCGATCCTGATTTTTCAGCCTTGCGCCGGAATTGATAAAGTTCGACCCGGATGCAATGCCAATCATGCCAATGGCAAAAGACATGGAGATCATTGCAAAAGCAATGACTACTTCTACTACAGTTGTTCCTTTATGCTGCTTTTGCATATGCTGCATCTCCTTTACAGATGATAATAAACCGCCGGCTGCCAGGAGCCGCTTTCCGCCTTCATTTTCGCGCAAACCTCGGCGAGTTCCTTTTCTATTGTGTTATTGTCTTTGTCCTTGCCGGTCGTCTTTCGGGTCACCTTTGCGGTGAGATAGATCTCTCCTGTTGTCCGGGGCGAGGACGGGTTCACCACAGAATGATTCACCGTCACGGTACAAGTCCAGTTTTCGGCATCCGGAAACAAAATCGTATAGGTCACTGCGGTATTGCTCTCGCTGACATACACGCTTTGATAGGTCACCGGATTGCCGGACGCATCCTTTTTCGGGTTGCCGGCTTCATCCTTTTCCTCCTGGCCTTCTTTGCAGATGTCTGACTGCACCAGTTCAATGGCGGACTCTGCGTAGAACTTCGCCTGCAGCCGATTGTTCTCCTCCTGCTCCCGCATAAAGTACATCCGGTCTACCAGAATGATGCCGGCAGAGATCAGGGAGATCATCAGCATGACCAGTACCGCCCATAAAATGGCCGAGCCTTTTCGCTGTGCTGTTTTGCATTTCATAGGGCATCACCTGTTCACGCAGCATCCTGCTGCACGGTATCATCGGCTTCTTCTGTTGTATCTTCTGTATTTTTATCTGTATCTGTTTTCAGCGGACTCTGATACATATACGCAGTTATGGTCATGGTAAAGCTATACTGATCCTGGAATCGTGCGGTATTGTCTCCGCCGTTCTGGTCTGCAACTTCCTGCTTTTCCACACTGTTGAAGGTGTATGCCGTGATTCCCAGGAAAGAGACCCGATTCACAAAGTTCAGCATCTTCGTCATATCCTGATAGCTGCCCTCCATGGTATAAGTAAAGTCGCAGGCATATTCTCCGGTGGCAGTATAGCTTGCGCCGCCGTCTGCGCTGCCGTCGGTGCTTCCGGAAGTATCTGCGCTGCCGCTGATGTCATCCGGAGAAGCCGTCACCAGATTTCCCTCGCCGTCGATATAATACTGCACCGTCTGGCCAATGGAAAGTCCGCTGACATTGACGCCGCACTCATTCATGACAAAAGTCAAAAAGCGGTCGATCCGCTCCGGGTCACTGAGGGGAAACAGCTTGTTGGTTTCGGTGCTGTTTTTCTCTTTCCAACCCTCCAGCTGCGACATATTCTGGTCATAGCTTTCGCTCTGCATCAACAGGTCAGAATACTGCTGGTTCAGATTTTCCAGATTGGTCTTCGCTTCGGACGCCTGGGTCAGAAGCGGTCGGATCAACAGCTGCACAAACAGTACAACGACCAGCACCACGCCCAGAACAGAAAGCAGGATCGCTTGCTTCCGTGTAATTTCTGTTGTCATTACTGCGCCGCCTCCGTTTCTGTTGTTGTAGTTTCTACAGGGTTTCCGTTCTCATCGGTGGCAGTCGTCTCTGCCGGCTTGAACACGGCGTTTACCGTATAGGTGTACGCGCCGTCCGCCAGAGAATAGCCGTCATAGGTGATCGACGAGAACAGTCCCAACCGTGTCAGATTTGCCACGAACGTGGAAACATACTGGCTGTCCGCCGAATCCGCCGCAATCGAAAGAGTCGTGCCGTCATAGGACAGCCCGGTGATCTCTGCGATCTGCAGCTCGCCGGCTGTCGGGCTGATGGTATCCTGACAGCTCAAAAGCTGTTGGATCAGCTCATCGGAAAAGTTATCGCAGTATGTCTGCGAACCATCAATGGTCACGCGCACCTCGCTGTAGGCATTTCCGGCAGTCCGCAGGATGCCGATATCCGCCGCCACAGCGTTGGCGTTCTGGATCTTTTCCAACAGCACAGGATCGTTTGCCTTCGCCTCCATCTCCGTCACCAGCTTCTCCTGGGTATGAACATAGATCCTTGCACCGGCATAGCCGCCGCCCAGCAGCAGCACTGCCGCCGCACCCAGAATGCCATAGAGCATGCCCTTTTTCATGGTGTTCTTTTTGGGTGCAATAATAAGCGGATACAGGTTGATATCCTTCTTCGGTATTTTTGCCATGTGATATCCCTCCTGTCTGGCTTAGTCTGAATAGCGGATAAGGCTTCCCAGCAGAACAATAAACTCTGCCGGATTCATATTTGCCGGAAGCGCCAGCTCATTGGACTGGAATTCCGGGAACGCCTGCACGGTCACGCCGAAGTTTTCGGCATAGTGCGGAAAAAACTGTACGGAGTCACCGGGGAATCCGCAAAGATAAAAATCGGTAATATCAGAGCCGGTCTGCTCGGATTTGTTGAACTGGATGATGCTGTTGATGTTCTGCCCCACTTCCCGTTCAAAGCCGTCGTCCATGGGGTCTGCCAGGATGCGGCTGCGGCGGGTCATAACGAAATTGTCGTTGGAGAACAGGCACTGCATCAGCATGCTCTTATCCAGGATAAACACGGCGTAGGTCTTTCCCTGGAGTGATTTCAGACGCTTCATCATCTTAATGAGACAGTTCTGCACCAGGTCGATGACTTCCAGTTCGATCTTCGCCTCTTTGAACAGGTTGATATAACTGGTGATGAACTCCTTTGTGGAGACCACCGCCAGGATGCTGCACGAGCCGTCCTGGTTCTTGGGATTCACCACGGAATAGTCCACCAGCATATTCTGGATGCCCTCGGTATCCTTGAACTCCGCCCGGATGAGTTCCGGCACATTTTTCGGGTTCACCTGAGGAATTTTCAGGGGCTTTACGGTAATAGAACTGCCGTTCACCACCAGCGTTACGTCCTTTGTGGGCAGGCTGTACTTCTGCCACATTTGAGTGAGCGTATTCTGTAAGGAATAGCTGTTCATGATAATGCCGTTCAGAATGCAGCCCTCTTCCAGCGGCTCTTCGTAGCAATTCAGCACCTGGAGTTTGTTTTTCACACAGCTGCCCGTGAGCACCTGTATCTTATTGTTGGTAATACAGACGTGAGCGGAAACATCCTTTTTCTTCACGGAAATTCACCTCTTTTTCTCTTCTCTTATCCCAAAAATCTGCCGAACATCTGACCGATCCAGGCGAAAACCGCCCCGGTATTCTCGTCGATGTTGCCGTACATGGAGTACATGGGCACGAGGACAGAGACCATAACGCCAGCGACAATCACGCCCAGGATAACAATCATCAGCGGTTCGATGACGGACATCATGGACTTGATGGCGGCGCTGGATTCATACTCATAGTCGTCCGCGGTGGAGATCAGCATCGCATCCAGCTTACCGGTCTCTTCGCCGACCTTAATGGTATCGCCCAGCTTGCTGTCGAAGCCGTCCATCGCCATGATGGATTCCGACAGAGCGTTTCCCACCCGGATGCTCTTGATACAATCGTCGAACTGCGACCGGAGATAGCTGTTGTTCACCGTATCCCGGGAGATCTGGAGTGCGTTCAGGATGGACAGACCGCTGGTATACAGAGACGCCAGTGTCCGGGAAAAGCTTGCCGTATAGACGATGCGCACCAGATTACCGATCTTCGGGAGATGGACAACCATGCGGTCGATCACCAGGCGCGTGGACGGCGTTCGCATCAGAAAGATGATCACAGCCACCAGTGCGCCCACCACGCCGATGGCAACGTACCAATAGTGGGTGAGAAAATCGCTGATGCCCATGAGAATTTTTGTCATCAGCGGCAGTTCCATATCGGTGAACATGTCGCCGAACATGGGCAGGATAAACGTAAACATCACGATAATGACCAGCACCAGCAGGATCATCAGCACGATCGGATACGCAAGCGCGCCCTTGACCTGGGACTTGATGCGCTGCTGCTTCTGGAAATGCTGTCCCATGTTAAGAAAGGTATCGCCGATCTTACCGCTCGCCTCGCCGGCACGCACCATGCTGATGAGCAGTTCCGGAAAGACCTTACCCTGGTCTGCCATTGCCTCAGAAAGCGCCTTGCCGTGTTTCAGGTCGGTGGTAATGTCCGAGAAGCACTTCCTGGCAAACTTTGAGATGCTGGCACGGTTGGAAATAATGTTAAAGGATTGGATCACCGAAACGCCGGCATCCAGCAGACTCCCCAGCTGGCGGCAAAAGTCCGTCAGCTCCTTGGCTTTCAGCTTTGAGCCGAACGACGTCTTGCTCGTCTGGGTATAGTCCAGCAGAAACAGATCCTGTTTTTTCAGTTCGTTCAGCAGTGCCTCCGGGTCGGAAGCCGTCAGTGTGCCGCGCACAGTCTTTCCGCTCATGGCGGTGGCGCGGTATTTATAATTTGGCACGGTGTTCACCTCTTGTCGTGTGGTTTTAGATTTGCAATTCCTCTGAAAGAGAAATTGGTAGCCGTAGGCTAACTGAGGGCATCACAATTTATCCCTCCGGCACTTCGTGCCACCTCCCTTTTCAAGGGAGGCTTTCTTTATTGTCCCCCTTGAAAAGGGGGATGTCAGCGTAAGCTGACAGGGGGATTATGTTTTTATCCCTCCGTCCTATCGGACACCTCCCTTTTCAAGGGAGGCTTTCTTTATTGTCCCCCTTGAAAAGGGGGATGTCAGCGTAAGCTGACAGGGGGATTATGTTTTTATCCCTCCGTCCTATCGGACACCTCCCTTTTCAAGGGAGGCTTTCTTTATTGTCCCCCTTGAAAAGGGGGATGTCAGCGTAAGCTGACAGGGGGATTATCGCTTTCGCCACAAAAAATCCACAAATGTGAAAAACAACCAACAGAACGCCAAAACGCCCGGAAACCAAACAAAGCACCCAGCACCCAATGTGCTGAATGCTTTGTATTGTCTTAGATGTTAGTAAAAGTTATATATCCAAAAACTCAGACAGTCTCACAAGTGTACACGCCATCATCGTATGTGACTTTTACACCGTTTTCAGTTGTATAAACGACATCTGTAACCTTAAAGGTAGCCGAATCAACAGTAATCGTAGTAATTTTGCCTTTCACCTCAGCCAAATATTTAGCAGCACTAATATAATCAGAATCTGTTGGGTTAGCCTTAATCTTATCTAATGTAATGGCTTTGCTGATACCTTCCACCGTATATTCGCCATTAGCAGAAGCAAACGCGCCAGAAGAAATTGTCTGCGCAGCCTGAACTACCATAGACGCTTCATTCTTTGCATTAGATTCTCTTGTCTGACGAATATAACCAATCAAGGTCGGAACCAGAGCAGCTGCCAGGATCGCCATAATTACCAGAACAACGATCAGTTCTACCAGGGAGAAGCCCTTGCGGTTCTTTTTCTTCTTCATTGCAGTGTTATAAATGTTCATCGGAGTTTTCATATTGGTTTCCACCTTTCGTTTTTTAAATAGTAAAATAAAATAACTGGGTTCTCAGTTCCGCGCGGCTTTGCGGTTAGCCGGCATCGCATCCCGACGGCACTGAGAGATTGTAACGAGAGATCTTATCAACGTTCCCTCTCGTTGTTTGCAAGTTTATTATAGCACAATATCGCACTTCTGTCAAGAGCATTTGTGCACTTTCAGCATTTGCAACAACTATTTGAGCTACTTTTTGTGCATTTTTTCATATGTACCAAAAAACAGCGGAATTGCGTTCTTTTTGGTTTCCTATTATTGGAAACTTCTCGATGTGATTTTGACAGCACGCTCCACCATCAACAAGTTTGTGAATTTATTGATATAAAACAGCTTTTATTTTTGAAACATTCGGATTTTTTTGCTTTCCCGCGTACAAATGCGGACGAAAAATTATCCCCACGATTTTGCGCAAATTTGATACACATTCTCCAAAAATGCTGTAACAGATTGCATACCGCCCTTTTCGCCGGGAGAATGCTGCGCTTTTCCGCTTTCTCACCACATCTGATAGACCAAAAAACACAGCATCACCGCAAATGCCGCCAGCAGCAGAGGCGACGACCAGAACAGCCGGTTTCGCGCCGCCTGTTTCTGGGTGGGATAGGGCAAGGGCTGTTTCCGCTCACTGCCGAACCAGAACGCGATGCCCATCACCGCCAGAGCGAGCATGACGAATCCGCACGGCATCATCACCAGAATGCGCAGCCGCTCCGGCGCTTTCTCCTGCACCAGATTCAGCAGAGTGCTGCCGGTGTTGACTGCCATATGCACCAGAATGGACGGCAGCAGGGAGTTGTGCCGCGACGCGATCTTTCCCAGAAACAGCCCCATGAAGATGCCCAGAATGCACTGCTGCACATTGCCGTGCATCAGCCCGAACAGCAGGGCGCTGGTCACAATGCCGAAGCGGACGCTCACCGCCGAAAGGCTCTTCATCAAAAAGCCCCGGAACAGCAGCTCTTCTGTGATCGGCGCAAGGATGCAGGTATACAACAGCGCAAACATCGTGGACTGAGTCGTCTGGAAAAAGTTGAAGCTCACCTCCGGGAACGTCAGTCCCCAGTGCTGCCCCAGAAGCTTCATGCCCTGATAACCGATGCCCGTGGCGTATTGCAGCCCGACGCCGATGCAGATGTACTGAAAGGCTTTCCACGCCGAAAAATCCGCCGTCTGAAACAATCCCCGAAGCGGCTGACGAATCCGGCGGCAGCCCATGACAGCGACGAGCGTATTCATCCCGGCAAAAACGAGAATATGCAGCGCCATATAGATGCCACTTTGCAGCATGGCGTGCACCGCCCCGGACTGGTCACCGTTGAAATAGGCGACGATGCTGCCGTCCATACACAGCAGCAGCACGAACAGCAGCAGCCGGAACAACAGCTGGCTGCCCAGATTGCTGAGCAGTACGCCTGCGCCTGCGGTGTTCAGTTGGCGGCGGAGATTCCGGCGCTCGTCGCGCTCCGGAAACAAGGGTATCTGAAAGCCGGGCAGCAAAATCTGCGGCAAAAACCGGCGGTAATCCGTCCAGTATGCCGGATTCTCCAGCGAATTGTCAAAAGGGTTTTGCGGATCGATCTGTCCTGTGGTCTCCTCGGTAAAGGGTTCGTTCGTCATGGGTTGACCTCCTTCGCGTTTTTGTGCAGTGTCGTATAGATAAGTATACCATATTTTCGGGCCGTTGTACAGAGGGCAAGGCATACAACCACAGCAATTTTTAATTATCCTCACTTGAAAAATCCATCGCAAAGTGTGCTGTAGCTGAGATGGATACTCTGTAATGTGTAAGCTCCCCTAACAGGGGAGCTGGCAAGCCGTAGGCTTGACTGAGGGGTTAATCCCCCTGTCAGCTAAGGCTGACATCCCCCTTTTCAAGGGGGACAATGAAAAAGCCTCCCTTGAAAAGGGAGGTGCCCGACAGGGCGGAGGGATAAAAACATAGCATCTCAGTCAACCCACTGCTGACGTTCCAGCACAAGACACACCCTACGGGAACCTTTTCAAGGGGGACTTTTTTGTGGAAATTGCTCTTTGCACGCAAAAAGCGGACAGGTCGCCCCGTCCGCTTCTTTTCGATCGCTGTATTTTGTTTTTGTTACTGATAGTCAAACACGCTGACCCACCGCATGAGAAATTCCTTTTCCTGCGGGTTCTGCTTCGCCAGCTGCGATGCTGCCACAATGGGCATCCATTGGGAAACATACTGCTTTGCCACATCGTTCATGTCGCAGAACATGTTCAGATACAGTTCTGCCCAGTCGTCCTTGCTCTCCAGCTTGAACAGCAGATAGGTTCTGGCTGCATCGGCGCTGCCGTTGCCCTGTGTGGCGTGAGACCAGTCGATGACGTAGAGTCTGCCGTCCTTGTCTACAATGACATTGCTGGGGTTAAAGTCCCCGTGGCACACCTTAATGTGATCGTGCATGGCATTCAGCCGAGTGTGCAGGTCGTACCGTGTAGTAGCGTCCAGTCCGGACTGGCTGATCTTCCGGTTCATCTTGTCTTTCAGCTTGGTCAGCAGCGGCGAACGCTTGCTCTGGATCTCCTTTTGCAGCAGCACGAACTGTTCCATATAGCTGTGCAGCTGGTCGGGGTTCTGCTCCATCAGAGACTGCAAGGTCTCGCCCTCTACAAATTCGGTGACGATCGCCCACTTGCCGTCCACCTTACGCACCTCCAGCAGCTTCGGGATGCGCAGTCCGGTCTCCTCCACGCGCGCCTGGTTCAGTGCTTCGTTGAGGATATCCGATTTCTTAAAGCCATGGCCGAACACCTTCACACGGGTATCGCCTTCATGATAGCTGGTTTTTTCCAGTCCTTCCAATAACGGTTCCATAGATTAACGCTCCTTTCGCGATGCGCTTATGCTTCTTCCTTTGTCTCCGCCGGAACTTCGCCGTAATATGCCTTGAGGTACATTGCCTTGATCTCCGAGATCAGCGGATACCGGGGATTTGCACCGGTGCACTGATCGTCGAACGCCTGCTCGCACATCTCATCCAGTGTTGCCAGGAATGCCTCTTCGGTTACGCCGTAATCCCGGATAGTCTTTTTGATGCCGACCTTTGCCTTGAGTTCTTCGATCTTGGTGATAAAGTTCTCGAACACTTCTTCATCCGTGTTTCCGGTCACGCCCACAAACCGTGCGCATTCGCAGTAGCGCGGCAGTGCATTGGGGTACGGATACTGAGAGAATGTGCCCATCTTCTGAGGTGCTTCTGCAATGTTATAGCGCATGATATCGGTAATCAGCACTGCATTTGCCACACCGTGAGGCAGGTGATGGAATGCGCCCAGCTTGTGCGCCATGGAGTGGCACACGCCCAGGAATGCGTTTGCAAACGCCATACCAGCCATTGTCGAAGCATTCGCCATCTTTTCCCGTGCCAGGGGCGCATGCTCGCCGTTTTCGTAGCACTCCGGCAGATAGGTGAAGATATTCTTCAGCGCCTTCAGCGCCAGACCATCGGTAAAGTCGGTCGCCATGACAGAGGCATATGCTTCCAGTGCGTGTACCATCGCATCAATACCCGAAGCCGATGTCAGGCCGCGGGGCTGAGACATCATCAGGTCGGTGTCGATGATCGCCATATTCGGCAGCAGCTGATAATCCGCCAGCGGATACTTCGCGCCGGTGGATTCGTCGGTGATAACAGCGAAAGGCGTTACTTCCGAACCAGTACCGGAAGAGGTGGGAACTGCAATGAAGTATGCCTTTTCGCCCATCTCCGGAAACTCGTAGGTGCGCTTGCGGATATCCAGGAATCGCATTGCCATATCAGCAAAATCTGCGTCCGGATGCTCATACAGCACCCACATGATCTTTGCAGCGTCCATTGCCGAACCGCCGCCCAGAGCAATGATGACATCTGGCTGGAAGGTACGCATCAGTTCTGCGCCCTCCTTGGCGCATGCCAGAGTCGGGTCAGACTGTACATCAGAGAATACCTGATACGGAATACCCATCTGCTGCAGCGGTTCTGTGATGCAGCTCATCTTGCCGCTCTTGAACAGAAATTCGTCTGTTACCAGGAATGCCCGCTTCCGATGCAGCACATCCTGGATCTCACGGAGGGCAACCGGCAGGCAGCCCTTTTTAAAGTACACCTTCTGCGGTGTGCGGAACCACAGCATATTTTCTCTCCTCTCAGCGACAGTTTTGATGTTCAGCAGATGCTTGACGCCTACGTTTTCCGAGACGGAGTTTCCGCCCCACGAGCCGCAGCCCAGCGTCAGAGACGGCGCAAGCTTAAAGTTATACAAGTCGCCGATACCGCCGTGAGAAGAGGGGGTATTGATTACAATACGGCAGGTTTTCATCCGTGCCGCAAACTGTTCGATTTTTTCCCGGTGGTTCACTTCGTCCACATAGAGCGAAGAGGTATGACCATAGCCGCCGTCCTTGACCAACTGGTCTGCATATTCCACTGCCTGTTCAAAGTTCTCTGCGCGATACATTGCCAGTACCGGAGAGAGCTTTTCGTGTGCAAATTCTTCGCTGATGTCCAC
This sequence comes from Ruminococcus bromii, assembly GCA_963590855.1. Lineage (GTDB taxonomy): Bacteria > Bacillota > Clostridia > Oscillospirales > Ruminococcaceae > Ruminococcus_C. The sequence continues at coordinate 15,034 of CAVAQT010000001.1, forward strand.
AGAAGTGACTTCACCGATCAGAACGCGTGTCTCCTCCGGAACGGTCACGCCGGCGAGACCTGCGATGGTTGCTGCGCGCTGTCCTACGATCTTGCTGTTGAGCGCGCCGTTGATAAGAATGGTTTTCCGCACCTTTTCGGTTTCTTCCGGTGTGAGGAAATAGCAGCCGCACTTCAAAAATTCCTGACGGACAGCATCATAGATGGTCTTATCTACGATCACAGACTGCTCCGAAGCACAGATCATGCCGTTGTCAAAGGTCTTGGAGTGGACGATGGAGTTTACTGCCTTCCGGATATCAGCAGATGCATCAATGATGGCAGGAGTGTTGCCTGCGCCAACGCCCAGTGCCGGCTTGCCGCTGGAATATGCTGCGTGCACCATGCCGGGGCCGCCGGTCGCCAGAATGATATCTGCCTCCTGCATCAGGGTATTGGTCATCTCCAGAGACGGCACATCGATCCATCCGATGATATTTTCCGGTGCGCCTGCCTTTACTGCGGCATCCAGGACGATCTTTGCCGCTGCAATGGTGCTTTTCTTCGCACGGGGATGCGGGGAGATAATGATCGCATTTCTGGTTTTCAGGCAGATCAGCGATTTAAAAATTGCAGTCGAAGTCGGGTTTGTGGTCGGAATGACCGCAGCTACCACGCCGATCGGTTCTGCGATACGAGTTGTGCCATAGGCGGGATCCTGTTCGATAATGCCACAGGTCTTGGTGTGTTTATAGGCGTTATAGATATACTCCGCGGCGTAGTTGTTCTTGATCACCTTATCCTCTACGACGCCCATACCGGTCTCTTCCACAGCCATCTTTGCCAGCGGCAGTCTTGCATGGTTTGCCGCCAATGCAGCTGCCCGGAAGATCCGGTCTACCTGTTCCTGCGAGAATGTCGCAAACTGTTCCTGTGCCTTGCGCACCTCTGCCAGCTTACGCTCCAACGCCGGAACGCCATCCACCAACGGTCGGTTGTTTTCTGTCTGATTCATTCAAATACTCCTTTTTTGGGAAACGCCGAAGCAGTCCGGTAGCCGTCCGGGCGGAAGAGTGCGCCGAACGGAATTTTCCAAAAGCGTGAGAGATTTGCGGGAAAATGCGGTGTCAGAGAGACGGCTCTCCCGGTTCACCGCAGAGAAAGACTGAAACAGTCGTTTCCTCTGAATCATAAAACGGTTTTCTTCTGTGACAACGATGTACATAGATCCCCATCTGCGGCATCTTTGTCACTGTTATTATACCACAATCCCGCTGCTTTCGTCAAGTTCGGAAAAGCTGTTTTTTAGACATGATTTCTTCACAAGCTTTATCACCCATTCCCGACAGGCATCGCACCGCAGATGTGGTATACTGTGCATAGAGGTGATGACAGTGCCCACGATCTACTTGGACGTTCTGCTGTTGCAGAGCCTCTATGTCAACTATTTTCTGCTGCGTGCCGCTGCAAAACTGACGCATTCGCCATTGGGATGGCTGCGGTGCGGACTGGCCGCCGCCGGGAGCAGCCTGTTTTCTCTGATGATCCTGCTGCCGCCTTTGCCGGTGCTGCTTCAACTGTTGTGTAAGCTTCTGGCAGCAGCTGCGGCGGTCGCTATGGCGTTCGGACTGCACCGGGAAAGCTTTCTCCGGCAGTGGGGCAGCTTTTTTGTCTGCAACTTTCTCCTTGCCGGACTGATCCTGGGTGCAGACAGTCTCGCGCCGCGCGGTTTTGCCGCCTGGGGAAACAGCTGCTGTTATGTGAATTTTTCCCTGTTTCAGCTGATTCTATTCACTGCCGCCGCATATTCTCTGCTGCATCTCTGCACTCTGTTCCGACGGCGGAACCGGCACACCGACAACCGCTATCAGATCTTTTTCCGTCTGGGGACGCGCCGTCTCATGCTGGAAGGTCTGGCAGACACAGGAAACAATCTCACCGACATCTTTTCCGGTACGCCGGTGATCGTATGCAGTGCCGCATCCCTTGCGCCGCTTCTGGGTGACACGCCGCCGGAACAGCTAAAAGGCTATCGGCTCATTCCCTGCGCTACCGTAACTGCACAGGGCATGATGCCGCTCTTTCGCCCGGACGAGGTCTGCATCCGAGATTGTTCCACCGAAAAAAGCCGCCGGATCGACGCGATGATCGGCATCGGCGGCACACAGAAAAGCGCCATTTTTCATCCGCAGCTCATCGACTGAAAGGAGTCTTTCTCATGCAACCCATTCTTCGGAAGTTCCGTCTGCTGCTTGTGCAGCTTCGGGAAAAATTTGTACCGCCCTGCCGGATCGACTACATCAACGGTTCAGATACGTTTCCGCCGCCGCTGTCCAAGGAGGAGGAACAGGCAGTCTTTGCCCGGCTGCACCAGGGTGACAGCTCCGCCCGGGAAACGCTCATCGTCCACAATCTCCGCCTTGTGGTCTACATCGCCAAAAAGTTTGAATCCTCCGGGTTAGGGCTGGAGGATCTTATCTCCATCGGCACAATCGGTCTCATCAAAGCTGTAGAAACCTTTTGCCCCGAAAAGAAGATCAAGCTGGCAACATATGCCTCCCGCTGCATCGAAAATGAGATTCTCATGGTGCTGCGAAAAAACGCCCAGCTTCGGGGCGAAATCTCTATCGACGAACCGCTTTCCGCCGATTGGGACGGCAACGAGCTGCTGCTCTCTGACATCCTGGGGACAGACGATGATATTGTCAGCCGGGATATTGAAAGCGAAGCCGAACGGGAAATGCTCCTTGCTGCTGTCTCTGAATTGGGAGAACGGGAACAGGAGATCATGCAGATGCGGTTCGGGCTGTGCGGCAAAAAGGAGCGCACCCAAAAAGAAGTCGCCGAAGCCATCGGCATTTCGCAGTCCTATATCTCCCGGCTGGAAAAAAAGATCATCCGAAAGCTGCGAAAGAAACTGGAAGAAGCTGACCAGCCCATCACCCATCACGCAACCTGAACACCACATCCAGACATGCAAAAGAGCCGCAGGGAAAATACATCCTTGCGGCTCTTTTTATGGCTCTCATCAGAGAAGCACATTCCTATTACTTAGTCTGTGCACGGCAGTTCTGTTACCAGAGATACCAGGAACTTCAGCAGAACAAGTGCATCGTTGCTTCCGGTCTCGCCGTTTGCATCACAGTCAGAGTTCAGGATCTGCTGTGCGGTGGACAGTTTTACTGCGCCGGCTACTGCCTTATTCAGCAGAACGGCATCAGAGATATCCACACGACCATCACAGTTTACATCGCCGTAGAAGGCAACCAGCGGCTCTGTAGAAGTTGTGCCGGTGTCGCTTCCGGAGGTAGCAGTGGTCTTAGAAGCGGTAGTGGTAGAAGCACTGCTGCTAGTTGTTGCAGTGGTCTTGCTGGTTGTAGTAGTGGTTGCAGAATTGGATGTTGTTGTAGTAGAAGTAGTTGTGGTGGGTTCAGTCACTTCTGCCAGGACATTCAGTGTGATATCCTTTGTCTGACCGCCCGGTGTGGTAATCGTCAGAATGGTAGAACCAACATTTTTACCAGTGATAATCAGCTGATTGTCATTCTCTGGGTTTGCAGCGACAGAAGCCAGATTGCTGATCTTCAGTGTGCCGGTGCAGCCCGGTACATTGACATCCAGTGTGTACTTCTCACCGATCTTAACATCGATGGAATCTACAACTTCCAACGGATCTTCAAACATATCGCGCTTTGCTTCGTTCTTCTGATCGTCTGCTGCATAGTATACGGTTACGTTGTTGATGGTATAGTTCTTGGAAACGGTTTCGCCCAGATTTGCATACCATACGCCGAAGCTCAGGTGTGCATCCTCTGTCTCGGTAGAGATCTGATTCCACTCATCATAGAGCTTGCCATCCTTCTCGCGGATACCAGTTGCCAGAGTTGCCGGCGGAATCCACAGGTAGGTATAGGTCTTTTTACCAGTTGCATCCTGATATGCAGCATCCTTGACTGCGTTGTCGTTTGCATCCGGACGGCTGCCTGCGGTGCTCTTCTCCCAGTACAGCAGTGTCGGTGTGGTGGAGTTTCCGCCCTCCTTCTTGAAGAGGTCATCGGACTGGAACCAGTTGTCCTTCAGACCAGCCTTTTCCAGAACAGTAGAGCCTACGCCCAGCTGTACCTGGTTTGCATCCTGGTCTGTGGTGATGTCAAATGCAACTGCATAAACATCTGCGGTCTTTTCATACTTCATGCCGAAGTCGGAATACTTGATCTCAGTGGACTTGCCAATGCTCTCAGAACCTGCGTTCTTTACAGAAGCAGAAGCTGTGCACGGGAAAGTCAGTTCTTCTTCATAAGTCAATGCAGCGGAAACAATGGTGCAGTCCTTAAATACGCCCTTTGTCAGGGATGCATACCACAGCTGGAAGGAGATCTGGCTGGTTTCCAGTGTTGTCTCGCAGTCGATAACCTGTTCCGGAACGTCCCAGGTTACTGTGAAGTAGCTGCCCAGTTCCTGCTTTGCCAGGTCAGAACCGCCGCCAACGGTAAAGTCGCCCTTGCCATTGCCCCAGTTTACGCCTGCATCGGTGCATTCTTTCAGTGTTTCTGCGCCGACATCATTGTACCAATAGCCGGCAGTTGCAACAGAAAGATCACCCTTCTGACCCTTCAGGCCAGCCTGTGCCTTTGCATATTCGGTATCTGCCAGGCTCATGTTTTCTACGTTCAGACCGCCGCCGTACATGATACGGTTTACGCAATCCTCGGTATTGTCCAGTTTCAGGGTAACGCTCAGTGCAGTTACCTTTGCATCTTCTGCCACGGTAGAGCCCGGGTTGAAGTTAAAGTCACCATAAGTGAACTTGTGGCTGTTCAGCGGCAGACCTGCTTCACGGATTGCGCTCTCAGAAGTCAGTGCAACGCCGCCGTTTGCTTCCTTAAATGCATCAGAAGCGTAGTAATCTTCGCTGCAGTTGTCGCCAGGTGTCAGTTTGATATCCAGATCATCCAGCTTCAAGGAGTTCTGGGTCTTTACGGTCATGTTCTCGCCGTCCTGCTTTACAGAAACCACTTCGCCGTTTCCGATGGAGCTGGAGTAGTTCAGACCGCCGGTATTTTCTGCGCCCTTCGGCAGATTCGGGTCAACTTCCTTGATCCAACCCGGCTTTTCGCCGTTACTGGTATCCGTTGTGCCGTTTACGGTAATGGAAACCAGTTCAATTTCTGCGTCCTGTGTCCGGGTAGTCTTATCTTCTTCGTTAATCAGTCCGGTGTAGCAGTTCTGGATCTGGAACTTAGAAGATGCCTTTGCCAGTTCTTCGGTAACGCTTGCCGGAAAATTTACCACAACAGAGAATTCTTTCGCATACGGGTGTACCTGCGGTGCTTCTTCTTCACCAGTCAGCTTTTTGATATCCCACCAATAATCGTTATCTTTTGTGTCAGATGCGCCAACATAGTAAGAGAAATCGGTAACCATCTGGTCAGATTTAAAGTTGAACTGAAGAGAAGTAATGTTTTCACCATAGATATCTGCCGGAGACTTTCCGGTGGTATCTGTAAATAACGTCCACGTATCTGTCTTTGCTTTGCACATGTAAGTGCAGTTTTTTTCGTTCAGCGGATGATCTTTATCGTCCGGGTTAGTCTGTGATGTTGCCAGTGTTTTTCCGATGCTGACTGTTTTCCCCTCTGCTGCATTTGCAAAAAAGCTACTGCCGGATGTTACCGCCAGAGAGGTTGTCGCCATAACAGCACTGACAAGCAGTGCGCTGACGCGTTTCCGTGTAATCTTGCTCATGTGCATATCGCTCCTTTTTCTTTGTATGTTTTCATCTGTTCCGTTTTCCAACAGCATACGCCGCGGCAGACTGCTTCGCATGCTGTTTATGCTTAAAAAATGATGCATTCATTTTTTAGCTACATATATTATAGCAATCACACACCGAAATGTAAATGCATATTTTATGAACATTTAAAATTAAGGTGAAAATATTCTATCTCTCATTTGTGCACTTTCCACATAATTATTGCACAAATTGTACTAAATACATGATTTGCATAAAAAATTGGTCGATTTCTATTGAAACCGACCGATTTTTATGTGATTAAAAAGATTTTATATGTTAATCATTTCCATCCGAAGCCGACTCTGTCAAGTTTTGACTGGAACTAGAAGTACGCACGCCCTTTACCGCTACCCGATAGTCTCCGACCGCCCAGACTGTGTTATACTTGCTGCACGAGATCGTAGGCGTATAGTTGAAGGTGACCGTGTCACCGTCTACGGCATCTGCCTGCGTGGAATAGCTGAGCAGATCCACATTTGCCGTCAGATCGCTGGCATCCAGTTCTTCCATCACATCCGCCGGACCGATGATGCTGACTTTCAGCTGCTGTGTCAGCACGTTGAAGTCATAGGTCGCCGGCGCATTGACAATGCCGATATCCGAGATCACATAGTCCTTTTTCACCAGATCAGTGGAATCCAAAGACAATGTCACAGTAGAGAAGCCAGACTGGTTGACATAATCATCCGGGACATTCACGACAAAATCGTTTGAATAATCCAGGTCGATATCCCGCAGTGCCACAGAACCGATGTTAAACTCGCTCATTTCCTCCATAGAGGTGTTAGGCGCTGCCAGTGTGATCTGCTGTTCTGACAGGTTCAGCCGCTTTTTCAGCGCGTCCAGATCAAAGTTCGCCGGCGCGTTGGTGATCTGATAGGTCACATCCATGGTCTTTTGATACAGCACAGGAACTTCTAGAGAGAACGCCGCCACATCATAGGAAAAGTCCGTGGAATCCACCTGTGTTCCTGATTCGTTATAGAAGAGCAGTGTGTCGGTGGTATAGATCTTCGAGGCGCTGAGATGTTCTTTCTGCTGTGTCTCCGCCACGCAGTATTTCACCTGATTCAGCTGTTGCTGCGGCCCGGTGACATCAATCGTCGATGGAGTGCAGGCAAAGTTTTCTTCATCCAGAACGCACCCCTCTGCAAACGTGAGGTTCGGCGCAGACGGCTTGATCTCAAAGGTATAGGTATCAATTTTATCAAAGGTCACATTCACCGTAGACGGCGAAATCGACTTGACGTTAAACTGTTCGTTTTCGTTGCCGCTAACCGTGATCGACAGCTTTTTCGTTCCGGCAGAGGTGACATTTTCCACCACCGCCGTTGCAGTCAGATTGTCCGCATCGATGTTGCCGACCTTCGAGCGATTGCCCTCGATCTGCACGGTCACATCCTCCACGTCATAGTCAATGACGCTGAGTCCGTTTTCCTCCGCGGATGTTCCGGCGATCTCGACTTTCAGGGGCACATGGTGCAGGGTACGGGGTGTTGTGGGATAGATCGCAATGGAGATCACAAACCACAAAACAATGGCAATGGCAACCGAAGTCACCATCATCGCGGGGCGACTGTCATAGAGCCGCTGGAACAGAGAACCGTTACTGCCGCTGCTCCGGTTCTTCTGTGATGTCTTTTTCTGCCGGTCTTTCCACGGATTCTTGGGCATGGTTCTTCTCCTTTCCGCTATCCTTCTGATGCCGTTTCAGGAACGGGATCTTCTTTGCAACTTTTCCGATGGTGGTTTCTTCTCCGGATGCGATCAGCCGGCTGGTCAGCAGCTGGTGCAGTGACTCTCTGGTAAAGCCGCTTTTCAGCACACCGTTTTCCGCCACAGAGATCGCGCCGGTCTCCTCAGAGACGACGATCACCACTGCATCGGAATTTTCACTCATGCCGATGGCAGCACGATGCCGGGAGCCAAGGCGCTTATTGATGAGCTCTTCTTTCTGCGGCTTCGGCAAAAAGCATGCCGCCGCCAGGATCTTGCCGTCCCGGATAATCACCGCGCCGTCATGGAGCGGTGTCTTGTTGAAAAAGATATTTCCGAAGAGTTCCTTACTGGGGACGGCGTCCAGGATCGTGCCATTGTCGATCTGCTCGCCCAGTCTCGTCTGACGCTCGATGACGATCAGTGCACCGGTAGAGGTCGCCGACAGTTCCACACAGGCATCACAGATAACATCGATCGTCCTGCTCCAGACAGAGCTGTCCACATTGGAACTGCTGCCAAAGCGAAGTCCCAATTTGGTGTAGCCTGCCTTTTCCAGTGTCCGGCGAAGCTCCGGCTGAAAGAGGATAATCAGAGCGATGAGTCCGATATTCAGCGTTTCAGAAAGCAGATAAGAGATCGCTTTCATATTGATCCAGGCAGAGATGATGTAGACCAGGAGCAGCAGGAAAATGCCCTTGATGAGCTGCCCTGCCCGTGTCTCCCGTATCAGCTTCATGGCAACATAAACCACATAAGAGAGCACCAGGATATCCAAAATATCCACTGGTTCTGCTGTTTTGATGACACTGAAGATCATATCCAGTATATCCCGTAAAGCCATGTGCATCATCTTCCTTTCTGACTCCTGTTTTTTCCGTCACCGAAATTTCGCGTCTCGTGTTTATGTAACGGACAGAAGGCGTTTTGTGCCCCCTGTCCGCATGTTTCTGCTTTGAAAAGTGTCCTATATCTCTATTGTAACATATCACCGGAATTTTTCAATAGGTTTTTTGGACTTTTCAGAATATTGACATAATTTTTCACGCTGGAAGCCAGTCGGCGTGTATCCGAAGCCCGGCTGAATGCCGACGGTGCAAAACGAACTGTGCCGTCTGCCGTCCCCAGCTTCTCGTGTGCCAGCGGCGCGCAGTGCAGCCCGGCGCGCAGACAAAAGCCCCGCTGATCCAGATATGCCGCTGTCTCCTCCGGCGATGCTCCTGCCACCGTGAAAGAAACAATGGGCACATAAGCCACTCCCGGCTGGCGATATACCGTCACCTCCGGAATCTTCTCCAATTCATCGCACAGCAGTTCACAGAGCTGACTCTCATGCCGGTACAATCCTGCCACCGTCTGCCGGCGGACAAAACCGATCCCGGCGCAGAGAGATGCCGCACCGATGACATTCAGCGTACCGCACTCCAACCGGTCGGGCAGAAAGTCCGGCTGCTCCGGGCTGCGGGAGGCGCTGCCGGTACCGCCCTGCATCAGCGGCTGAATGGGAAATTCACAATCCGTCATGAGGATGCCGGTGCCCGTGCTGCCGTACAGTCCCTTGTGCCCGGCGGTACAGAGAATGTGCATGCCGTCCCGTTCCAGAGACAGCGGCAAAATCCCGCATGCCTGCGCCCCGTCTGCGATCATGCAGATACCGCGGCTGCGGCACACCCGGGCGATCTCCCGATAGGGCAGGATCTGCCCTGTCACATTGCTGGCAATGGTGCAGACCACCGCCTTGGTGTTGGGTCGGAACAGTCCCTGCAAGCGCCGGATGGTCTCGCCGTCATCCGCAGAGACTTCCAACAGGCTGTAGGTGACCTTTCCGGCACGGGCAAGCGCCGCAATGGGACGGCATACAGAGTTGTGTTCCAGGTCGCTGAGGATCACATGATCTCCCGGCTTCAAAATGCCCTGGATCGCCACATTGAGCGCATGGGTGCAATTTAAGGTAAAGATGGTGTTTTCCACCTTAGCATCAAAGAAATCCGCCACCGTTTCACGGGCGTGGTATACCAGTTCCGAGGTGCGTTCTGCGATCACATGACCGCCGCGCCCGGCATTTCCGTATTTTGCGATGGCGTCCGCCACGGCGCGGCGCACCTCCGGCGGCTTGGGATAGGTGGTCGCCGCGTTATCAAAGTTCACCGTCACCGCATATCACGTCCTTCCCGGGGACTCCGAAACGGGATTCCCTCTCTGGACAGAAGTGCGGAGACACGGCCGCAGTCTGCTCTCGCCGCCAGTACAAAGCCGCAGCCCTCCGGGCCAAGGTGCTCCAACCGCCGAATCTCACAGGGAATCCCCTGCTGCTGTAATATCCGCTTTGCCCGGTTCGCCTGGGTATAAGAGACCATTGCCGCTTTACATTCCAACATCTTCTCACCCCTTTGCAAATTGATACGGGGAAACACTTCCCCGTGTCAGTATATGCAAAGCGGCAGCAATGCGGTGACAGAATTATGCTTTCACCAACAGGCAGACGCAGTGCGCCGAAATGCCCAGACCCTCACCGGTAAAGCCCAGTTTCTCCTCCGTGGTGGCCTTCACGCTGACCTGTTCCAGCGAAATGCCGCAGGCAGCGGCGATCTTTTCCCGCATGGGCACAATATATGGCGCAAGCTTCGGTTTCTGGCAGAGGATCGTGGCATCCAGATTGCCCACAGCATAGCCCTGCGCCTTCACCTTTTCCACAACCAGTTCCAACAGCTTTACGCTGTCTGCGCCCTTATACGCCGGGTCGGTATCCGGGAAATGCTTTCCGATATCCCCCAGTGCCAGTGCACCCAGCAGGGCATCCGAAACAGCGTGGAGCAGCACATCTGCATCCGAGTGTCCCAGCAGCCCTTTTTCATAGGGAATTTCCACGCCGCCCATAATAAGCTTTCTGCCTTCTACTAAGCGGTGTACGTCATAGCCGTGTCCGATACGAAACGGGATGTTTTCCATTTATACTTCCTCCTTTTGCCGTGCCAGCAGAATTTCTGCAATGGCGATATCCTCCGGTGTTGTGATCTTAATGTTGGTATAGTCTCCCTCCGTCATGTAGACCTTGCAGTTGATCGCTTCGATCAGCTGGCAGTCGTCCGTGAAATCCAGGGCGTGTTCTTCGGCAAAGGTCACTGCCTCAAAATACAGCTGCCGCTTGAACACCTGGGGTGTCTGGGTAATAAACAGGTGCGGACGATAGGGCGTATCCACAATGAGATGGTCATTGACCACTTTAATCGTATCCTTTACCGGAACGCCCAGCGTCGCGCCGCCGAAAACAGAGGCATCCCGAATGACCTGCGCAATGTGTTCCGGTTTTACCAGCGGCCGTGCGCCGTCATGAACTGCGATCATGGTCGTACCCTTTGAGAGTGCGCGGAGACCGCACATCACGCTCTCCTGCCGGGTCGAACCGCCGGCAACAATAGCATGAAATTTCGTAATGCCGCACTGCTGTGCCGTCTCCCGAATGGCATCGTGGTCGGACGGGCGTGCCACCACGATGATCTCTGCCACACGCGGACACGCCTCAAATGCACGCATGCTCATACCGATAACATTGGTATCCCCAAGAGGGAGCAAAATCTTATTTTTTCCCTGCATTCTGGTGGCATTTCCGGCGCACACCAAAATGACAGAAGTATCCTGTTCCTGTGCCATAGGACTCATTCCTTTCTATTTCTGCTGTTGCAAAAAGGGCACCGATTTTCTCGAAAACCAGTACCCTTTTCCAACGATTACAAATTATGCAGCTTATAAGAGAGTGTCATCAGGCTGTCGTCCAAATGCATGGTCACAACCTGTGCCTGCTCTACCGCCAGATCGCAGTGACTGAAATTCCACAGTCCCCGTACTCCCAGCGAAACCAACCGCTCTGCCACCGCCTGCGCCGATTCTTTCGGCAGACACAGCACTGCGGCGGCGGGCTGATTTGCAGCGCAAAAGGCATCCAGTTCATCCATCGACTGTATAGGCAGTCCTGCAAGCTGTCTGCCGATCAGTTCCGGCTTGATGTCGAAAATCCCCACCAGCCGAAAGCCGCGCTGTTCAAAACGTACATTTTCCGAAACGACCTTTCCCAGGCTGCCGGCACCGATCACGATCGCCGGAAGCTGTTCGGTCAGTCCCATGATACGTTGTAAATTTTCCCGCAGTTCCGCCACAGAATAGCCGCTGCCCTGCTGTCCGAAACAGCCGAAACAGCAGAGATCCTGCCGGATCTGAGATGCCGTCATGCCGAGCCGCCTGCCCAATTCCCGGGAAGAGGTGCGGATCTGTCCGCTGCGCTCCATTTCTCCCAGCAGTCGGTAATACCGCGGCAGCCGCCGTACAACAGACGATGATGCGTCATATTTTTGTGTCAAACGAATCGCTCTCCTATGCACTGATTTCCATTCTGCAAGGGCATGCTTCACGCGAATTTCATTGCTTACGGAAGCACGCAACAGGCAATACCGCATCAAAACTGTGCGGCACAGCCTTTACGCCATCAGCTTTGCCAGACGCTCGTTAATTGCTTCCAGGAATTCCTTGGAGTTGACCTTTTTCTTGTTCTCCAGCTTGGAGATCAGGTACAGGTCACCTGTCATAATGCCGTCCTCGATGGTCTGGATGGTTGCCTTTTCCAGCTTATCCGCAAAAGCCATCAGTTCCGGCAGCTTGTCCAGTTCGCCGCGCTTGCGCATTGCGCCGCTCCATGCGAAGATGGTAGCAACCGAGTTGGTGGAGGTCTCTTCGCCCTTCAGGTACTTGTAATAGTGGCGCTGTACTGTACCGTGTGCAGCCTCATACTCATAAATGCCTGCCGGAGAAACCAGAACAGAAGTCATCATTGCCAGAGAACCGTAAGCGGTGGAGACCATATCAGACATCACATCACCGTCATAGTTCTTGCAAGCCCAGATATAGCCGCCGTGAGAACGGATCACACGCGCTACTGCGTCATCGATCAGCGTGTAGAAATACTCGATGCCGGCAGCCTCAAACTTTTCCTTATATTCGTTGTCGTAGATCTCCTGGAAGATATCCTTGAAGGTGTGGTCATACTTCTTAGAAATGGTATCCTTGGTTGCGAACCAGACATCCTGGTGCAGATCCAGACCATAGTTGAAGCAAGCGCGGGCAAAACCGGCGATAGAGTTGTTCTTATTGTGCAGACCCTGTACAATGCCGTCGGTATCCTCAAAGTTGAAGATCAGTTCGCGGCTCTCGTTGCCCTCTGCGTCAGTAACCACCAGTTCTGCCTTAGAACCCTTCTTTACCTTCATTTCGGTATTCTTATACACATCACCGTAAGCGTGACGCGCAATGGTGATCGGTGCAGTCCAGGTCGGGATATACGGCTCAACGCCCTTTACCAGGATCGGGGTACGGAATACGGTGCCGTCCAGGATGGCACGAATAGTGCCGTTCGGGCTCTTCCACATCTGAGACAGGTTGTATTCCGGCATTCTTGCTGCATTCGGGGTAATGGTAGCGCACTTGACTGCTACGCCGTACTTCTTGGTAGCGTTTGCGCTGTCGATGGTTACCTGATCCTTGGTCTTTTCCCGGTATTCCAGACCCAGATCATAATACTCGGTCTTGAGGTCTACATACGGGGTCAGCAGAATGTCCTTGATCCACTGCCACAGGACACGGGTCATCTCGTCGCCGTCCATCTCGACCAGCGGCGTTGTCATTTGAATCTTTGCCATTTGATTTTCCTCCTCAAATTGCTCTCATTGCGTTTATACTTCTCACTGCGTTTTGGGTAACGGCATTACAATGTTTCTGCCGGAGCGATCCGATGTCCGGCTTGTTCTGCCAACGCAGAAATTTTGTCATATTCCGCAGCCGTCACAAGGATCAGCTGCAAATCATCGCTGTCAATGTCCACACCGCAGAGCAGCATGCCCTGCTGCCGGAGCAGTTCGTTGCAGGCGGCACACCATTGGAACACGTCCTCATCCTCCGACAAGTCCAGCCCGGAAAAATCCAGCTTCTGTCCGCCGTTCAGCTGAGACACTGCCCAGAGGAAATCCTCCAGTTCTGAGCTGCTGTCCACGCCGATCAGAGCATGCGCCGCTTCCAGTTCGTCCACCATGGCGATCCAGCACAGGGTGTCCCCGTCACAGGATGCCGCATCTATGCCGCGTTCAGCAAAGCGCTCCGCAAACTGTGCTGCATACGCTGCCCGATCGTTCCGGCAACACTCCAGGTTGGCATGCACTGTGGGATGGTTATGGCTGATGCAGTCAGCAATTGCCAGAACATACGGAACTTCAGACGCAGTTGCCTGCTCTGGTGCTTTTTTCTTTTTGAAGAATCCAAACACTTACGCAAACACCACCCATCGTAAAATTCCCAGCACCAACAGGTGCAGCGGATAGAACACATAGAAGAACCACTTGTGAAAGGGCTTTTTGCTTCCGCTTTTGCCGTTGTAGCAATACTGTATGAGCGGTATCACCAGAAAGATGCCTAGCTGGAACAGTCCGCTCCACATTGGCTCACATGCCAGCATGCCAACACAGCACATCAATGTAATGACACTGAACGTCAACCATTTCTCCCTGGGATTTTCCCGGTATCGAAAAAAGGTCAGTGCGTACAGCACATCAAACATCGCCCAGTCGCCAAACACAGACAGCAGACACAGCCCAAAAACGACCAGCCACTTCACCGGAAGAGCGCATTGTACCCTGTCCCAGAACCAGATCGCCAGCAGGCTGAGGAACAGCGTGTAGATCACGCCGAATGCCGGACGAATGCCGCCGTTTTCAAAATAGCTGAACGGCAGCCACGAGATCACGGCGAAAATGCCCAGCCGCATAGCGTATTTCTTTACGTTCTGGGTGTAGTGATACCCCTCTGCCAGCATATACGCCATCGTCGGCCCGGTCAGCCGTCCGATGACATGCATCACCTGCCCCAACAGCGACGCCGTGGGAACAAATGCCCAGGCAATATGGTCGATGAGCATGGCGACGATGACCAGGTACTTCAACTGGTTGCGGTTGAGAAATCCCTTTGTGTTTGTCATTCCTGCTTGTCCTTTTCCTGGCGAAGCTCCCGGATCTGCCATCTCACCAGATGCAGACCGGCGGCAAGCAAAAACAGCAGCGCCACCAGTCCGATTCCGGAAACCGGACGTTCCCGCAGCAGGTGCAGATAGTCCATGATGTCGTGCTTGGAAAGCAGTGCATAGACAAAGACAACGACCATCACGATACTCCAGTCATTCCCATAGCCTTTCCAGAACTTCCGGTATTTCTCGATTTTCTTGTTCTTTTCCGGATCTGCCACTTATTTGCTCAGCTTGTCACGGGTATAATCCAACAGACCGCCTGCCAAAATGATATCCTTGGTACGTCCGGTCAGTTCGCACAGTACCGGGATCTCTGCACCAGTTGTCTTGTTGACCAGTGTCAGTGTGGTTTCACCTGCTTCGATATGCTTGCGGATATCCGCCAGTTCCAGAACGTCGCCCTGGGAGATCTTCTCATAGTCTGCCTCGTTGACAAAGGTCAGCGGCAGAATGCCGGCATTGATGAGGTTTGCACGGTGAATACGCGCGAAGCTCTTCACCAGAACCGCCTTAACGCCCAGATACAGCGGTGCCAGCGCAGCATGCTCACGAGAGGAACCCTGACCATAGTTAGAGCCGCCCACGATGATGCTCTGTCCCATTTCCTTGGCGCGCTTCGGGAATGCTTCATCACAAACTGTGAAGCAGTGCTGCGAAATTGCCGGGATGTTGGAACGCAGCGGCAGGATCTTTGCGCCTGCCGGCATGATGTGGTCGGTGGTGATGTTGTCGCCCACCTTCAGAGAGCAGCCAGCTTCGATGGTAGCTTCCAGCGGAGCAGTCTCCGGGAACGGCTTGATGTTCGGGCCGCGGAGGATCTCCACCTTGTCCATTTCTTCTTCCGGTGCCGGCAGAACGATCATATTGTCGTTTACAGTGAATTTTTCCGGCAGCACGAAGTCCGGCATCTCGCCCAGTTCTCTCGGGTCGCTGAGGTAACCGGTCAGTGCAGAATATGCAGCCAGTTCCGGAGATACCAGATAGATCTGACCGTCCTTGGTTCCGGAGCGTCCCAGGAAGTTCCGGTTAAAGGTACGCAGAGAGATACCGCCGGAGTTCGGAGACTGTCCCATACCGATGCACGGGCCGCAGGCGCTTTCCAGAATACGCGCGCCGGCAGCGATCAGGGTGCCCAGGATGCCCATATCTGCCATCATGTTCAGTACCTGCTTGGAGCCGGGGGCGATTGCCAGAGAAACATCCGGGTTTACTGTCTTGCCCTTGAGAATGTGTGCCACCTTCATCATATCCAGCAGCGAAGAGTTGGTGCAGGAACCGATGCAGACCTGGTCGATTTTCAGCTTGCCGATCTCAGCCACAGTCTTGACATTGTCCGGAGAGTGCGGACATGCAGCAAGCGGCACCAGTTCGCTCAGGTCAATGTGCAGTTCTTCGTCATAAACAGCATCGGGGTCTGCCTTCTGCTCGCTCCAGACTTCGCCTCTGCCCTGTGCTTCCAGAAACTGCTTGGTCACCTCATCCGACGGGAAAATCGAAGTGGTTGCGCCCAGCTCAGCACCCATGTTGGTGATGGTAGCACGCTCCGGAACAGACAGGGTCTTAACGCCCTCGCCGCAGTATTCGATGACCTTGCCGACACCGCCCTTTACGGACATCCGACGCAGGACTTCCAGGATGACGTCCTTTGCTGCGACCCACGGAGACAGCTTGCCGGTCAGTTCCACCTTGACTACCTTCGGGCAGGTGATGTAATAAGTGCCGCCGCCCATTGCAACTGCAACGTCCAGGCCGCCTGCGCCCATGGCGATCATGCCGATACCGCCGCCGGTGGGAGTATGGCTGTCCGAGCCGATCAGAGTCTTGCCGGGAACGCCAAAACGCTCCAGATGTACCTGGTGGCAGATACCATTGCCGGGACGGGAGAAGTAGATGCCGTGCTTCTTTGCCACACTGCCGATAAAGCGGTGGTCGTCTGCATTTTCAAAGCCGTTCTGGAGTGTGTTGTGGTCAATATAAGCCACGCTGCGCTCGGTGCGTACCCGCGGTACACCCATTGCCTCAAATTCCAGATATGCCATTGTGCCGGTTGCGTCCTGTGTCAGTGTCTGGTCGATGCGGATTCCGATCTCAGAACCCTTTACCATTTCGCCCTCTACCAGATGTGCTTTCAGGATCTTTTCCGTCAGGGTCAGTCCCATTCAATATCATTCCTTTCGTAGTTGGCACTGCAAATACACGGCAAGCCATCCATTTACAATACGATTCTTATACCGTACTATTATAGCAAAAAAAGGGCGCAGTTGTCAAGTCTGCGGCAGCCGCTTTAGAAAGTTCAAAGAAAAGGAAAAAGAAAAAACCGGATTTGCTTACAAATGAAATCCGCCGGCTCCGGCAGAATATGAAAACAGCCCGGAAGCAAAGTGCCTCCGGGCTATGCGCCGGATCTTCTCCGGCTGTTATTCTGTTTCAGAGAGATTGTAGACATGATCGCCGCTGAGCCGCTTTTCAAATTCTGCATGGGGCAACGGGCGGTCAAACAAGAAGCCCTGCGCCATACAGCAGTTGATGCCGCGCAGAAATTCTGCCTGTTTCTTGGTCTCTACGCCTTCTGCGATCACTTCCATGTCCAGATCGTTCACCATGTTTACGATGTTCTTGATGACGATGACATCGTTTTTCCGGTGCTTTTCCATGTTGTTGAGGAAGGACTTGTCCAGTTTGATGATATCCACATTCAGATCCTTCAGCAGATTCAGAGAAGAATAGCCTGTGCCGAAATCATCGATCGAAGTGCTGACGCCGTTCTCGTGCATGGTCTGGACAAAGCGGAACAAGGTCTCATAGCTTTCATAGCCGGACATTTCCGTCAGTTCTACCTCGATGTACTTTGCAGAAACGCTGTATTTTTGCAGCACTGCCAGGATTTCTTCTGCCAGGTGGGGATTTTGCAGATGCGCCTTAGAGAAGTTGACCGAAACGCGAACCGGTTCGATGCCTCTCGACAGCCAATTCTGGATGTCCCGGCAAACCTGTTCCAGCACATAGAAATCCAGTTTGCAGACGCTGCCCTCCCGTTCCAGCACCGGAATAAAGCTCATAGGCGGAACCATTGCGCCGTCCCGGAACCAGCGTACCAGTGCTT
The DNA here is from genome assembly GCA_963590855.1 of Ruminococcus bromii. Taxonomy (GTDB): domain Bacteria; phylum Bacillota; class Clostridia; order Oscillospirales; family Ruminococcaceae; genus Ruminococcus_C. The sequence continues at coordinate 32,685 of CAVAQT010000001.1, forward strand.
CACAGCCGCAGAGATGATTGTCTGACAGCGTTACTTTCGGCTGATAGTAGACCACAAATTCCCGGTTTTCCAGTGCCTTGGGGAACATCTGGGACACTTCCTTCTGCCGCAGTGCATGCTCCAGCATTGCGTCATCGAACCGGAACTGGTCGTTTTTCCCGGACATTTTTGCCGCATGCATGGCTGTAGAAGCGGCGTTGATGCCCTCGCCGGTAGTCTGTCCCGGCTGCATCTCATAGACACCGATTCTGGAACGCAGGTCAAAGGTCTTGGACTCATTTTCGCCGTAGGAGACCGTCACCTGCGTACCGTCGATCTCTGCCAACAGCATATCCATGCGTTCTTTTTTCGCCAGAAGCACGAAGTTGTCGCCGCCCATCCGGGCAAAAAACTCATCACGATTCAGCTTCTGCTGTGTCAGGCGGACAAATTCCCGCAGAACCACGTCACCCTGCCGTGCGCCGACGGCACGGTTGATATAGTTGAAGTTCTTGATATTCAGAAATGCGCAGGCATACTCCTGGAGTTTTCCCTGTGCCATCAGTTTGCCGCCGGTCTCATTGATGCCCCGCGTATTCAGCGCACCAGTCAGAAGATCCGTTACCGCAATGCACTTCAGCAGCTGTACCAGCTTTACGCGCTCCATCATCAGAAAGATCTGCTGCGACAGAAATTGCAGCATTTCCTCCTGCGCCGGCTCCCACGCACTGCCTATGGACGGATAATAGGAAAAGACTGCGCTGCAGCTTTCGTCCATGCATACTGTGTTTTCATACGGCGGCTCTGCAAAGCCTTCCTCACTCCTGTAGAGCAAATAACGATCGTCCTGACCATCGGGATCCATCACAGAGCATGCCGCCCGAAAGCGCAGTTCAAACTTGCCCAGCGGGAACACACACACGACTTTTTTCATCTGTTCCTTAAGGAGTGCGATCAAGTCATCTACTGTTTTTACATTATTTTGCAGTGACTCGAAAAGTTTTTGATAACTCTTCACATGAAAATCCGTATCCATATAATCACCTCGTTGTCTTTACATTTTATACCCACCATTTGTCATTAAAACTATAGCACATTTTTCTGAAATTGTCAATCAGACGCAGAAGTCAAATTGATTTCGTGCAAATCTTTGGATGATATTACGAAAACCGCAGACTGTTTTTGTTAGATATCACAAATTTGACAAATGCCGCAAAATACGGTACACTGATAGAAAGAATAATTCGAACGGATGTGAAAATGATGCAGACTGTACTGCAAAATCTCTCTTTCAGTCTGAACGCCACCATTCCCGTATTTTTGATGATGGTGTTCGGCGGACTGATGAAAAAAGTAAATCTATTGGACGACCACACCACCGGAAAGCTGAACCAGTTCGTATTCAAGGCGTTGCTCCCGGCGCTGCTGTTCATGGACTTGTCCCAGGCAGATTTTCGCGCAGTGTGGGACGGAAAGTTTGTCCTGTTCTGTTTCTGCGCCACATTTCTCAGCATCGGCATTGCCTTTCTCCTGTCCCTGCCGCGAAAAAGCTGGTCAGAGCGCGGTGAGATCATCCAGGCTTCCTATCGGAGCAGCGCGGCGATCCTGGGCATCGCCTTTGTCAACAACATCTACGGTCACGCCACTATGGCAGCGTTGATGATCGTGGGGACAGTACCGCTGTACAATGTGGCGGCGGTGCTCATCCTCTCCCTCACTGCGCCCCACGACGGCGAAAAGCCCAGCGCCAGAAAGCTGCTGCTGCGCACGCTCCGGGATGTGGTAACCAATCCCATTATCCTGGGGATTCTCGCCGGAATGCTCTGGTCGGTGCTGAAGATCCCACAGCCTGTGATCCTGCAAAAGTCCGTATCCTATCTGGGCAATATGGCGACACCTCTGGCACTGATCGCCCTGGGTGCATCGTTCCAGCTCAAGAGCGCCAAGGGCAAGCTTGGGCTGACGCTGGGCATCTCTGCGGTAAAGCTGTTCCTGTTCTGCGGTCTCTTTCTGCCGGCGGCGATCTGGCTGGGATTCCGCACGGAAAAACTTATTGCGATCCTCATTATGCTGGGCAGCGCTACGACTTGCAGTTGCTTTGTCATGGCGAAAAACATGAAACACGAGGGAACGATCACCGCCTGTGCGGTGATGATGACAACACTGCTCAGCGCATTTTCGCTGACCATGTGGCTGTTTGTGCTGAAAAGTTTGGGGTATATTTAATAGTTCCCTTCACAGCATGTTCTAGATCTTTTTTATTGTTTCGTTAAATCCCAGTCAGGAAGAAGATAGTGTATTTCTTCTGATATTGTTTCATAGAAATTTTGCTCATAAAAGTCTGTGATCTGCCATTTTCCGTTCTGCTTTTTGATTCTGAATTTTGTACCTGCTTTCGGGCCACCCTGGTGGCTGGCGATTACAGTCCCATTTTTGTCAACAACATCAAAGTGAACAACGATCCAGATATAACCGGTTTGAAAATTATGGAACGTGTAATTGCGGTGAATCTCCACATTCTGTATTTTATACCCATCCAAATAAGTTTCAACCGCCATTTCTCTTGTCGGGGAATAATACAGCCGGTAATCCTCCAAGACCTGATCCCATCGATATTCTTCATATTTCGCCTGATTTTCATCCAGCAGCAATTGCTCTTCCCTGGTCAATCCGCCCTCTGTTACAGCACAGTATGTATCATTCTGTATCGCATTTTCGATTTCCTGCACAACAGCATCTGTGCTTTGCTGCATTCTTATCCATATGATTACAATTCCAAGCACTAAAAATACGACCAGTAAAACGACTGCTTTTCTCTTTTTACAGCATTTTCGCATTTTCTTCCCCATTCTCTGCCCTGAATCATGTCTCGTAAAAGTGGGTAGTTTGCCAAATCCAATACTTTCTAAAACACACCGCCGACACGCAGATTTTTTCTGTACGCCGACGGTGTGTTGTCTTATCTGATTTTCTCTGCCTCAGACCTCATTCTCCTGCAATTCCTGGAAGAATGTGAAATAGTCCTGACGCTTGTCATTGGTGAAAGCGATTGCCGTCCGGGGATGCTGATTCAGATAGCCGGTCAGCAGGTACTGAATGTCATAACCCCATACCACGCCGTCATTTTTCAGCTTCTGCATTTCATCCTGGAGGAAGCGCAGCACCGGCTTGATGTCATACTTCGGGTTCTTCAAAAAGCCCAGCAACAGCTCCATGGCACAGTTGCCTGCGCCGCGTCCCATGGCCGCCATGGTAGCATCCAGATAGCTGACGCCCATCATCGCACACTCGGTAGTGTTGGCGAATGCCAGCTGCTGATTGTTATGGGCATGGATACCGATCTTCTTGCCGTACTTTTCGCCGGCTTCCAAATACCGCTGTGCCAGCTGACGCATCTGCAGCGGATAGAGCGAGCCATAGCTGTCTACCAGATAGATGACCTCCACGCTGCTCTTGCCCAGCATTTCCAGTGCTTCTTCCAGTTCAGACTCCTGCGCCTTGGAAACCGCCATAATATTTACGGTGGTGTGATAGCCCTTCTTCGCGCAGATTTCGATCATCTCGATGGCTGCCGGGATGGTGTTGATATAGGTCGCAATGCGGACAACATCCAGGATGCTGTCCTTCTTGTCCGGCAGGTCACGAGCTACGTTGGCACGTCCCACATCTGCCATAACTGCCAGCTGCATTTTCGGGTCGAGGATGTCCCCCAGCACCTTCTGGATAGCGTCCTCATGGCAGAACTTCCACTTGCCGAACTTGGATTCCTCAAACAGTTCCGGGTCTGCCAGATAACCGATCTCCATGATATCCACGCCGGCGCGGAGATTGGTCAGATACAGCTTGCGGACAAAATCATCCGTAAACTCAAAGTTGTTCACCAGACCGCCGTCCCGGATGGTGGCATCCAGCACTTTTATGTCAGGACGATAAGAGATCATCGTGCCTTTTATCATATCACTCATTGTATAATTCCTCGCTTTCTGCTTTTCCCTGTGTCGCTTTTCGCAAACACGATACTTATATTATACCAAAAAATACACCTTTCTGCAAGTATTTCCGCCTTTTTTCTGCATAACCTGCATAAATCGTGATTTTCTACAATCGTCTCCAGGAAAATTTAGGCACTATTTTGCACCCTCTGCGGAGAACTGACGCAAAATCACATTTTTTTAAGAAATCCATACAAAACCGACTTTACAAAATCAAAAAAAACAAGTATAATAAAAAGAAGTTGTTCCCATAAAAACCATATGAGAACCGCTTTCTAATCCATTCAGGAGGTATGCTATGTTTTTTTCTGAAACTGACCTATCCGAATTCATCGAGGAGAATGACGTAAAATTTATTCGCATGACCTTTTGCGATACCTTTGGAAATATGAAGAACATTGCCATCATGCCGCGGGAACTGCACCGCGCCATCACTGACGGCATTCCGTTCAACGCCACCGGACTGCTGGAGGCATCCCATCAGAATCTGCTTCTGAAACCGGACACCTCCACACTCTCTATCCTGCCGTGGCGTCCGCAGTCGGGCAGAGTTGTCCGTTTTTTCTGCAAGCTCTACTGCATGGACGGCACACCCTACGAAGGCGACCTGCGCCGGAATCTCCGGGAGACCATGAAGTCCATCCAGAAGCAGGGCTATCAGTGCGAAATGGGAACGCGCTGTGAATTCTATCTGTTTGAGACCGACATGGCAGGAAAGCCTACCCGGATTCCCTGCGACCAGGGCGGCTATCTGGATGTTGCACCACTGGATAAATGTGAAAACACCCGTCGTGAGATCTGTTTGTCCCTGGAGGAAATGGGGCTGAATCCCACCACGTCCTGCCATAAGCATGGCCCGGGACAAAACGAGATCGACTTTGCATGCAGTAATCCTCTGACCGCTGCCGACAACATGGCGCACTATAAAACCGTAGTAAAAACGCTGGCTGCCCAGAACGGCTTTTATGCATCCTTTATGCCGAAGCCGTTTAAAGATTGCAGCGGCAGCGGTTTAAAGATCACTCTTTGCGTCAAGAAAGACGACAAGAGCATTTTCGGCAACTGCCACGAAGATCTGACCCCGGAGGGACGAGCTTTTATCGCCGGTATCCTCAACCGGGTTCGGGAGTTTACCATGTTCTCCAACCCCACCATCAACTCCTATGACCGCTTCGGCTACCGTGCAGCACCCTCCCGCATCAGCTGGTCTGAAGAAAACCGGATTCCCCTGGTACAGCTGCTGTATGCGCCGGGCAGAGACGGCTCTATTGAGTTCCGCTCCGCAGACGCGTACTGCAATCCCTATATCACCTTCCAGATGCTGCTGAGTGCAGGCATGGCAGGCATTCAGAACGGCGAGGAGCTTTCTGACAACATGAATGCGGCAAATGAAAATTCTGCGATCCCCACCCTGCCCCATTCTCTGGAAGAATCCATCCAGCTGGCACAGGAGAGCGAATTTGTCCGCAGCACCGTTCCGGAAGCGATCCTCCATGACTTTTCCGCTGCAATGCAGAAAGAGGTCGATGCATACCACCTGGCGAAAGACCCGGAGGCGTTCTGTTTTGAACGGTATTTCTAAGCAGCCGGCAAGCTGTAATCTGAAAAAGAGGAGGGAACACAACAGTGTATTCCGAACGCACACTGATTATCTCCGGCTCTGAAAAAGGTTTAGACGGTGTCGCCAGCTTCTTAAAATCCTGCGGATGCGGTTCGATAACGATCATCTCCAGCGGAAGCGAAGCCAGGCGCATGATCCCCCACGACGACTACGATCTGGTTCTCATCAACACGCCGCTGAAAGACGAGTTTGGGCATCAGCTTGCCGTAAAGCTGTGTGAATCCACCTGTTCCGGCGTAATCCTGATCTGTAAAGCAGACCTGGCGGAAGAAATGGAAAACCGCACCGGTGACTATGGCGTCTGCGTGGTTTCTAAGCCCCTGAACAAACAGGAATTAGTAAAGGCGCTTCATACGGGAAGTGCCTTTCGCCACCGCCTGCTGACGCTGCAAAAGGAAAACAACAAGCTCCGGGCAAAGCTGGAGGAAATGCGCTATGTTTCCCGTGCCAAGTTCCTGCTCATCACAGAACAGGGTATGACAGAGGAAGCGGCGCACCGCTATATTGAAAAGAGCGCCATGGACACCCGGCGCACCCGAAAAGAAGTGTCCCTGGAAGTCATCGCAAAATACGAATAAGCATCGTTTTGAAAAATGAAAAACCGCAGCGGAAAGCTTTCTCTTTCCGCTGCGGTTTTCTATTTGCAATCTTTTGGATTCTTACTTTGTACCAAAAATACGGTCGCCGGCATCGCCCAGACCCGGAACGATATAGCCCTTTTCATTCAGGCTCTCATCCACGCCGCCGCAGTAGATGTCAACATCCGGATGTGCTGCCAGCAGGGCATCGCGTCCCTCCGGGCAAGCCAGGATGCACAGGAACTTGATGCTCTTGACGCCCATTTCCTTCAGATCCTTAATGGCTGCGATCGCAGAAGTACCGGTTGCCAGCATGGCATCGATCACGATAACCTCACGCTCTGCGATATCATCCGGCATCTTGGAGTAATATTTCACTGCGTCGTGTGTGCCCGGTTCGCAGAAAATACCGATATGACCGATCTTTGCAGCCGGGATGAGAGAGGTGACGCCGTCTACCAGTCCCAGTCCTGCGCGCAGGATCGGAACAAAAGCTAGCTTTCTGCCGGAGATCACCTTGGTCTTTGCGATACCCTGGTGGGTCTCGATGGTGACTTCCTTCATGGGCAGATCTCTAGTTGCCTCATAGCAGATCAGCATTGCTGTCTCAGAGGTCAGCTCCCGAAATTCCTTTACGCCTGTCATTTTATCCCGCATCAGTGAGATCTTGTGCTGCACCAGCGGGTGGTCTACTACATGAATCCCTGCCATGTTCTTATCCTCCTGTTACCATTCTTTTTCCAGTTCAGTAATCATATTCACACGAGTCTCGTGTCTGCCGCCCTCAAAGGGAGTGTCCAGGAAAATTTCCACCAGTTCCAATGCGAGACCGCTGCCCAGTGTACGAGCGCCCATGCACATTACATTGGCATCGTTGTGCAGACGGGTGTACTTTGTGGAAAATGCATCGGCGCACAATGATGCGCGAATGCCCCGGATCTTATTGGCAGCGATAGACATACCGATGCCCGTGCCGCAAATCAGAATCCCCATGTCGCCCGGATGAGATGCCACCGCTGTTCCGACTGCTTTCGCAATCACCGGATAATCGGCTCTTTCACCGTTACAGCCGCAGTCCTCCACTTCCAACTGCCGTTCTTTCAGCAGTGCGATGACCTCCTGCTTGCGCTCATAACCGGCATGGTCACATCCAATCCAAATCTTCATGTTCTTCTGACTCCTTTGTCTTGAGATATCTCTATTATACCATATTTATTGGACAATTGCAAGGTGTATTTTCAGCAATTTCAACGAGAAGCCGCTTTCTGCTTCTCTTGCAGATCTTTTTCCGCTTTTACCAGCTGCAAATACTCCGGCATCAGCTCTGCCGGGGTCTGCCACTGTGCCTGCGCCGCCGCCAGACAGATGCCCGTGCCGTTTTGCAGACGTGTCATAGGAGAAGCGACCGTCAGATGCTCTCCCGCCGGGAACAGTTCCACGGCATCTCCCACCAGCAGCACCGGCTGTTCCAGAGCTGCCAGTTTTTCTGCCAGTTCAGCTGCCGGCTGCATGCTGTCCGGCTGCATTGCCGTGATCTGCGTACCGTCACTCTGATACAGTCCGGCATAGACCAGAGACTGTCTCGCCGCCATAACCGCACAGATCACGCCCTGCCAGGACAGATTCTGCCACGCCAGCCCTTCCAGTGTAGAAATTCCCACGCACGGGATCTGCAAAGCGTAGGACATCGCTTTTACCGCTGCAATGCCGATGCGCAGTCCGGTGTAAGAACCCGGGCCCTTCGCCGCAGCGAAGCCGCCGACATCCTGCCAGTTCAGACCGGTGTCTGCCAACAGGCGCTCTGCCAGAGGCAGGATCACCTGAGAATGGGTACGCTTGGTATAAACGGTCTGCTGTGCCAACAGGCAGCGGCTCTCACTGTCATACAACGCCGCAGCTGCCACTTTTCCGGAAGTGTCAATCCCTAAGATCCGCAAAGCGCTCATCTCCTTCTACTGTGATCTGTCTGCCGTCATCGGAAAGCCGCTCGATGGTAACGCGGATGCAGTTTTCCGGCAGCTCTGCCGCAATGTTCTCCGACCACTCAATGGCAAATACGCCCTCATCCAGAGGATAATCATAAAACCCGGTGGATTCCAGATCCAATGCGCCCTCAATGCGGTACATATCAAAATGATAGAGCGACAGTCCGTCGCCGTGGTATTCCTGCACAATGGCAAATGTGGGTGAAGAAACCACATCCGGCAGCCCCATGCCCTTTGCCAGTCCGCGGGTAAAGGTCGTCTTTCCCACGCCGAGACCGCCGAAATAGGCGATCACATCCCCGGCACGCAGCTTCTTTCCCAGCCGCTCTGCAAAGGCAATGGTCTCCGCCGGCGATGCCGTGGTTTTCTGTATTTTCAACACGCTTGTTCCATCTCCTTAGAACAATCCGGTAATGTTGCCGTCGTTGTCGCAGTCGATCTTCAATGCAGACGGTGCTTTCGGCAGACCCGGCATAGTCATAATGTTGCCGGTGAGGACAACCACGAAGCCTGCGCCGTTAGACAGGGTCACGTCACGGACAGTGATGGTAAAGTGTTCCGGCTTGCCCAGTTTCGCAGCATCGTCCGACAGAGAATACTGTGTCTTTGCCACGCATACCGGCAGATTACCGCAGCCCAGAGCGTTGATCTGCGCCAGAGCCTTCTTTGCCGGCGCTGTAAAGGTCACGCCGTCTGCACGGTAGATCTCCTTTGCGATCTTCTCTACCTTTTCCTCTACAGAGAGATCGGTGTCGTACAGCACATGGAAGTTGGACGGCTTATTTTCAATGGTCTTGCAGACCTTTTCTGCCAGTTCTCTGCCGCCTGCGCCACCCTTGGCGAATACTTCGGTCAGAGCGAACTCAGCGCCCAGATCCTCGCAGAACTTCTGGATGAAGTTCAGTTCCGCATCCGTGTCGCACTGGAAGCGGTTAATGGCAACGACTACCGGCACACCGTACTTCTTCATGTTTTCGATATGCACCTGGAGATTTACGATACCCTTTTTCAGTGCATCCAGGTTTTCTGTGGTCAGTTCTGTTTTCGGCACACCGCCGTTGTATTTCAGTGCGCGGACTGTTGCGACCAGAACCACACAGCTGGGGTTCAGACCGCCGTAACGGCACTTGATGTCAAAGAACTTCTCTGCGCCCAGGTCAGAGCCGAAGCCTGCCTCAGTTACGCAGTAGTCACCCAGCTTCAGCGCCAGCTTTGTGGCACGGAGAGAGTTGCAGCCGTGCGCAATGTTGGCGAACGGACCGCCGTGGATCAGTGCCGGCGTGTGCTCCAGGGTCTGTACCAGGTTCGGCTTGAGTGCATCCTTCAGCAGTGCGGTCATAGCGCCGTTTGCACCCAGATCCTTGGCATAAACCGGATTGCCGTCCAGATCATAAGCCACCAGGATCTTGCCCAGACGCTCCTTCAAGTCTGCCAGATCAGATGCCAGGCACAGGATCGCCATTACCTCAGAAGCCACGGTGATCTGGAATCCATCGCTCCGGGGAATGCCGTCCACTTTGCCGCCCAAACCAATGACGATATTCCGCAGTGCACGATCGTTCATATCCAGCACGCGCTTGAGCATCACGCGGCGCTGGTCGATGCGCAGCACATTGCCCTGCTGCATGTGGTTGTCCAGCATTGCGCAAAGCAGATTGTTTGCCGCCGTGATGGCGTGCATATCGCCGGTGAAATGCAGGTTGATGTCCTCCATGGGAACGACCTGTGCATAGCCGCCGCCGGCTGCGCCGCCCTTGATGCCGAATACCGGGCCGAGAGACGGCTCACGCAGTGCCAGAACTGCTTTTTTGCCGATCTGATGCAGCGCATCTGCCAGGCCAACGCTGACGGTGGTCTTGCCCTCACCTGCCGGAGTCGGGTTGATGGCAGTCACCAGGATCAGCTTACCATCCGGCTTGCTGTCCAGCTTCTTAAACAACTGCTCCGAAAGCTTTGCCTTATAGTGGCCATAATACTCGATATCTTCCTCTTCGATAGACAGCTCTGCTGCCACCTTGCCGATGGGGTACATCTCTGCGCGCTGCGCAATTTCAATATCCGATAACATAATTTTTCTCCTTTTCCGCAGATCCGGCGGCATGTTCCTGTCGGTCTGCGCATTTTTTCTCGTTCAGAAACATACTTTTATTATAGCATTTTTTCACAGGCAATGCAAGGCGAATTTTTCTTTTCGGTGATTCGCTGTATTTCCACAGATTTTTCCGTGGGATTTTTCACGGAACTGCACGCATTCCGGAGGTTGAATATCCATGACACACAAATTTGCCCCGATCTCACTGCTTTTTCTGCTGCCGCTCCTGACAGGCTGTATGAACCGTACAGAGACAAGCGTGCCGGAAAATGCCGCTTTCTGCGATGATATCACCAAGCATGTCCAACAGGTGGAACAGCTGCACGTTGCCAGCGGCACTACGAGCTGCACACCAGATGATGTCCAGGCAACCGTCTGCAATTATGACACTGTATATGGCATGTGGTTTCCCTATCTGGACTATGCAGAGACGCTCGCCGGAAAAACTGCTGACCAGTTTCGGGAGAGCATGCGGCAGCGGTTTCAGCAGGCAGCAGATATGGGCATCAACACCGTCTATCTCCATGTACGGGCATTTGGTGACGCCTATTACAACTCCGCCCTTTTTCCCCAGGCGAAAGAAGTGGGCGATTATGACCCGTTTCCCATTTTGCTGGAAGAGGCGCATCAGCTGCACCTGTCCGTCCATGCCTGGATAAATCCGCTGCGACTGCAAAACGATTCCGGTATGACGGCAATGCCTGACAGCTATCCGGTAAAGCAGTGGTACAATGATGCCGAAAAAAAAGGCGCTTACCTCACAAAAGTAAACGATCACTGGTGGCTGAACCCCGCATATCCAGAGGTGCGCCAGCTCATTGCCGACGGCGTATCTGAAATTGTAACGCAATACGATGTAGACGGCATCCATCTGGACGATTACTTTTATCCCACCACCGAAGCCACCTTTGATGCTGCGGCATTTGCAGACGCAAAGGCAGACGATCTGGGACAATTCCGGTTAGCGCAGGTCAACACCATGATGCAGCAGATCTACAGCACGGTCAAGGCAGCATCGTCTGACATGCAGCTGAGTGTCAGTCCGCAGGGAACCATGGACGGCAATTACACGAAGCAATACGCCGATGTGCGCCGCTGGGGTGCGGAATCCGGCTACTGTGATGTGCTGATACCGCAGCTGTACTTCGGGTTTGAAAATGAAACTGCGCCCTTTGCAGAAACCCTGCACACCTGGACAGAAACAGTCTCCAGCGATGCGGTTTCTCTGGTGATCGGCATCGGCACGCACAAATGCGGCAAAGAGGACACCTGGGCAGGCAGCGGCAGCATGGAGTGGTGCAATACGCCGACACTTCCCATCCAACAGGCAGCGCTTGCCCTGGAAACCGACGGAACAGACGGCGTTGCTGTCTACGACTACGACACGACCTTTCAGCCAGACACTGCCGCAGATGCGTTGACACAGATTCGGGAAGCGTTGGGAGAACTGTTCCGGGAGGGAAAATGAAAAGGCGCTCTGCTTCAATGAGGGAGATTTGAAACAGAACGCTGTAAAAAGGAGGAAGAGGTCTTTTCAGACCTTGAGAATGATACTGCCTGCTCAGGGGAAGGCAGGAAGTACCTTTTGTATTACACTTCTGTATTAGAGGATATACAGAAATGGGAGATAGCATTGGATTTTAATCCACAGTTGCAATAACGCTTTCCACAGTTTCTTCCGCCGCACCGGATTCCAATGTCACAGAATATGCATAAACGCCATCTGTCCAGTCAGCAGCATAAACCAATGTACCGTTACCGCGAATGTGTACGCTTTTGCCATCGATTTCTTGTGTGGAATCGTTTTCATAGAGGTTATAGTCACCGCTGATCTCATCAGTGCCGAGTCCTTTTCGGATTCGTGCCAGCTCATTGCCGCTGTTATCTTGATATATGATCTCGATCATATCATTCTGTATCGCCTGTATAACTTTACCAGAACTATTGACGCAGGAATCCGGTGCTGTAATGGAGAACCCGGCGATCTGTGCCGCCTCGGAAAGGTCTGTGCATTCCTGGAATGGGTTTGCGATCTGAACATCGTCATCTGTCACTGCGGTAGTCACCTTTGGACGGCCTACCAAACTGTCCGAAGTGCGCTGGAACTGCGTATATACCACCAATCCAGTACACAGTGCCATTGCAGCACACAGCCCCAAAGCACAATACCGGATTTTTTTTGAAAATCCGCCTCGCTTGGTGTCCTGCTGTTCCTGTGCCGCCTCTAAAATAAACTTATCCTGAATGTCTCCCATGAGATGCAAGAGCCGATATTCTTTCATAATTCAACACCTTCTTTTTCCAAATACGACCGAAGTTCTTTTCGTGTCCGGGACAGCATCATCTTCACTTTGCTTTCTCCGAAATGATACATTTTTGCGATATCCGATACCGAATCACAATACCAATACCGCCGCAGAAATACCATACGTTTTTCCTTAGGAAGCATCTCCAAGAACTGATTTAACAGCGCACATATTTCGGCATCTTCCACTTTTTTAGGAATATCCTCGCATGATGGAATGCATTCTGCCAACTCATCTAACAACATTGGAATCTGATTTCCGCCTCGTTTTTGAGCGCTTTTTTTCTCCCAGCGATGCAGTGCCAGATTTCGGGTAATTTTTCCAAGAAATGCTTTGAAGCATTTTGGCATCGTTGGCGGGATCACGTTCCACACTTTCCAATAGGTATCATTTACGCATTCCTCCGAATCTTCCATGTCCCTTAAAATTTGATATGCGATCGTATGACAATAGCCGCCGTATTTGTCATTCGTCAGCGTAATTGCGCGTTCAGAGCGCGTCACATACAAACGAATCAACGCTTCATCCTGCATCATTTTCACTTCCTTTCACCCTTATAGACCGAAGATCTTCGGAAAAGGTCACAATTTCTCCGAAAGAAAAAAGGCTTTTCCCAATTCCTCGGAAAAAGCCCTTTTTTACAAATTCAACTTATCGCTTACTGAAACTTTGCGACCGCAGCTTTCAGCTCATCGACCTTGTCCTTGCGCTCCCAGGCCACGCCCAGATCTTCACGACCCATGTGGCCATAAGCAGCCAGCTTCCGATACTGCGGCTTGCGCAGATCGAGCATGCGGATGATGCCGTCCGGTGTCAGCTGGAACACTTCCTGTACTGCCTGAGACAGTGCCTCTTCCGAGACGGTGCTTGTCCCGAAGGTATCTATGCGAACGGAAACCGGATGCGCAACGCCGATGGCATACGCCAGCTGCACTTCGCAGCGCTTTGCCAGACCAGCCGCAACGATATTTTTCGCAATATAACGGGAAGCGTATGCGCCGGAACGGTCAACCTTCGTCGGATCCTTACCGCTGAACGCGCCGCCGCCGTGACGGGCTGTACCGCCGTAAGTGTCTACGATGATCTTTCGTCCTGTCAGACCGCTGTCGCCCTGCGGGCCGCCTACAACAAACCGTCCGGTGGGGTTGATGAAATACTTGGTGTTTTCATCCAGCAGTTCTGCCGGGATCACTGCCGGAATGACATAATGCATCATATCCCGGCGGATGGTTTCCAGTGTTACGTCCGCGGCGTGCTGGGTGGAAATTACCACAGTATCCACACGAACCGGCTTATCTCCGTCGTATTCCACAGTGACCTGTGCCTTGCCATCCGGACGGAGATAGGTCAGAGTCTTATCCTTTCGCAGTTCTGCCAGCTTTTTGCACAGCTTGTGGGACAGGGAGATTGCCAGGGGCATCAGCTCCGGTGTCTCATCGCAGGCATAGCCGAACATCATACCCTGGTCGCCGGCGCCGGTCTCTGCGGTTTCGCCGCCGCGCGTTTCAATGGCATCGTTAACGCCCATTGCAATATCCGGCGACTGCTTATTGATTGCCTGGAGCACAGCGCAGGTATAGCCGTCAAAGCCATACTTGGCGCGATCATAGCCGATGTCCACGATCACGTCCCGGGCGATCTGCTGAATGTCCACCTTTGCGGTTGTGGTGATCTCACCCATGCACAGCACCATGCCGGTCTCTACGATGGTCTCGCAGGCAACGCGCGCCTTGCTGTCCTGTTCCAGGATCGCGTCCAGAACCGCATCGGAGATCTGGTCGCAGATCTTGTCGGGATGTCCCTCGGTTACGGATTCAGATGTGAATAAAGTTCTTGCCATTCTACTGGTTCCTTTCTGTGTCGTTGGGAAAAGTATCAAAAAAAGACACCCTTGCAGGGTGTCCAAAACTTTTTGTACAAACCCCTCATCTCTCGGTTATACCGCAGGAATTGGCACCGTATCGGCAAAAGCGCCGCTCGGTTGCCGGGCTTCACAGGACCTGTTCCTCCACCACTCTTGATAAGGTATAAGGTATATTTTTATTATACAGGATTTCTGCTGCTTTGTCAATAGGAAATTTCGACATTTTCCGCAGCAGACGCAAAAAGACCGTGATCCCGAAAGATCACGGCCTTTTTTTACGTTATCATGCTGTTATTACAGCAGATCCGTTCTTATGCGTTTTCCGGCAGAGATTCGATGGTGTGAACCAGGAACTTCAGCAGAGCGGTTGCATCGTCTGTACCGATTTCGCCGTTCTGATCGTAGCAGTCACCATTCAGATTCTGCTGCTCAGTAAACTGAACTGCGCCAGCAACTGCCTTGTTCAGCAGAACTGCGTCAGTGATATCAACGCGAGCATCCAGGTTGGTGTCGCCCAGGAGGATATCGCCCGGCTTTACATCACCGCTTGTTGTGGTGGTGGTAGAACCATTGCTGTCAGAAGTAGTGGTTTCGCCGGAAGCAGTTGTTGTGGTAGTTGTGTTGCTGTCAGTTGTAGTAGTTGTAGCAGACGGCTTAGTTGTAGTAGAGCCATCACGCTGAATGTTCGGTGCTTCGTCATCCAGGAAGGAAGCAACCCAGCACAGCGGAGAGTTCCAGTTGATGGTGCACTCGTTTACAGACCAAGCTTCTACGTTATCCAGGTAGCACTTCATCGGAGCGATAGAACCTACCTTGTAACCCTGACCCTGAACCATCGGGTCTTCCATGTTGGAGTTCGGGCCGCCGGACAGAACGCCGTACGGAGCATACGGGAAGTCGTCGCTGTTCAGCTGACCAGACCACCATCTGTGGTGCGGGTACTTTGTGGAGTGTTCGCCGTAACCAGTTACATAGCCCTGTTCCAGCGGGTTGCGACCCATCAGGTAGTCCATAGCAGTGGTAACGCCGTCGATGTACTTCACTTCCTTACCCTCGGAAGCATCATATGCCAGAGCCAGAGCCATGGAGTTGTTGATTACCATGGAGTTGGAACCCCACTCGTAACCGCCTTCCAGGTTCAGAGTTTCCATATCGCCGGAGCCAGTTTCTGCGTTGTACTTCCATACCTGAGTGTCATAGTCATGACCAACATACGGGATGCCGTATGCAGAATTGTTCTGTACTTCCAGAACAGCGTCAGCTGCCTTCAGTACCTGAGACTTCAGGGTGTCAACTTCATCAGCAGTCAGCAGACCCTTTTCGAGCATTGTCTTGGAGTTTACATACAGGGAGATAGAACCAACAGAGTTCAGAGTACCCCATGTGAACAGAGAGAATGTACCGTTGTTCTCACCGCCGACCAGAGTGGTGGAGATTTCCAGTGCCTTTGCATTGTCCTTACCGTAAGCGCCAGTACCGTACTTCATCAGTTCGTCATAATAAGTCTTGTCACCAGTGGTGATGTACAGCTCACAAGCTGCCCAGTAGAATTCGTCGCTGACCTCGGTGTCACCGTAAGGACCACCGCCCTTGTTCTGATCCAGCGGAGCATACATGATGTCAGCAGACAGACCGCTTTCACCCTTGGTGTCGCCGCCCCAGCTGGTAAACGGCTTGTAGTTTGTCTTTGCTGCTTCATAAGTCTTGATCGCAGCATCTTCCATGGTCTTTGCATAAGATGCATCATAGTCCTTGAACAGACGAGCCGCCTGTGCGAAAGTTGCGGAAGCGTTCAGAGTTGCGGCATAAGTAACCGGCTTTACGATTCGCATCGGAGCCTTGTTTTCCTTGCCGTTGTCGTTTTCGTCATACGGAGCAACAGCCAGACCGGTCCACTTATAGTCGTGAGCCTTGTGGTAAACCATGCCGTCATCACGCATCATCTTCAGGAAGAAGTCCAGCTCTACCTTGCACTCATCCAGGATATCCGGGATGCCGTTGCCGGTTTCCGGAATATTCATGATGTCAGAGCCGTCTGCCCACTTGTCAGCCTTGCCGACCATCAGGGATCTCTCATACATGTTCATCAGAGTCCACAGGGAAATACCGCCGTTTACAACGTATTTACCATAGTCACCTGCATCGAACCAACCGCCGGTAACATCAATGGACTTGCTGTAGTTCGGCTTGGAGGTATAGATGTAAACCCACTCATCTGCGATATAAGCAGTATCCGGGTTGTGCTGTGTATCCTTACGTGCCAGGGTCTTGCCGCTTCCCTCAACGGTCTGCGGAGACGGAATGTACTTATCTTCTGTATCGCTTGCGCGGTTCTGATAGAAGTAGTTCAGGGCATATGTCAGCATGCTCTTATCATTATAAGTTGCATACAGATCGTTGTCGATGTCGAAAGCAACCGAAGTCTTGCCTGCAACATTCAGTGTGTATCCCTTACCTTCTTCTGTGAAGTCAGTGAAATCGATCTGCTGAGTGTAATCCCATGCACCAGTCTTATCATAAGCGGTGTTGCCATCGGTTGTGCCAGTGTAAACTGTCTTACCGCTTGCATCCTTGATCTCATAATCATACTTGGTGGTGTCTCCCTCAGAAAGAACCAGTGTTGCCTGCTTCTTACCATTGGTGTAATAACCAACCTGGTTCACTTCAACGCCAGTCGGTACATAATCTTCTGTCTTCTGATAGTCTGTTGCGTCATCGGTCATATCGATGAGTGCCAGGTTATCAAACAGAATGGTGGTATCCTTCGGGAAGCAGTCAATATTTGCATAGTTACCCTGACCGCCCATGTGGAAGGTCCACTCTGCAGTACCCTTTACGGTTTCTGTTGCCTGGAATTCATAAGCAACTGTCGTCCACTTGTTTGCCGGGTATTCCTTCTGATACCAAGCATCCCAGCCCTGACCGTAATCAACTCTGTTACCAGTCTTCGAAGCGCTCTTCAGCTTACTTTCCAGCTGTTCCTGTGTCAGACCTGCCTCATAAGTCATGGACAGTTCTTCACCGTTGCTGTGCCACAATTCCTGGTCATCATTTGCCATGTTACCCAGTTTTGCGTACATGTGACCGCTGTTAGACGGGTTCACACTATAAGTGATACGATAGGTGTGACCACTCTCAATGGTCAGATTTCTGTGACGGAACTGGCAGTCCCAACGGCTCTCACCGCCGTTTGCAGTACCGCCGATGTTAACCAGCTTGATTGCATAGATACCGCCAGTGATGTCGAACTTCATGACAGCAGTTGCGTTTTCGCAAATGTGCCACGGCAAGCCCTTTCCGTTTTCGAAGGTACCTTCGCCCAATTCCTCACCAGCGAATGCCGTCATAGACATTGCGGTCAAGCCTGTAGCAGTGGCAGAAACAGCCATTACTGCTGCAGAAGCGAAGGCGAGTGCCTTCTTGCCGAGTTTTTTCTTCAGCATAGATATCCTCCTTGAAAATTAGAGATTTTTTGGTTTGGGGCATGGGTACGCATGTCCCTCCTGCAACGATTCCTTTTGCCGAACACGCCGGCAGACATGCCGATGCGGGGGATAAATTCAGACGCACTTATCCCGTCCCAGAGCATATCTTTCTCGTTTCATTTATTATAACACATGAAAATTTCATTGTAAAGCGGATTTTCAAATTTCAGTAAAACACGCTAAACAGTTTCCATGCTTTTTGTGCAACTTGCTATATGTTGTTGCAGTTTCTTCGGATAACCCGGCGAACATTTGTGATATCTCTGCGAAAAAAGGATACAGACAGTATCCCGTCCGTATCCTTTTTCACATATTGCCGCAAAATTTGCGTGATTTCCCTTAGTTATTTGCCGGGAGAGAAGTTACCAGAGTTACCAGGAACTTCAGCAGAACGATAGCGTCCGCAGAGCCAACACCATCATCAGTGCAAACGTCTGCATTTGCATACTGCTGCTCTGCGAGTTTTACGGCGCCTGCAACTGCCTTATTCAGCAGAACTGCATCTGTAATGTCTACACGACCGTCCAGATTTACGTCACCATACAGAGTCGGTGCTACACTGCTGCCCTTTGTGGCAGAAGTTGCCTTTGTGGTAGAAGTGGTCTTTGCGGTGGTCTTGGAAGTAGTTGTGTTCTTTGTGGTTGCAGTGGTATTCACTGTGGTAGAAGTGTTGCCATAGTGGAGCACAACCTTTGTGATCTCGACCTTGCTTGCATCCGGATAGAAGATCATTGCCTTTACGGTCTGACCTACATTAGACGGGATGACATAGTCTGCGGTGCACTCACCGTTTGCCGGAACGCTTACCTTGAAGTCTTCCTGCTCCCATGTGCCTGTCCATGTACCAAACGCGCCGCTTGCTTCAGTGTCGCTGGACTTCACCTTGAAGTACAGGGTTGCAGACTTTGCGCCGTTGGGTGCGAACTCTGCGTATGCCTGAATATCGCCAGCCTCGCCGGTCTGTGTGCCGGTGGTGATGTTTGCGTCCTTATCGCTGCCGGAGTTGCCGCCTGTGGTCGTGGTGGTAACAACGGTGCTGCTGCCATAGTGGAGTACAACCTTTGTGATCTCGACCTTGCTTGCATCCGGATAGAAGAGCATTGCCTTTACGGTCTGACCTACGTTGGACGGGATGGTGTAATCTGCGGTGCACACACCGTTTGCCGGAACGCTTACCTTGAAGTCTTCCTGAACCCATTCGCCGTTCCATGTGCCGAACGCGCCGCTTGCTTCGGTATCGCTGGACTTCACCTTGAAGTACAGTGTTGCAGACTTTGCGCCGTTGGGTGCGAACTCTGCATATGCCTGAATATCGCCAGCCTCGCCGGTCTGTGTGCCGGTAGTGATGTTTGCGTCCTTGTCAGAAGCGTTTCCGCCGTTGGTGGTCACAGTGGTCTGATTGCCCTGTGTCTGCTTGGTGGTTACTGTTGTAGTCGAGTTGGAACTGCTGCCGTAGTGGAGCACAACCTTTGTGATCTCAACCTTGCTTGCGTCCGGATAGAAGATCATTGCCTTTACGGTCTGACCTACGTTGGACGGGATGGTATAATCTGCGGTGCACTCACCGTTTGCCGGAACACTTACCTTGAAGTCTTCCTGCTCCCATGTGCCTGTCCATGTACCAAACGCGCCGCTTGCTTCGGTGTCGCTGGACTTCACCTTGAAGTATACAGTTGCAGACTTTGCGCCGTTGGGTGCGAACTCTGCGTATGCCTGGATGTCGCCAGCCTCGCCGGTCTGTGTGCCGGTGGTGATGTTTGCGTCCTTATCGTCAGAAGAATTTCCGCCGTTTGCAGTTGTTGTAGTTGTGGTCGGGTTAGAGCTGCTGCCCTCGTCCAGAACGACCTTTTCGATCTCAACCTTGCTTGCATCCGGATAGAAGATCATTGCCTTTACGGTTGCGCCAACATTAGACGGGATGTTATAGGTTACAGAGCACTCGCCGTTTGCCGGAACGCTTACCTTGAAGTCCTCCTGAATCCACTCGCCTGTCCATGTGCCGAACGCGCCGCTTGCTTCAGTATCGCTGGACTTCACCTTGAAGTACAAGGTCGCAGTCTTTGCGCCGTTGGGTGCGAACTCTGCATATGCCTGAACATCGCCATCTGTTCCGGTCTGTGTGCCGGTGGTGATATTAGCAGTCTTTCCGCCCTGAGAAGCAGTGGTGGTAGTGGTTGTCTGGTTGTTAGACTTTGTTGTAGTGGTTGTGCTTGCAGAAGTCTGCTTGGTTGTTGCGGTGGTTGTGATCGGGCTGCCGCTGACGCCTTCGATGCTGGAGTCTACAGAACCGGTCTTGTAAATGGAGTACAGACCAGCAGCTGCGCCGACCAGACCTGCGTTATAGTCCAGGGCAACTTCGTTTGCCTGATAGTCGTTCACAGAGTCGGTATAGGTGAAGTTGGAGTCTGTCGGGCCGCCGACCAGAGCGCCGACCAGTGTGTGACCGTTGCTGCTGTAGCCGGTCTGACCGTTCATTTCGTCAAAGCTCTGATAGCCGGAAGCCGCTCTGTGGTGAGCATACTTTGCAGAATTGCTCTCCATGCCAACAACAAAGTTGACATTCTTGGAGTTGTTGCCCAGGATCATGCCCATCTGAGACTTGCACCAGTCGGAATAATCCACGCCGCTCTTTGCGGAATATTTTGTGGTTACCAGCGCAGCCATCTGGACTGCGGTGTTATACCGTGCGCTGCCCCATGCATCTTCACAATAATAAGTGCTCGGATTGCTGCACTTGCCATTCAGATAAGTGGTGACCTTTACCCAGTCAGTTGCACTGCCGGTAATCTCACTCTGGAGAATTGCAGCGCCCAGGCTGACATTGTTCCAGCTCATGGGAGAATATACGCCCCACTTGCAGCCGGACTGACCGGACTTGCCTGCATTGGAGTCGCTCATGAACTTATCCAGGAACGTGCTGTAGGTGCTGTCATTGGTTGCCAGGTACAGCCAGCCTGCTGCCCATGCCTGGTCATCATAATAGTCATAAGAGCTATAGAAGTTTGCTGCCTCCGGACAATCTGCCTTATTGGTCTTGATGGAATAGTTGTACAGCGCCTTCGCGTACTTCAGATCCTCTGCGTTGCCGAAGTTGATGTAGTTGACAGCCAGTGCTGCGGCATATTCAGCGGCAATGTCGCTGGCATCGTCCGATGTCCAGTATGCAGTACGCAGACTCTGGTCGTTCTGGGACTCCGGAGAGCACCAAACGTCGTGGTCAGCCTGTCCTACGCCTACCTGATAGCAGAAGCTGGTTACTGTATCGCCGCTCAGCTTTGTGCTTGCCTTGAAGTAATCACAGAAGCGGTCGGTCAGCGCCTTGAGGTGTGCGCCCTGGCCCAGTGTATCATAGCTGTCCTTAAACTCATAGTAGCCCCAGCCCAGTGTGGAAGCGGTATAGCCTGCCGGCAGACCAAACTTGACATGGTCGCCTGCATCGTGGAAGCCGCCGTCTACTTCGTCTGTGGTGTGGCAGTCGCCTCTCCAGTCGAACTGTGAAGCAGTATCGACATCAGAGCCGCACATGTTTCCGTCGTAAAAATACATGGAGTACTGCAGCAGCTTTGCATAGTTGTCATAAGATGCAGCGGATACGCCCATGCTTCCCAGCGTTGTCAGTCCGGACAGCGCCGTTGTTCCGGTCAGTAACGTCGCAGCACTGGCGGCACACGCCAGCACCCGCTTACCGAGCCCAAGTTTCTTCATAAAAAAACTCCTTTCAGCATTCGCATTTTTTCTGCGCTGCTCTGCCCCACTTCAGGGCAATTTTCAAAAGTGCGCAGACATGCCCGAAGAATATTCTATCATACTACACAAAAAAAATCAACAGTTTTTTCTTTTCATACGGAAATTCTATGGAAAGTGCACAAAGCCCACGCCGCATTTTTAGCCATATTGTCAATTTCAGGGCAATTTTGTGCCATTTTCTCGGCATACAAAAAGCCCTTTCCGTGAAATGCACACGAAAAGGGCAGGCTTCTGCCAGTTCACACCCGGATCTCCACCAGTTCTCCCAGCTGTTTTTGCAGCTGCTTCCAGTCGGGCAGTTCTGCGGCGACTGCCGCGTAAAACGCCGGGGAGTGATCCGGATGGAGAAAGTGGGTAAACTCATGGATCACCACATATTCAATGCACCGGGGCGGCGCTGCCAGAAGCCGGAGGTTAAAGGTGAGCACACCCCGTCCGGGGCGGCAGTTTCCCCACTGGGAGACCATTTTCCGAAAGCGTATTTCCGGAAACGCCACGCCTTTTTCCGCAAACACGGGATACACCGCCCGGCAGAGATTCCGCACCGCTTTTTCGCAGGCAGTGTCCCACCAGTGGTCGAACACGCGCTTTCTGCCGGCGCTGTCCGCCGGGTCGCGCACCAGAAGCAGCAGCTTTTCGCCCTCTGTCCGGACGCACTCCCGGCTGCTCCGGGCGATCTCCAGGCGATAGCACTTTCCCAGATAGAGGACGCTTTCACCGTCGGCATAGTCCCTGGGATACTGCTGCCGCTTTTCCCGGGCTGCGGCGGCGTACTGGTGCAGCGTCTCCAGAATCCGTGCGCTGTGCCGCTGCAAAAGCTGTTCCACCAGTTCCAGAGGGACGCGCTGGGGCGCAGAAACAGTAATGCCCGACTCCTGGCGCAGCCGCAGGTTGATGTTTTTCACAGCCTTTCGCTCCAGGGTATAGGGCACAGTCTCTCCGCAAAGGGTGATGGTGCGCTGTTCTTTCATCCGGCGGCCTCCTCTCTGAGCAATACAAAAAACCGCACACGGCACACCGGCTCCTGTGCGGTTTTTGCGCCCGATCTTTTGGTCAGGGCAGGGTGTTCTATCGCCTTGCGGCGTGTGGGTGCAACTGTAAGACACACAATTATGCCATCAGTGATGAGTTTCAATCGCCTTGCGGCGTGTAAGATGCGACTTATCGGAGAAGAAAAGGAACTTTGGACTATGCTGTTTCAATCGCCTTGCGGCGTGTAAGATGCGACATGCCAGAACATGAAGTATTTTCTGGTATCCGTATGTTTCAATCGCCTTGCGGCGTGCAAGATGCGACGAGATGAAGTCCATATGTTTTTGTTGAAATACAAGTTTCAATCGCCTTGCGGCGTGTAAGATGCGACCATTTTATAAGGTGAAAATTGAAAAAGTTTATCAGTTTCAATCGCCTTGCGGCGTATAATTGCCTCCCTTGAAAAGGGAGGTGGATGCTCCGGCAGGAGCAGACGGAGGGATTATCCCCCTGTCAGCTAACGCTGACATCCCCCTTTTCAAGGGGGACTTTTTGCGTGCAAGATGCGATGTCAAGGATATGGATTTGATAGACTAATTAATGAGTTTCAATCGCCTTGCGACGTGTAAGATGCGACGGTTTCCAGTTTTTCTTATTAAGGAATTTTGGGAGTTTCAATCGCCTTGCGGCGTGCAAGATGCGACGAGCTTCTATATGAAGTTCGCATTTGATTTCAATGGTTTCAATCACCTTGCGGCGTGTAAGATGCGACGTCAAACACTTGTTATTAAGTCTTGTCCTAATCAGTTTCAATCGCCTTGCGGCGTAAGTTCCCACTGTAGGGGCGGATGTCCTCATCCGCCCGTGTGATACCTTTCCCTTTAAGGTAAGGTCGGGTCGATGTGGGCATCGACCCCTACGGTTCTGCGTCGCTGTATACGCCTTGCGGCGTGCAAGATGCAACTATACACCATATTATTTAGCTGGCGATGTAACAACGTTTCAATCGCCTTGCGGCGTGCAAGATGCGACTGTCTGGGATTCCATGCCGTTTAGCTGGGAAACAGTTTCAATCGCCTTGCGGCGTGCAAGATGCGACTAATGGAAAATCGTACAATGAAATTTGACGATTTTGTTTCAATCGCCTTGCGGCGTGCAAGATGCGACCATATTTGTGCGAAATCTGCAAAAAGTTGTTCGAGTTTCAATCGCCTTGCGGCGTGCAAGATGCGACCTGTGGCAGTGTGGTATAATGACATTGTCAGCCGGGTTTCAATCGCCTTGCGGCGTGCAAGATGCGACCAAGATTTTTAATTGGTAGGTAAGCAATAATGGGTTTCAATCGCCTTGCGGCGTGCAAGATGCGACTCAGATAATTTGTCTGCTGGGCAACGTCTTGTGCAGTTTCAATCGCCTTGCGGCGTGCAAGATGCGACGTGTCGGATCAGGTCTGATCACCGGATTTATTCTAGTTTCAATCGCCTTGCGGCGTGCAAGATGCGACTCTACGCCGAAAAAAACAGACGCATTTTCGGGGCAGTTTCGCATTTTCAGGGGTCGCCATTCGCATTTCCGACAAAAAGAAATGTCTTTTTTTGCCGCATCTTATGTTTATTATAGCATAAGGGCATGTCTCTGTCAAGTCGATTTTTGTGTTTTTTTGCGGCGCGCCGCGCCAAAAACGGTTTCTTCGGAATTTTCCCTGATTTTTCCATTTTTAAGTTGATTTATACAACACAAATCCGAAATTTGTCGGGTGCTTCCGCGAACCGACGGCGCACTTTTCCGCTCCGGCATACAAAAAAAGTCTCCCGCACCGGGGAGACTCTGCCACTCAAAGGGGATTCCGGGACAGGCGCTTTAACAGCGGAATGCACACGCCGCCGCACAGATTGCCCAGGATCGCCGCCGGGAAATAGCACAGGGCGCGGAGCGGATCCGGACAGCCTGCCATGACGTAATAGAACACATCTGCCACGCAGTGGTTAAAGCCCGACAGGATAAATACCATAATGGGCATCACCACAATGAACACGCCGCCGATGAAGTTTTTCTTTTCATTGCAGCGCCGCGAGCCCTCCACCGCGGAGAACATCAGAACGCCGCAGAAAAATGCCAGCACAAAGGAACTGAGCAGACTGTCGCCCAGTTTCGCGGACATGGTCGCCTGGGCACGATCCATCAGCGTCACGTCCATGCCGTTCACCGGCACATCTGCCGCAAAGCGCGTCAGGTGCACGATGCCTGCCGTCAGACTCGCACCGATGGCGTTCGCCAAAAAGGTGAAAAAGGTCTCGCCCAGATATGCCTTGTCCCGGTCGAAGATATAGCCGACCTTTCCGGTGTACAGCCCGTACTGGAACTGCACAATGCAGAACAGCCCCAGAGAGAACAGAAACGCGCCCAGATAGCGGTTTTCACAGGACATGCTCACCACACAGCCGATGCCGATCATCAGACCGGACAGCATGCCGTCTGCCAAAAAGGACAGCCATTTGTTTTTCGGTTTCTTTTCCATGTTTGATTTCCTACACTTTCTATGCAAAATAAGCGGACGGATCGCCGTCGTTTACGGACAGGATATGCAGCGGCGCCTGGAGATCCGGCAGCAAAAAGCCGCCCTCGATGCAGGCAGAGCTGCAAAACGCAAACATCGACGGATATGTCTCATCGTCCATATAGAAGGGTTCCCGCGCGTTCTCCGGGTTTACGCCCACCCGATAGAGCCCGTCTGCATAGTGGAACAGCACATCCAGCTTTTCGCCCCGGTGCTTCCGCATCAGCGCGATGACTTCTCCGGAATTGACCGAAACGCTCTTCCAGTCAAAAGAAAGCATTTTTTCCATATTTCTACACTCCTCACACAAAAACAGCACATCCTGCAAAGAGGCTGTGCCGTTCTTTTTTCGTTTTGATTTCTTAGTCCAGCTTTGCGCCGCAGTTGCCGCAGAAGCCGAAGGTATACTTTTCGTCAAACCGCGCACCGCACTGTCCGCAGATGCGAACGCCCTTCAGCGAGCTGAGGTCACCCTGCATGCTGGCGATCCGGCGTTTTCTGTCGTCAATGTCTGCACACAGTTCCATTTCTGCCTTATGATCGCCGGTGGGGTTCTCATAGAACAGTCTGCCGATCTCGGTCATGACTTCCTGGATACGCTCTTTCTCATAAGCGATCTTCTTTTTCAGATTGCTGGTCTCAGCAGCGCTCTTAGAAGATTCGGTTACGCTGCGGCTTACCTGGTTTACCTTGTCAAAAAGTCCCATATTCAATAGCTCCATTCTCCGGGATTGCCGTTTTTCAGTGATGGTATTTCATCTTTTCAAATCATCTCTTACAATTCCGGTTTTCATATCGTTACTTAAATTATACATGATACACAACTTTTTGTCAAGAGGTATTTTCACAGAGAAGAAAGCCCCAGGATCATCCTGCCAGAATCCACCGGTTTATGCCTCGACCGGTGCAAAGCGGATGCGGATCTGGGGCAGTTCACGGAGAACGGTGTCGCAGTGATACAGCCCGTCCTCTACAGACAGATCATTTTCTCCGGTTGCCGGCGGCGCGAAGATCTTCAGGGTCATGTCAGCTTCGCCCGAAAGCGGCTTTTCAAAGAATGCCGCCATCAGATCGACGGTCTTGGTCTTGGGTGCTTTATAGAACCACTTGCCGTTCAGCTCCAGCATCAGGTTGCTCTCTTCGGTAAAGTTCACCTCACAGAAAGTAGGGTTCTTCTCGAAGTGCAGCGGGATCTCCAGACCCTCTGCGTCCTCGGAGTTGCTCCAGCGCAGCGTAATGGGCAGCTGCACCTCGCCCTCCTGCCGGGTGATCTGGGGCTTGAACCAGTCGCGCTGGATGATCTCCTTATAGGTATCCAGCACCGGCTGCGCAATGCCTACATCGGAATTGTTGGGGTCTTCGATCTCCAGTCCCAGTCTGCCGCGGTCGCGGAACTGGTAGAAGGTAAAGGCGCTGAACCAGTCTGCCTGTTCTGCTTCCAGCTTATCGCAAAATTCCTTTACCATGTCTGCCTGCTCATAAGGCCCGGTGACATCGCCGTCTGCATTGAACTCTGCCATAGTCATGGGCTTTGCCACGCCGCCGTTGAGATAGCGGAAGCGCTCGAAGCTGCGCTTGGTCTTTTCGTAGGTGTCCGCCACAGTGCCGCGGCTGTGAGTCGTGCCGCCGTGTTCTGCCACGTCATAGGGCCAGCCCCAGTGGAGTGCCATGTACTTATCCACAGACCAGACATCTGCCGCCGGGATCGTCTGCGCAAACTCGGCTTCCTTTTCCATCTCTTCCTTGGAGAGATCCTCGATGCCGCCGATGCAGATGATAGTTTGCACATTCGGTGCATGCTCCTTGATGATGCGGCTGGCGCGGACAAAGAAGTCTGCCACTTCCTGATAAGTGCAGCGCTTGTTGAACGAGAACCAGTTGCCCGTTGCCTCGTGATTGATGCGCAGGAACACTCTGCCGAAGGGTTTCAGATCCTCGCCGATGGCTGCCAGGTGCTCGTCCGAAACATGGGGATCAATGGTCAGGGTCAGGGAAACGTCCTGTCCGTGCTGACGGATCTCGCGCATATAGTTGAACGGTTCGCCGTCGGTATTGCCGCCCAGACCGCCCTTATAGGTGAAATAATCGTCATAGGGATAGTCCCAGGCAAAGCTGACATCGGGGCTTGCGTGTACCACGCTGGCGCGTCCCGGCCAGCCCTCGTCCAGGGGATAATAGCAGTACATCAGGCTGATGCTGCGGTGCGGTCTGCCCATCTTTGCCAGGATATAGTCCTGGCTGACATACTCGCCGCGCTCGCTGCCGTCTCCCAGATCAACGGCGCACTTCGCCTTTCCCATATGAATGCGGTAAACTTCCATGTATGTTCTCCTTTTCGGTGATTTTTCTGCACATTCTGTGCGGTATTGCCTTTATTATACCGGATTCCGGCGGTGCTGTCAAGAGTATTTTTGACCGCTTTCCGGAAACCGTCTCAGCGTTTCGCGTTACTTCCCCAAAATGGTTTCCCAGGAAGGCTCCATGCCTGCGCCGTCCTGTGCAATATAGGTGAGGAGATACGCGGCATCTTTGGAATCGACCTCGCCGCTGTCGTCAATATCGGCAGCCGTAAGCTGGTCGTCGGTGAGCGTGGTATCCATGCCCACTGCACTGCGGGCAACATAGGTCAGGATCTGCGCAACGTCCGTGGCATTCAGGACACCATTGCCGTCAACATCGCCTTTTTCCAGTGCAGGAGCGGGTTCGATGTCAGCAACGCCCAGCGATACAAATGGGATCTCATATTTTGCGGCATAAGTTTCTGCATAAGAGCCGGTATAGCCGTATATGGTCAGCTTCGTGTCAGCTGCAAATGCCGTCTGGGAAATCGCAGTCACGCCCTGAGGAACTACGATCTTTTCCAGTTCCGTACAGTTTGCAAACGCATTTTCCCCGATGGAGGTAATGCCATCCTCCAGCGTAACCTCACGCAGCTTCGTCATTTCCTGATATGCATTGGCAGGAATCGCACCGTCCTGGTGCTGAACTGTCAGATGCGTGGCATGCGATCCCACAGAGAAGCTCTCTTTTGTGGAATCAAAGGTGTCCGGCACGGTAAAGTGCACATTAGGCTGACAGTTCATAAAAGCATTGTACTCCACATTCGCCTGGTAGTTTTCAACGGTCACGTCCTTCAGATTGGTGCAGCCCCCGAAGGCGCCGTTTTCCACAACAGTCACCGCAGACGGTATGGTAACTTCTGTCAGACCGGTACAGCCGGTGAAAGCGTATGAGATATAAGTTACGCTGTCCGGGATGGTAATGCTGGTCAAAGCAGTACAGTCCGCAAATACGCTGCTCTCCAACTTTTTCAAGGTGTTCGGAATCCGGATCTCTTTCAAAAGAGAACATTTGGAAAATGCCGATGCGCCAATGAATTCGACGCCGTCCGGAATGGTAACGCTGGTCAGATCACAGCAATTCCAGAACGCCCAATTTTCGATGCCGATTACGTCCGAGTGCATGATAACCTTTCGGATGCTGCTGCACCCGGCAAAAGTACTTGCGCCGATAATCCTCACGTCATACGGCACAGTGACAGTTTCCACCGCTGTGCCGTTCAGATACAGCGGTGCGCCGTAAGACAGCGGATTCCCTCTGAAATTGCCGAACGCAATATTCCACCAGGCATCCATATCTGTAATGTTAACGCCGTATTTTAACTGTGTACAGTTGAAAAACGCATTCTCGCCGACTTTTTTTATCGTGGGCGGCATGGTGACACTTTGCAGCTTCTGACACCCCTCAAACGCCTTGGCGGCGATGCTGGTCACGGGCTTGTCGTCGATCGTCTCCGGGATGTCCGCCGTTATGGCATCCGCAGCGCAGCCGACAATTTCAATTTCTCCGGCGTCGGTCACGTTATAGTACAGTTTTTCGTCATAAATGCCGCTGTACGCTTCCGGAACTGTCGCACACACCGACAGTACTGCACCGATGCTTTCCAGTACATTCTGCATTCCGGGCACGCCTGCACCGCCCAGACAGAGCACGCCGGCTGCGGTCGCCGCAAGCGTTTTCTTCCATATATTCATGTGACACATCCTCCTGATTTTGTCATAGCCAAAGTTTGCATCGTATATTATAACACAGCACTGCAAAAAAAGCAAGAAAAAGTGCGAAGATACGCAAAAATCACCCCGATGCAAGGGGATTCCTGCATCGGAGTGATTTTTCGTACCTGTTTTTACAAGACACTTTATATGCTTGTTCTCGTTTCTATCGCTGTTTACTTGGCTGCTGCATCCTTTTCGGCACGCTTCAGCCAGACGTTTGCCAGGTCTACCGCCTCATACAAATTCGGTCGGTCGGAAGTTTTGGTGATTGCCTTTACCGGATCCGGCTCTTTGGTCGCCATCTGGTACACACGCACCTTGTCTGCGACTTTCAGTCCGTTTACCTCCTGCTGATGCACGATCTGCATCATCACCACGAAAGGCTCTGACATATACCCGTAATAGATCTCATTTCCCTTGCGTACCAGCGGATATCCGCGGTACATAAAAAATTCCTGATTCATTGATGTTCCTTCCTTTCTCCGGCAGCATCCCGAAGGAATCGCAATGGGATTCCCGACGATGCTCAGCTCCAGTTTGTCGTAAAGTCTTGGCTTGTGTCGCTATAGATCTTCATATTATTCAGCAGCGTGTCCAGATAGCTCTTCCGGCAGGTATAGGCAGACTTGCCGTCAACGGTGATGAGACAGGTGAAATCGTCTATGGCATAGAACTGCAGATCCCGGTCGAACGCACCGTCCTGTGTCTTGACGTGGATCTCACCCAGCATCTCGCCGCTGGGCGTACCATCCAGCTTTATGGTCTCTGCCGTGGTATTCAGCAGGAACGAATAAAACTGACGATAGCGCTCAGATTCCGTACTCTCTCCGTTCAGCGTCACCACAGCGGAATCCTTGTCGCTGCCGACCACGTTGAACTGGAACTTCTGGTCTCCTACGCTGACATCCAGAGAGCCCACATCCCACACATAGGTGCCGAGCACTAGCTTGGATGCAATGTCTGTGGGCGTTGTTGTCGCCCAGACTAAGTTCTCTTCTGTCACCTGATAGATCGCATCAATGCCGCTGAGCATTGCATAATAGTACGCGGTCTCTGTACCGCTCTCCTCGTCCTTTTCGGTAAAGCGTTCGCCAAATGTCAGCACATAA
This sequence comes from Ruminococcus bromii, assembly GCA_963590855.1. Classification (GTDB taxonomy): domain Bacteria; phylum Bacillota; class Clostridia; order Oscillospirales; family Ruminococcaceae; genus Ruminococcus_C. Next base: position 63,027 of record CAVAQT010000001.1, read on the forward strand.
GTGTTGCCGTCTGCACATGCCATCGTGGCTGTGCCAAAGGGATCGTCCAGTCCGGCATTCGCCAGATCTTCTGTGCCGGGATGGGGCACGGCGACCTTTTCTGCCTTGAGCCCGAACATTCCGGTTACCACCGGTGTAGAGCGGTCAACGCTCAGGTATGCCGGTACCGGCGAAACCATTTCATGACTTGCCACTGTACCGCCCATGGTGGTATCGTCTGCGGCATCCTCGTCATAATCCAGTTCCAGGGTATAGTCCATGTCCTTCCGGTCGATGGTCAGCGAATTGACAATGGGATAGTCATTCTCATCCGCCGGCGCTTCCAGCATAGTCTTGGACAAGAAGTCCTCTGCCGACTTGCTGAAATTTGCCACCAGGGAGGTTTTTACCGTATATACCGTGTCCTGATCTGCCGGTGCAAAATAGGTGTAGGTGGCATCTGCCGCGGCATTGCCCACACGGAAGCGATAGTCGCTGCCGTCCGCAAAATGCAGCGTCACAGCCACTGCCTCGGCATCATCCAGCCCGAACTTTTCCAGATCTGAGCAGTTCTCTTCCACCAGACCGCTGGCTTCCATCGAAGCCGTGTTGTTGGACAGCGTCCACAGGGTCGAAGTGTCCATGGGGAGATCCTCCCAGCCGGAGACCGCATAAGCCGCGTGATTGTCACCGTCACCGGTGCCCTCTGCGGTGCGTACCACTTCAAATGTGCCCGATGCATTTGTCACATCAATAGAAGTGACATCGTTGGGATCTTCTGTGGTCAGGGTAATGCTCTCGCTGCTGTCCTCTGCGGAAGAAGCAGACGAAGCGGAATCCTCATCCGGCGAATTTTGCAGCAGAAAGAATGCTGCTGTGCCCAGTGCTGCCACCAGTACCGCTCCGCCGATGATTCCAAGCGTCTTTTTACGCATGATGATCCATCCTTTCGCTTAGCGATAGCGTCTGCGGACTGCAACAATGATGCCGACGGCAACGACTGCCAGCGGGATCAGGAATACAACAGTCAGACGGATCGTCTTCAGCTGTGTTGCTGTCGCAGAGATCGAAGTCTGAGACAAGTCCTTAGAGGCAACCACGATGCTGTCCTCCTTGCCGCAGACAGAATTCAGCAGACCAACGAAATATTCTGCATTGTTATATGAGGAATTCTGCACCAGGTTGACATCCAGCATGGACATGGAGCCCAGTACGATCACATCGCTTTCGATAAAGCTGTCACCAGTGGACTGCTGGTCACGGCACAGTGCCATAACGGTGTTTGCGCCCTTCGGTGCAGCATCCTTGTCAAACGAAGTCGTTGTGGAAGAAGCCTCAGTGGATGCCTCGGTTGCAGCTTCGGTGGGTGCTTCTGCATCTCCGGCTGCTGCGGCATCGGTATCTGTGCTGTAGCTCTTCGGGGACAGCGGATAGCAGTAAGAAGTATCCGAAGAGGTCAGCAGCGAAGTTACGGTTCTGCCGTTATTGGCAGTCAGCGTCTGGATCGAACGCGCCATGGGCGCAACGATAGGCAGGCTGGTATTTGCCAGATTGCCGTTATAGTCCTCATCGTCGGTCACCGTCACGATCGGTGCAACAAAGCTGCTGTTGCTGTTCTGCGACAACAGGATGTTGACCTCCTGGTTGGTGCTGTTGTTCTCATCGATGACAGAACTGTAATCGACCTGTACATTCCACTCTTTCAGGAAAGCGTCCAGATTCGGGGTGGACGACTGGGTGTAGTCAGCGATATAGACCAGCTGCTTGCCCAGATTGCCGTCATTGTACATGAAATCCTGGAGCTTCTTGATGGCATCCATGCTCAGATCTGTTTTCGGCGCAGGCAGAACCAGGATATCATAAGTCTCGGTATCCAGTTCATCGGTCACCATATCCAGACGGCTCACATCATAGCCGTTCTCATCCAACAGATTTTCCAGTGCATAGAATGCATAGGTGTTGGGGTCAGAAGTGGCACTGGTCTGTGCAAAGATCGGATTGCCGTTGGAGGTCGCCAGAATGCCCACTGCCTTCGGGTTAGAATCGGTTACATTCATAATACCGGAGGTGATGGTCTGCTCGCCCTTGAATGCCGTGATGCAGTCCGCAAAGCTTGCCATGCCGTACTGATAGTACTGATATTTCTGCTGATCCACTTCAAACATATCGGTGGTGGTATTATACACCTTAATGCGGCTGCCGCTGTTGATGATGATCTGTCCGGACTGGATGGAGTTGCCGTACAGTTCCTGATACTTCGACAGGACATCCGGATCCTTTGTGGTATCGAAATAAGTGACGCTGATGCGGTCAGAATAGCCCTGATACTTGGACAAGGTCTCCGCGATCATCTTATTGTTCTTATCTGAGGTGAAAGTTGCCTCATCAGATGAAATGGCAATGTCCACGTCCTTATCCATATTGCGGATATAGTCCAGTGTCTCATCGCTGATCTCATACAGATTTGCGGTGGTCAGATCCAGTTTAAAATTCGGATAGCGCTTGCCAATCTGGGTAACGACCACATTGACCAGCACAACGACTGCCACAAAGATCACGGTAATGGCAGTTGCCAGACCGCCGTATTTCAGCTTCTTCCGGTTTTTCAGCTTTTTCTGCTGCTTTCCCAGAGAAGCGCCGGCAGATTTTTTCTCTTTTTCGGTATGTTTCTGATTTTCCATGGGTGATGTCCTCCTCTCAGCTCCAGCGCCGTTTTTCAAACACGCGGACAGTAAAGAAGTTGAAGATCACTGCCGTGCTCACATAAAACAGCACACTGGCGGGATCAAACAGACCCGCGGTAAAATCATAGTATCGGGTGTAGAATGACAGTGCATTCAGCACAGTGGGAACGACCGGGATGTTCTCAGCATACCGTGCTACCACATCGATCAGTGTCAGCGCCAGCAGAACGATCATGCCGATTACGGCTGCAACGACCTGGTTCTCTGTCAGAGACGAGATAAACAGGGTCACGGAGATGAACGCCGCGCCCAGCAGGAACAGCGCCAGAATGTTGGAAACCACGATGCCCCATGCCACTGCGCCGAAAAAGCTCAGGATCAGCGCATAGACGAAAATGATCGCCAGGCCGATGGTGTACAGCGTCAGTGCTGCCAGATATTTTCCCATGACGATGCCGCCGATGGATACCGGCGCCGTCAGCAGCCCCTGCTCTGTCTTTTGCTTCTTTTCCTCACTGAACAAGCGCATGGTCAGCACAGGGATCAGAATCGCAATGACAAAGAACAGACTGCTGAACAGATTGGACATATCTGTGGTCGCCATCGCCAGAGACGAACCAAAGAAGAAATAGCCTGCTGCCAGATAGAACACTGCCAGAAATACATAAGCAATACTGGAGGTGAAAAACGCTCCTACTTCACGACGATAGATCGCGCCCATTACGCTTCGCCTCCTTCTTTGGTTTCCGCTGCATCTTCCGGCTTCGGGGCTTCTGCCTCTGCGGGAGCTGCTTCCTGCGGTGCTTCTGCGGGCTCCGGTGTCTCTGCCGGAGCTGCTTTTTGGGTTGCCGGCGACAGCTTTACACCCTCGCCCATAGTGATCTTGAGGAATGCATCCTCCAGCGTCATAACGCCCAGATCCATCTTATAAATGTACCATCCGTGAGACTCGACCATCTGGTTCAGTGCCGGACGAATGTCTGCGTTGGGCTTTGCCTCGATCTCAAACTCAAAGATGCCCGGCTCGCGTTCCATATCGGCGCGCACCTTTGTCACATCCTCCAGTCCGCGAATTGCCTGGAGCACTTCGTTTTTCGGGCCGTTGATGCGGACAACCAGACGGTTCACACCGGAAACAGCCTTGGACAGGTTGTCGATGGTGTCGTTTGCTGCAATCTGACCGTGGTTGATGATGACCACGCGGTCGCAGACCTCCTGTACCTCCGTCAGAATGTGGGAGGAGAGGATCACGGTGTGCTTCTTGCCCAGTTTCTTTACCAGTGTACGAATTTCAATGATCTGCTTCGGGTCGAGACCTACGGTGGGTTCGTCCAGGATCAGGATCGGCGGATTGCCAATGAGTGCCTGCGCCAGACCCACACGCTGGCGGTAACCTTTGGACAGATGCTTGATAACGCGTCCGGACACATCGCTGATCCGGCACAGATTGCATACATCCTTCAGGTGCGACCGCCGGGGCAGCTTGCACTTTTTCAGGTCATAGACAAAGTTCAGATAGCCCATGACGGTCATATCCAGATACAGCGGCGGCAGCTCCGGCAGATAGCCGATCTGTGCCTTTGCCTTGATCGGATCTTCCAGAATATCAATGCCATTAATTAGTGCCTGTCCGGAAGTGGAACTGATATAACCGGTGAGCATATTCATGGTGGTTGACTTTCCGGCACCATTCGGGCCCAAAAGTCCCAGGATCTCACCGTCCTCTACGGTAAAGCTGATGTCGTTGACTGCCAGCTTGTCGCCGTATTGTTTCGTCAGATGTTTGACTTCAATCATCCCTGTGATTGCCTCCTTCTGCTGTGTGCAGAACCGGATTTTTCTCCGCCTGTGAAAAAAATCCATCTCTCCGGCACACAAAAACTAGCTATAGTTTATCATTCTATTGTGATAAAGAAGTGATAATCTTACGAAAGATGGCAATGTTATGCGGAAAGTGCATCAATTGCCTTGCGGATACGGTTCAGCGTGTCCTCCTTGCCCAGGATCGCACACAGTTCTACGCCACCGCCCGGTGTAAACTGCTTGCCGGAAACCGCCGTACGCAGCGGCCACAGCATCCAGCCATTCTTTACGCCCAGATCTGCGATCTTTGCAAACAGCGCTTCGTGAATGTGATCCACATCCCACTCGCTGACGCCCTCCAGTACCGGCAGGGTTTCTTTCAGTGCTTCCAGCGCAGTCTCCGGCGTGGTTTTCATCTTCTTGTGACGGTACATTTCCAGATCATATTCCGGCATTGCGTCAATGAAGTCCACCTGCTCCGGAATATCCGAGAATACTTCGGTACGGTTCTGCAAAACGCTGCACAGCAGTGCCATGTCGATATCAGTGCGCTTTACGGTCTGACGGATATATGGTTCAGCATCCTTGGCGAACTCTGCCGGATCCATCTTGTGCACATATGCGCCGTTGATGGCACGGAGCTTCTTGTCGTCGAAGATCGCCGGCGCTTTACTGATGCCGCTGATCTCGAATGCCTTTTTCAGCTCATCCATGGTGAAGATTTCCTGCTCGTTGTACTCTCCGGAGGGTGCCCATCCCAGCAGTGCAATAAAGTTGATAACTGCTTCCGGCAGATAGCCCTTTGCCATGAGATCCTGGAACGATGCATCACCGTTGCGCTTGGAAAGCTTATGGGTCTTGTCCTTCATAACCGGTGCACAGTGTACATAGACCGGCACATCCCAGCCGAATGCCTGATACAGCAGGTTATACTTCGGCGCAGAGGACAGATACTCGTTGCCGCGTACCACATGGGTGATGCCCATCAGATGGTCGTCTACCACATTGGCAAAGTTATAGGTGGGCATGCCGTCTGTCTTGATGAGGATCTGGTCATCCAGGGTGCTGTTCTCTACTGTGACATCGCCGTAGATCTCATCGTGGAATGTCGTTGTACCATCCAGCGGCATCTTCTGGCGGATGACATAGGGAACGCCGGCATCCAGCTTCTCCTGGATCTCCTCCGGAGACAGATCGCGGCAGTGGCGGTCATACATGGGGGCAATGTGGGATGCCTCCTGGATCTTCCGCACCTCTTCCAGACGCTCCTTGTCGCAGAAGCAATAATAAGCATGTCCGGTCTTTACCAGTTCTTCTGCATAGGACTTGAACATGCCCATGCGCTCAGACTGTACATACGGGCCGACCGGGCCGCCGATATCCGGGCCCTCGTCCCAGTTCAGACCGGCAATCTTCAGGGTATCATAGATCACATCCACTGCGCCTTCTACATAGCGCTCCTGGTCGGTGTCCTCGATCCGGAGGATAAAATCGCCGTCCTGCTTCTTGGCGATCAGATAGGCAAACAGTGCAGTACGCAGGTTGCCGATATGCATATAACCCGTCGGACTGGGTGCAAATCTTGTTCTTACTCGCTTGTACATCGCTTGTACTTCCTTTCGTATATGAAATCGCCTATATTGGCTCTCATTGATTTTGTTTCAGCCATTCCCGGCACTGCGCCTGATCCTGTGTGATCTGGCGATAGAGGCTGTCCACATCCGGGAACTGCCGCTCTTCCCGCAGGAAATGCAGCAGTTCTACCCGGCAGGGCTGTTCATAGAGATCGCCGGAAAAGTCCAGGAGAAACGTCTCTGCCGCCGGCGACTGGTTCGCCGCAACGGTGGGCTTTACGCCCACATCAGTCACAGAGTCAAAGCTGCCCTGGGGCGTATGCGTCCGTGAAACATAGACGCCGTACCGCGGCACCAGCTGTCCCGGTGCAAAGGGAATGTTGATGGTGGGGACTGCCTTGGTGCGCCCCAGAGCCGCTCCATGAACGACTCTGCCGCTGATACAGTACGGCGCGCCCAGAAGCCGGGCAGCCTGTTCTGGCATACCCTCGCGAACAGCACTGCGGATGGCAGTAGACGAGATCTTCTCGCCGCCGCACCGCACGGGTTCTACCTGGTGGACGCCAAAGCCGAACCGCTGTCCAAACTGCCGGAGGCTGTCGATGTCCCACGCCGCCTTTGCGCCGAAGCGGAAATCACCGCCGCAGAACACCTCTTTTGCCCGGAGCAGCTCCACTAAGATCCGGCGGCAGAATGCTTCGCCGTCCAGGGCGCAAAGCTCTGAAAACGCCGGGCAATAGACGCCGTGAATGCCGCAGTCCAGCATCAGCGCGGTTTTCTGGGCATCTGTGTATAAATAAGTCAGCGGCATGCCCTGCTTCACCGGGACAGAGTCCGCGGCAAAGGTGAATGCACACGCCATCAGTCCCCGTTCCGCGGCACATTGCGCCGCCGCACGCAGCACGGCACGGTGTCCCAGATGCACACCGTCAAAAAAGCCCAGCGCCACAGCACTGTCCTGTGTCAGCGGTGCAGTGATGTGCTTCAGTTCTTCCAAGCCGTTCTCCGCCTTTCTACTTCAGATTCTTTCCGATGCGCAGTTCATCTGCCGCCCGGTCTGCTTCTGCCGTTCCGAAGAAGCAGCCATCTGCGCCGTATACGCGGTAAACTTCCTGCTCCGGCAAAATGCCGTCGACCCGGCTCAGCGCCAGCTTGACGCCGTTGCCGTACAGTTCGGACTGCTGCTCTGTGAGATGCAGTTCCGGCAGTGAAGTGAACAGCTGGTCAGTGGGGATCAGATGTTCTGCCAGTGTGCCCTGACGGCAAAATTCTGTTACCTGCTCAAAGGTATAGCACTGCTCCAGAGTAAAGCCGTGTGCCGCCGTGCGGCAAAGTGCCGTCATGGTCGCACCGCCGCCCAGTGCCTTTCCCATATCAGAGAGCAGCGTCCGGATATAAGTGCCCTTGCCGCAGGTCACAGACAGTACGGCGGTCTGCTTTTCCTCGTCCCATTCCTCCAGGACGATAGACTCCACCTGTACCGTGCGCGCCGGGCGGTCGATGACCTCACCCTTTCGCGCCAGCTCATAAAGCCGCTTTCCCTGCACAGAAACCGCCGAATACATGGGCGGAACCTGTTGAATCTCCCCGAGAAACTGCGGGATCACCGCTTCCAGCCCTTCACGGGTCACATGCATTTCCGGATAGACAGCTGTGCGGACACCCCAGATATCCTCGGTGTCTGTCTCCCAGCCAAACTGTACCGCCGCGCGATAAGTTTTGGTCTGATCCGGAAGAATGTCACAGGCGCGGGTCGCCTTTCCCACCAGAACCGGCAAAACGCCGGTGGCCATCGGGTCTAGCGTTCCGGTATGTCCCAGCCGCCGCATCCGAAGAATGCCGCGCAGCTTTCCGATCACATCAAACGAGGTGAACTCCGCCGGTTTGTTCATGCAGAGTACGCCCTGTACGCTATCCAGATTCATACATTCCCCCATTCTGCCTTTACGGCATCCAGCAGGATCCGGCGCACCTCATCCGCAGTGCCCTCTACCTGACAGCCGGAAGCCTTTACATGGCCGCCGCCGCCCAGGCGCTGACAGATCGCAGATACGTTTACCTGATCCGCAGAGCGCATGGAGATCCGGAACTTGCCCGGTTCTTTTTCCTTCATTGTGATGCCCACTTCCGCACCCTCCACCTGGAGTGGAAAACCGGCAATGCCGTCCAGTTCTGCCTCATCTACATGGAATTTCTTTAAAAACTCCTGTGTCACGCAGATCATGGTGCATTTTCCGTCCAGATAGCATTCCAGATGGTCGATGAGCAGTTTTTCCAGCTGTAGTCTGCCGAAGCTCTTTACCGCGAACATTTTGCGGTTGATCTGGGCATAGCGCACCTCCGGGCAGGTCTCCATGAGAGATGCCACGGCGCGGTGCGTTCCCGGGCCGGCGTTGTCATACTGAAAGCAGCCGGTGTCGGTGGCCATGCCGGTATACAGGCAGAGCGCGATCCGATCGGTAATGGTGACCGGCATGATCCGGCACAGACGATACAGGATCTCGCATGCCGCAGAAGCGCTTCCGTCCAGCAGTCTCTGTTTGGCATAGGGCACATTGGAGACATGGTGGTCGATACACAGATCTACCATTTCGCCGTAGCGCGCCTGCATTTCTTCGCCCAGCAGCTTTGCATCCGCCACGTCCACGGCAATGATGCATTTCGGGGTAAAGTCCGCCGCTGCCGGGTGCTCCGGCAGCATGAACTGATAGCGTTCTGCCACCTCATCATTACAGAGCACCGCCGCCCGCTTGTTCAGCTGATGCAGGATCTCTGCCAGTGCATACCCTGCGCCGATGCAGTCCCCGTCGGGGCTGCGGTGAATCAAGATATAGGCATCTTCACATTGTTCCAGCCACGCGGCTGTCTGTGCCAGTGTCAACTCCTGCATCATGCTCACTCCTTTTCTGTATTGTCATCCTCCGCGCTGTCTTCCACTGCCGGCTGAATATTGTGCAGCATCCGGTTGATCTCTGCGCTGTGGGCGATAGAATCATCTGCCACAAAGTGCAGCGCCGGGCTGCGGCGAATTTTCAGTCTGCGCAGCAGCTCCCGCCGGATGAAACCGGACGCACTGTCCAGTCCCTTGCAGGATTCCTTTGCAGCAGCTTTTCCGGAAAGACTGGACACAAAGATCTTGCAGTCCGAAAGATCCCGGGAAAGCTCTGCACGGACAACCGTCAGCATCGGATCGATGCGAGGGTCTTTGAGTTCCCGCAAAATCGCGGTCATCTCCCGCAGAATGTCCTCTTCGGTGCGGTTTGCTTTGAAGTTTGCCATGCTGTACGGCTCCTTTCTATAATGGGCAGCCCTTCTGCAGCCGCAGAAAGACCGCTTTCCACAAATAATTCAAATGCAGCGGTTCATTAGTCGCGGTATTCTTCCATGATGAACGCCTCGAAGATATCGCCTTCCTTGAAGTCGCGGAACTTCTCCAGCGTGATGCCGCACTCATAGCCTTCGCCGACTTCCTTGGCGTCGTCCTTGAAGCGCTTCAGGCTGGACATCATATCTTCTGCGATCACGATGCCGTCACGAACCACGCGAATCTGGCACTGTCTGGTGACCTTGCCGTTCAGAACGTATGCACCGGCAACTGCGCCGACGTTGGAGATCTTATAGACCTGACGCACCTCGATGCGTCCCATTACGACCTCGCGGTACTTCGGTGCCAGCATGCCCTTCATTGCGGTCTCGATCTCTTCGATGGCATCATAGATGACACGGTATGTGCGGATGTCCACCTTATCCCGTGCAGCGATCTCTTCCGCAGTCTGATCCGGGCGCACATTAAAGCCGATAATGATGGCATTGGATGCGCTCGCCAGCATAACGTCGCTCTCCTTGATGCCGCCGACGCCGCCGTGGATCACGCGAACGCGAACCTCATCGTTGGACAGCTTCTGGAGCGACTGGGTAACTGCTTCTACAGAACCCTGTACATCCGCCTTGACGATCAGAGACAGTTCCTTCATCTCGCCCTGTTCGATCTGGCTGAACAGGTTATCCAGTGTTACCTTCTGGTATTCGTTGAACTTCGCCTGCTTTGCCTCGTGCTTTCTCTGCTCTACCAGTTCTCTTGCCAGACGCTCATCCTCAACTGCGTTGAATACGTCGCCTGCCTCCGGCACTTCTGCCAGACCGGTAATCTCTACCGGAACAGACGGGCCGGCAGCATCGACAGCCTTGCCCTTGTCGTTGGTCATCACGCGGACACGGCCGACAGCAGTGCCTGCGATAATCACATCGCCGGTATGCAGCGTACCATTCTGTACCAGCAGAGTCGCGATCGGGCCGCGGCCCTTATCCAGACGCGCTTCTACTACAGTACCCTTTGCGCGGCGATCCGGATTTGCCTTCAGCTCACTGGTCTCAGCCACCAGCAGGATGTTCTCCAGCAGGTCGTCGATGCCCTCGCCGGTCTTTGCAGAAACCGGAACACAGATCACATCGCCGCCCCACTCTTCGCATACCATGCCGTACTTGGTGAGTTCTTCCTTGATGCGATCCGGGTTTGCGCCTTCCTTATCCATCTTATTGATGGCAACGATCACGGTGATGCCCGCAGCCTTTGCGTGGTTGATGGACTCTACAGTCTGCGGCATGATGCCGTCGTCCGCAGCAACAACCAGAATGGCAATATCGGTGATGTTTGCACCGCGGGCACGCATTGCAGTAAACGCCTCGTGTCCCGGAGTATCCAGGAATGTGATCTCCTTGCCGTCATATTTTACCTGATATGCACCGATATGCTGTGTGATGCCGCCTGCTTCGCCTGCGGTAACATGCGCATTCCGGATACGATCCAGGATAGAAGTCTTACCATGGTCAACGTGACCCATAACGCAGACAACCGGGCAGCGCTCTTCGGTATCCTCGGTGTCGTCGTCCTCATCGATCAGACGATCCTCGATGGTCACGATCACCTCGTGCTCTACCTTTGCGCCCAGTTCCTCTGCCACCAGAGATGCAGTATCGAAGTCGATCTCCTCATTGATGGTCGCCATAACGCCCAGCATCATCAGCTTCTTGATGACTTCTGTTGCAGTGACCTTCAGACGGGTCGCCAGTTCGCCTACCGAGATCACATCCGGGATGCGGACGCGAAGCTGCTGCTTTCTGGCGCGCTCCAGTTCCAGACGGCGCAGCTTATCCTGCTCGGTCTCGCGCTTATTGGAATAGCGCTGCTTGTTGCGCTGTGCAGACTTCTGGTTGATCTTCTGCTTCTTGGTGGAATACTTATCGTTGGTATACTTATTCGCCGGAGCGATCTGCTCATAGCGCTGGTTATACTTATCCAGATCCACATAAGAGCCGCGGGTATCGACTGTGCGGCGCTTTTCGGTGGTAATGCTGTCCGCAGATGCCATCTCAACCTCTACATGGAGACGCTCGCCGTGCTTCTGTGCCTTTGCCTGCTGCTTCTTGGGCTTTTCATGCTTCGGCGCATTGTTCTGGTTCTGCTTCGGTGCTTCCGCAGCTGCCGGTTTCTTTTCCGCCGGCTTTTCCGTTTTCTGTGCCTGCGGCTTCTTTTCTCCGGACTGCGGCTTCTGCTGCTTTTTATTTTCCGGCTGCTTCTTTTCTGCCGGCTTTTTGTCCGCGGACTTCTTCTCCGCAGGCTTCTTTTCCGCAGATTTTTTCTCTGCCGGCTTTTTCTCCTGCTTCCGCGGTGTATCCTTTGATGCGAAATAAGCATCCAGGCTGTCTACCTGGGTCTTTTGAGAATAGTACTCCAATGCCAGGTTGATCTCTTCCGGTGTCAGACCGGTCACACCCTTTTTGGTGTTGCCGCTGGCATCCCGTTCCTGATAAAATCCGATCAGTTCCTGTGTCGAGATCTGCAGATCCCGTGCAACATCGCTCAGTTTCACTTTCTTCGTCATAGGCGAAAATCCTCCTCTTCTCCAAGGAACGCACAAAAGAGTCTCTTACTCCTCCGACGCATTCCACTCCTGCGTATGTATCCCCGAAATGACTCCGGGGTTATTTTTCAATTTCCGGCGCAGCGGCTTCCTGCTCTGCAATGGTTCGGATCTTTTGAAAAAACCCGTCATCGCACACACCCAGAACGCCGCAGCCTCTGCCGATCATCTGTGCAAAATCCGCCCGTGTAAACGGCAGGATCAGACAGGGCACTTGTGCCTGGCTGCTGTAAAATGCAGCCTCTTTCTGCGTCTTTGCAGACGCATCCGACGCCACCAGCACGCCCGCCACCGCACCGCGGTACATGGCGTCCTTTGTCGGTTCTAATCCCATGGCGAGCTTTCCTGCCTTACGACAGATGCTCAGGATCCCTTGCCAGTTCTGCTTGCAGTGCATGTTCCATCTCCTCATATACTTCTTCGGACACACGGCAGCCGAAGGAACGCTCAATGCGATGTCCCTTTCTCGCCGCAGTCAGACATTCGGTATTCTTACATAGATATGCACCGCGGCCGGACTGCTTTCCGGTGAAGTCCAGACGGATCTCACCCTCGGCATTTTTCAGCACCCGGATCAGATCTTTCTTCGGCTGCATCGTGCCGCAGCCCACACAAAGCCGCATGGGAACTTTTTTACTCTTCAATGCTGCTCGCCTCCGGTGCACTTGCTTCTTCTGCCGCTGCCGGCGCTTCTGCTGCTTCCGGAGCAGTTTCTGCCGGTGTCTCATCCTGCTGATGCAGCACATCGAACTCCGGCTTGATGTCGATCTTATAGCCGGTCAGTTTTGCAGCCAGCTTTGCGTTCTGTCCCTTATTGCCGATCGCCAGAGACAGCTGATTGTTCGGCACTTTCACGGTGCAGGTGCGTTCTTCTTCGTCCAGGATCTGTACCTCCAGCACGGTTGCCGGTGCCAGTGCCTTTGCGATAAATTCCTCTGGCTTTTCGCTGTAGGGAATGATGTCGATCTTCTCGCCGTTCAGCTCAGACACAATGGCAGAGATACGGGAACGCTTCGGGCCGATGCATGCGCCGATGGCATCCACGTTCGGATCTTTCGACCAGACAGCCACCTTTGTACGGGATCCGGCTTCCCGAGAGACAGACTTGATCTCCACAGTGCCGTCATAGATCTCCGGGATCTCCAGCTCGAACAGGCGCTTTACCAGTTCCTTGCGGACACGGGAGATCTTGATGATGGGCTTTTTCTGCTTGTTGGCGATGGTGGTGATGTATACCTTAACGCGCTGACCTTCTTTCAGGGTCTCGCCCGGGATCTGCTCATTGCGGAACAGGTACAGTTCTGTCTTGTGATATTGCAGTGTTGCTGTGCCGCCGGTCTCGACCTGCTTTACTTCACAGGTGATGCAGTCGTTTTCCAGTGCCTCAAATTCGCCCAGGATGCGCTCCCGGTTGATCTCCCGCAAGTCGCCCTTAATGGACTGCTTTGCGGACTGTGCAGCAGCTCTGCCGAACTTTGCGATATCCAGGCGCTTTTCCACAAATCCGCCTACAACAGCGTTAGGATCCATGGTGCGTGCCACTGCGATGTTGACCTCGTTCTCGTCGATGGGTTCATCGTCTACGACGGTCTGGCGCAGATACATCTCAAAGGTCTTGGTTGCCGGGTCGATCTCTACGCGGATATTCTCCTCACTGTCAGGATATGCCTTTCTTGCTGCTTTCAGCATGGCAGATTTTACTTTTTCCACCAGCAGCCCGGTATCTACATTTGCTTCGCTTCCCAGCGAGGAAAGCGCTTCAAAAAAACTGTTGTCCATTTTCTTCACTATGCCTCCGTTGATTAAAATTCTACTGCTACATACCGCCGCACATAGGACAGGTCTGCCAGTGCCAGTGTCACCGGTGCTTCCTGTTCCTCCGGCTGTATGGTGATCTGTTCGGTATCATACGCTGTCAGAGTGCCGATCCATTCTTTTTCGCCGTTGATGGGACGCACGGCGCGGGCGCGCACTTCCATTCCCAGCGTTTCTTCAAAATGCTGCGGCTGGTTCAGTTCCCGCTCCAGGCCGGCAGAACCGACTTCCAGCACATATGCCTGAGAGATGGGATCGGCGGCATCCACGGCGGCATTGACCGGACGCGTCATCTTTTCGCAGTCCTCAATGTCGATCCCGTCCGGATGGTCGATGAACACCCGCAGGTACCAGTATGCGCCCTCCTTCTCGAAGCTCACATCCCAGATGGAATAGCCCTGTTCATCGGCGATGGGCTTTACCAGATCATAGACCGTTTTTTCGGTTCCGCCGAATTTTTTCATTTTCATGGCATCTGCTCCTTTTCCAGCGTATCGTACACTTTTTGGAAAGAGATCCTTTCATCAAAAAAGTGCCTACATAAACGAAAGACCGGTGGGGTTCCGGTCTTTTGCTGCATGATTATCATTATTATAACACTACCGGATGAAAAAATCAAGGGTTTTGAAGAAAAAAGTACGTTTTTTTCCAAAAAAATTTACGCTTTCCGCATCATTCCCGCGCTTTCCGGGACACCGCAGCAAGAAGGCACAAAAAACCGGCTCACATCCGCTCGGATGCAAACCGGTTTTTTCCCGAAGCATTATGCCTCATCAGCTGTGCTTTCGTCTTCCTCAGAATGTGCCAGAGTCAACAGAGTCTTTGTCGAAACAAGGATCCCCATGGTGTATGTGACGATTTCCAGTACAGCAAGTATTACCTGTAATGTCTTTTTCATCGGAAACACATTCCTTTCTCCGCAGGAGCTGCGGTCTTGTCAGAGAACTTACGCCTTGTTCACAGAGCCGAACAGGTTCATCTTCTCTTCTACCTTTGCCATGATTGCTTCATAGCCCGGCAGGAGCAGCTTTCTCGGGTCGAAGCCCTTGCCCTTCAGATCCTTGCCTTCTTCGATGTACTTTCTGGTAGCTTCAGCAAATACCAGCTGGCACTCTGTGTTTACGTTGATCTTTGCAACGCCCAGAGAAATTGCCTTTGTGATCTGGTCGTCCGGGATACCAGTACCGCCGTGCAGTACCAGCGGCATAGCGCCGACAGCCTTCTTGACAGCTTCCAGAGTCTCGAAGCTCAGGCCTTCCCAGTTTTCCGGATATACGCCGTGGATGTTGCCGATGCCGGCAGCCAGGATGTCTACACCCAGGTCAGCGATGGTCTTGCATTCCTGCGGATCTGCGCACTCGCCCTTGCCGATTACGCCGTCCTCTTCGCCGCCGATTGCGCCGACTTCTGCCTCGATAGACAGACCCAGCTTATGTGCAACTGCAACCAGTTCCTTGGTCTTTGCCAGGTTTTCTTCGATCGGGAAGTGAGAACCGTCGAACATGATGGAAGTAAAGCCTGCCTTGATGCAGTCATAGCACTGATCGTAAGTACCGTGATCCAGGTGCAGTGCAACCGGAACAGTGATACCCAGAGATTCGTCCATAGCCTTTACCATATCTGCAACAACCTTGAAACCGGTCATATACTTACCAGCACCGCCGGAAACGCCCAGGATTACCGGGGAGTTCAGTTTCTGTGCTGTGTTCAGGATTGCCTTTGTCCATTCCAGATTGTTGATGTTGAACTGACCGACTGCATATTTGCCGTCTCTTGCCTTGTCCATCATATCCTTTGCCGATACTAACATAAAAAAGTGCCTCCTAATTCAATTTGGTGCAGGCAGCGTTCCGCTTTTGGAACGTCCGCTATACTTATTATACCGCATTTCGGGCACAATTGCAATGGGTTTCCGAAAATTTTTTCGTATTTTCTCAAAAAGTGCGCTGATCTCCCACATAAAATATACTTTTGTCTATAATACAACAATGTATCTTGATTTGATGCTTGCAATGCAATGTGTAGTTTTAGTATAATAATACTAGAATCTCATGTATTTGACTATAGTTTTACAGCGAAACAACAAAAGTAAATCAATAAAACCGCACAGAGGAGTGAACCAACCCCATGAATATCCATCAGTTTTTTCTGGGCAACGCCTTTGACGCCCATACTTATTTCGGCGCGCACGTCACCGAGGACGGCACTGTCTTTCGCACCCTTGCGCCCAATGCCGCAGCCGTCGATCTGATCTGGGAGGGCGGCGAATGGGAGCCCATGCCCATGAAAAAGGTACACGACGGCGGCGTCTATGAGCTGACCGTCCCGGAGGCTGTTCCCGGACAAATGTACAAGTACCGCATCACGCCCCAGAACCCGGACGGCGACATCATCGACCACTGCGACCCCTACGGCTTCGGCATGGAGCTGCGCCCCAATAATGCCTCCATCATCCGCGATCTGTCCAGCTATACCTTTCACGACAAAAAATGGATGGCGCAGCGCGGCGGTCACCGGCACAAGCCCGTTAACATTTATGAAGTGCATCTGGGCTCCTGGCGCACCAACCCCAGCGACCCCAACGGCTGGTATACCTATGAAGAGATCGCCCCGAAGCTGGTGGATTACGTCAAAAAAGCCGGGTATAACTACATTGAATTTATGCCCCTGAGTGAACACCCGGCGGACTGCTCCTGGGGCTATCAGAACACCGGATTTTTCAGTCCCACCTCCCGGTACGGCACAGCGCATCAGCTGATGCAGCTCATCGACACCTGTCACCAGGCAGGCATCGGCGTGATTTTGGACTTTGTACCGGTACACTTTGCCGTAGACGGCTATGCCCTGAACCACTATGACGGAACGACACTGTATGAGTACCCGGAAAAAGAGGACAACTACAGCGAATGGGGCAGCTGCAACTTTATCCACGCCCGTGGCGAGGTGTGCAGTTTTCTCCAGTCCTGCGCCAACTACTGGATGGATGTGTTCCACTTTGACGGCCTGCGGATGGATGCAGTGAGCCGGCTCATCTACTGGGGCGGCGACCCGAACCGCGGCACAAATCCCTCCAGCATCACCTTCCTCAAGCGCATGAACCAGGGTCTGCACCAGCTGCACCCGGACAGCATGCTCATCGCCGAGGATTCTACCAACTATGAGGGTGTGACCTGCCCGGTGGAATACGGCGGACTGGGCTTCGACTATAAGTGGGATATGGGCTGGATGAACGACACCCTGGACTACTTCCGGCAGTATCCCTGGGTGCGCCGTGACAGCGAGACCTATCACAAGCTGACATTTTCCATGATGTACTTTCCCAATGAGTATTATCTGCTGCCCCTGTCCCATGACGAGAATGTCCACGGAAAAGCCACGATCATGCAAAAGATGTTCGGCGAATACGAACAGAAATTTCCGCAGGCGCGGCTGCTCTATTTATACATGTATGCGCATCCCGGCAAAAAGCTGCTGTTTATGGGCAGCGAACTGGGACAGCTCCGGGAATGGACGGAGGAACAGCAGCAGGACTGGGATATCTTAAAGTATCCCATCCACGATGCATTCTACCATTTCATGCTGGAATTGAACAAGCTGTACCTCACCGAACCGGCGCTGTACCGGGACGACTATGAGAAAGACGGTTTCCGCTGGGTGGACTGCCACCAGGAGCAGCGCGGCATCTATGCCATGGAACGCCGTGCCGGCGACAGCCGTCTCCTCGTTCTGCTGCACATGTCCGATGAGGCAACCCAGACCTATACCTTCAGCCTGCCGGACTGCGGCGGACTGAAGCCGCTGCTGCACACGGACTGGGAACGCTTTCACGGTACGACAAAGGAGAGCAAGCGCACGCTGACCGGCGATATGACCCGAACCGGCATGCAGTTCACCATTGATCTGCCGCCGTTTTCCGGCATTCTGCTGCGAATTCTGCCGGAGAAGCAGCAGGAGCGAAAGCCTGCTGTCCGACAGGCTAAAAAGAAGCGCGTCTGAACTGCAAAAATAACAAAGCCGCTGTGCATCCCTGCCGATACACAGCGGCTTTTTGTCGTCATGATTCCATTGCGGTGGTTTCTGTTGCCAGAGGTGCCTGGGACTGAAACTGTGTAAACGTCAGTTCTGCGTCATAGCTGTCCATCGTGAAGCCTGCCAGGTCGCCGTTTTCTGTCAGTGTCAGAGTATACGGGCAGCCCTCCGACTCGCCCTCTACCAGGACACTGCCGTCTTTTTCCTTTCCGGTGATCTCTTCCTGCTGCGCCAGTTCGTCTACCGCCAGGATCAGCTGACTCAGAACCGATTTTGCCGGCATCGCCGACTGGGGCACAGAAAAGCCCAGTCCCTTATACGACGCTGTGACCTCTCCGTCCGAAAAGTCCAGCACAACGCCGGCAAGTGTTGCCGGCTCTGCAAAGGACACGCTCCACACACCGTCCCCCAGCCGGGACAATGTGCCGCCGGCTGTCCAGTCGTCCATGGTCATAGTCATCTCTGCGGTAAAACTGCCGCCCAGCTTCTGCGCCGCACTGGCACTGTTTCCGCCGGGTTTGGCACAGCCGGAAAAGCACACGCCTCCGGCAAGCAGCAGTCCCAGAACTGCACGATATTTTCGTCTCATATGATCTCCTCCTGTATTTTTCAGACGGAGAAGCACACAGGTTCTTATCGTTCCTGCTCCAATTTTGCCAACACCTGTGGCAGAAATGTGAGCAAGTCCCGTGGGAGCATCGCCTGCTGAGAAAGTGCCGCAGCGGCATGATCTCCGGCGAGTCCGTGGAGATAGACTCCGGCACAGGCCGCCTCCCAGGAGGGAATCCCCTGGGTTGCAAAGGCAGCGATCAGCCCGGCAAGCACATCACCGCTTCCACCGCGGCTCATGCCCGGATTTCCCGTGGGATTCTGCGCCAGACAGCTTCCCTGCGCCACCAGTGTTCCTGCGCCTTTCAGCGCCAGTGTCACCGGATACGCCGCTGCAAACTGTGCCGCCGTTTCCACACGGTTTTCCTGTATCTGCGGAATGGTCTGCCCAATGAGACGTGCCATTTCGCCGGGATGTGGTGTCAGAATCCAGTCTGTCCCCGTCCGTCTGCTTAACTCTATGCAGGAGACTGCACAGTTTAGACCATCTGCATCCAAAACCACCGGACACACCGCAGTTTCCAGCACCCAGTGCACCAGATGCTTTGTCTCCTCTGTTACACCCAGACCGCAGCCAAGCAGCACGCCGTTGGCGCGGCGGAGATGCGCCAGAAGCAATTCCCGGTTGTGGGAACTGCTAGTCAGAAAGCCGTTTTCGTCTGTTTCCAGCGAAAGCCACATCGCCTCTGGCGCAGCTGCGGCAAGACGCATGGGGTTTTCCGGCGCAGTTGCCACTGTAATCAGTCCGGCACCGCCGCGCAGTGCCGCCTGGGTGGAAAGCAGGCAGGCACCGGGCATGTTCCGGCTCCCGGTAATGCACAAAAGCCGCCCGAAATCCCCTTTCTGGGCATCGGTTTTCCGTTTGGGTATCATCCGGCAGATTTCCTGCCAGGTCAGTTGATGCAGCTTCATGAAATGCTCCTTTCGCAGCGTGTCACGATCCGGCATTATCTCCGCCGGATTGACAAAAGGTTTTCTGTGTGTTATGATAGCTTGTCGGCTTCTTCCGTCAGGGAGGAGGTGATAATTTGCTATACTATATCATTACCGCAGGTATCTCCGTTGGAGTAGACATTGTGTTATATAAAGTCTACAAATGGCTGAATGGAGAGTGAGCCGACAACAGCCTACATATTTTCGCCTTATTTTTATAAATAAGGCGAAAGCCCCCGGAGCTGCAACTCTGGGGGCTTTCTGTTGGTAATAATTTGCTACTATATCATTTACAAGATTATTGTATCACAAATAGAACACTTTGTCAAGCATTCAAAGAATACTTTTTATAGATAAAACAAAAGCCTCCGGAGCTGCAACTCTGGAGGCTTTCTTTTTTGGTGATCACTTGTAATTATATTATTTCAATGTGCCTTTATTATAGCATAAGCTGCGACAATTGTCAAATATACGGAAATATTTTTTGCAGCACCGCCTAAAAATCGCACACGACCTGCACCGCCAAATTACTGGGGTCAGATGTTCCGTCTACTCTGTAGACCTCTAACGCCAATTTCAAATCTTCCAGCATTTGTGATCTTGTATTTCCCGGTATGTATCTCAAAGGATTCTCCCATGAGGTTTGGAAACTCCAGATTCGCGTATTCGGCAGCCGGTTTTCCTTTTTCAGTGGCAGGATCATCTCTTGATCTTTCCAGTGAAAAAAGAACAACTCCTCATTCGGATAATCCCGATGCACGCCGATTGCAAACAAAAACACATCTTTTCCTGCATCTATGATCCACTCCCTCGGCTTGAGAAATCCTAAAGTGGGAGATAACGGATCGGGGATTTGCTTCGCCGCAAACTGTTCCCACTGTTCTGCTGTCAATGCTTCAATTTCAAACGCCATGCCGCTCCTCCTGATACACAATTTTCAACCATTTCATGATACCACACATTTCACGAAAAGTCAATTTTCCCAGCATGCCTTTCTGCCTTTCCAATTTACAATATATTTACTTGCCCATTTCGAGCTTTTGTGTTATAATAAATTTGTTTGACAATCTCACAAAATCATTGTGGAATTTGTCAACTGAATTGGGGATACAGGAGGTGTAACAGTTATGGAACAGAAAAACGGAAAGGCAACTGCTGCCCTGGTATTGGGCATTATTTCGCTGATCGGCATCTGCGTTCCGATCGCCGGCATTATCTGCGGCATCATCGCAATCGTTCTGGCATCGATGGCGAAAAAAGAGGGTGCTGTAAACGGCAAGCAGAAAGCAGGCCTGATTCTCGGCATCATCGGCATTGTCATCAGCATTGTTATGTGGATCGTCAATGCAGTGATTCTGGCAGGAAGCGGCATTCTGGATCAGCTTACCAACCTGTCTTGAGTTTCAGGCAGGATACAAAAAAGCGGAGAAGTCTCACGGCTTCTCCGCTTTTTGTTGTATTACAGCAGGATCACTGCATCTTCATGGAAATGATCGCCGACAGAACGGTCAGAAAGCCTGCGCCTGCGGCAACAATTGCCGGAAGCGTTCCGCCTTTTCCCACCATCAGGCTGGCGAATCCGCCCAGAACGGCACAACCGCCCAGGATCGCCGCCACCAGAACAGACACCCACATCAACGTGATAATGCCTGCTGCGGCAAGCCCCAGAGAAACCAGCCCCAGCATCAGCGCAGTGGCTTCCCGCGGGGTGCGCTCCCGTTTTTCCTTTTTCGGTTTTGGCTGCTTTTCGGTTTTTTCTTTCATGGAAATCACCTCGAACACAATACGCCGCAGTTATGCTTCACGCAGCACGGCATCCATGGCAGCCAGTGCTTTCAGCACACGCTTCATGGCTGCATCTGCCTGCTCGTCGGTCAGCGTACCCTCGTGAGAACGCAGCCGCAGCGAGAACGAAACGCTCTTCTTTCCGGCAGCGATCTGGTCGCCCTTGTATACGTCAAACAGATTCACTTCTTCCAGCAGCTTTCCGGCAGCCTGTTCGATAGCCTCTTCCATCTTGCCTACCGGCAGTGCATCATCGCACAGCAGGCTCAGGTCACGGGTGATCGCCGGGAACTTCGGCAGCGGACGATAGGTCACTTCTGCCTCTGCCATCTCTGCCATTTCCTGTACCAGCAGCTTTGCCACATAGGTTCTCGTGCCGATGCCATAGGTTTTCTGCACGGTCGGGTGCAGTTCGCCCAGATAGCCGATGGGAGTCTCACCGCAGAGGATCACGGCGCTTCTGCCCGGATGGAGTGCACAGCATTCTGCAAAAGCACCCTCCGCCTCAGACGGGCGCACATAGGTGTATTTCGGCAGACGCAGTTCCTTCAGCAGCGCATCCACAGCGCCTTTCAGTGCAAAGAAATCTGCATCGCCGCCGTACATGCCGATGGTCAGGCGGTTCGGCTCATCAGGCAGTGTATCCGGGCCGGTGGGCAGGTATTCCTTGCCGATCTCGTACAGTGCCACTGCGGCATTCCGGTTCTTATAGTTGGTTGCCAGTACATCCAGCATGCACGGCAGTGTAGTGGTGCGCATGATGCTGGTGTCCTCACCCAGCGGATTGGTAATAGTGATGGTCTTGCGCAGTTCGCTGTCTGCCGGGAGACCGATGCGGTCGAAGCACTTCGGCGAGGTGAAGGAATAGGTCAGTGTGCCATAATAGCCCAGACCCACCATGGTCTGTTCTGCCTTCCGCAGGAACTGCTGCTGCGGTGTCAGCTGTGCCTCAGCCACGCCGCGGATCACTGTAGACGGGATGTTGTTATAGCCATAGATACGGGCAACTTCTTCTGCGATATCCGCCGGACGCTCCAGGTCGATCCGGAAGCTGGGAGATACGCAGACATCGCCCTTGACCTGAATGTCCAGGGATTCCAGTGTCTTTACCATCTCGTCCCGGGAGATCTCTGTGCCCAGGAAGCGGTTGATCCAATCCGGGTCAAAGGGGATCTCTGCCGGCTTTGCGGTGCGGTTGTCCACTTCAATGAACTCCGCCACCGGTTCGCCTGCGCCCAGCAGTTCTACCAGTTCCATGGCGCGCTTCAGGGTGCGCTGGCAGCCGTCCGGATCCAGACCCTTTTCATACCGTGCCGATGCATCGGTACGCATGCCCAGCTTCTTTGCGGTACGGCGCACCTGTACCGGCTCGAAGTATGCGGACTCGAAAATCACAGTATTGGTGTCGTCCATGATGCCGCTGTACTCGCCGCCCATAACGCCTGCAACAGCGATAGGCTTTTCTGCATCGGCGATGATGAGCATTTCCGGAGAAAGCTGACGTTCCTGACCGTCCAGTGTGGTGATGGTCTCGCCGTCCTTGGCGTTGCGGACAACGATCTTGCCGTCCTTGACATAGCGCTGGTCAAAAGCGTGCATGGGCTGGCCATATTCCAGCATCACATAGTTGGTGATATCCACCAGATTGTTGATGGGACGCACACCGCTGGCACGGAGACGCTCCCGCATCCAACGAGGAGACGGGCCGATCTTTACGTTCTTTACCATGCCGGCAATATAGCGCGGACAGAGCTGTGCATTTTCCACAGCCACAGACAGGCTGTCGCTCAGCTTCTCCCCGGAGCCGTGAAATTCCGGCGCTTTGACGTTCAGCGGCTTGCCGAATGTGACAGCAGCCTCTCTCGCCAGACCCACTACAGACAGGCAGTCCGGACGGTTGGAGGTGATCTCAAACTCCACAGAGGTGTCATTCAGTCCGATAGCCTCGTGAATATCCTGTCCCGGCTTGCAGTCCTCTTCGATGAGGAAAATGCCGTCCTCGATGGCATAGGGGAAGTCGTGCTTGGTCAGACCCAGTTCGCCCAGGGAGCAGAGCATGCCGTTGCTCTCTACGCCGCGGAGCTTGCCTTTTTTAATGTGTACACCGCCGGGCAGATCTGCGCCGATCATTGCCACCGGCACCAGTGCGCCCTCCACAATGTTCTGTGCACCGGTCACGATCTGGATGAGTGCATCTCCGCCCACGTCTACCTGGCAGACCTGGAGATGGTCGGAATTTTCATGGGGCGTAATGGAAACCAGCTTGCCGACGATCACATTCTTGACAGCCTCACCCTCGGTTTCATATGTTTCTACTTTAGAGCCGCTCATGGTCATGCCGGCGCAAAATTCCTTGACGGAAACGCCGCAGTCTACATAATCAGCCAGCCATTTCATCGATAAATTCATCGTCTCTTACCTCCCACTCAGAACTGTTCCAGGAATCGATAGTCGTTCTCATAGAGCAGACGCATATCGCCGATGTTATAGCGGCGCATTGCGATACGCTCCAGACCCAGACCAAAGGCAAAGCCGGAGTATACGCTGCTGTCGATGCCGCAGCCCTCCAGAACCTTCGGGTGCACCATGCCTGCGCCCAGCAGTTCGATATAGCCTTCGCCCTTGCACATCCGGCAGCCCTTTCCGTGGCACTGGAAGCACATCACGTCAACCTCTGCGCTGGGTTCTGTGAACGGGAAGTGGTGGGGACGGAGACGGATCTTGCAGTCATCGCCGTACAGACGCTGCATCAGCAGTTCCAGTGTGCCCTTGAGGTCTGCCATGGTGATGCCCTTGTCTACCACCAGACCCTCGATCTGATGGAACAGCGGCGAGTGTGTGGCATCCACCGCATCCGAACGGTATACCCGTCCCGGAGAGATCACGCGGATCGGCGGCTTCTGGTTTTCCATGACATGCACCTGAACCGAAGAGGTCTGGGTACGCAGCAGAATGTTGTCTGTAATATAAAAGGTATCCTGAGTATCCCGCGCCGGGTGATCCGGCGGCAGGTTCAGCGCCTCAAAGTTGTAGTAGTCGTATTCCACTTCCGGGCCGTCTGCCACAGAAAAGCCCATGCCCAGGAAGATCTCGCGGATCTCGTTTTCCACGATGGTCAGCGGATGCATGCTGCCCACCTTCTGCTTCTTGCCGGGGAGCGTGATGTCCAGTGTCTCTGCTTCCAGCTTGTGCGCCAGCATGGCATCTGCCAGCTTCTTCTGCTTTTCTGCCAGTGCATTTTCGATGTCCGCACGCACCTGGTTTGCCAGCTGACCCATTGCCGGGCGCTCTTCCGCAGAGAGCTTGCCCATCTGCTTGAGGATGCCGGTCAGTTCACCCTTTTTGCCCAGATACTGTACACGCAGATTTTCCAGCACCTTGGAATCCGCACAATCCGACAGCGCTTTTTTCGCAGCGAGGCGGATCGCTTCCAGTTGTTCTTTCATAATATCGTTCCTTTCCTCCGCAGTCCTTGCGGTCATTTGGCTCTATGGGAAACACACATATCAAAAAAGCCCTGTCCTGCGAAAACAGGACAAGGCCAACGCTTGCTCAAACCACCCATTTTCAAAGAGCCATCACTCTTCTGCCCTTAATGCAGGCACTACATCCAAGCCTAATTTTGGAAAATAATTTACAGGAGACCTGTGCTTTTTTCCAGGTTCAGCGCGGCCACTCAGAAGGGAACTTCGGTGTATCCCGCCGGACGGGCTCTCAGCAGTTCCCGTTCTCTGTACCGGCGGATCAGAGGGCAGTTTTTTTCCTGCGGCGAAATTCTACCGCAATTTCCATATATTTTCCAAACTGTCCGTGTCTCGAAATACACTTACTCGCTTCGTCGTCGTGTTTTCAATAGTTATTATACCTGCTTTGCCAAATAAAATCAAGTCTTTTTGAAAATTTTTTCTTGAAATTTTTTTAGAAGTATGGTATAATAGAAGCTGGACATTGCAAAAGGCAAATTTCATTCAACGATTTTCCTTGTGATATGTGCAACATGCACATTCAATGAAACCTCTGCCTTCCGGGGCAGTGTCCGGCAGAATGAAGACGGAACGGAGAGCACAATATTTTGCTTTTTCCCTTCCAAAAAGGAGCTTTACAATATGGACAATTTTGCGGAGTACATGGTGAAGAAACAGCCGGATTCTCGGGATAACGCCAAAAAAGCAGGCATCATCGCACTGGCAGTTCTGCTGAGTGCCGCTTCTGTATTTCTGGTTTTTATCACACACATCCCGTTTATCCTGATCATCACCTGTGCTGTCATTTACGGCGCATACTTTCTGCTCACGGGACTCTCGGTAGAGTATGAGTATGCTGTCACCAACGGCGAAATGGATGTGGACAAGATCATTGCCCGGCGCAAGCGCGTGCATCTCATTACCGTGGACGTAGGAAAATTCGATGCCTACGGTGCGCTGACGGACGACATCCCCGATGACGAGAACCGCACGATCGTGCTTTGTTCCGACAATACCGGGGACGGCGAATACTACGCCGACCTGGAGACCGAGGACTACGGTGCGACCCGGATCATTTTCACGCCGAACGACGCAGTGGACGAAGCCATTACCGCTGCCCTGCCGCGTCAGCTGAGATTTCAGAACGGAGCGGCACAGAAATGACGGCACTCCAGATCCGGTACATCCTGTGGGGACTCTGGGCAGCTGTGAATCTGCTCGCCTTTTGTCTCATGGGCATCGACAAGCACCGCGCCCGAAAGCATCTGTGGCGCATTCCGGAAAAGACGCTGTTTCTCGCTGCGATTCTGGGCGGCGGCATCGGCGGCACAGCCGGCATGTTTTATTTCCGCCACAAGACAAAGCACTGGTATTTCCGTATCTTTTTCCCGCTGCTGGCGATCTTGCAGCTGGCAGGACTGGGGTATCTGCTCCTGTCCAACCGATGAGGCGGTCTTTGAATGACCGCGGTTCCTTATTTTCCGAACCTGTTAGGAGGTTTTTTCTTATGACTCACCCGATGATCCTGAAACTCGGTACATTTCTCACTGCTGCTGCGCTGTGTGTATCCAGCCTGCCCTGCGGCATGGCGTTCGCAGAAGAAACAGCAGCAGCCAATACAAGCGACAGACAGACCGCCGAAGATCTGGTGCGCAGCGCAGAACGCGACGACTTCCTGATGTTGGGATTTGCCTGCATGGTTGAAGCCGCCAATGTGGGCGTAGGCAACGGCGCCAGCTTTTCAGATACCACATTGCAGCTGCTGGATCTGAACCAGTCCGGCAGCATCGACAGCGCAGACGC
Organism: Ruminococcus bromii; assembly: GCA_963590855.1. Classification (GTDB taxonomy): domain Bacteria; phylum Bacillota; class Clostridia; order Oscillospirales; family Ruminococcaceae; genus Ruminococcus_C. The sequence continues at coordinate 89,426 of CAVAQT010000001.1, forward strand.
CAGCACCTTCCTCTACTGGTGTGCATATTACGGCGCGAGCGGTACATATCTGGACGAAAGCGCAGCATTCCTGGAACGCTGGGACGCTGCATTCGGCAGTGTCACTACCACCGCACCCGTTGAGACTACGCTGACCGAGACGACAGCAAACACCGAGACCACCACGACCGTCTCTGTCTCTGAGACCGAAGCGTCCAGCACGTCTGACATCATCCTCACCGCAGCCAACACCTCCACAGAGGCGACTGCATCGGAGACCACGGCGACTGCGGCAGAGACAACCACAGCGGAAAGCACCACAACAACTACAACTTCTGCTGCGACCACGACAACCACGACGACAGCGGCAACTACCACAACGGTGACGACCACCACAAACCGCGGCGGCGCGTGGGCGCAGAAGGATTCCTACATGGGCGTCGATGTCTCCAAGTATCAGACCAACATCGACTGGAACGCCGTAAAGGCTTCGGGCATCGACTTCGGCATCATCCGCGCCGGATACGGCAAGGTTGCCAGCCAGAAAGACCCGTACTTTGAGCAGAACATGAAAAACGCCAAGGCTGCCGGCATCGCCTGCGGCACATATTGGTACAGCTATGCCAAGACTCCGGATGAGGCCAAGCAGGAGGCAGAGCTTTTCGCCAGCGTAATCAGCGGTTATACCTTCGAGTATCCGGTAGTCCTGGACATCGAAGACCCGTCTCAGGCGACACTCTCCAAGGAGCAGATCTCCGCGATCATCACCGCATTCTGTGATGTCATGGAGTCCAAGGGCTATTACGTCAGCCTTTACAGCTACGCAAGCTTCCTGAACGACAAGGTTTATCCGTCCGTCCTGGAAAACTACGACATCTGGGTAGCGCACACCGGTGTCAGCCGTCCGTCCTACACCAAGACAAGCTATGGCATGTGGCAGTATTCCCACAAGGGCTCTGTCAACGGCATCAGCGGCGAGGTAGACATGAACTACAGCTATAAGTGCTATCCCGATCTGATGACAAAGTACCATCTGAACGGCTTCTAAACAAAAGCAAATACAAAAAGGGCATCCTGCCAACACAGCAGGATGCCCTTTTTCTTTTGTATGCAGATCAGTATTCTCCCAGACACTGTCCGAACAGCAGGCAGCGGATGCCGTCGTCTGCTCCGGAATTACAGGTCTGAAGCGCAATCATCTTATCCTCATAGGTGGGCGGATCGTCCTCCGGCGCATACCATACAAGCGCCGTGGAGCGCATCTGTTCCAGATACTTGTAGAACTCCGAGCGATTCAGCGTGATGCGGTTCCAGTAGTCGAACTCTGCGCCGTCCTCGCCGTTCAGCACAGAGGATGCCACGATGCGGTAAAGATACCGCTTTTCCAGAGTCGCCACCTCAAAGTAGATGTGCTGTTTGCCCCAGGCCTCCTCTTTAAAGTTTTTGACGGCGTGGAACATGGAGCCGTTGCCCATGTTGTGCCCATAGAGAAGCGTGTTCTCCGTCTCACCGATCTTGCCGCGAAAGTCCTCGAAGATGCTCCCAGCAGAGCTGTGATTGCCCTCCCAGTCGCGGTCGATGTAGTAGGCGTTGTCGTCCTTCTGCACAATGGGGTAATCAATGGGCGTATCATTCACATAGACCCAGCCCACAACATCCGGATTCTTCTCGTGATGCTGCTTGACCTTTTCCATGTCGATGTGCATGGTGTAGTCATAGCTGGTCGTTGTGGTCGTGGTCACCGTTGTGGTCGTCGTGGTTGTCGTCGTTGTGGTGAGAATCGGTATCGCGTCCGGCGCAGAGACTTTATCCGCGCGGTTCACGACGATCACCACCGCGACGATCACCGCCAGTAGCGCGATCCCCAGACCGATCAGAAACTTGTCCAGACGTTTCAGCTTTTTCAGTGCCAATGGATATACCCCCAGGTTACGCAGTTATTTCCGCCGCAGGACTGCGGACAGATTCCAGTAATAAGTATACCGTTTTTCTGCGGGCTTGTCAAGAGAAATCTTTCTCCGTGCACGCAAATCCTGATGGGCGGAAACCCCTCTGTCACTTCGTGACATCTCCCCTTTCAGGGGAGACTTCTTTCTATTTCAGAAAATGGATCTGCGTATTCTCCGTAGACTCTGTTACTTCCCCAGAATTGCATCCCAGGAGGGTTCCATGCCGGCGCCGTCCTGGGCGATATAGGTGAGGAGGTATGCAGCATCCTTCGAGTTGACCTCGCCGTCGCCGTCAATATCGGCTGCCGCAAGCTGATCCTCGGTGAATGTGGTGTCCATGCCCACTGCGCTGCGTGCGATAAAGGTCAGAATCTGTGCAACGTCGGTGGCGTTGAGGGTGTCGTTGCCGTCGATGTCGCCCTGCGCCAGTGCCGGTGCAGGTTCTGTTGTGGTTGTGGTTTCGGTGGTAGTTGTTGTCGTGGTGGTTGTGGTGGCAGTAGTCGTTTCTGTAGTGGTCTCGGTAGTGGCTTCTGTGGTGGTGGTAGTCTCAGTCGGTGTGGTGGTCGGTGTGGTCGCAGTGGTTTCTGTGGTCGTTGTGGTGGTCTCTGCGGTGGTGGATTCTGTTGTGGTAGTCGTCGTTGCGGTCGTTTCCTCGGTAGTTGTGGTCGTGGTCGGCTCCGGCATAGGTTCGTTAGGATCCCAGTTGTAGTGGATGTTCGCATCTAAAAGCGCATCGTTTGAACCGTCTATTTCCATTGCCGCCCAGTCCTCTTCCGAACCGGTGTAGTAAGCATCACTCAGACCCTTACAGCCACTAAATGCGCCATAGCCGATGGATTCCAGATTTTTGAAGATCAGGACGCTGTGCATGCTGGAGCACTTCAAAAGGGTATAGCTGTCCAGAGATGTCACGTCCTCCGGGATCACAATGGACTGCAAAGAAGAGCAGCCAGAGAAAGCTTCATCGCCCAATTTCGTCAGGTTCGACGGCATTACGACTTTTTCCAGGCTGGAGCAGCCGTCAAAAATATGACTGCCCATTTCCGTCACGCCATCGGGAATCGTCACCTGCTTCAAGCTGGAGCAGCCATAAAAAGTATATCCGCCCAGGGACATGAGTTCACTTGACAATGTAACCGATTCCAGGGAAGAGCATTCGTAAAAAGCATGATCCCCCAAAGCAAACACACTGTCCGGAACCACGATCTGTTTCAGACCAGTACAGGATGCGAACGCATAGTCTGCAATGGTAACAACAGAATCCGGGATCACAATTTCGGACAACTGTTCGCAGTCATAAAACACCTGATTTGCGATCTCAATCAAGCCCTCCGGCAATGTGATCTCTTTTAATGCTTTACAACCATAAAAGGCTTCGCTTCCGATTTTGGTTATTTTGGTGGGCATTGTCACTTTTTCCAGACTGGTACAAGCTTCAAAAGTGTACACCGGCAATTCCGAAATCGAAACGCCCTCTGAAAATGCCACAGAGGTCAGACCAGAACAGCCGCAAAATACGGCATTTCCCATGCTGTTTAAATTGCCGGGGAGTGTTATCGCTGTCAGCGCTGTACAATATAAAAATGCCCAGCTCTCCAAAGTTGTCAAGCTGTCAGGAAGCGTAATTTCCTTTAATGCGGAACATCTATCGAACGCCATCTCATCAATTTTTTCCAAGCTATTGGACAGGGTGACTTGTTCCAGCGCGGTGCAGTCTACAAAGGCTTCTTGCCCGATGGTGGTTACCGAGTCCGGAATCTCCAGAGCGGTCATTGCGGTACAGCCCTGAAATGTAAATTTTCCTATAGCGGTCAAATTTTTGGACAGTGTCACCTGCTTCAAACGCGAGCAGTTGTAAAATATCTCACTGCCCATGGAGGTAACAGAATCCGGGATCACGATCTCTGTCAAATTGACACAGCCGCCAAATGCTGCGTTCGGGATCTCCGTTAAACCGTTGGAAAGCTTGACATTCTTCAATTCAGAGCATCCATTAAATACAGAATACTCCATTGTTTTTACACTGTCTGCCATAGTCACGCTTCGCAGGTGCTCACAATCGTTAAAGGCCATCTTGCCGATGTAGGTCACACTATCCGGTATTGTCACCTTCAGCAGCTTGGTATTATATTGAAACGCATAATCGTCAATTTGTGTTACCGGCTTTCCGTCGATCTCTGCCGGAATGGTGAGTACGGTCGTATCATCGGCGCACCCCGTGATTCTCACCTCGGTGCCGTCATTGAACAGACTATAGCTCAGTCCGTCTGCGGTTTCTGCGCTCGCTGTAATGGACATCTGCGGCAGACTCACCTGCATCACCGGCAAAGCCCCGGCACACAACACCCCTGCTGTCAAAACAGCTAAAAATTTCTTCATTTTCCTCATTACAATAAACTCCCTTCACAATTTTTCCATTGCGCAAAAGCACAACTTTCCATGATATATTGTAACATTGTCCATTATAACGCCAAAAAAAAAAAAAATACAACTTTTCAGGAATTTTCTGTGAATTTTGAGAAGTTTACAAAAAAGCATAAAAAAATCGACGTCACGGCAGATGTGTGACGTCGATTATCGAGATTTCATTTTTTCATTTTCCCCTGTTATGCGCATTATTTCTGCACATTGAAAACATAGTACTCATCTTCTCCGACGTACTGTATCGCCAGCTTCTGGGACGGGTCTTCGCCCACGATGCCATAGATCAGCACCGTATAGGTATCGCTCACGTCGGTGCCGTTGGTCACGCCATAGCCCAGATAGTACTGCACATCCTTGCTCGGCACTTCCACATAGGTGGTGTCATAGTGCAAACCGCCCCACGACAGCATGAAGTAGTGAAAAATGCTCTGGCGAATGGAAATGTGCGAGGTGGTAGTCTCCGCTGTGTCTGTGGTCTGTGCCGCCTGAGACGTAGTCACAGCCGTGGTCGCCGCGGTAGTCTGCTTGATTGCCGTTGTTGCGCGCGCCGTGGTGACGGGCTTCGCGGTGGTGTGCCGCTCTACCGCCGTGGTCACTGCCGGTGCAGCGGTGATCTGCGGCTGCGGTGCTTCTTCCGGCACAGCGGCTTCGGTATCCGCCAGCGTCTCCTGCACCGTTACCGAAATGTTCACAGCAGTGGTCTCCGCAGGGACTGCCGCGACGATAGTCTGCGTCTCAGCCACGGTCTCCCGGCTTTCAGAAACGGCAGTAGTGACAGCGGCTTCCAGTGTCTGCGCCTGTGTGGTCACCGTCGGCGGAATGACCTCCAGCTGATCTGCGCCGCCCTGGGGCATTCTGCTGTACAGCGCCGCAACTGCGACGACCACGCAGACCAATGCCGCAGTACAAGCCCCGGCACCGGTCTGCCAGCGCAAATACCACGGTCGTTTTTTCTCCATGGGTTGTTCTGCTGCGGATGCCCGGCGCATGATCTCCAGATACATCCGATTCTTTGCGTTTTCATCCGGTTGGATCTGATCCAGCGCATGGTGCAAACGGCGTTCTAAGGATTCATTTCTGCGGTTCGGCATACAGCTCACCTCCCAGTTTTTTGGCTAACAGCTTTCTGCTGCGGTGCAGCAAAGAGCGGACTGTGCTTTCTTTTTTCCCCAGCATCCCGGCGATCTCTGCCCCGGAATACCCTTCATAATAATACAGATATACAACGGTCTTGTACTGATCCGGCAGGCTCATCACGGCTGACATCACGGCGGAATCTTCATCCGGCGCTTCCGTTGTCCCCAGAGCAGCTTCCCAATCGTCGATCTCCTCCCGCTTAGAACGGGACCAGTGCCGCAGCGCATTCTTGCAAAGATTGGATGCGGTCACGATCAGCCATGCCTTTGCATGGGCATCATCTGTCCAGAGCTGCGGCTGCTGCATGGCTTTCAGGAAAACCTCCTGTACCGCATCCTCCGCGTCCATCTGATTTTTCATCCGTATGTAGCAAACGCGATATACCGTATCGACATGCCGTGCATAGAACTGCGCAAAAGCTGCTTCGTCCTGCGGCACGGAATCTCCCCCTATCGTTTGCATTCCGGCGCACCAGGTGCACCGTAATTTTCCAAAATGTATCCGCTATTTTTTTGAATACACTTTCTTTCTCCTATCATACAACATCGATGTATCTATAATATGTATATTAAGCAAACGAGATGTAAATGTGAATACATTTTGTTTGCAGATCATTCTTTGACAGCATCCCTTTCCGGCAGCTGTCAAATTAGAGGAAATGGAAAAACGGGAGATCCAATTCTCCCAGTTGTGCGGAAGCACTGGTGAAATCCAACCTGCCAGACCGCAGATTCCATTTCAGCAGTGTTTCCACCTCATCATGAAACCGCCATACCAGGCACTGCCAGCGCCATGCGCTGTCCCTTCGCAGTGTTCCCGGGCGAGAGACGTTCCCGCTGTTTCATGATGAGCAGATACACATTTCCGATCTAATCCACGCGTCCGCACATCCGGATGCGAAACGCGCATACCTTCCACGGTGTTCTTCACACCGTAAAAAATCCCTTCACTATGGATACAATTCTGCACCCCGAAATGTTGCACCGATCCGCACATTTTTTACGATTTGTAGGATTGCACAAATCCGAGAGCAAAATCTGGTCAGGATGCACAATTTTCTGTTTCCGGCAGAGAATTGCAAAAAAGCATTCCATTTTGTCTGATTTTATGTTATAATATAAATGTATGCACTGCCTCCCGGCAGGACGGTCTGCTCAGTGCGCAGTGCAGTGAAACACGAACAAAGGTGGTTTTTCATGAACAAATACAAAAAGCTGGTCTCGAACACCCTGGTTTTCGCCATTGGTTCTTTCGGTTCCAAGATCCTGCTGCTGCTGCTGACGCGGCTCTATACCGGAAACATCAATCCGGGAGACAACAGCACCAAGGAACTGCTGGAACAGACCGCAAACTTTCTGATCCCGATCATTACATTTTCCATTGCGGACGCCGTGATCCGCTACGGCATCGACAAGAACTTTGACAATCGAAAGGTATTCACCTCTGCCTGTGTCACAGAGGCGTTTGGTATCGGCATCCTGCTGCTGCTCTCGCCCCTGCTGAACTTTCTGCCCTATACCGAGGGCTATGTGGTGCTGCTGGTGATCTACTGTATCACCTCCGGCTTCCGGCAGATCGCCTCCCAGTTCGTGCGAGCCAGAGGGTTAGTGCGGCTCTTCGCCATGGACGGCATCCTCGCCACCCTGACCCTGTTTATCTTCAACGTCACGTTTATTGCCGGCTTCCACCTGGGCGTTACGGGATTTCTGATCTCCGTGATCCTGTCCGACCTGTTGTCGGGCTTGTTCCTGTGGGGTGTTGCCGGACTGCACCGGTTCTTCCGGCTGCGGTATATGGACAAGAAGATCCTGCGGATGATGCTGCGGTTTTCCGTGCCGCTGATCCCGTCTGCCCTGCTCTGGCTGGTGACAGGCTTCTCCGACCGTCTGTTTATCCGGTACATGTCCGGGCCGACGGGACTGGTAGGTGAGACTGCCGCTGGCATCTACGGCGTTTCCACCAAGATCCCCAATCTGATCTCCACCATCTCTACGATCTTCTTCCAGGCGTGGAATATGTCCGCCATTGAAGAAAACGACTCCAAGGATCGGAGCAGATTCTACCGCCGGGTTTTTGACGCGTATCAGTCGTTTATGTTTATTGCCAGCGCCGGACTGATCGTCTTTGTCCGCATCCTGTCCAATATCCTCATCGACTCCAACACCTATCCGGAATATGCCACTGCATTTCTGTATACGCCGGTACTGATCGTGGGCGTTCTCATGATGTGCTTCAACCAGTTCCTCAGCAGCATCTACTCTGCGACCCAGCACACCACCCACTCCTTCTGGACGAGCCTGGTGGCTGCCGTGGTCAACATCGTGCTGAACATTGTCCTGATCCACATCTGGGGCATTATGGGCGCGGCCATTGCAACCTTTGCAAGCTATTTCGTCTGCTACTGCATCCGCATCGTGGACGCGCGAAAGTATGTGCCGTTCCCGGTCAACCACGCCAAATTCGCCGCAAACACCGCCGCGCTGTTCCTGCTGGGCATCGTCGTTGTAGAAGCGCCGCCCATGTGGATCCTGATCCTGACCGTGGGTTTTGTCTTTATGGTGCTGTACAATTTCAGCGCAGTGACCCAGACCATGGCACAGCTGAGACGGCGGAAATAACCGCACCCCAAGTTCTATCAACAGGAAAGGATGATTCTCTATGGCAACTCCACACAACGCCGCCAGCAAGGGCGATATCGCAAAGACCGTTCTCATGCCAGGCGATCCCCTGCGGGCAAAGTTTATTGCAGAAAACTTTTTGGAAAATGCAGTGTGCTACAACACCGTCCGGGGCATGTTCGGCTATACCGGCACCTATCACGGTGTCCCGGTCTCTGTCCAGGGCAGCGGCATGGGCATGCCGTCCATCGGCATTTACTCCTATGAACTGTTCCACGAATATGAAGTTGACCGCATTCTCCGCATCGGCACTGCCGGCGGCGTAGCAGACCACGTTCGCCTGCGGGATGTCATCCTGGGACAGGCTGCCTGCACCGATTCCAACTATGCGGCTCAGTATGCGCTCCCCGGCACTTATGCCCCCATCGCCAGCTTTTCGCTGCTGGACAAGGCGTACCAGACCGCAAAGCGCCTGGATATCCCGGTACAGGTGGGAAACCTGTTTTCCACCGATGTATTTTACCGTGAGCCGAGTCCCCTGCCGCAGTGGGCGAAAATGGGCGTTCTCGCCACAGAAATGGAATCGGCTGCCCTATATATGAATGCTGCTGCCGCCGGGAAAGAAGCGCTGTGTATCGTGACGGTTTCTGACTGTCCGCTCCGGGGCGAATTCACCACCGCAGAAGAGCGGCAGACCTCTTTCACCGATATGATGCGTCTCGCACTGGAGACTGCCTGCGCATAACCAAAAACAGCCTGAGAATGGGAAAATTCTCAGGCTGTATTTTTATCAAAGGAGCATATTGTGATGCAAACCCAGACTATTTTTCACTCCCCATTGGGAGACATCCGTCTCACCGCAGAAGATGACGCACTTTTGGAAGCGGCATTTGACGTGCCGGCAACCATGCCGCAGTCCGTTACGCCGTTTCTGGAAAGTGTCTGCCGCTGGCTGGACGAATATTTCCAGGGAAAAGACCCCGGAGAGATGCCGGCGCTCTGTCCCAAGGGCACACCGTTTCAGCTGCGCATCTGGCGGCTGGCACAGCAGATCCCTTTCGGCTATACGGCGACCTATGGCACACTGGCGCAGGAAGCCGCACGGGAGATGGGAATCCCGAAAATGTCGGCGCAGGCGGTGGGCGGCGCTATGAAGCGCAACCCCATTGCCATTTTCATTCCCTGTCACCGGGTAGTCGGAGCGAACGGCAAGCTGGGCGGCTATTTCGGGAATGACCGCAGAAAGATCGATCTGCTGACACTGGAAGGGCAGCGTGGATTTACGCGGTGATGCGCGGCGTGCTCGCCGCTGAGCCTTACCCCCCGATATAGCGGAGAAAAAAGGGCAGTGTTACGGCAGACAAGCTGCCTGTTCCCCCCTCCGGGGGATTTATGTTTGAAAAGACATTTGTAGGGGCGAACATTGTTCGCCCGGGACTCCTGCGTCTGTTAGCCTCCTCTTATGTTTTATGCTGCCTTTCGTGCAGCGTTTACAAGCCCAGGCGGACAGCGAGGGCAACGAGCGATTCCGCCGGACGGTTTTACGGTGTTTTCCCTGGGGCAATGTTACCGGATACGTCAAAGCATCAACGGGCGAACCATGTTCGCCCCTACAGTAATGACGCGGAGACAAGCAACTCTCTGCCCTGTCGGGCATCTCCTGAACCTTACCCCTCATCCTCGTCGCGGTACTCCGGTTCTTCACCGAAGTCGTCCTCTTCAAACTCTTCAAAGAAAAACTCGGACAGCAGCTCTTTGGCGTCATAATTGCCGCGCCGCGCCGCCTGGTGCAGCCAGTACTGCGCCATTTCATCGTCCTGATCGACGCCGGTTCCATTCATGTAGCAATAGCCCAGCATGTACTGCGCGCCGTCATGACCGCGCTCGGCAGCCTTTTCAAACCAGTCTACTGCGTCCTCGTCATCCTCGCTGTCGTCACCCACATAATAGCATACGCCGATCATGTACTGTGCATTTTCGTTATCCTGACGCGCCGCCTTGTAAAACCATTGCAGGGCGGTTTCTTTGTCCTCTTCCTCGTCAAAATAGTAAGTACCGATGGCACACTGCGCATCTGACAGTCCCAGTGCCGCCGCACGTTCAAACCAGTCCAGGGCAGTGTCAATGTCCTCATCCACGCCCTCGCCCTCCTGATAGCATGTACCCAGGGCAAACTGCGCGTAGGCATTGTTCTGCCGTGCCGATTTTTCCAGCCAGTAGACCGCTTCTTCTGAATCCGGCTTCACGCCGCTGCCGAAGCGATAGCATGTGCCCAGCTGAAACTGCGCCTCGGCATCGCCGGCTTCTGCCGCTTCCCGAAACAGCTGTATGGCGTATTTGGCATCCTGCTTCACGCCGTTGCCGTCCAGATAGCAGATCCCCAGCTGACACTTCGAGGGAATGTCACCTTGTTCTGCGGCTTTCTGAAACCAGTACACCGCCCGGCTGTCGCCCATATCCGATGTTACTTCCTGATAGTACAGACACATGCCCAGGGCATACTGCGCGTCCCGGTGTCCCTGTTTTGCCGCTTTTTCCAGCCATTCCTGCGCCAGCTTCTCGTCCTGGGGCACACCTCTGCCGAAGTGGTAGCATGTGCCCAGCATATACTGCGCAATGGGAATCTCCTGTGCCGCGGATTTCTGATACCATTCCACTGCCTTTTCCTCGTCCAGGTCTGTCCCCAGACCGTTGAAATAGCAGTCACCCAAGTTGTATTCCGCCGCCGCATGCCCGGAAGCTGCTGCCTGCTGAAACAGGACAAATGCCTTTTTCTGATCCTGTGCCACGCCGGTGCCGTCCATATAGCCGCGCCCAAGCATATTCACCGCTTCCGGATTGCCGGACTCCGCCGCCTTTTCAAAGAGCGCAAAGCCCTTTTCGGCATCCTCTGCCACGCCGTCTCCGGACAGATAGCAAAGCCCCAGCTGGATCATTGCCTCTTCGCTGCCCTGCTCTGCGGCGCATTGCAGCCAGTGGGCAGCGCTCTCCTTGTCCTCTGCCAGGTACTCCCCGTTGTACAGCAGCATTCCCACGGCAAACTGCGCATCCGGCGAGCCGGCTTCTGCGCCGCGGTGCAGGTACGCATATGCCTTTTCAAAGTCCTTCTCTGTGCCGAGTCCCTGAAAATAGCAGTCGCCCAAGTGGAACAGCGCCGACGGCAGCTCCTGTGCCGCAGCCTTTTCCAGCCACAGCATGCCCTGGGGTGCATTCTGTTCCGTTCCGGTGCCGTAAATGCAGCACATGCCGGCAAAATCCTGGGCTTCTGCCAGTCCCTCTTCGGCGGCGCGGATGATCCAGGTATAGCCCTCTTCCCGGTTTTCCACAGTCCCGACACCAAAATACAGACAGCGTCCGGTCTCAAACTCCGCCCGGAGAATGCCGCTGATGGCTGCCGCCTGGATCAGCAGAAAGCCGCGTGTTTCCTCCGCAGTCCCCTCTCCCGGCAGATTCAGCAGATACATGCCGTAGAAATATTCCGCCTCGTGGTCGTGCTGTTCCACTGCCAGTTCCAGCCACTGCTTTCCGGCTTCTTCGTCCGTCTCGATCTCTTTCAGATTTCCCTGGATGCAGTAGACGCCCATGAGGAACTGCGCCTCATGGTATCCCTCCTCTGCGGACGCTTTCAGCCACTGCACCGCCTGTGCCGTGTCTGCCTCTGTACCGATGCCGTCCCGCAGGCACATCGCCAGGACAAACTTCGCGTTGGCATAGCCACGCTCCGCCATTTTCTGAAACCAGGCGCAGCCCTCCTTTTGTGCGGCTGCATCTCCGTCCTCCACCTGTTCCAGGCGGCGGTTATAATTCTCCGGATTCATCTCGTTTTCCGGTTCTTTCTTTTTCAAGCGCTCCAAAAACGGTTTCTTCATGCAAACTCCCCCTTTCGTCTTGCAAAGCCTGTTTCCAACTCGTCGCATTGGTCGTGATACTTATTATAAAGCAAAATATGTCTGGTGTCAAGTGAGTGCCGTTTTTCTCAGGGAGAACCTGCGCCTATGTCAAATTTATATGTTAATTTTTTGTAACTAGTTGAGAATGAGTATTGACAAGGAAATCGCGATGTGCTATAATAAAGACAAGCTAAGGGAGACAAGAAAGCCCTTGCAGATTTACTTTATGGAGGTAGTTATCATGAAAAAGTTTGTATGTTCTATTTGCGGTTATGTATATGAAGGCGACTCTGCTCCGGCAGCATGTCCCATCTGCGGCGCTCCCGCAGAAAAGTTCACAGAGCAGAAAGAGGACGGCATGGAGTGGGCTGACCAGCACGTTGTCGGCGTTGCAAAGGGCGTAGACGAAGAGATCGTACAGGGTCTGCGTGAGAACTTCAACGGCGAGTGCTCTGAGGTCGGCATGTATCTGGCAATGGCTCGCGTGGCATTCCGCGAGGGCTATCCGGAGATCGGTCTGTACTGGGAAAAGGCTGCCTATGAGGAAGCAGAGCACGCTGCAAAGTTTGCTGAAATGCTGGGCGAAGTCGTAACCGATTCCACCAAGAAGAATCTGGAAATGCGTGTTGCTGCGGAAAACGGCGCATGTGCCGGCAAGAAGGCACTGGCTGCAAAGGCAAAGCAGCTGAACCTGGATGCCATCCACGACACCGTACACGAAATGGCAAAGGACGAGGCAAGACACGGCTGTGCATTTGCCGGCTTCCTGAAACGTTACTTCAACGATTAAGCTGCTATCCCCCATCCAAATGAAAAGGCGGATCGTTCTGCACCGGCAGAGCGATCCGCTTTTTTCTCCCCCATAGCAAAAACTGCCTGCATTTTCGTGCAGGCAGTTTCGTTTACAATGATTGTTTTGTGCAGAGACGTTTAGTCTTTTTCGCTTTCGGCATCTGCTTCAGTTTCAGCCGCTTTTGCAGTTTCCTTTGTCTCTTCTGTTTCTTGCGCAGCAGCTGCAATGGCATTTCTGCGGTAAGAAACCATGAACGCACGAACCACTGCAAATACCAGATATGCTACGAACAGCAGTGCTTCTGCGATCAGCAGCGGACGCATCATATTGGAGATGGCGTTAGACATTGCATTAGAAACGCTGCCGCTTGCCGGAACCAGAATGCTGTAGGAATTTGCATAGGACGCAGTCTCAAAGAAATCATCCGCAGTTGCATTGACATCGTCAACCAACTTGTTCAGCTTGTCGCAGACGGTCTGCATATCTGCATCGACCTTTTCCTGCTCCTTCTTGGTGCCGACAGAGCCCTTGTTCAGCCGATCCAGACGTGTCTGATAGTCGTTGATCTGCTGCTGATAGGACGAAACGCTGCTCTGTGCGTCTGTCTTTTGGGTAATCAGATCGTCGTATGCCTCAGACGGCTGGGTCAGTGCGGAACTGGAAGCCGCATCCGAACCTGCCATTACCACCATGGAATCCTTCTGGTAGTTGTTGATGGAGTCAGTGATGGATGCCAGCTTTTCCTGTGCGCTGGTCAGGTTGCGGCTCAGGGTATCGATGCGGTACTGATAGTAGGTCTGGAGCGCGTCCTTGTCCTTTGTGACATTCTTGCCCAGAACATAGGAGGACAGGCTCGCATAGTCTACCGAACGCATGGTGCTGATCGCTTCGCTGAGGTCAGAGAAGGTATAGCCGGTCTTGCTGGAGCGGAACCGTGTCTTGTCGTTGGTGGACAGGGTGGAAACGTAGTTTTGCAGTCCGTTCAGGGTGTTGGAGAACACATCCAGTGCCTGTGCGTAGTCATAGGTGGTATAATCCACGGTTGTCAGCGCATCGCCCAGGGCATCGTTATAGCCGTAGGTACGCATGAAATAGGTCTTGTAGTTGCTCAGCATGGTGTTCAGGAAATCTGCCGCCTGAGAGCGGTTCATTTCGGTAGCGCCATAGGCAAACTGTACCTCGAAGCGTGTCGGATAGTAGGAAACATCCATGATCTTCTGCGCCGCTTCAATGGAATTGGTAGATTCAAAGATGCTCTGATAAGCCGTCAGCTTGTCAATGGTATCATCCGGAACAACGCCGGAAATGGTGATGCTGCTGCGGATCGCATCTGTCTTTGTGGAATCCATGCCCAGATCGGTGAGTGTGGACTCGATAATGGACGGGGATTTCAGAGAATTGGCATCGAACTCGTTGCCGCTGGGATCCAGACCCTGTTCAATGCCGTCATAAGTAAAGCCCACCATTGCGGTCAGCGGTGTTGCCTTACTGTTGGACATCAGCATTGCGCCGCCAAACACAGCGCCGGCTGCGATCACGGCGATCAGGATCCAAAGCAGAAAATACTTTTTCAGCTGACGGAAAATGTCTAGCACCGGAATGGTAATGGTATCTTCCTCTTCCTGTACGTTCTGTACTGCCGCAACTGTAATCAGCTCCGGCTTCTGTTCTGTACTCTTTTTACTCATTCGTAATTACTCCTAATACTGATTCAAATGATTTTGGATTTGAGAAGGGTCACTTCTAAAAACTTCTACATTTCATTATAACACATTTCAAATGATCTGTAAACCGGATATTTTTTCAAAAAAGCCCATGGCATTCCCGAAAAAAACAGCATTTTTCACAAATTCCAAAAGCATCTCCCCGAAAAGTCCCATTTCTGCTTTGACAGATTTTCCGAAAATATGCTATAATACTTGTAATATTTCTGGATTTGGAAAGGCTTCAACATGACATACTATATTTATGTGCTGCAATGCGCCGGCGGCACGCTCTACACCGGCATCACCCCGGATCTGCAAAAACGCATGCGCCAGCACTGCGGCGAGCTGGCAGGCGGCGCAAAGTATACCCGCAGCCATCCCCCAAAGGCACTGCTCCAGGTGTGGCAGACCGACGGGCACACCGCCGCCGCCCGGTTTGAATACGCCTTTAAGGGGCTTTCCCGGCAGAAAAAGCTCGCGCTCCTGGAAGCGCCGGCGCAGTGGCAGGCGTTTCTGCCGGAGCTGTGTGAAGGCGGCAGCTATCTTCCGGCAGCCCACGGCGTACTGGAAAGCTATCTGAAACAGCACAAAGAAAAGTGACCGCACCGGGTCACTTTTTTCGTTGATACTGTAATTCCTCCGGCAAAAAGCCCTTTCTGTCCAGGACATAGGTCACCCAGACCACTGCCATGGGCAGGAGATTCCACACGGCCAGAAAAGCCGTCTGTCCCCAGGAGAGCGAGGACGCCGTCACATCCTTGCTGCAAAGATTGCACAGCTGCAAAAAAGGCGCGTCCAGCAGCTTGTACCAGCGGTACCAGAGATCCGGCAGAACGCCGGCTCTGGCGAGCAGCAGTGAGATGCCCAGAAGCAGAAAGGGCAGTCCTGCCGCGATGCTGTAAAACAGCTGTAACCCTACGGTATTTTCCCGTTTCTGATGCCGGTCTGCACCGGAGCGGTTCAGGGCATAGTTGACACAGACGCAGATCAGCACCGCAATGGTGCAGATACAGCTGACCAGCCGGAACAGTCCGCCGCCTACGGCAGAAAGCGTTACCGCCAGGAACAGGCAGAGTGCCTCTGCGAACAGGTAATTGCCCAGTCCTTTGGCAAAATTTTTGATATCCATATTTTTCCTCTTTCGGAAGTATTTTTTGCAGGCAACACCACACATGCTTTGTGCTGTGCTGTCCGTATATTTTCAAGTCCGGCGGAGACAATATGACTGTGTTCTGCGGCACTTCGCAGAACCATTTCAAAAAAGGAGGGCAGACCCATGTCTCCGCAGGAACAGCATGTACTCGACGCATTTTATCAGAATGCCGCCATGGGCGCAGACGCGACCAGCGCCATTCTCCCCAAGGCAGACCATCCGGCGCTGCGGCAGGAGCTTTGCAAACAGCTGGAATTTTACCAGTCCCGCAAGGACGAGATCCGCAGCCAGATGCAGCAGGCACACATGCAGCCGGCATCCCAGAACGAGATGGCAAAGTTCTGGGCAAAGACCAGCATTCAGCTTCACTGCCTGGGCGGTGCGCCGTCCGGCGAGATCGCAAAGCTGATGCTCAAGGGCACAAACACCGGCGTCATTCAGCTCACCGAGGTGCTCCACAGCAATCCGGACATTTCGGAGCGGCTGATGCGCCAGGGAAAATCGTTCGTCCGTCACGAAGAGGCGTACATGGAACGCCTCAAGGCCTATTTATAAGAGGTGAGACCATGAACCCCGAAGAAGAGAAAGCCAGACAGAGCGCAGAAGCCGAAATGAAGATCTATACGCCCCACCGGGTGATCCAGGAGAAATGCGACAACATTGCATTCGACAACGCGCCGGTACGCATCTACGAGCGGCCGTATCACCCCAACCAGCCCACGTCTCCGCTGGGCTGAGCCAAGCATCCGGATGCCCGGTGCATCCGGTACATAGAGAGTTCCGTTACGGCAGAGCCGTCAGGCAGGCTTGTGCTTTTTGGCGCAGTCCGCGCACAGTCCGTACAGCACCGTTTTGGTATGGTCGATCACAAAGCCGTGATGCTCCAGCAGGTGCTCGCCCAGCTGACTGAGATAATCGCAGCTGACGTGAAACAGTCTGCCGCAGTCTGTGCATTTCAGGTGAAAGTGATCCTGGCAGGCATGGGGCTCGCCGGAGAGGAACTGATAGCAGGCACTGCTCTTGCCGTCCAGCACATACTTGCGCACCACACCCTCTTCCACAAGCTGTTCCAGTGTCCGATAGACCGTCGCCGTCCCCACCGGTGTGGCATTGTCCTGCAAATGGCGCACCAGTTCTGCCACGGTGATGTGGCTGCCGCCGCTGTTCTGCAAAAATGCCAGGATATACTCCCGCTGTTTTGTCTTGTATGCCATGATATTTCGATCGTCCTTCCAACACCGGGCATCATTTCCCGGGCAATCCAAATTGCCGCAGCCGACACCCTTTCCGGCATCCTTGCTGCGGCAATTGTTTTTTCTATCACAAAGTTCCCTGCGCATCCAGACATGTGACAGGATGCGTCAGCAGGTTCTTATTCTTCGATAGTGACCTTATTCCTCGATAGTGACCTTTTTCATGATCTGGGGAGTCAGGGGCTTGTCGCTGAAATCCGTCTGCACCGACGCGATCTCGTCCACAACGTCCATGCCCTCTACTACCTTGCCGAATGCTGCATACTGACCGTCCAGATGCGGTGCATCCTCGTGCATGATAAAGAACTGCGAGCCGGCAGAGTTCGGGTTCATGGCGCGTGCCATGGACAGCACGCCGCGAGTGTGCTTCAGGTCGTTCTGGACACCGTTTGCGGCGAACTCACCCTTGATGTTCCAGCCCGGGCCGCCTGTGCCCGTGCCATTCGGACAGCCGCCCTGGATCATAAAGCCGGGAATGACCCGGTGAAAGGTCAGGCCGTCATAAAAGCCCTGCTTCACCAGTTTTTCAAAGTTTTCACAGGAGATCGGGGCGATCTCCGGGTACAACTCGATCTTGATCTTCTTGCCGTTTGCCATTTCAATGACTACCATAAGTCGTTTCCTCACATCATCAAATATTTCCGGGGACGGCGAAAAACGCTGCCGCCCTCTGGGATATTTCTATTGTAGCACAAAACGCTGCAAAATGCAAGGGAGAATATGCAGACGACACAGATTCGTTTTTTTCCGGAAAGGGCGCTTAAATTCCCCGGAGGGTCGTCGGCAGCACCAGACTGCTGTCCATATGCATCTTGTTCAGCATATACAGCGTCACCGCCATCACTGCCCAGATCGCCGCAGTCTGAATGGTATAAAAAAGAATCTTCTTCATGAGAAACGCCTCATTTCAATTGCATCGTTCTATTTGCTGCCCGTGCGCATTTCCGTCCCCACACAGCAGCGTCACCTGTTCCCATATCCGAAAAGTGTACACCTTTTCCGGGAACATGCTTTTGTCATCATTTATCATTATACACAAGAACTATCAAAAATGCAATGCCTTTTTGTGAATTGTAATTAAATTGTAAGCAATGGCAATGCTGTACCCAAAATATGCATTTTTTGCAGTTCGTGCATTTTTGCCGGAGAATGCATCATGTTTTTTCAAGTCTGTTGCAAAAGCATAAATACCGCCGAAAAACCGCCAACTTTTCTAAATTACAGCGTGGTTTCTCGTATAAAATCCCATATTTACAAACGGGTCGGTTTGTGGTATGATGAATGTAGGCGCAATATCATGATATTTTAGGAAGTACCGCAAAAACCTGTGCGGTTTCACTCTTGAAAGAAAAGGGGTCTTATTATGCAGAATTATGTGATTACAATTACACGGCAGTTCGGCAGCAGAGGCCGGGACATTGGCATTGCCGCAGCGAAAAAGCTGGGCATCCCCCTGTATGACAGAAATGTACTGGAAAAAGAGGCAGAAGAGATCGACAGCACCCTGCACTCTCTGGTGGAATTCAGCAAAAACGGCATGCGTTCCTCCGGCTATTATAAGATGGCATATCCTCTGGGCATCGGCAGCACGCTGAAAAAAGACCGGATGTTCGAGGTACAGAGCAAGTTAGTCCTGGAGCACGCCGAAAAGGAAAGCTGCGTCATCATCGGGCGCTGTGCCGACTATCTCCTGCGGGAACGGGAAAACGTCATCCGCTGCTACGTCTTTGCCCCGTATCAGGCGCGCATCCGCAACAGCATCATGACACTGGGACTCGCCACCGCTGAGCCACAGCGGATCATCGAAGAGGTAGACAAGGCGCGGGCGGAATACTACCGTTCGCACACCGGCTGTGAGGTGAACAACACCCGC
Organism: Ruminococcus bromii; assembly: GCA_963590855.1. Classification (GTDB taxonomy): domain Bacteria; phylum Bacillota; class Clostridia; order Oscillospirales; family Ruminococcaceae; genus Ruminococcus_C. The sequence continues at coordinate 108,201 of CAVAQT010000001.1, forward strand.
TACCGCGATCTTTTCCTGAACAGCAACCTGCTCGGGGTGGAGGGCACAGCAGACCTCATTGTGGACGCTGTCCGGAGAAAGTTCGGGCTGGCGGAGACACCGGCAGAAGAGGCGTAACCCTTTCCCCTGTTCCTGCATACCTTGTGATTGAGGTGATGCGTGATGGAACAATTCCGCAGAAGTGTGTGGATCGGATTTGTCTGGAGCATCGTTTTCGGAACGGTGCTCCATTTTTTATACGGCTGGACGGGCGAAAACCGCGTCGTCGGGCTGTATGCCGCCGTGAGCGAAAGCACCTGGGAGCATCTGAAGCTGCTGTTCTTTCCGGTGCTCGCCTATACCGTCTGGGAGTACATCTGGACGGGACACCGGTGGAAGGGCTATGTCCTGGTGCGGGCAAAGGGCGCGCTCTGGGGCATGCTCACCATCACGGCGCTGTTTTACACCTATACCGGCATCTGCGGCAGACACTGGCTCTGGGCGGATATCCTCACGTTTGTGCTGGGTGCTGCCGTCACTGCCGGCTACACCTGGAAGCAGGCGCCCCGTGCAAAGGGCAGCGATCTGGCAGGCATCCTGCTGTTTGCCGCGGTCGCGGTCTCTTTCGGCGTTTTCAGTTTATATCCGCCCACGGCAGGGATCTTTGCGATCCCGTAAGGAGGGATTTGAGATGAACGGATGGATCTGTCTGCTGCTGTTCGGGATGCTGGCGGTGACGGCACTGGCAGCTGTGGGGCTGTGCCGCCGGCTGTTTTCCCACGAGCTGCCGGAACATATGGCGACGCTGGTGCTGCTGGAAGATCCGGCGAAGTGGGAACAACAGAGTGCCGCCCTCGCCGCCCAGATCGTCTGGACAGACCGGGACATGGTGCGCACCGTCTGGCTGGTGGATGCCACGCCGGAGCACAGCCTGGCGCAGGTCTGCGAGGCGTTTTGCAGACGGCACCGGGACTTTCGCTGCTGCCATTTGTCAGAAGCGGCGAAAATTTTTGGAAGCTTTTCGGAATCCGAAAAAAATCATTGCAATTTGTCGAAAAAACAGGTATAATAAAAAGGAGCGTGTTTTCCCCGTTCCGGGAGAACCGGCGCATTATTTCTGACAGGGAGGAAACCGCAGTGGATCAGGATGAAAAAAAGCCTCTGCACCTGGAGGGTACTGTAGAAAATGTACTGTACATCAATCCGGAAAACGGCTATACGGTACTGGATCTGGATGCAGACGGCACAATGGTCACTGTGGTGGGCGAGATGGGCGAGACCGAAGAGGGCGAGCGGCTCTCGGTGGACGGAGAATATATCACCCATCCCCGGTACGGCATGCAGTTTCGGGCGCAGTACTGGGAGCGAAAGCTCCCGGCAGACGCGTTCAACATCCAGCGCTATCTCTCCTCCGGCGCCATCAAGGGCATCGGGCCGTCGCTGGCGAAAAAGATCGTCAGCGTGTTCGGAGACCGCACCCTGGAGATCATGGAAAAGACACCCACCCGGCTGACCGAAGTCCGGGGCATCTCGGAGCAGAAGTGCGAAGCCATCGCCGCCGAGGTCAAGCAGATCTTTTCCCTGCGGACGCTGATGCGGTTTCTGGCGGAATATGACATCCGCTCCAAATACGCCATGCGCGCCTATCAGAAGTGGAGCACCGGCGCAATGGATATGCTGGCGGCAAACCCGTATCTGCTCTGCTCCCCCGGTGTCGAACTGGACTTTCAGAAGGCCGACGCCGTGGCCATGGGGATGGATTTTGCTGCCGGCTCGCCCCAGCGCGTCCAGGCAGGGATCGTCTATATCCTCCAATACAACGCCAACAGCGGAAATGCCTGTCTGCCTCTGGATCGGCTGCGCCCGAAGGCATGCGCCTATCTCAAGGTCAACGAAGCCGACTTCGAGGTCGCCTATGCCGCGGCGCTGGAAGAGCACACCATCTATGTCTATGAGAAAAACGGCAGGGACTTTGTGTATCTGGAGGACTACTACATTGCGGAGCGTTATATCGCCGACCGCATCGGCGTGATCCAGGATTTCAGCGCCCCGGAGGACAGTCCGCTGTTCGAGACGCTCATCCATGCCCAGGAAGAGGAACAGGGCATGGAATATGCCGCTTTACAGCGAAAGGCCATTGTGACGGCGCTGTCCCGCAGCATCATGATCCTCACCGGCGGCCCGGGTACGGGAAAGACCACCACCCTGAACGCCATCATTGCCCTCTATGAGAAGCAGGGCTATCGGGTCATGATCGCCGCACCCACCGGACGCGCCGCCAGCCGCATCGCAGACCTCACCGGCTATGAAGCGAGCACCATCCACCGGATGCTGGAGGTGGAGTTCGACATGTCCGGCGGCATGGGCTTTCACCACGACGAGCGCAATCCCCTGGACTGCGACGTCATGGTCGTGGACGAAATGTCCATGGTGGACGTGCTTCTGTTTGAGCATCTGCTCCGGGCGCTCCGTCTGGGGTGCAAGGTGGTGCTGGTGGGCGACTGTGACCAGCTGCCCTCGGTGGGCGCAGGCAATCTGCTCCGCGACCTCATCGACAGCGGCAGAGTGCCGGTGGTGGCGCTGAAAGAGATCTTCCGCCAGGCGCAGAAGAGCAGCATCATCACCAACGCCCACAAGATCATCGGCGGCGACTATCCCGACCTCACCCAGAAAAAGAGCGACTGCTTCTTTTTCCAGCGGCTGAAGCCGGAGCCGGCGACACAGCTCATGCTGGAACTGGTGCACACGCGCCTGCCGAAGGCATACGGCTATTCTCCGGTGGAGGACATCCAGGTCATCACGCCCTCCCGAAAGGGCATCATGGGCGTAGTCGAACTGAACCACCGGCTTCAGGCGGTGCTCAATCCCCCGTCCAAGTCCCTGCCGGAGGTCAAGTCCATGCTGTACACCTTCCGGGAAGGGGACAAGGTGATGCAGATCAAAAACAACTACGACATCATCTGGCACAAGGACGGCGAAAACGGCACCGGCATCTTCAACGGCGACATCGGCTATCTCCGTGCCATCAACCGCCAGAGCCAGGAGGTCGTGGCGGAATTTGACGGCAGGACTGCCACCTATCCCTTTGAACAGCTGGATCAGCTGGAGCTTGCCTATGCAGTCACAGTGCACAAGAGCCAGGGCAGCGAATTTCAGGCGGTGGTCATGCCGCTTCTGGGCGGCTTTCCGAAGCTGTACTACCGGAATCTGCTGTACACCGCCGTCACCCGTGCCAGACGGCTGCTGATCCTGATCGGCTCACAAAACGTCATTTATCAGATGGTGGACAACAACCGCCGTATGAATCGATATACCTGTCTGCGGGACATGCTGGAACAGCAGAAAGCCCCCCAGACAGCGCCTCTGTCCGCACCGGAAGAAGCCGGCGCATCCGACAGGGCGGCAACAGAACAGGAGGAATCGTCATGAGTAAAACAGATATCGGCATTGATTTGGGAACGGCGAACACCGTCATTACCCTGGGGAAAAAGGGCGTTGTACTCAGCGAACCCTCTGCCATCGCCTATCACACCCGCACCAAAGAGGTGCTCGCCGTGGGAAAGCGCGCCTATCAGATGATCGGAAAGACGCCGGATTACATTGAGGTGATCCGTCCCCTCTCCGGCGGCGTGATCTCCGACGACCGCATGACCCAGTACATGATCCGGGAGTTTATCCTCCAGGTCACCGGACACCGTCTCACCAAGCCGCGCATCATCATCTGCGTGCCGTCCTTTATCACAGACGTGGAAAAGCGCGCCGTAGTAGAAGCCGCCATGAGCGCCGGCTCGCGAAAGGCATATCTCATCGATGAGCCCATCGCCGCTCTCATCGGCGCAGGCGTGAACATCGGCAAGGCGCGGGGCAACATGGTGGTGGACATCGGCGGCGGCACAACGGACGTTGCCATCGTCTCCATGAACGGCATCGTCACCTCCCACTCTGTCCGCGCCGCCGGAAACACCCTGGATCAGGCGATCATCCGGTACATGCAGACCAAGTACAAGCTGCTCATCGGCGACCGCACGGCAGAGCGGCTGAAGATCGAGATGACCAACCTCTATGACCCAAGAGCCGATGTCACCGCCTGGGTCAAGGGACGGAATCTGGTGAGCGGTCTGCCGGAGATGCAGGAGGTCAGCGAGCTGGAGATCTTCGAGGCGGTAGAGGACGTGGTGGCGGACATCATCGAAGCCATCAAGACTGTCCTGGAAGAGACACCGCCGGAGCTGGTGGGCGACATCTACGAAAACGGCGTGCTCATGGCAGGCGGCGGCGCCATGCTGGGCGGTCTGCGAAAGCTGGTGGAGCGCACCCTCCAGGTGAAGTGCGTGGTGGCAAAAGACGCCATCCACTGTGTGGCAAAGGGCACAGCCATCGCCTTCCGCAAAATGGATACCCTGCTGGACGGCTTTGAGAATATCGCGGTGTATCAGTTTAAGTAAATCAACATACCCCTGCATAAGGGCATGTGTACAAGTTCTTTTGTACGCATGCCCTTCTTGTATGTCTGCTCTTATTCGGCCTGCACCTTTAGCACTCCAAACTAGCACTTGTTAGCACTCATTTGCTAAGAGTGCTAAATTTCATCCAGTTTTCACAAAACCAACCTTATGCTTTCACAAACCGGGGGTAATATGATACTTGTAAACGGAAAGGAGCTCCGGAAGAAGCAAACAGCAAACCGGACAGCTTCCATCCGCAAGCCACAATATCAGGATACCATGCATAGGAGGAATGCTTTATGATGACATATTTGACACCGTTTGAACGCACAGGTTATGATCTGTTCCGCTCCATGCGGGACTGGGAGAACGAATTTTTCGGCGGCAAATCCGCACCCATGAGCTCCTGCAAGACAGACATCCGGGACACCGGTGACAGCTATGTGCTGGAAGCCGAGCTGCCGGGATTCCAGAAGGAAGAGATCAAGATCGGCGTAGAGGGCGACACCCTGACGCTGTCCGCCGTCCACAAGGAAAAGACCGAGGAGGAAAAAGCAAAGGACGGCACCTATCTCCGCCGGGAACGCAGCACAAGCTCCTATGAGCAGAAGCTGGACATCAGCAACGTGGATGCTTCCGGCATGCGCGCCGTTTATGAAAACGGTGTGCTGACTCTGACCATGCCGAAAAAGCAGCCGGCGAAACCGGTCTCCCGTCAGCTGGAGATCCACTAAGAGAGAAACTGCAATGCAGAAAAAGAACCGGGATCACAAAAAAGAGAGAGAATAGAGAGAAAAAGCGCCGGAAAACGACGCATAGAACAAAGAAAACCGAGAGCCCGAGACAGGCTCTCAGAGACAATTCCAAGGAGGAATGACTTATGATGACCATTTTTCAACCGTTTGCAAACACTTTGTGGGATCCGTTTCAGGAAACCGAACTCACAAAAGTACCGCGGACTGACCTGCGCGACACCGGCGACAGCTATGTGCTGGAAGCCGATATGCCGGGATTCCGGAAAGAGGAAATCAAGCTGTCCCTGGAGGGCGACGTTCTGACCATTGCGGCGGAGCACACCGCAGAGAAAAAGACCGAGAGCGCACCCAAGGAGGGCGAAGTCACCATTGAAAACGCTGCACCCCAGGCAGAAGCGCCTGCCAAAAAGGGCACTTATTTGCAGCGGGAACGCAGCTTCTGCAAGTATTTGCAGCGACTGGATATCAGCAACGTGGATGCGGAGCATATGGATGCCGCATATGAAAACGGTGTGCTGATCCTGACCATGCCGAAAAAGCAGCCGGCAAAACCGGAAGTCAAAGAGATCACGATCCAGTGACCCGCACATGTTCTCCCCTGCGGTAATCGCCGCAGTTTCATAAGAGCCTGATGATGCAGCTTGTCTGCACGCGTCCGGCTCTGGCGCAATCCTGCATCTTGCATGCAGCTTTGCCAAAAATGTATCTCCTAGCGAAGCACCGCGGCAGAGTCCTGCTGCGGTGCTTTTGCTGTTTCCTGCAAGATTTCCGCCCATGCTGCATAGAATAAAGGTAGCACCGCATAACGCTTTGTGCGGGATCGCCGAAGCATATCACTCATGAAACGGAGGACTTTTCTATGTGCGGAATCACCGGCATGATACATCTGGAACAGGATCTGCGGCAGCAGGAAGCGCTGCTGCGGCGGATGCAGGACACCCTGCGGCGGCGCGGCCCGGATCAGGAGGGCATCTTTCTCTCGCCGCGCTGCGCCATGGCGCACACCCGTCTGGCGGTCATCGATGTGGAAAAGGGCAGGCAGCCCATGGAGATCACCGCCGGCGGCGAGACCTATACCATCGTCTATAACGGCGAGTTGTACAACACGCCGGAGCTGCGGGCACAGCTGGAACAGGAGGGCGTGGTCTTTCAGACCCACTGCGACACCGAGGTCGTCCTACAGTCCTACGCCCACTGGGGGCCGCGGTGTGTGGAGCAGTGCAACGGCATCTTCGCCTTTGCCATCTGGGAGCACAGCGCCCAGCGGCTCTTTCTGGCGCGCGACCGCATCGGCGTAAAGCCGCTGTTCTACGCGGAGATCCCCGGCGGTCTGGTCTTTGGCTCAGAGATCAAGGCGCTGCTCCAGCACCCTGACGTTCCCCACGAGATCGACGAAAAGGGCGCGGCAGAGCTGCTGCTCATGGGGCCGGGGCGCACACCGGGATACGGCGTGTTCCGCACTGTCCGGGAGGTAAAACCGGCGCACTGCGGCTACTACATGCAGGGAGATCTCCACCTCCACTCCTACTGGGAGCTGCATGCCGCAGTCCACACCGACAGCTTCGCAGAGACCGCCGCCCATGTCCGGGAACTGGTGACCGATGCCGTCCGGCGGCAGCTGGTGTCTGACGTTCCCATCGGCACATTTTTGTCCGGCGGTCTGGATTCCAGCCTGCTCTCCTCTCTGGCGAGCCGCGTCCTGGGCGAACGGGGCGAGACGCTCCACACCTTTTCCGTGGACTATCGGGACAACGACCGCTATTTCCAGAAGAGCCACTTTCAGCCCACCAGTGACCCCGACTATATCCGCGCCATGGCACGGTATCTGGGCTGTCAGCACCACTGGACGGTACTGGATACCCCGGCGCTGGCAAAGGCGCTCTATGCCGCTGTGGATGCCAGAGATCTGCCGGGCATGGTGGATGTGGACAGTTCCCTGCTGCTGTTCTGCGGCGAGATCCGGAAGGAAGTCACGGTGGCGCTGTCCGGCGAGTGCGCCGACGAGCTGTTCGGCGGCTATCCCTGGTACCGGGACGCCGATGTCCGCCAGGTAAACGGCTTTCCCTGGGCGCAGAGCACCGCTTATCGGGCAAAATTTATGCAGGAGCAGCTGGCGAAGCGCATCGATCCGCAGGCATATGTCCAGGATGCCTATGCCCGCACCATCGCCGCCGCAGAAAAGCTCCCCGATGATTCACCGCTGGAAGCGCGGATGCGGGAGATGATGAAGCTGAACCTGGACTGGTTCATGCAGACGCTTCTCGACCGAAAGGATCGCATGAGCATGTACAATTCCCTGGAAGTGCGCGTGCCCTTCTGTGACTATCGCATTGCAGAGTATCTCTACAATGTCCCATGGGAGTACAAGGACTGGAACGGCTATGAAAAGGGACTGCTGCGGACTGCCATGCAGGATGCGCTGCCGCCGGAGGTATTGTGGCGCAAGAAGAGTCCCTATCCCAAGACCCACAACCCCAACTATCTCCAGACCGTCGCCGAACTGCTGCGCGAGGTCATCCGCGACCCTGAAACGCCGCTGTTTCAGATCGTCCGCCGGGAAATGCTGGAAGAGCTGCTGGAGCGCGAGGAGTCCGTCCAGTGGTACGGTCAGCTCATGACCCGGCCGCAGATCATGGCGTATTTCGTCCAGATGGACTACTGGATGCGGAAGTATGCGGTAAAGGTCGTATCATAAGGCAGAAAAACGCCGCCGGCTTGCTGGGTGTACCAGTGCCGGCAGCGTTTTTTTCAGCGAAAACGGACGATACATCCGTCAGCGCGATCCTCAATACAGGATGCTGTCCCAGTTAACGGGATACCCTGCACCCTCCTGTGCAATATAGGCAAGCAGATATGCCACATCCTGCGAATTGACCGTGCCGTTATCATCGATATCCGCCGCCAGGATCTGCTTGTCTGTAAAGTTGGTGTCCAGATCCAGAGAAGCACGCGCCACATAGGACAGGATCTGTGCCGCATCGGTAGCGTTCAGGACGCCGTTGTTGTCCACGTCTCCCTTGCGATAGTTGCCCTCCCGGACAGTGCCGTCGGCGAAGTGGATCGCCGCATAGGACAGATCTTCATTGTCTATCGTGCTCACACTTACTGCATCCCACTGCGCCTCTGTCCCCTGAAAATAGATGTCCTGCAACTGATCGCAGTAGTGAAATGCATAGTCCATGATGCTCTTGAGCCCGGCCGGAAGCGTCACGGTGGTCAGCGCGCTGCAAAACTCAAATGTGCCTTCATTGATGGAGGTCACATTTTCCGGCACTGTCACATCGGTCAGCACGATGCATCCGTAAAAGGATGCGTCGTTGATGACTTTTACACTGTCCGGGATCTGATATGCCCCTGCCTTGCTGTTGGGGTACAGGATCAGCGTCGTCTGATCCTTGTCGAACAGCACCCCGTCTGCGCTGGAATAGAACGTATTGTTCTCGTCCACCTGAAGCGCCTGAAGCGCCGTGCAATTCAAAAAAGTATCTTCGATCACTTCTACGCTCGCCGGGATCTGAAGCGTCTCTATGGTATCGTTGCTCTGAAAAGCGCTATCATGTACCGTCACAACGCCGTCCGGAATGCAATAGGTGCTCCCTGCCTTGGCTTCCGGGCAAAAGTACAGCTCTGTCTTGTCCTTGCTGAACAGCACGCCGTTGTCATCGCTGAATACCGGATTTGTCTCCGGCACATAGATGGCATCCAGCATGGTCATGGACAGCGCATCTACTGCGATATCGGTAATATTGGCGGACAAGGTCAGATCCCGCAGCCACACACATTCCCCAAAAGCATCTGCGCCGATCTCTGTCACACTGTCCGGAATGACATAGGCAGTATCTTCCCTGCCGCCGGGATAACAGATCAGCTTTTTCTTGTCGTGATCCATCAGCACGCCGTCCACATCGCAGTATACCGTATTCCCGGCATCCACAGAGATCTCCTGGAGCTGATTGCCGTAAAATGCGCCATCGCCGATGCTGACGAGTCCCTTGGGCAGCGAAATATGCGTCAAAGCCCAGTCGTCACTAAAAGCATAATTCCCGATCGTCACAAGTGATTTCGGCAGTACCACACTTTCCAGATCCTCGCAGCCCGCAAATGCTGACGCACTGATGCTGCTGATCCCCTCCGGGAGCACCACTTCACACAAGCCGGAATAGCCGCAGCAAGCACTGTCTCCAATACAGGTCACCTGTTTTCCGTCGATACTGGACGGAAATGTCACCGAAGAGCCCTCCCAGTCAAACAGTTCGACGATCTCCACCGTCGTGCTGCTGATATCCTGGTAGAGGAATGATGCGTCCTCCGTCTCATAGATAAAATAATACTCCTCCGTATCGTCGATCTCATCCACCGCAAATGCCGTCATGGGCAGCGCGGAAAATGCCAGAACCCCTGCCGCCGCTGCGGCAAACCATTTTTCCTTCATCTTTTCTCCTCCTGAAATTCTCTGTTTTTGGAATCCAACTTTTCATGATTATACCATATTTTAAGACAAATGTCAATCTGAATGGAACATCTCCCCGGATTTTTGCCAAAAAAAGACCGTGAACGCAGCCCGTTCACGGTCTCTCTGTCAGTGTAATTTGTGGTTATTCCGCCGGATTCTGCGAAATCATCGGGCGGTTCAGGATCTGCATAAACTCTTCACCGGTGATGGTCTCGTGCTCATACAGATACTTGGCGATCTCGTGCAGCTTTGCCTGGTTGTTCCGGAGCATGTCCATGGCTCTGCCGTACTGGGTCTGGATGATCTCCGTGACCTTTTTGTCGATCTTGGTCTGGGTCTCCATGGAGCATGTCAGGCTGGCGTCACCGCCCAGATACTGTCCCTGCACCGTCTCCATGGCAACCATGCCGAACTCTTCGCTCATGCCGAAGCGGCTCACCATCGAGCGCGCCAGCTTCGTCGCCTGTTCGATATCGTTGGATGCGCCGGTGGTGATCTCGTGGAAGATCAGCTCCTCTGCGGCACGTCCGCCGGTGAGGGTGGCGATCTTGTTCTCCATCTCCGTCTTGGTCATGAGGAAGTGCTCGCCCTCTTCCACCTGCATGGTATAGCCCAACGCACCGGAGGTACGGGGAATGATGGTGATCTTCTGCACCGGTGCAGACTGAGACTGGAGCGCAGCCACCAGTGCGTGCCCCACCTCGTGATAGGACACGGTGAGCTTCTCCTTGTTGGAGAGCACCCGGTTTTTCTTCTGATAGCCGGCAATGACCACTTCTACGCTCTCCATGAGGTCTTCCTGTGTGGCACAGGAGCGTCCCAGGCGAACGGCACGCAGCGCCGCCTCATTGATGATATTCGCCAGCTCTGCGCCGGATGCGCCGGATGCCGTCCGGGCGATGGCGGAGAAGTCTACGTTTCCGGCGAGCTTGATCTTCTTGGCGTGAACTTTCAGAATGTCGATGCGTCCCTGAAGATCCGGCAGCTCTACGGGGATGCGCCGGTCGAACCGTCCCGGACGCAGCAGCGCCGGGTCGAGGGATTCCGGACGGTTGGTCGCCGCCAGGATGACGACACCCTTTGAGCCGTCGAAGCCGTCCATTTCGGTGAGCAGCTGGTTCAGGGTCTGTTCCCGTTCGTCGTTGCCGCCGCCGTATTGTCCGCCGTCACGCTTCTTGCCGATGGTGTCGATCTCGTCAATAAAGACGATGCAGGGCGCTTTTTCGTTTGCCTGCTTGAACAGGTCGCGCACCTTTGCCGCGCCCATGCCCACGAACATTTCCACAAACTCCGAACCGGAGATGGAGAAAAACGGCACGTTCGCCTCGCCGGCGACTGCCTTTGCCAACAGAGTCTTACCGGTTCCGGGAGGGCCAACCAGCAGCGCGCCCTTGGGCATAGAAGCACCGATCTCTTTATAGCGCTCCGGCTTGTGGAGATAGTCCACGATCTCCGCCAGCAGTTCCTTTGCCTCTTCTTCACCGGCAACGTCCTGGAACTTGATGCCCGTGGTGGACTTGACATAGACCTTGGCGTTGCTCTTTCCCATGCCGAACATCATCGAGCCGTCGCCGCCGCCCATGCGCTGCGCCATCTTCTTGTTAAAGAAGTGGAACACCAGCAGCATCAGCGCAATGGGGAGCACATAGCTGACAAGGATGTACAGCAGCGGACTGGTGCCGCTGTCGATCTCCGACTCAAACTTTGCGCCGGAGTCATACAGCCGCTGGATCAGATCCGGGTCGTCCAGGGTGCCGGTCTGATACACCTGTTTTTCGTCTTTGTCCGTAAAGGTGATCTGGCTGTTCTCGATCTTCACCGAGCCGATCTCCTTGTTCTCCGTCATGCTGATAAAGGTGTCATAGCCCACCTCTTTCACCCGTCCCTTGAACAGGTTCGGGAACACGAACGCCTGGAGCAGCAGGAACACACACAGTGCGATCAGCCAATACGAGATCCATGATTTTTTGGGTTTTTGCGGTTCTTCCATGATACATTCTCCTCTCTGTGCCGTGTGACACGGCGGGGATTCTTTTACCTTATGTAATATACCATATTTTTTTGAGAAATGCAAGCACAGTTTGTGATGATTTGGTGAGAATTGCAAAACAGACCCGCCCTCCGCGGAGAGCGAGTCTGCTGCAAGTGCAAGGCGTGATTGCCTCTTAGAAAATATTGTGATCGAATACCAATACCTGATACTGTCCGCCGTAGCTGTCAGACCAGGAGAAGGACAGGGTGGTCTCCGACAGCAGGGCATCGCCCCGGCTCACCAGGGTGTCATACTCGCCGGAGTCCAGAAGCAGGAAGTACTTGTCCTGATCGGGCTGTGTGGTATACCACTCCGCAGCGGTCTGGTAATAATACTTCGTCACGCCGTTGGTCTCGTCCACGCTGACCGAGCGCACCTTTACGGCGTCGTCCGAGATCACGGTGACGGAGTTTGCGCGCCAGAAGGTGGCATAGCCATAGTCCAGACCCTGTTCCTCCAGCATCTCTGCCAGCTGGTACTGGACGTTGACCTTTTCGGCATCCCGGGGCAGCTTCACCACATTCCATGCGCTGATGGTGCAGAAGCAGATAATGGGGATGCACAGCACCATTGCCATGCGCTGCATCGGGGTGCGCTTTGCGATCGCCCAGTGCAGGAACGCAATGGAGACGATGGCAGAGGTGCAGACAATGGGGCTGAGCCGCCAGTTTGCCGCAGAGAGCGCGCCGCAGATATAGCCCACCAGAACCAGTGCAGACACCGCCCAGTGCGCCCACAGGAGAATGTGCATCTGTCTGCCCGAAGTGCCCTTATACTTGGGATAGCAGCAGGTCGCAGCGATGGGGAGCGCCGCCAGCAGAATGGCAGTGCCCATGCGGATGAGGTTCACGATGCTCTTGCCGGACATCAGGTTTTCGCCGCCGATGTCCTCCAGACCCAGCAGATTCATCCACGCCAGGGGCAATCCCTGGATGTGTCCCAGCCACTCCGACTGCGCCGTCCAGTTGGAATACGCGTCGGCATAGCCGCCGGTCACGCCGTCTGCCCAGAACGCGCTGAGCTTCATGCCGGCAACCATCGCAGCGCCCAGGGCGAGCAGCAGGATCAGGCTCTTTCCGTTCCGCTTGCTGCAAAGCGGTGTCCGGCGATCCAGCAGCCGCTCCAGGAAGATGCCTGCCATCATCGGCAGGGCAAAGATGGTGATGGCTGAGATCTGGTCGGTGCAGCAGAGCATGAAAAAGACCAGGAACACCGCAAAGGTGATGATCTTGTGCGTCCGGAGCTTCTTGTCATTTTTCCGCAGGGCGGTGAGATTTTGCAGCCGGAACAGCAGCGCCAGTCCCACAAACAGGAACAGGATGCCCAGGCTGTAGTAGATGGTGTGTCCCCAGAAGATCTCCCGGAGCTTCTTGCTGGCACAGAGCAGCGTCAGAAAGATGGCTGCTCCGCCGCAGATCCAGCCCTTGCTGAAATGCATCTCCCGGAGCATCCAGCAGAGCCCCAGGGTCAGCAGCAGGAAGAACAGGAGCATGCCCAGCATATGGGTGGTCATGGACAGCCCGAAGAAGGGCATAAAGATCAGCATCAGCAGACTGCCGCCGAAAGGCAGCAGGCAGGCGTAAGTAAAGTCCGGGCTGATGAGCTTGCCGCTGTCAAAGGTCGCCTTTGCCCAGTAGATGGTGTCTGTACAGTCGGCGTGAAATTCGCCCTTGGACGGACACAGGATATAGTAGATCACCAGCGCCACCGCCGCCAGAAGCAGCAGGGGCGGAACGACCATGCCGGCGATCTTCAGGATCTTCTTTGCCGTTTCCTTTTTCGGGATGCCTGCCGGGAGCGGCTCTGCGGCGATGGCGTCCGAGCCGAGATCCGCCGGCTCTAAGCCGTCCGGTTCTGCAGCAGACTCAGGCGCTTCTGCGGTCTCCGCCGCTTCGGGCTGTGCCGGCATCGGTGTGTCTGCGGCGGTCTCTTCCGGGGCTGTGCCGCCGGAGACCGTCTCTAGTTCTCGATTTTCTTCTGTCATGATCCTCTTCCTTTCTTATGCCGATCTTACACCGAAGCCGTTCCGGTGAGCACCTCTGCCGGATAGTGCAGCTGTTCCGGTGTCCAGTCCGCCAGAATGGGCTGATATTCCCGTGCCATTGCCTTTGCGCCCTCCAGGTCATGGGCGAGATAGTTGCCGCACTCCTGCCGCTTTCCGCCGGGGATCTCTCCGGAAAAGTCCAGCACATACTGGAGCGTCTCCTGCACCAGACGGATGGCATCTGCGCCGGAAACGGTATCCCGGGTCAGAAAGTAGAAGCCGGTGCGGCAGCCCATCGGCCCTACATAGACCACGCCGTCCGACAGCGGCGTATTCCGCACATAGGTGGCAAAGAGGTGTTCAAAGGTGTGCAGGGCATTGTCCTCCAGATAGTCGCCGTCCGGGTTATTGGGCAGCTTCATGCGCATGTCATATGTCACCACGTCGCCGTCCACCCGGGAGATATACATCCCCGGCTTCAGAAAGTCGTGGTTGATGGTGAAGCTTGTGATCTGTTTCATAAAAATCGCCTCCAAAGTAGATTCAACATTCATTATAACAAATTTGCTTTCAGATTGTCAAGGTTTTTCTTGGAAAAATACAAAAAAACCGGGGATTTCCGCCGCACCCCACACCATGCGCCCACCGGTCAGACAAATGGCGCCGCGCCGCCCCGAAACGCTCCCTTTCTGAACATTTTGCCGGAATCGTGTAAATTCTCCGTTCATAGTTGCACACACCCGTGCAACTTTTGCCTGCTGCGGGACTATTTATGGGAGGCAGTGGGCTCACTGCTGAGCTTTACCCCCCAATTTCGCGGAGAGAAACGGGCAGCGTCACGGCGGCGGAAGCCGCCTATAACCCCTCCGGGGAATTGTTGTTTCCGGTACGCGAAAAAACCCTTTTAGCCTCCCTTGAAAAGGGAGGTGGATGCTCCATCAGGAGCAGACGGAGGGATAACACCTCAATCACCGCCCGGAACCCCCAACCGTAGGGGCGAACATTGTTCGCCCGCCACGACTCCTCCGGCACTGCGTGCCACCTCCTCTAAGAGAGGAGGCTTCATATTGTCTCCTCTTCCAGAGGAGATGCCCGACAGGGCAGAGGAGTTGTCTTGCCTCCCTTGAAAAGGGTGATTCCCCACGGGGTGGGGAAATGTCACCGTAGGTGACAAAGGGGACCGCTCAGTACGAGGTGGATGCTCCGTCAGGAGCAGACGGAGGGATAACACCTCAGTCCATCGCCCGGAAACCCCAATCGTAGGGGCGAACATGGTTCGCCCCTACGACTCCTCCGGCACTGCGTGCCACCTCCTCTAAGAGAGGAGGCTTCATATTGTCTCCTCTTCCAGAGGAGATGCCCGACAGGGCAGAGGAGTTGTTAAAAACAAAATGCATAGTGGTCTCCGCCCACATCACCCACCCATTTCAGAAAGGAGTACTATCCCATGGTAGAAGAAGAAAAGAAGTCATTTTTGTTGTACACCGACCGCTGGAAGGAGATCCAGATGCTGTCCAATGAACAGTGCGGCATCCTGTTCAAGGCGATCTTCACCTATGTCAACACCGGCGAGCCACTGGAAACCGACGATCTCGCCCTGCGCCTGTTTTTCAGCTTTCTGACCTCCCAGATCGACGAGAACACGCGGAAGTGGATCGCCACCCGGAAAGCACGGGCAGAAGCAGGCAAAAAGGGCGGCAGACCCAAAAAAGCAAACGAAAGCAAAAAAGCAAATGCTTTTTCAGAAAAGCAAGTCAAAGCAAAAAAAGCTGTTACTGTAACTGGTACTGATACTGTTACTGGTACAGTAACAGTATCAGAGACAATACCGCAGGACAGCACCGCCCTGGAACGGGCGGCACTGCCTGCGCCGGAAGAGGAGGCGGTGATCCCATGGGATGAGATCGACTTTGAGCTGGTGTGAGTACAGCAAAAAAAGCCGTCACATCCGGTCTCCCGCTGTGACAGCTTTTCGGTCTGAGATTCTGTTTATGCCTGCGTCTCCTGCGGTGCATCTCCGCCTTCTGACGGCTTGGGGGCATCTTCTGCCGGTGCAGCTTCTGCGGCAGCTTCGGCGGTCTCTGCCGGCTTCTCCGGAAGCTCCTCGAACTGAGACGGATCCATCTTGCCCTGCATCAGGGTCTCGAAGTCGTCCTTCTCGATCTTCTCGTGGATCATCAGATACTTCGCCAGCAGCTCCAGCTGATCCATGTGCATTTGCAGGATCGCCGTCGCCTTGTCGTATGCCTTTTCCACGATCTCCCGTACCTCGTCGTCGATCTCGCCGGCAACGCGGTCGGAATAGTCCCGGGACGAGCCCAGGTCTCTGCCCAGGAACACTTCGTTCTGGTCATTGCCGTAGACCACCGGGCCCAGCTTTTCGCTGAAGCCATAGCGTGTCACCATGCTCCGTGCCGTAGAAGTGGCGCGCTCCAGGTCGTTGGATGCGCCGGTGGAGATATCGTCCAGCACCAGCTGTTCTGCGACTCTGCCGCCCAGCAGGGTGATGATGTTCTCCTCCATCTCCTTCTTGGAGACGAAGCTCTTGTCCTGTTCCGGCAGGGACATGGTATAGCCGCCCGCCATGCCTCTGGGGATAATGGACACCTGGTGCACCTTATCCTGGTGATCGCAGTAATAGGTGCAGACGGCGTGGCCTGCCTCGTGGAATGCGGTGAGACGCTTTTCCTTGGGTGTCACCTTGTGGGACTTCTTCTCCGGGCCGGCGATGACCTTGATGGTCGCCTCCTGGATCTCCTCCATGGTGATGGCCTTCTTGTTCTTTCGTGCCGCCAGCAGGCAGGCTTCGTTCACCAGGTTTTCCAGATCTGCGCCCGTAAAGCCCACGGTGGACTTTGCGATGGTGGTGAGATCTACATCCGGGCCGATGCTCTTGCTCTTGGTGTGCACCTTGAGGATCTGTTCTCTGCCCTTGACATCCGGATAGCCCACCACGATCTGGCGGTCGAACCGTCCCGGACGGAGCAGCGCCGGGTCGAGGATGTCTCTCCGGTTGGTGGCGGCGATGACGATGACGTTATCCTTTCCGGTAAAGCCGTCCATCTCCACCAGCAGCTGGTTCAGGGTCTGTTCCCGTTCGTCGTGTCCGCCGCCGATGCCTGTGCCGCGGTGCCGTCCCACGGCGTCGATCTCGTCGATAAAGATGATGGAAGGCGCGTTCTTCTTCGCCTGGTCGAACAGGTCGCGGACACGGGACGCACCCACGCCCACGAACATTTCCACGAAGTCTGAACCGGAGATGGAGAAGAACGGGCAGCCTGCTTCGCCGGCAACCGCTCTGGCGAGAAGGGTCTTACCAGTACCCGGAGGGCCCATGAGCAGCACGCCCTTGGGGATCCGCGCGCCCAGCTCGGCGTACTTCCGGGGATTCTTCAAGAAGTCCACGATCTCTTCCAGCTCGTGCTTTTCCTCATCGGCTCCGGCAACGTCGGCGAAGGTCGCCTTGCGGGTGTTCGCCTGGTTCTTGATGTTCGCCTTGCCGAAGGAGGTGTACTTTCCGCCGCCGTTCGCCTGGCGCATCATGAACACAAACAGCAGGATCATCAGCACCAGCAGCACCAGGGTGGGGATCAGCGTCAGCAGCCAGGAATTGTCCCGGATCTTATAATAGTCCACCTGCAGCGGTTCGTCCGGGTGCTGCATGTTGTAGTTCTTGCGGTAGTTCGCCGTATCCTCCCGGAACACGGAGACATTCGGGACATCATAGGTGAACTTGTCGCCGTTGTCCAGCGTCAGCTTCAGCTCTCCCGTGCCCAGATCCAGGGTATAGGCGGTGACCTCATAGTTGTCGAAATATTTCATGACATCAGAATACTTGGTCTCCCGGCTGCCGCCCTTTACGCTGGACAGCAGGAACACCAGTGCGATGATGAGCACAACGACAACGAGCAGATATGCGCCGATCCCACGGCCTTTCTTTGGTGTCAAATCACATTCACTCCATTCTGTTGAAAAGAGATCGCAGCTTCTGTTCGCAGAAATCTCTATGTCAGTTCCGTCATTTCCAGCACCAGAAGCCGCCGGGTGTCTGCATCGGGACACACACGGGCAGCACAGCCCGCACCCTCTGCATAGATCACACCCGACGCGTCCGCCAGAACATGCGCAAAGGCACGGCGCTCCGGCGGCAGGTTCGCCTGGATCAGCTTTTTCAGCGACGAGGTGAACCCTCTCCCCGGCAGCGCGATCCGGTCTCCCGGCTGTCTGGCGCGCAGGAAAATCTCACCTTTTATTTTATCATAATCCAGAGACGCATTTGCAAATTTTCTATGAATATTTCTGATTTTTTCCGATTCTTCTATGGGAGATATCTGTGCACGGAGCAAAAATCCGGGAAAAAGCACGTTTTCGCCCAGGCGGAGCTTCACGGCGGCAGGCTGCTGCGGCGGCGCAGGCATGTGTGCTATCCGAAGTGTGCCCGATTTTCCCACGGCGTAAACATCTCCGGACAAATTCCATCTGCCGCCCTGCCGCGTCAGCCGTTCCAGCCGTTCCAGAAGCGGTGCGTCACAGGCGAAGCCCAGCTCTTCCAGCAGCAGCGCCAGGCAGCGAAACCGCAGCGCCGGATGCAGCGCGTCCAGTCCCGTGAGACCGTCCCCGCAGGTGTGACACCGGGCATAGGCCGCCTTTGCCTGCTCCATGAGGTAATCGTCCTCCCGGCGGAGACTGCGCAGGGTATATGCCGCGGTGCGCTCTGCCGCCGGGTTCAGCGTCCGCAGCACCGGGATGATCCGGTGGCGGATCTTGTTCCGGGTATAGTCGTCGGTGAGGTTGGTGCTGTCCGTCACATAGTCCTGTCCCAGGGCTTCGAGATACGCCTCTGCCTGCTGCCGGGTCACGGTCAGCAGCGGCCGGAGAAACCTGCCGTTTACCGGCGGAATGGCAGTCAGTCCATGGAGACTCGCGCCCCGTGTCATGCGGTGCACCAGGGTCTCCAGGTTGTCCGACGCGGTGTGCGCCGTGGCGATCCAGTCCGCCGCCACCTGTGCGAACGCCTCATAGCGGCACAGCCGGGCAGCCAGCTCTGCGGAGCAGTGTTCCGCCGCCGCACGCGCCGCCGCATTCACATCCAGCACCGTCAGGCGCACGCCCAGGGCTTCGCACAGATGCCGGCAGAAGTCGGCGTCCCGGTCGCTCTCGCTGCCCCGGAGGTGGTGGTTCACATGCACGGCGGTGACGGTGATCTCCAGCTCCCGGCGCAGCGCCAGCAGACACCGCAGGAGACAAACGCTGTCTGCGCCGCCGGAAAGGGCACAGCACACCGTCTGTCCCGGCTGCACCGCGTCCAGTTCCCTCAGCTGTTTCCTCACGGCACGGGGCAATGCATCAGCTCTCATCGCGCATTTCCGCATTGGAGAAGCGTGTGAACTGGCCGTCCCACATCAGCTTGATGGTGCCGGTCTCGCCGTGACGGTTCTTTGCCACGATGCATTCCGAGATGTTGGGCGTGGGGCTGTCCTTATTATAGTAGGCATCCCGGTAGAGGAACATGACGATGTCGGCATCCTGCTCGATCGAACCGGATTCACGGAGGTCAGACAGCATAGGGCGCTTGTCGGTACGGCTCTCCGGGCCGCGGGACAGCTGTGACAGCACGATCACCGGCACATCCAGTTCCTTTGCCATGATCTTCAGCTGACGGGTGATCTCGGAGATGATGAGTACGCGGTTGTCCGTCCGCAGCGTCGAGCCCATGAGCTGGAGATAGTCGATGACCACCAGTCCCAGGTTTTTCATCCGGCGCAGCTTCGCCTTGATCTGCTGCACCGTCACGCTTGCGGTATCGTCGATGTACATGGGCAGACCGCTGAGCACGCCGGCGCTGGTGGCGAGGCGCACCCAGTCCTCATTGGTGAGAAAGCCGCTGCGGAGCTTGTTGGACTCCACCAGGGACTCTGTGGAGAGCATACGGGTGGCAAGCTGTTCCTTGGACATTTCCAGAGAGAAGATCGCCACCTCCTTGTCGCTGTGCCGCGCCACATTGGTGGCGATGTTCATGGCGAAAGAGGTCTTTCCCATACCCGGACGGGCGGCGATCAGCAGCAGGTCGGATTTGTTCAGACCGGAGGTGATGGTGTCCAGATAGGTGAAGCCCGTCTTTGCGCCCAGGTACTTCTCCTTATCCGGGCCGGCGATCTTGCCGATGCGGTCATAGGCTTCGCAGATGGCGTCGCCGATCTTCGCCAGACCCTGGGCGCTCTTGCCCTGCCGGATGTCGAAAATGCGCTGTTCCGCCGCATCCATCAGCGTCTGGGCGTTGGTCTCGCCGGACTGGATGTCCTGCAAAATGCCCCGCGCCGCAAACGCCAGGCAGCGGATGTAATACTTTTCGGACACGATGGCGCAGTAGCTCTCGATATTCGAGGTGGACGGCACGATGTTGATGAGCGCCGCCAGATAGTTTCTGCCCTCTGCGGCATTCTCGAACACCTTCCGCGCCACCGCCTCATTGAGCACGGTGATGACGTCCGCCTTTTCGCCGGAGGTGAACATCTGAAAGATGATCTGGAACAGCTCCCGGTGCTGCTCGTTGAAGAAGCACTCCGGGCGGATGGTCTCCAGCACCACGGGCAGCACGTTGGCATCCTGTAGGATCGCGCCCAGAATGGTCTGCTCTGCCTCCAGGCTGAACGGCAGCTCTGCATTTTCGTTGGAATATAGGGTATCTGCCATGAAAAAAACCTCCTAGGGAAAAACAATGCGGGACGAAAGCCACTCGAAATCAATTTTTTCACTGCCCACTTCAAAAAGGCATCCGCAGGATGTGCCTTGTGCTGGGATGGCTGCTCCACAGGGAACAGACAAGGGGAATATCCCCCTGTCAGCTTACGCTGACATCCCCCTTTTCAAGGGGGACTTTCTGAAAAATTGATTGCGTGCGAAAGACGTACCCGCATTGCTGAAATTTCAAATGAAGCTCAATGTTATTCCTCGACGACCTCGACTGTCACCTTCACCGAAATGCCGGTGTACAGGCGGATGTCTGCCTCATAGCTGCCGAAGTTCTTGATGTCGGATTTCAGGCTGATCTTCTTCTTGTCGATCTTGCAGCCGAACTGCTTTTCGATGCACTCAGCGATTTGTGCCGCTGTGACTGCACCGAACAGTCTGCCGCCGTTGCCTGCCTTTGCTGCTGCGCGGACGGTCTGTCCCTTCAGCTTGTCGGCGATCGCCTGGGCGTTCTGCTTTTCCACGTCGATCTTGTGGGCGGCAGAGGACTGCTTTCCGGAAAGCTCTGACAGGTTCTGGGGCGTTGCCTCTACTGCCAGTCCCTTTTTCAGCAGCATATTCCGTGCATAGCCGTCAGAGACGTTCTTGACCTCGCCCTTTTTGCCGGAGCCTTTTACATCCTGTAGAAAAATCACTTTCATGGTTCTCTCTCCTTCTATTTCTAGTACGCTGTGTCAGCGTTTAATTCTCATTTTCCTGCGCTTCCAGGATCAGCAGCAGCTGTTCCTTTGCCTCCTGGATGGTACAGCCCTTCAGCTGAGTCGCCGCCATGGTCTGGTGACCGCCGCCGCCCAGCTGTTCCATGATGACCTGCACGTTCACATTGCCCATAGAGCGTGCGGAGATCCCCACGCCGGTCTCTTCCAGATACAGCACAAAGGATGCCTCTACGCCCTGGATACTCAGCAGCTCATCCGCCGCCTGGGATGCCAGCACACGGGCATTTTTATCCTGGAGCTTCACCGCGGAAATGGCGTTGTTCCGGTACAGCTCCGCGTGCGCCACGATCTGGGCGCGCATGGAGTACATGGAAATGGTGTTGGAGAACAGCGCCTTGACCTGCACGGTGTCCGCGCCGATCTTCCGCAGATACGCCGCCGCCTCGAATGTCCGCACGCCGGTGCGCATGACAAAGTTCTTGGTGTCCAGCATAATGCCGGCGAGGAGCGCGTCTGCATACGCCGCGGAAATCTCGGTATCCAGCCGGAAATACTGGATGATCTCCGTCACCATTTCCGATGCAGAGGACGCATAGGGCTCGTGGTGAAAGATCACCGCGTTTTCGATGAAGTTCACGTTCTTCCGGTGGTGATCGATGACGATGACATACCGCGCCGCGTGGTACAAGTCCACGCTCTCCAGAATATCCTTGTTGTGGGTGTCGGCAATAATCAGCAGGCTATTGTCCGTCACCTGTGCCAGAGCGTCCACCGGTTCGATGAACTGCGGGCCGTCCGGACACTGCTGCATCCGCTCGATGAGCTGGGTGGCGAGACAGCTCTGCCGGTTCACCACCACATACGCCGGCTTCTGCATGAGCCGCACCGCACCGGCAAGGCCGCAGGCAGAGCCAACGGAGTCCAGGTCGCCGAAGCGGTGTCCCATGAGGAATACCTGGTCGGAGTTTTCGATGAGTTCCTGCATGGCGAGGGCAATGGAGCGAATCTTGGTCTTGGACTTCTTCTCGACGCCCTTCGACGCGCCGCCAAAGAAGCAGAAGCCGTTTTCCGTCTTGACTGCCGCCTGGTCGCCGCCCCGTCCCAGCGCCATATCCAGGGACTGGCGCGCAAACTTTTCGCTCTCCGCCAGTGTGGATGCGCCGTCTCCCACGCCAATGGAAAAGGTGATGTGCATCCGGTCGTTCACCCGGATCTGACGCGCCTCATCCAGGACATGAAAGCGGTTGTTCATGATCTCGTGGAGATGCCGGGACTCCATGACGGCATAGAACAAATCGTTCTCGACCTTGCGGATCACGCCGTCTGTTCCCTGCATGAAGTTCTCCAGGACGCGCTCCACCTCTGCGGAGACCTGTGCCTTTTCGCTCTCTCTGGCGTATTGCAGCAGGTCGTCATAGCTGTCGATCACCAACAGCAGCACACAGGGTCTGGAGTTGGTCTGTTCGTTTTGCAGGCGCAGGATATCCGTGATCTCCAGAAACTGCACGGCGATGATCTCCTGCTGTTCCTGCTGCACGCTGGAGACGGCGTGCACCCGATAGCTCTGTCCGTTGTGCTCCATGAGCAGATCCCGGTTCTGATCCAGCGCCGCCAGATTCAGATGGATCACATCCTGTACGGTGCGCCGCACCGCCGGCCGTCCGGCAGCAAAGCGCGTCCGAAAGATCTCGTTGCACCAGAGGATCTCTCCCGTCCGGGTGGCGAGGATCATGGGCACGGTCATGCTTTGCAGCGCTGCCATGCCGGCGCTCTCGATCTCACCGCGCACGGCGATGTTCTGGATGCGTTCGGCGCGGCGCAGCCAGATCCACTGGATGCACAGCGCGATCCCCAACAGCAGGATCACCAGAAATTGAATTGTCAGAAACCGCTGGGGCACTCGTTTCAGCACCACACAGAACAGCGGCACAAGGATGCTGATGAACCACAAGATCCATGTGGCGACCATGATCCCATACTTTCGTTTCATGCTGCATTCTCCTTTGCGGACAGCGACACCTCAGAAACCCCGGCAGCGCCGTCCTCAAGAGCCTTTCACAGGCGATTATACTTCCATGATGATCGGCAGGATCATCGGGCTGCGCTTGGTCTTTTCATAGATGAAGTCGGACAGCACGTCACGCAGCTTGGTCTTGAGCGTACCCCATTCCTTGAGGTCGCGGGCGTTGCAGTTGTCCAGCACGCGGGTCAGCACGCTTCGCGCCTCGTCCATGAGTTCTTCGGACTCCCGGACATAGACAAAGCCGCGGGAGATGATATCCGGGCCGGCAACCAGTGCGTTGGCTGCCCGTTCGATGCCGATGACGACAATAATCAGGCCGTCCTGTGCCAGATGCTTCCGGTCGCGCAGGACGATCGAGCCGACATCGCCGACACCCAGACCGTCTACCATCACTCTGCCGGCAGGCACCTGGGATACCACGCGCATGGAATTGCCGTCCGTCTCAATGACGTCGCCGATGCTGGCGATGATGATGTGGTCGTCCGGCATGCCCATGGACTTTGCGATCTCGGCATGCTTGATGAGATGCTTATATTCTCCGTGCACCGGGATAAAGAACTTCGGCTTGGTCAGCGCGTGGATGAGCTTCAGCTCCTCCTGGCAGGCGTGGCCGGAGACGTGTACCTCGTACATGGACTCATAAATGACCTCTGCGCCGGACTTCATCAGCTCGTTTACCACCCGGGTGACGAACTTTTCGTTGCCGGGAATGGGCTTTGCGGAAATGATAATGAAGTCGTTGGGAGTGATCGTTACCTTTTTATGGCTGTTCATTGCCATCCGGGTCAGCGCCGAAAGCGGCTCGCCCTGGCTTCCGGTGGTCACCAGCACGATCTTTTCGTCCGGATAGCGGCTCATCTCGTCGATGTCGATGAGGATGCCCTTGGGCACTTTCAGATAGCCCAGCTCCGTCGCCTTTTCGATGACGTGCACCATGCTGCGTCCGAATACGGCAACCTTTCTGCCATAGTTTTTCGCCTGGTCGATGATCTGCTGCACCCGGTGCACATTGGAGGAGAAGGTGGCGATGATGATGCGCCGCCCCTCTGCCCGCTTGAACAGCTTTTCAAAGCTGCCGCCCACGGTGCGCTCGGAACAGGTGAAGCCGGTGCGCTCGGCGTTGGTGGAGTCTGCCATCAGCGCCAGAACGCCGCGGCTGCCCAGTTCGCCGAACCGCGCCAGGTCAATGATCTCGTCGTCGATGGGCGAGAAATCCACCTTAAAGTCACCGGTGTGCACGATGATGCCTGCCGGGGTGTGGATCGCCATGCCCACTGCGCCGGGGATGGAGTGGTTCACCTTGATAAATTCCACTGCCATACAGCCCATTTTCACGGTGGTGCGCGGCTCGATCTCGATGAGCTTCGCCTGTTTCAGCAGGCCGTGCTCCTCCAGCTTGCCCTCGATGAGTCCCAGGGTCATGCGTGTGCCGTAGATCGGCACATTGATCTTTTTCAGCAGATATGCCAGACCGCCGATGTGATCCTCGTGGCCGTGGGTAATGACGATGCCGCGGATCTTGTCCTTGTTGCCCTCCACATAGGTGAAGTCCGGGATCACGATGTCTACGCCGGGCATATCCATGTCTGGAAACGCCAGACCGCAGTCCAGGATGAACATGTCATTGCAGCACTCGAACACGGTCATATTCTTGCCGATCTCGTTGAGGCCGCCCAGGGGGATGATGCGCACCGGTGTGCGCTTCTGCCGGGTCTGGCGGGGCTGCTGGGCATTGTTGCTTCTGGGGCGGCTGGTATGGCGGCGGTTTCCGCCCGGCTGGCGTTCGCTGTTGTGGTGGCCGCCCTGCGGGCGCGGTTTTCCGCCGTAATTCCGCTTGCGCGGCTGTGGATTATTTCTTACTTCTCGTACCTGTTCTGTTTCGTTTGCCAAATAAATATCCTCACTTTCTCACATGGGGACAGCGCCGGCATGCCGTGCCTGCATCGTCTCGCAAAACATCCTGTTTTTTTCGAGCAGATTCGGCCATGCGCTTCGTACAGCATGTCCGAATGGCTGTCCCCGGTTGACTGCCGTTTCGCAGCATACCGCTGTGCAGTCCTCCTGGGTTCGGGCAGGAAGCGATTTCCTGCATCACCGGCGAATCCGGAGTCATGGCGCAAAAGCTGCGCCGCAAAGGCTCTGTTCACCGAAAAAAGAAACATCTGTGTCATATGCCAGATGCAAAACAGCCTGCCGGCAATTTCACGTCCGCCGGGCAGGCAGCAGAGTGCTGAAAAAATTCTGGTTTCCCCCTCAGGATGCACTGCGCCGTCCATTTCCGCGCAGACTGCACCAACGAAAAAGCGGAAACCCGTTCTGCCAAAAGCCGCTCTGAGTATTTCATGCAGAAAGCCGGTGGTTGCTCCGGTTTTCTGATTTGTCCGGGATCTGCCGCAGACGCCGTCTCATGACAGCTCCGCAAGAATGCAGCAGGATCGCCTCTTCACGCACAAGAATACATAGTTTTATTATACGATGTTCCGCAGGCAATGTCAATGGCAAACCAGGAAATTTTGCAATTTTGCCAATTTTGTATGGCGGTTTTTCCGTAAATTCGGCGAATATCGCAGAGCCGCCGCCTCTTTTCACCCATAGATTTTTTCTATGGGTTCTGATCTGAATTTGGCGCCTATACAATTCGGACAAAATGTGATATAATAGTACCATCTTTTTTATCATAAAAATACAACACAACGGAGGAATTTCTCATGCAGCCATGCAATCCAAACGCAAAACTGGAAACCAAATGCCTACACGCCGGCTATACCCCGAAAAACGGCGGCCCGGGCACAGTCCCCATTGTACAGAGCACCACCTATCGCTTTGACAGCACCGAAAAGGTGGCAGAGCTGTTCGACATGCCCATGGAGCCTATGTACTCCCGCTTCGCCAACCCCACCTGCGACGCCGTAGAGCAGAAGATCGCAGCCCTGGAGGGCGGCGTAGGCGCAATGCTCACCTCCAGCGGACAGGCGGCTTCTCTGCTGTCCGTGCTGAATCTGTGCAGCGCCGGTGACAGCATCGTCTCCGTCTCCACCATCTACGGCGGCACGGTGAACCTGTTTGGCGTCACCCTGAAGCGCTTCGGCATCGAGTGCATCTGGGTCGATCCCCTGGCGGACGAGGAGACCATCTCCAAGGCGATCCAGCCCAACACCAAGCTGATCTTCGGCGAGACCATCGCCAATCCGGCGCTGACGGTATTCGACATCGAAAAGTTCGCCGGAATCGCCCACGCGCACCAGATCCCCCTGATCGTGGACAACACCTTTGCCACACCCATCCTCTGCCGCCCCATCGAGTTCGGCGCAGATATCGTCATCCACTCCACCACCAAGTACATGGACGGCCATGCCCTCCAGTGCGGCGGCGTCATTGTGGACGGCGGCACCTTCGACTGGGAAAAGAGCGGCAAGTTCCCGGATTTCACCGAGCCGGACGAGAGCTATCACGGCGTGGTTTACACCCGGGAGTTCGGCAAAATGGCGTACATCATCAAGGCGAGAATGCAGCTGATGCGTGACTTCGGCTGCTATCCGGCGGCGCACTCCGCATTCCTGCTGAATCTGGGATTGGAGACGCTTCCGGTGCGCATGAAGCAGTACTGCGAAAACGCCATGACAGTGGCAAAAATGCTGAAACAGTCCGACAAGATCGCGTCCGTGACCTATCCTGGTCTGCCGGACGACCCGTATCACAAGCTGGCGGAAAAGTATCTGCCGGACGGTACCTGCGGCGTTATCTCCATCTCCATCCGCGGCGGCAGAGAGGCGGCTGTCCGGTTCATGGATGCGCTCCAGCTGGCTTCCATCGAAGTCCATGTGGCGGATATCCGCACCTGTGTGCTCCACCCGGCATCGGCGACCCACCGCCAGCTCACCGAGGAACAGCTGAAAGCTGCCGGCATCGACGGCGGTCTCATCCGCATCTCCGTGGGACTGGAAAACATCGGCGACATTCTCGCAGACCTGCAGCAGGCGCTGGATCAGGTGTAAGCGCAACAGTGAAAAATAAATTTGTCGAATAAACGGCAAAATTCTGGATGTCGGGGCTTGTATTTTTTTTGAAAACATGGTATAATATATTTGTAAATCATATCTGTGTTTTCTGCCGCCGGCCCGCCGGAAAACAGGATCTCTCCAAGATAAGGTGCCGGAGAAAAGAGGTATCGACATGAAAGGAACGATTATTGCTGCAATGGTCGCAGCCGCTGCTGCCGCTTCGGCAGCCACTGTATTTGCACTGAAAAAAGCACACGACAAGAAACTGGAAGACGCCTGCAGCTGTGACGATCTGCCAGAAGGCGGATGCTGCGCCGAGGACGAAGAGGACGACGGCGATATCTGCGCCTGCGCTGCACCGGATGCAGCAGACGAAGAAGATGCCGCAGAGACCGCGGACACCGCAGCAGAGGACGCCGACGAGGACGACAGCGAGCCGGCATGCTGCTGCGCCGGCGGCGTATGCTCCATCGATTCCGACGATGACGATGCCGCAGATCAGCCGGCACAGCTCCATATGCCGGAAGCAGACGAGAGCACAGACGAAACGGAAAAAGAGGACTGACCTTTTACAGGGACAGCCCTGTTCAAAAAAGAAAGCACTTCTGCGGCATGACACCGCGGAAGTGCTTTTTTGTTTCGGGATGATCCCCTGCATTCAGCCGCGCAGACGCGGAAGCGGCAGGCGGAACAAGCCGTGCTGGTTGCAGCAGGCGTAGAGCCAGCCTCTGCCCCTTGCCGAGAGACGGGTCTCCGGTTCCTGCTCCGGATAGAGCTTCACCAGAGTCACGCGCTCCGGGGTCACGGCGGCGAAAAACGAGATAAAGTGGGTTTTCGTCATGGGATGCGCCATGCGGACGTAGTATTCTCCATCCATGGGCGTGACCAGGATGTCGTGGGCTGCGTCGGGCGCTTCGGCTTCCAGAGGCGGTAGCGAAATGCCGCAGCAGTGGAACGCAGCCTCACCGGCGGCGGAGATCACATTGCCGCACACCGGGCAGACGTAAAACCGGGTTTTCAGCATATTGCCGGTGCGGTTCTGGTTCACGATCTCTGTCCCGGAAAACAGCTCCGGCACGGAAACGCGCAGCGCCTGCGCCAGCGGTTCTAACAGGGTAATGTCCGGCAGCCCCTTTCCGGTCTCCCACTTGGAAACGGTCTTGTCGCTGATGTACAGCTGTTCCGCCAGCTGTTTTTGCGTCATGCCGCGCTTTTCCCGCAGCATCTGGATGGTCTGTCCGGTCACATAAGGGTTCATAAACATTTCCTCCTTTGGTTTTATCATGCGTCGATCAACAGTATCCAGTATAGCAGAGTTTCTGGGGTTTGACAACCTACGCTGCGTGGAGTGGGGAAAATGCTTACCCAATCCAAAAAGGCACTCTGCAAAACGCAGAATGCCCTTTTTCGTTGGAAATACGGGGATCTTAGTCCTCCACAACCACCTTGTGGAATACCTTCTTGCCCTTTCGCAGAATGGTCTCTGCCTCCGGATAGATCACGCTCTTGGGGTCGGTGATCTTGGTGTCATTCACAGAGACACCGCCCTGCTGTACCAGACGGCGCGCTTCGCCGTTGGACGGGGACAGGCCGCAGCGTACCATCAGGGTCAGGATGCCGATGCCGCCGTCGGTGAGATCCTCTGCTTTCAGCACCGTGGTGGGCATATTGGCATTGTCTCCGCCGCCGCCAAAGACAGCCTTTGCCGCAGCCTGCGCCTTGTCTGCCTCTTCCTTGCCGTGCACCAGCTCGGTCAGTTCGTATGCCAGCAGTTCCTTTGCCTGGTTCAGCTGCTGTCCCTCCAGGGTACGCTCCATCTCTTCGATCTGCTCGATGGGCACAAATGTCAGAAGCTTCAGGCACTTGATGACATCCTGGTCGGAGACATTCCGCCAGTACTGGTAGAACTCGTACGGTGTGGTCTTTTCCGCATCCAGCCATACTGCGCCCTTTTCGGTCTTGCCCATCTTCTTGCCCTCGGAGTTCAGCAGCAGGGTGATGGTCATGGCGTAAGCGTCCTTGCCCAGCTTCCGGCGGATCAGCTCGGTGCCGCCCAGCATATTTGCCCACTGGTCATCGCCGCCGAACTGCATGTTGCAGCCGTAATCCTGGAACAGCTTGTAGAAGTCATAGCTCTGCATAATCATGTAGTTAAATTCCAGGAAGGTCAGACCGCGTTCCATGCGCTGCTTATAGCACTCGTGGGAGAGCATCCGGTTGACGCTGAAATGCGCGCCCACATCCCGGAGCACGTCCACATAGTTCAGATCCAGCAGCCAGTCGCCGTTGTTCACGATGATCGCCTTGTCTTCCGAAAAGTCGATGAAACGGCTCATCTGCTTCTTGAAGCAGTCTACGTTGTGCTGGATGGTTTCCTTGGTCATCATCTTGCGCATATCGGTCTTGCCGGAGGGGTCGCCGATCATTGCCGTGCCGCCGCCGATGAGAACGATGGGCTTGTTGCCTGCCATCTGGAGACGCTTCATCAGACACAGCGCCATAAAGTGGCCAACGTGCAGGCTGTCTGCGGTGGGGTCAAAGCCGATATAAAAGGTTGCCTTTCCGGCATTCACCAGTTCTTCGATCTCCTTTTCGTCGGTCATCTGGGCGATGAGTCCCCGCCGTTTCAGTTCTTCAAATACTGTCATGTTCTTTCCCTCTTTCCCCGGAGGTACAAAAAAGCCCTCCGGAAACAATTTTTCCAGAGGACGATGTTTTCACCGTGGTACCACCTCAATTTATCGGAGGAGCAGCCGCCCGTCCGACCTCAAAGACGCTGTAACGGGCGTACCCGGATTTTTCTACCCACAAGGCTGCTTCAAAAAATCTGCTCCCAGGTGTATTCTCTGCGGTGCCGCTCCTCCGTTCCACCACCCCGGAGGCTCTCTGTGCCGGCACGGATGCAGATACTTCTCCTGTTCCGCGCATTTCATAATGTGTTTATCATACCATATTGCCCGGCAGTTGTCAAGGGATTTTTCAGTAAAAAATCCGGGCAGCCACTTGACAAATCCAAAGAAATCGCTTATAATAGAAATAGAAAGAGTGTACCAGTAGACGGTTTGCTCCCGATAAGCGTTTTTATTATTAAAATAGCCGCCTTATGGGAAGATGGGCGGCTATTTCTTTTTACGTTTGAAACTTAAGTACGCAAGATACGCCTTAAACACATCGCAAACCATGCTGATGCACTTGACAAGAATGTCCAGTTCCATTCGCAATCACTCCCTTCCGGGAGCGTGGATTCACCGCCTACCGTTTTTCGGTATGCCCTTAACACTTATTATAGCACAGATCGACACAATCTGTCAAGTTGTACAAATTGCAGTTTTCCGCTTGACAAATCCAAAGAAATCGCTTATAATAGAAATAGAAAGAGCATACCAGTAGACGGTTTGCTCCCAAGGGTTACTATATGAAAAAATAGCCGCCTTATGTGAGAGTTGGGCGGCTATTTCTTTTTGCATCTGCAAAATCGCTCTTGACACGGCGCAGTTCCAGTGCTATAATAAAGGCATACGGGGCATTAGCGCAGTTGGGAGCGCGTCACATTCGCATTGTGAAGGCCAGGGGTTCGACTCCCCTATGCTCCACCAAAACAATATTACACAAAACCCTACTACTTTGTAGGTGGCTTTGCCATTACGGTTTGGCTGTAACATCAAAACCAAAGAACCAGAGAATTTTATGTTCTCTGGTTCTTTGGTTTATATTGTCATATTATTATTGTCTTCAAACCTTTCAAGAGCATCCAACACAGCATAGTACACCATTTCATCAGGACTATATTTATTATTTTTGAATATAGAATTGCCTGAATGATTAAAATGCTCCAAAATCGCAGCGGCACAGTTTGCACTTCTGTTATGTCCTACTACAGCAGAGTATTTTGGAGAACCATTGTCAAAAGGTTTTTGAATTGATTTTCTTTAATGAATTGATATTATCATAATCTGAAATATGCTTCTTCAGCACAATAGAAACTTCCGTCTTCTTTAAGAAGAAATCCTTTTATGCGGTTGAATACATCTTCGGGTGTGTCATTTTCAAAATCATACCATATCGTACCACTTCTAAAATCCGTCAATACATTTTGTTTCGCCTTTACATTAATGATATCTTCAATCGCATAATAC
>CAVAQT010000002.1:0-133984 GCA_963590855.1 Ruminococcus bromii
CTCTGTAATGTCATTTTCAATAAATTTGTTTGATCTTTTCATGCGGTTGCCCTGGTTGGCTTTTCTCAAAAAAAGCCGGGCAGCAGCCAAAAAAACCGTAATTTTTTGCCGTTGGAAAAAATACTTGACTTTTTCGGGAAGGTATGGTATACTGAAACATGTGCTCACGTCTGTGTGCAGCGATTTACCGGAAACTGGGGTATAGCCAAGGGGTAAGGCAACGGACTTTGACTCCGTCATTCCGCTGGTTCGAATCCAGCTATCCCAACCAATTGAATACGGCTTCCGCTGTTTTGTTTTGAAACGCGGAAAACCAGAAAAGTCCGCCGCTCCATGCTTTGGGAGCAGCGGACTTTTTGCGTATGAGCTTATATTTCCCGGAAATTATCCCACGACACATACCCTGTGACGTACTTCCCGACCGGTGTCTTGCCGCAGTTCGCCGCCGTAGTAGTGATGCGGTAACGTCCTAGCTTGCACGGTACGCCGTCATAGATGTAGTACGTTCCGGCGGTCAGTCGGGCGGCCGGTGTGGTGGCAGTGTCATTTGCGAACAGCGGCACGTTGCTGTTGATGTGCACCGCCTGACCTTTCTTCCAGGACTTCGCCTGTGCCGGCTTCGCTGCGGTCTGGGCAGTCTTGAACCCGTTCAGCCCCTTCTTGCGGATGGCTGCCGGATAGTCCGTGCAGCACTCGTTCATGTCCACGTTGCCCTGAATGCCGTTCACCTTGCCTGTGCTGGACTTCTGCCAGATGCCGAATTGTCCGTGGTAGGTGGTCTTTTCCACGCCGTAGTGTGCCACCCAGACAGCGTATCGTGTCCGCAGTTCCTCAGTGAAGCAGCTCTCCAGGTGCGACTTGCTGGAATAGATCCCCACGAAATAGCCTGCCTTTTCTACCGTCTCCAGGAATGCCTTTGCAATGGCGGTGCAGGCGGTCTTGCCCTGGGCAAGCACCTTTTGTTCCTCGATGTCGAAGTAGATCGGGAACGTAAAGGTTTTGCCCTTGAGGGCACTCAGGCAGACAGCAGCTTCCTGTCTGGCTTCTGCCGGGGTAGCGGCGTAGCTGTACCAGTATGCGCCGCAGGGAATGCCCTGTGCCTTGCATCCGGCGTAGTTGGCTTCAAACTGCGCATCTTTCTGTGATGTTTCCTTGCCATAGCCTGCCCGGAGAATGGCGAACTGTATGCCGTCCGCTTTGACCTGCGCCCAGTTTACAGTGCCGTTGTGTTTGCTGACATCAATTCCTCTCATGTTCATTCATCCTTTCCCTTGTTCTGTAATAGTTCGATTGCTTTCGTCAAAATTCCCGGCAGCGGCACGCCCAGCAGCCCGGCGTTTTCCGTGATGGAGATCAGCTCGTTGACGGTAAACGCAATGCAAACCGCATCCCGGATGTACGATGTGCCAAGGGTAATATCCAGGCGCACCGCCACCAGAACCAACAGCAGGGAGACGCATTTCTTTGCCAGACCGCGCCAGCAGGATTGACTGGAAAGTTTTCCGCTGCGCGACTTGGCGGATCTTCCAATGCATGCAGCCATGATGCCTGTAATACAGTCTATGCCCATGAACAGCAGCAGTGTGACCATGGACGCATCCCAGCCGCCAAACAGTCCGGCGATAAAGCTGCCCAGGATGCCGGCGATGGTGCAGATGGTTTCTTTCATGTGAATGCCTCCTCTCCGAGAGAAATGTCCCTCTATAAATAGCGCCGCAGACAAAAAAAGTTGCACGGGTGCGTGCAACTATGAACGAAGAGTTTAGATTGAATTTTCAGAAAGTTTGCAATTGTGCCTGCAATGCATACGGATGTTTGCTGTACGGGAACTGTGGTATTTCATAAATTATTTTCTCTTTTTTGTGCAAAATAACGTGGATTTTTCTACGGATTTTTGCTATAATGAAAATGAAATCATGTGATTATTCCGCAGAAAGGATGGGACGCATATGGGAGAACACAAGCTTGCTCTCATTCTCGGCATCGTGACCGTGGTTTATCTGATTGCCATGATCCTGCTGTTCTGGCGGTATCGCCGGGCAATGGATCGGCTTTCGGACAAGATGCGGGAGTGTGAGGAAAAAGCGGCGCAGGCACAGCAGGCAGAAAAGCAGGCAGCAGAAGCCGAAAATGCGGCTGAGATCATTTACCGCAGACCGGATGCGCTGCCGGAAGCGGCGGCATCGGAAGCGGCGGAAAATGAAAAAACGCAGTCTGCCTCATGACAAACTGCGTGATTTCTTGATGCGCTTATGCGCAAATGTAATATTGATCGTCCAGTGCAATCACAAAA
Organism: Ruminococcus bromii; assembly: GCA_963590855.1. Lineage (GTDB taxonomy): Bacteria > Bacillota > Clostridia > Oscillospirales > Ruminococcaceae > Ruminococcus_C. The sequence goes on from CAVAQT010000002.1 coordinate 2,294, forward strand.
ACAGTGACCTCATCGCAATAGACGGTGTCTGTGCCGTCAGTGACCACTGGCTGTACCGTCAGTGTCTTGCAGCTCGTCATGTGCTCTGCACAGAAGTTGCTGTCCTCATTCAGGTCATCCAGCATGCCGGTGAGGTATTCCGCATTTGAACCGGTCTCATCCTGGTCGATGCAGCCGTTTACAACGATCTGCGCAAAGCTGAAGTCGCCGCTGACCTGCTTTTGAAATTCCTCTTTCTGCTGTGTCAGATAGGCGCTGTCGTCCAACAGACCGCCGTAGGCGTTTTCATAGAGCGATTCCATGTATTTTTCCACGGTGCAGGACTGGAACAGATCGACATCTTCGTTTTGGATCGAACCGTAATAGTTTGCCAGTGCGTCCAGTTCGCCGTCCTCCAGAAAGCGCTTGTCGTACTCCAGCGGAACTGCACGGCTTTTGTCGTCCCGCATGGTCGCGCCGTATTCCAGATCTTCCATGGCGACGTCTACGCCGGATTCGCTGCTGTCTGAACTGCCGTTGGAACAGCCTGCCAGACCTGTGCAGAGCAGCGCCGCCGCAGTACCGCAGAGGAAGAACCGCTGTAAAAGAGAATATCGAAATTTCATGTGTTAACGCATCCTTTTCCGGACAGAATCCTGTCCCTAGTTTTCAGCCTGCCGCAAATGCAAAGAAGGGGATGAACCGCTGCGAAACAGGCTCTTACCTAATACTGTATCACATTTTGCATGGAATGTCAACCCGAGACTTTTTTCATAGAAGGAGCAGAATATGCCAAGATTTTTTTTAGAAGAACTGGATGAATCCGATGTTTGTATCACCGGCCCGGATGCCCGGCATATCGGGCTTGCTCTGCGGATGCGCGTGGGCGATCCGCTGACGGTCTGCGCCTATGGGAGAGACTACCAGTGCCGGATCCGCTCCATTACACCGGAAGAGGTGCACCTGGATGTGCTCTCCTCCGAGCTGTGTGCCGCAGAGCCGACCGTTTCTGTGACGCTGTATCAGGCGATGCCAAAGTCGGATAAGCTGGAACAGATCATTCAGAAGGCGGTGGAACTGGGCGCAGTTCGGATTGTGCCAGTGCTGACGCGGCGCTGCATCTCCCGTCCGAAGCCGGCAGAGTTTCAGAAAAAGCTGCCGCGCTTCCAGAAGATCGCTGCATCGGCTGCAAAACAGGCCGGCCGCGGACTAATTCCGGAGGTTGCGCCGATGCTGACATTTGCCCAGGCATGCGAAGAAATGCAGCAGGCAGACTGCACCATTTTGCTGTATGAGGGCGGCGGCGTGCGGTTTGATGCGGTGGATCTTGCGGACTGCCGCACCATTGCGCTGGTGGTAGGCAGCGAGGGCGGCTTTGACCCGGAGGAGGCAGAGCAACTACAGCAAGACGGTGCGCACGCAGTCTGGCTGGGGCATCGCATCCTGCGCTGTGAGACCGCACCGCTTGCGGCACTCTCCATTGTGATGCACCGCACCGGCAATTTATAAGAACTGGTTTTGCTTGTGAAATGGCAGAGCCAGAACCAATCGAAACCATAACCAAAAAGCCGCACCCACTCGGCAGAAATCTCGAGTGGATGCGGCTTTGCTGTATTTGTTTTTCTTTAGGATGCCTGAGAAAGCAGCATTTGCTTCATACGGCAGAGATCCATGGCATTCAGGCTGCCGTCTTCGTTCAGATCTCCGGCTTTCCAGTCTGCCAGGGATGCGTCCGGGTCAGCCAAAAGCCATTTTTGCAGGCAGGCTGCGTCGGCAACATTAAATACGCCGTCGCCGTTGACATCGCCTTTGACGATAGCGGAAGCTTCATAATATTTTAAGCGGATGCCATATTTTTGGGCATATGCTTCTGCGGCAGAGCCTTTTTCGGTGTAGATGGTTGCACGATACACATGACTATTGTCACTGACCCAGTACGAACCGGTCCATACGATGTCTTCGCCGATGTTGGTGACGCTTGCCGGAATGGTGATTTTAGACAAGCTGCTATTATAAAAAGCCTGCGCGCTGATACCTTGGACACCGTCCTCAATCACGACCTCGTCAAGATTATTGAAATAGGTAAAGGCATTTTCTGAAATGTTAGAGATACCGCGTTTGACAATGATTTTTGTGACCTTATCCCGTAAGTCTGTGGACCATGCGGGGAGGGAGTCAAACCAGCTGTTATCCGAGACCAATGCATCCATATCGCCTGTGCCGCTGACGGTCAGAACACCGTCGGCATAGTTCCAGGTGACATTTTTGCCGATGACCCGGTATACCTTTTTGGAGAATGTGCCGGATGTGGCATTGATACTATAGAAATCCACAGCATTGCTGCTGGAACTGTAGAATACCACATTCGTGCCGTCATAGATGGGGCGGCAGTCGGAATAGGCGGCATTGGCAATCTGTTCATAGCCGATGGGATTTCCTGTGCCATCGATGAACATATAATGCAGCACGCTGTCAGAAAGTGGGTCGTTCATGTCTGTTAGGTTCGAGCTGTCTGACCGCTCTGTCCATGAAACCAGAAAGCGGTCGTCATTGATCTTTGTGATCTGGGCGTTTTCAACGCCTTCTGTGGTATTCTCCTCGCTGCTGGTCAAATTCGTCAGCCATTTGAAAGTTGTCGATTCAGTGCTGACATTGTCCTTTGGCGTTACACCGATGTAGAGATTGTAGGTACGATCTTCGCCGTATTTTGTCTGATCGATCGAAGTGCCCAGCGTCAGGACATTGTCTGTGGAGACGGCAATGCCATTGCATGTTGCATAGGTAGAAATTGCCCAGACGGAAGTGCGGTCACCGCCGTATTGCAGGATGGTGGCTTCCTTCTGGCTGTCGAAATAGGCTGCCGGAAGGGCATCTGGATCATACTGCGTCAGGACAGAGCAGCGGCTGCCCTCGCTGTTTTCAAACAGATAGAGACTGGAATCGTCATTGCCGAGATATTGTGCAAAGGAGTGCCAGAGGTCACAGTCTGCAATTTGCCCGGTCATCGAGGCTTCGTCCAGCATAACCAGAAGCAGTCCCTGATGTCCCTGCCCCACCGATTCATCCACATAGCCCTGGTGTCCGGTGGCGATATACAGTGTCCCGTTCAATTCCGTCATTTCACAGCAGCCGTAATCAAAGGGATACCGCACCTCACCACCAAACATATCTGGATTGCCGGTGATTTTTGCTGTCCCCAGTTTGTTCCAGGATTTATCATACTTGTTGATGCGGATGACCTCCTGGGCATCGTTTTCGTCCACATTTTTCGCACCTTCTACTGTAAAGTAGTTGTCTGTACCCTCGAAAAAGCCGCCCCAGTATTCCAGTTCTCTGGGGATAGACTTCTTTTCGGTCAGCTGAAACTGTTTGTCATAATACTCAATGTGGATATCCGTATCTTCCTCTTGGTCAGAAACATACACGCGCATATAGCCGTCTGCTGTGTTTTGCAGATAGGAGTTCTTTTTCAGATAGATGTTTTGGTTGCTGCATGCTGAGGGAAGCGTACCTGCTGCTGCCGCTGCTGTCACCGGAAATGCCGCGCTGCATCCCAGCAAGGCGGCTGCGGCGATCATGCCTGCCAGGAGTTTTTTGCCTTTTTTCATAGTGATTCCTCCTCTGTTTCAGTTAAGCCCTGAAAAAACGGCATGACCCGTTTAACTCATGCCGTCCTGTGTATTTCTTACGCTGCGCCGTCTCTGCGGAGTACTGCGCCTACTGTTTTTGCCAGAATTTTTGCATCGGTAGAGATAGAACGGTCGCGAATGTACTTCAGATCCAGTTCTACCCACTCGTCAAACATAATATTGCTTCTGCCGGAACACTGCCAATAGCAGGTGATACCGCCTTTTACATCCAGACGGTGCATCTGGTACGGGGTATACTGTTCCACTTCCTTCGGAAGGGGCGGACGAGGCCCTACCAGACTCATGGAGCCGTTCAGGACATTGAAAAACTGCGGCAGCTCATCTAGGCTGGTTTTCCGCAGGAATCTGCCGATGGGAGTGACACGCGGATCTTTTTTTATTTTGAAAACAGGACCGTCTGCTTCGTTCTGTGCGCGCAGTTCCTCCAGCTTCTGCTCCGCGTTCACGCACATAGTGCGGAACTTGTACATAGTAAAAAATCTGCCGTCTTTTGTGACTCTGGTCTGCTTGAAGATCGGATTGTGGAAATCCTGCAAAAAGATTGCCAGTGCGATGAGCAGCATAGGAACTGCCAGGATAACGACTGCTGCAAACGCCAGAACAACATCCAGAACACGCTTGGCAAAGAGATACCTCTTTGATACATTTTCCAGCTGCAGAGAATCGGTTTTTTCTTTTGTAGTGCGCTGCTTCACTGTCTGCGGTATGTCGTCGTCCTGTAGAAGATAACCCAAATTCTCCATAATACATTCCCTCCGTGAAATTTTTTTGATGTCATGCTGCACGGTCTGTCCCATGGTGAGAATACATACCGGATCTGTTCCGGTGAAAACGGACACGCACCAGGCGGATGCAGCGAACCTGCAGAACCCCCTCAAGCACTGCGAATTCCATACTCAAATTATAGCATTTTTTGTAGCAAATTGTCAATGTGCTATTGTCACAAGATCCAGTCGAAATCATTGTATATTTTATGCAAACTCCTCATCTGTTTCCGTCACTTTTTTAAAGATTTCTCATAAAATGGGAAGCTTGGTGAAATTTTCAACTTTTTTGATAGTTCTATCAGAAAAAATGTTCGCGAATCACGGACAGGTGTATGAGATGCGCAAAAATGATATTTTTTCACCGACGGCAGATCAGCATGAAAAAAAGCGGACAGCCGAAGCTGCCCGCTGTGTGGATCACATAAGGGATAGGGTGACAGACGGTCACTGTGAAACGACGGAATACAGTCCGGCAGCGTCCTCTTTGCGGACGACGTCGGTCACCTGTTCCACCCGTACTTTCAGTGCCTTTTGTCCCATCTGGATCTCGATGAGGTCGCCGGCTTTGATATCATAGGATGCCCGTGCAATCTTGTCGTTTACCAGAATTTTTCCGGCATCGCATGCTTCATTTGCTACAGTGCGCCGTTTGATGAGCCGGGAGACTTTCAGATATTTGTCCAGCCGCATGGCTTATTCCTCCTCTTCCAGACTGCGTCTTGTTTTTTTCCAGAGTGCGTTCCACTCGCCATTGGAAAGCGTCTCCATGGGACGGCTTTCTGCGGTGCAGGTTTCTTCCATGACACGGAAACAGTCGATAAACTGATTAGTCGTATCTGTCAGCACCTGTTCCGCGGATAGTCCCAGGGTCTGCGCCATGCCGGCACAGCAGAACAGCAGTTCGCCCATCGCCCGTGCGATCTGCGTGCTGTCTTTCAGATGTATTGCCTCTTCTAGGGTGTGCTTGCACTCTGTCACGCTTGCCAGCGCAGACTCATTGCACAGAAAGCGGCTGTTGTCTTTCAGCGCCCGCTTGCAGACCTTTTGCGCCCGCATCAGCGCTGGCAGCGTCTTTGCGACAGCCTCCAGCGTCTGGGTGCGCGTGGTCTGGTGCTTGGTCTCCGCCTTGATCTCGTCCCAGTTTTTCAGCACCTCTTCGGTGGTGTCCGCCTGGACGGTGCTGAATACATGGGGATGGCGGACGATCAGCTTGCTGCAAATCTCTGTGCAGACGTCCTCCAGTGTGAAGTGTTCCTGTTCGGTCTCAATGCGCGTGTGGAATACTACTTGAAGCAGCAGATCACCCAGTTCTTCCCGGAGCATTTCCGGGTCGTCCTGGTCGATGGCTTCGATGACCTCATAGGTCTCCTCGATCAGGTCTGACCGGATGGAGGCATGCGTCTGCATTTTGTCCCAGGGACAGCCCTCTTCGCTGCGCAGCAGAGACACGATCTCTGCCAGATCGTCGATGGTATAGCGTTCTTTCTTTTCATATGGGATCATAGCCGATCCCCTTTACTTCTGTGCCGCAGCCCGGTCTTTCAGCTGTGCCGAGCGCAGTTCCCGCATGACCTGCTGATAGAGGAAATAAACCGCCTGCATGTCGGCGCTTTCCTCCTTGACAGCGTTGGGGTGCACTTCCTTTTCGTAAATGCCGCCCTTGGTCAGCAGATAGATGTGGTGCGGCTGTGCTGTCGGCAGGGCGAAGGATGTGGTTTTCTGTGCTTCGCCCAGGATGCGGGGTGCATTTGCCACCAGCAGTCTGCCTGCCTGTACGACGGTCTGATACCGCTGTGAAGCACCGGTGTAAGAGCCGCCGTTGTTGAAGTACAGGTTTGCTGCGCCGTTGATGTATACCACCAGGGTGCAGAGCGTCCGCGGATCAATGGGCATATCGATGACCATGCCGTAAACGCTGTGGGTGTCGGAGATCATGCCGGCGAACTGCTTTGCCGGAAAATGCAGCGCAGCGCCTCTTGTCATCAGATAATTTTCGGTTACCAGATAATGTGTCTGTACATGTTCTTTTTTCTGTGCCATTTTATATTGGATTCCTTTCGTTTTTTGGTTTTATGCGCCCAGGATCTCTTTGGTCATTCCGCCCAGGATCTCGATGCCCTTGACGATCTGTTCGTCCGGCGGTGTGGAATAGTTGAGACGGAATGAAGTGGTCGGCGCGGTTTCGTCTACCAGGAACGCATTTCCCGGAACGACAGCGATGGAATAGTCCTTGACCGCCTTGGTGCAGAATGCCGGCATGTCACAATCCTCCGGCAGGGTGCACCACAGGAACAGACCGCCCTGGGGCAGCTCCCACTTGACCTTGCTGGAAAAGTGCGTGCGGATGCCGTCAGCCATGAGATTGCACTTCCGGCGGTATACTGCACGGAGACCGTCCAGATAGGTGTCCATGTCAGTGCGCTCCAAAAAGGCTGCGCAGACTGCCTGTGCCCAGATGTTGGTGTGAACATCGGAGACCTGCTTGCAGACGGTGATCTTGGAGATGATCTCCTTGGGCGCGCTCACATAGCCCACCCGGAGACCCGGCGCCAGGATCTTGGAAAAGCTGCCGGTGTAGATGACGCGGTGCTCAGTATCCAGGCTCTTGATAGACGGAACGTCTGTACCGGCAAAGCGGAGGTCACCGTAGGGGTTGTCCTCCAGGATGATGAAATCATACTTGCACGCCAGGTCATACAGACCCTTGCGCTTTTCCAGAGACATCACTCTGCCGGTGGGGTTCTGGAAGTTGGGGATCACATAGACCAGCTTCGGACTTTTGCTTGCCTTGACCGCTTCTTCCAGAGCCGCCAGATCCATGCCGTCCTCTTCCATGGGGACGCCCACCAGATCGACACCGTAGGAGCGGAACGCGTTCAGCGAACCGATAAAGCTGGGCGCTTCGCAGAACAAGGTGTCACCGCGGTTCAGCAGCACCTTGCAGGAAAGCTCATTTGCCTGCTGTGCGCCGGAGGTGGTGATGAGATCGTCTGCGGCTTCATCAAAGCAGTTCTGCTTCGCCATGCGCTGTTTCAGCAGCTCACGGAGCTTTGGATAGCCCTCTGTGATGTTATACTGCAGCGCCAGGAGCGGATCTTTCTGGAGCAGTTCTGCCGAGATCTCCCGGATGGTATCTACCGGAAAAGCCTCCGGCGCAGGGCTGCCGGCAGCGAAAGAGATCACACCGGGCATACTGGTGAATTTCAAAATTTCACGGATCGCAGAAGGCTGCAATGCGTCTACGTTTTCTGCAAATTTGTATTGCATGGGTACATTCTTCCTTTCAGGCAGCGTTGCTGTATTCGTCAGCTGCACAGGATTTCAGAGCCTGTACGCAGGCTCTCCATACCGCCTCTGGCGGCATTACCCCTCTATTATAACACATATTTTCGTTTTCGGCAACATAAATTTTTCTATCCGGTGCAAAATTTGATGCGGATAGGAGAAAATGCCATGTTCAAAAAGCAATCGTTTTGGAAAGGCTCTGCACTGCTGCTGGCGTCCGCCATGGTCGCCAAGCTGCTGGGTGCATGCTTTAAGATACCGCTGACCAACGTGCTGGGCGGCGCAGGAATGGGCTATTTCAGCACCGCCTATGGGCTGCTGCTGCCTATATACGCGCTGTCCGTCACCGGATTGTCTGCCGCAGTGTCACAGACAGTCTCCCGTGCGGCGGCGCTGGAACACTGGGCAGAGGTGCGGCGCATCCGGGATACGGCGCGCCTTGCCTGCGGTATTCTGGGACTGGTTCTCAGCCTTTGTATGTTCCTCCTGGCAGAGCCGTTTGCAGTCCTGGCGGCAGCACAGCCGCATGCACTGTTTGCCCTCCTTGCCATCGCGCCGGCAGCGCTGTTTGGCTGTCTGGCGGCGGTAGAACGCGGATACTGGGAGGGTCTCCAGGATATGACGCCCACGGCGGTTTCTCAGGCACTGGAAGCCTTAGCAAAGCTGGGATTCGGGCTGCTGCTGTGTCAATGGGTGCTCTCCCATCCGGAACAGGTCTGCCGCTATGTCCCGGCGGATGTGCCGCTGTCCGCGCTTGCAGCTGCCGGGGCAGTTCTGGGCGTGACGCTTTCTACTGCGCTGGGGTGGCTGTATTTCCTGCTGCGCGGACTGCGCCCGGGAATGCGTCTGCCGCAGAGCAGCGCGCCGGCTGCACCTGCCGCGCAGATTTTGCGCCGTCTGCTCTATGTTATGATCCCGGTGGCGCTGGGGTCTCTGGTGACCAATCTGACGTCTCTGCTGGATCTGGTGACCATGATGCGCTGCCTGGGCAGAGCACAGGCATTTCACGAGGCAGAACTGACGGCGCACTTCGGAAAGATCGCCGCCGACCCGGATTTTCCGGCGTTTGTCTACGGTTCATTTACCGGAATGGCGATCACCGTTTTCAATCTGGTGCCGTCTGTGACCAATATGCTGGGGAAGAGCGCACTGCCCTGTGCGGCGGCGCTCTGGGCGCGGCAGGATATTCCGGGTACGGCGGCGCATATCCGCTCGGTGGTGGGCGCGGCGGCAGCAATGGCACTCCCGGCGGCAGGCGGTCTGTGGGTGCTGGCAGAGCCGGTGATGCATATTCTCTACGCCGGACGGCCGGAGGAAGCCGTTCTCGCCGCAGAAGCACTGCGGACGCTGCTGCCCGGAATGGTCTGTCTCTGCCTGACCTTTCCGCTGTGCAGCATTCTCCAGGGCATCGGAAAAGCCGCTGTCCCGGTGGCATGCATGCTGGCTGGCGTGGCAGTGAAGCTCGCCGGCAATCTGATGCTGATCCCGAAGCCGGCGTTTTGCGTATCCGGCGCAGGCATCGCCACTTCAGCATGCTATCTGGTGCTGCTGTTTCTGATCCTGTGGCAGCTCCGGCGCATCCTGGGCGTGTCCTTCGGACTGCTGCGGACGCTGCTGCCCGTTTTGACGGCAGCGGCTTGCTCCACGGCGGCGGCGTGGGTCTGCGCAGACCGGACGGCATCCTGGGGCATGCTGCCCTCGGCGGCACTCGCGGCGGCGGCCGGGTGTATCAGCTATTTGGCAGTGTTGTATCTTCTGGTGCTTCGCTGTCAGAAAAAGGCGATGCATGAAACATTATAATAGGAAGAAAAGCAGAAAGCGCGTTTTTCGCGAAGTGAAGTTTGTAAAATTTCTGTAAAAGTGTTGACAGATAGGACGGGCTGTGATAAAATAGAAAAGCATGCGGCAGACTTTTCTGCCGCTGTCAATCTATTTTTTTGCAAAGGAGGAAAATTATGCCTACTTTTAATCAGTTGGTTCGGAAGGGAAGAAAGGTACAGCAGTACAAGTCTACCGCTCCGGCACTGCAGAAGGGCTATAATGCCAAGAAGAAGATTACCACAGATCAGAGTTCTCCGCAGAAGAGAGGCGTCTGCACAGCAGTTCGTACTGCTACCCCGAAGAAGCCGAACTCCGCTATGAGAAAGATCGCCAGAGTCAAGCTGACAAACGGTTATGAGGTAACCTCTTATATTCCGGGTATTGGCCACAACCTGCAGGAACATAGTGTTGTTCTGATCCGCGGCGGCCGTGTAAAGGACCTGCCTGGTGTGCGTTACCACATCATCCGCGGTACTCTGGACGCACAGGGCGTTGCAAACAGAATGCAGGCTCGTTCCAAGTACGGTGCAAAGAGACCGAAGGCTGGCAAGAAGTAAGAACTGCTTTTCAGGGCTTACACACTGACCGAAAATCAGGAGCGGCGTAAAAACTGCTCCGGCGTAACAGGAAAACTGAGATCACCACGGGAACTGTGGAGATTTGAATATAGATTGGCGCTTTTGAAGCGCCGGCGTATTCCTCTCCATTGGCCCTACGGTCGGCGGATCATCCGCTGAACGGATGCCGCCCGATTGAGTACCTGTGAATTCATGAATTATTGTGAAGGAGGGAAGCGAAAATGCCAAGAAGAGGTAAAATCGCAAAACGTGACGTGCTGGAGGATCCGATCTACAACTCCAAGCTCGTAACCCGTCTCATCAACAATGTGATGGTAGACGGCAAGAAGGGCGTTGCCCAGAAGATTGTTTACGGTGCATTCGACATCGTTGCTGAAAAGACCGGCAAGGATGCACTGGAAATGTTCCAGGAGGCTATGGACAATGTAATGCCTGTTCTGGAAGTAAAGGCTCGCCGTATGGGCGGTGCCACATACCAGGTTCCGATGGAAGTTCGTCCGGAACGCCGTCAGACTCTGGGCCTGCGCTGGATCACCAAGTATTCCAGACTGCGGAACGAAAAGACAATGAAGGAGCGTCTGGCAGGAGAGATTCTCGATGCACTGAACAACACCGGCGGTGCCTGCAAGAAGCGTGACGATACACACAAGATGGCAGAAGCAAACAAGGCGTTTGCACACTACCGCTGGTAAGCGCACTGCGCTGCTGTATAAGGAGGATCATCTATGGCTAGAGATTGTTCCCTGGAAAAAACCAGAAATATCGGTATCATGGCGCACATCGATGCCGGTAAAACAACAACTACTGAGCGTATTCTGTTCTACACCGGTATCAACCACAAGATCGGTGAGACCCACGAGGGTGCTGCTACCATGGACTGGATGGAGCAGGAGCAGGAGCGTGGTATCACGATCACCTCTGCTGCAACCACCGCACACTGGGCTGGTCACAGAATCAACATCATCGATACACCGGGACACGTTGACTTCACTGTAGAAGTTGAGCGTTCTCTGCGTGTACTGGATGGTTCAGTAACTGTATTGTGCGCAAAGGGCGGCGTTGAGCCGCAGACAGAAACGGTATGGCGTCAGGCTGATAAGTATCAGGTTCCGCGTATGGTTTATGTCAACAAGATGGACATCATGGGCGCTGACTTCTACAATGTTGTACACATGATGAAGGATCGCCTGAAGTGTAATGCTGTTCCGATTCAGCTGCCGATCGGCGCTGAGGACGAGTTCAAGGGCATCATCGACCTGGTTGAGATGAAGGCTTATGTTTACTACGATGATCTGGGCAAGGACATTCGTGTCGAAGAGATCCCGGATGATCTGAAGGAAAAGGCTGAAGAATATCACCAGGAACTGATGGAACACGTTGCAGAGCAGGACGATGCGCTGATGGAGAAGTTCTTTAACGAAGAAGAGATCACCATCGACGAGATCAAGGCTTGCATCCGTAAGTCCACTATCGCAAACAAGATGGTTCCGGTAACCTGCGGTACTTCCTATCGTAACAAGGGCGTACAGAAGCTGCTGGATGCTATCGTAGATTATATGCCGTCTCCGCTGGATGTACCGTCTATCAAGGGTACTGATCCGGAAACCGGCGAGGAAGTATTCCGTCACTCTTCTGACAGCGAGCCGTTTGCTGCTCTGGCATTCAAGATCGCAACCGACCCGTTCGTTGGTAAGCTGTGCTTCTTCCGTGTATATTCCGGTACCGTAAATGCCGGCGCAACTGTTCTGAACGCTACCAAGGACAACAAGGAGCGTATGGGACGTATCGTACAGATGCACTCCAACCACAGAAAGGATATCGAAACTGTATACGCAGGCGATATCGCTGCCGTTGTTGGTCTGAAGAACACCACCACCGGTGATACACTGTGCGACGAAAAGGCTCCGGTTATCCTGGAATCCATGGAATTCCCGGAACCGGTTATCCAGCTGGCAATCGAGCCGAAGACCAAGGCTGGTCAGGACAAGATGGGTATCGCGCTGGCAAAGCTGGCAGAAGAAGACCCGACCTTCCGTACCTGGACAGACGAGGAAACCGGTCAGACCATTATCGCCGGCATGGGCGAGCTGCACCTGGATATTATCGTAGACCGTCTGCTTCGTGAGTTCAAGGTAGAAGCAAACGTCGGCGCACCGCAGGTATCCTATAAGGAAACCATCAAGGGCAACGCTGATGTGGACTACAAGTACAAGAAGCAGTCCGGTGGTTCCGGTCAGTACGGTCACGTTAAGATCCGTGTATCTCCGAACGAATCCGGTAAGGGCTATGAGTTCACCAACAAGGTTGTCGGCGGTGCGATCCCGAAGGAATACATTCCGGCAGTCGATGCAGGTATCCGCGGCGCAATGCAGGCTGGTATCCTGGCAGGCTACGAAGTAGTCGATGTAAAGGTTGAACTGTACGATGGATCTTATCATGAAGTTGACTCTTCTGAAATGGCATTTAAGATCGCCGGCTCTATCGCTTTCAAGGAAGCAATGAAGCAGGCTCAGCCGATTCTGATGGAGCCGATCATGAAGGTTTCTGTTACCGTTCCGGACGAATACACCGGTACTGTTATCGGTGACCTGAGTTCCCGCCGTGGTCAGATCCAGGGTCAGGAAACTCGTACTGGTACCGTTCAGGTAGACGCTCTGGTGCCGCTGTCCGAAATGTTCGGTTACACCAGCGACCTGCGTTCTAACACACAGGGACGCGGTCAGTATGCGATGGAACCCCACAGCTATCAGGAAGTTCCGAAGAATATCGCAGAAAAGATCATGACAGATCGCAAGAAGTAAGCTTTTTTGAAAAAATCACTGTTTTTTTCAAAAAACACTTGCAATTTGATTTGAAATCTGGTACAATGTAGGTAACACTTCTCGTTAAGTGCATGACTACTGAATTTTATATTGAGGAGGATTATTCCAATGGCAAAGGCTAAATTTGAAAGAACCAAACCGCATGTAAACATTGGTACCATCGGTCACGTTGACCATGGTAAGACCACTCTGACTGCTGCTATCACCAAGACTCTGGCTCTGAAGGGTCAGGCTCAGTACGAAGCTTACGATATGATCGATAAGGCTCCGGAAGAGAGAGAGCGTGGTATCACAATCAACACCGCTCACGTTGAGTATGAGACTGACAAGCGTCACTACGCTCACGTTGACTGCCCGGGACATGCTGACTATGTAAAGAACATGATCACTGGTGCAGCACAGATGGACGGCGCTATCCTGGTAGTTGCTGCTTCTGATGGCCCGATGGCTCAGACCAAGGAGCACATCCTGCTGGCTCGTCAGGTAGGCGTACCGGCAATCGTTGTATTCCTGAACAAGGCTGACCAGGTTGACGATCCGGAACTGCTGGAACTGGTTGAGATGGACGTTCGTGAAACTCTGAATGAGTATGACTTCCCGGGCGATGACACTCCGATCATCGTTGGTTCTGCTCTGGCTGCTCTGGAAGCTCCGGACGATCTGAGCGATCCGGCTTACAAGCCGATCATCGAACTGATGGACGCTGTTGACGAGTACATTCCGACTCCGGAACGTGACGATGCAAAGCCGTTCCTGATGCCGATCGAGGATACTATGACCATCTCTGGCCGTGGTACCGTTGTTACCGGTCGTGTAGAGCGCGGAAAGCTGAATGTTAACGAGCCGGTTGAAATCGTTGGTCTGTCTGAAGAAAAGCTGAACACCGTTGTAACTGGTCTGGAAATGTTCCGTAAGTCTCTGGACTTCGCAGAAGCTGGTGATAACGTTGGCGCACTGCTGCGTGGTATCACTCGTGACCAGGTTGAGCGTGGTCAGGTACTGTGCAAGCCGGGTTCCATTCACCCGCACACCAAGTTCAAGGGTCAGGTTTACGTTCTGAAGAAGGAAGAAGGCGGCCGTCACACACCGTTCTTCAACAACTACAGACCGCAGTTCTATTTCAGAACAACTGACGTAACCGGTATCATCACTCTGCCGGCAGACGTTGAAATGTGCACACCTGGCGATAACGTTGAAATGGACGTTGAGCTGATTCAGCCGATCGCTATCGAAGAAGGTCTGCGTTTCGCTATCCGTGAGGGTGGTAGAACCGTAGGTTCTGGTGTCGTTACAGCGATTAACGAATAATTGAACCGCATTGATGCGTTTCTAAAAAAAGAGGACGAGCTTCGGCTCGTCCTTTTTTGATGCCTGGATTTTGTGCAAGGTATCTAAAAAATTTCCGTTTTTTCGGGCATATTTTTTTCGTTTTCTTTCGCTGCATTCTTGCAATTTTAGGATAGATACGGTATAATAATAACATAGCGGTGAAAAGTGGGGAAGAATCCCTGAAAGTGGGGGCAATTTTTCACTTTGCCGCGGTCTCCTACAGAAAGGCGGCGGAATTTGTGCAATCTCTGATGGGTACCTATTATCACAATATTGATGCCAAGGGACGCATGAACTTTCCCACCAAGCTGCGGGAGATCCTGGGGACAGCTTTTTATGTGACAAAAGGGTTGGATCAGCCTTGCCTGACGGTCTATGGAGAAGAGGAATGGGCGCGTCTGTCAGCGAAAGTGGCGGCGCTTCCGGAATCGAAGGGCGGTCAGCTGCGGCGATGGCTTTTTTCCGGCGCAGGTGTTCTTGTGCCGGATAAGCAGGGGCGCGTGCTGATTCCACAGGAGCTGCGGCTGTTCGCCGGGTTGGAAAAGGATGTTGTCATCATCGGTGCAAACAATAAAGCGGAAATTTGGGAAAAGTCTCGGTGGGAAGCGCTGAACGCTGCCTTCGACCCCAAAAAGATGCTGGAAATGCTAGAGGAAATCGGATTTTAGGTATGGAATTTAAACACGTTCCCGTGCTGCTGCACGAGGTGTTGGATGGGCTGGTAATTCGCCCGGACGGCATTTATGTGGATGGAACTGTCGGCGGTGCCGGACACTCCACGGAAATTGCAAAGCGTCTGACTGCGGGTGGGCGGCTTATTGGATTCGACCGAGATCCGGACGCAGTCGCAGTGGCGACAGAGCGGCTCGCACCATATCCGGCAACGGTGGTGCACCATAATTATGATGAAATGCAGGAAGTGCTGACGGAGATGGGCGCAGTGCCGGTGGACGGTGTGCTGCTGGATCTGGGGGTATCCTCCCACCAGTTGGACGAGGATTCCCGGGGATTTTCCTATCACCACGATGCACCTTTGGATATGCGGATGAGCCAGACCGGCATGACGGCGGAGGAACTGGTGAATACCGCTTCGGAACAGGAACTCGCCCGGATCCTGTTCACTTATGGGGAAGAGTCTTTCGCCCGGAGCATTGCGCGGAATATCGTGCGCGCACGGGCAGAAAAGCCGATCCATACCACATTGGAACTGGCAGAACTGGTGAAAAGCAGTGTTCCGCAAAAGGTGCGGCGCATGAAAAATCCTTGTAAAAAGACATTTCAGGCGATTCGCATTGCTGTCAACGGCGAGTTTGAACATCTGGAAAATGGACTGAAAGCAGCATTTTCTGTGTTGAAGCCCGGCGGCAGACTGGCGGTCATCACCTTCCATTCTCTGGAGGATCGCATGGTAAAGCGGCAGTTTGCACAGTGGTGTCAGGGCTGCATTTGCCCGCCGGATTTTCCGCAATGTGTGTGCGGCAGAACGCCGGAGGCAAAGCTGGTCTCCCGAAAGCCCATTGCGCCCAGTGAAGAGGAATTGGAGGAAAACAGCCGCAGCCGCAGCGCAAAACTGCGGGTTCTGGAAAGGAGCCGCTGACCATTCATGGCAGAATCAGAGAAAAAAACAGTGCCGGAAAACACAGAACCGCAGGAGGAAAAAGCACCTTCTTCCGGTATTTTTGTCTTTCGGGTCTCACCTTCAAAGCGCGGCGCAGCACTGAAGGTCTTTTTTGCAGGCGTTTTGGCGCTGTTGATGTTTAGTGTTATCATTAACAGCTATGTGCAGCTGACAGAGGTCTATACTTCGATCTCAGATGCAAATGCAGAGCTGAACACCCTGCGCAGCGAAAATGTGCGGATGCAGACGGAACTGGAAGGCAAGGCGTCTATCCGGAACATCAAGGACTATGCAGAAGAACACCTGGGACTCCAGAAGCTGGATCAGTCCCAGATCCAATATATTGAGATACAGACAGAGGATACTGTGGAAATCGACGGAGAGGAGCAGAACATTTTTGTTCGGCTCAAGCATAAGTTTGAGGATATTGTGGCATATCTCCGCGGCTGATGCCCATACAATGAAGTGGGCAGAGCGGTATCACATCACTCTTGCTGACTATCGGTGCTGTTCCGGAACAGACGAGGGAAGGGGCAGAACTGTTAGTTCACATAAAGTTACCGGGCAGGAATGCACACAGTCGGGCTGACAAAAATATGGCTGCCGGACAGGTGACCGTTGCAAGGCGGTGTCCCCATTCCTGCATACATTCTGCGGCAAGGGAATCTGTTGCCGCAGAACGAGAAATTCCCGTCTCCGCGGAAAAGCGCAGGACAGACGGTTGAAACAGGCGGGGTAATGGCGACGATTCCCTGCCTGATTCTATTATATAGAGATATGGATGCCTGGAGGATCACACAGAAAACGGAGGTGTGCCGAACGTGCGCATAATCAATGAACATAAGGAAAAGAAAAGCCAGAAGGCAAAAACACCACGTTCTGCTTCCGCAGTCATGCGCCGCCGCGCAGCAGTGGGCATGACGATCCTGGTTGCCATGGGTGCGACCGTAGCAGGAAAGCTGTTCAAGGTGTCGATCGTCGATAATAAAAAGTATGAGGATATGGCGAATAACTACCATTTTGGTACGATGACGCTGGATGCCAACCGCGGCGCGATCTATGATGCCAACGGAACGGCTCTGGCGTGGAGTGCTACAGTATATAATGTATACATAGATCCGAAGCTGTATCAGGACGAAATGGATGAGATCGAAAAGTCAAACAGCAAGAAACAGGCGGCAGCTCAGGAAAAGGGCGAACAGGCTGCAAATCTGGTGGATGTAGATCAGCTGAAGCAGTCGATCCTGTCGTTTTTGTCGGAGACGCTGGAAATCGATGTCTCCAAGATCGAAGAGGGACTTTCCCGCGACAGCCGATATTATGTGCTCCAGACACAGGTGGAAAAGGATAAGGCGGATGCCATCATTTCCTATTTTGACAAGTTGAAACTGACATTTATCGGTACAGAAGCGACCACACGGCGTTATTATCCCCAGAATGAGCTTGCTGCGGCGGTGATTGGCTTCACCAATGGTGACGGTGACGGACAGTATGGTTTGGAGTATCAGTACAACGACTATCTCTCCGGCGTAGACGGCAGAATCATTTCGGCACAGGCGGCAAACGGCGAGGAAATGCCCTACCGCTATTCCACCACCTATGAGGCGGAGGACGGCGCATCTCTTTATCTGACGCTGGATTCCACCATGCAGTATTATCTGGAAAAGAGCATGTCGGAGATGGTGGAAAATTTTGAGGTCAATGACCGTGCCACCGGCATCATCATGAACCCGAAAACTGGCGCCATTTATGCTATGGCGACCTGTCCGTCCTTCGACTTGAACAACCCGTCTGAAATTTATGACCCCGTGGTTGCGGCACAGCTGAAAGAACTGCCGGAGAGTGAATATCAGGACGCGTACCTGGAAGCCAGAGAAAAGCAGTGGCGGAACAAGGCAATCAGCGAGATCAATCCGCCGGGTTCTACCTTCAAAATTGTGACATCGGCGGCAGCGTTTGAGGAAAATCTGATCGATCTGAACAGCGATACCTTCTTCTGCTCCGGCTACCTGCAGGTGCAGGACGCAAAAATCGGCTGCTCGCTGCGTTCCGGTCACGGTTCGCAGACCTTTACCCAGGCGCTGACCAATTCCTGCAATCCGGCGTTTATGGAGATTGGTCTGCGGCTGGGTGTGCAGAAGTTCAGCTATTATCTCCAGGGCTTCGGCTTGACAGAAAAGACCGGCATCGACCTGCCGGGTGAAGTTTCCAGCGTATGCGTGTCGGAAGACAAGATGACACAGGTCGATCTGGCATCCGGCGCATTCGGACAGACCAATGAACTGACTGCTCTGGAGCTGATCACCGCCTATTCGGCTGCCATCAACGGCGGCTATGTGGTACAGCCCTATGTAGTAGATCATATTGTAGACAGCAGCGGCAACACTGTCCTGCAAAACACTACTACCGAAAAGCGGCAGATCGTTTCGGAAGAAACCTCAAAAACCATGCGGGAGCAGCTGGAGGCAGTCGTTTCCACCAACCCGTCTCATAATGCCTATATCCAGGGCTACCGCATCGGCGGTAAGTCCGGTACGGCGGAAATTCGTGCCACCACAGACATCGAAGATGACTATGTGGCATCGTACTGCTGCTTTGCGCCGGCAGATGATCCAGAAATCATTATGTTGATCCAGGCGGACTATCCGAACCCGGAGATCGGCTATTACGGCTCTAAGGTCGTAACGCCGTATGCACGGGACATCATGGAAGAGATCCTGCCGTATATGGGATTATATCCGGAGTATACGGACGAAGAGGCAAAGGAAATGAATGTTACCGTTCCGCTGCTCCAGGATGCGGAACTGAGTGCGGCAGAGTCCACACTGGAACAGCTGGGACTGACATATGAGGTAGTTGGCAGCGGCTCTACAGTAGTTTCGCAGTCGCCCACCACCGGCACCAGTGTCGCCAAGGGCGGAAAGGTGCTGCTGTATACCGAACAGACCACCACACGGGATCTGGTCACTGTGCCGAATCTCATTGGCATGACCGCGTCTCAGGCAAACGAGACCCTGTCCTATTATGGCTTGAATTATTCTCTGATGGGTGCATCCGCCAGCAGCGAGGGTGCATTGGTCAAGAGTCAGTCTGCCGCAGAGGGAACACAGCTGCAGCGCGGCTCTTCCATCACACTGACGCTGTCCGCCGGAGAGGCAACCGATTAACGCATACCTTCATCAACAGAAAGGATGAGAAAAATGCAATTGTATACGCTTTTGGAAGAAAACGCGAAAACCAGTCTGGAAAATCTGGAGATCACCGGATTGACCGATGATTCCAGAAAGGTACAGCCGGGCATGCTGTTTGCCTGCATTCGCGGAGAACGCTTTGACGGGCATACCGCCGCGGCAGATGTTCTGGCGAAGGGCGCGGCAGCGGTTCTGGTGGATCATGACCTGGGACTGGGTGACCGGCAGATTATGACGGATGATACCCGTGCGCTCTACGGCAAGCTTTGCGCCGCATGGTTCGGGCATCCGGAGCGGAAAATGCATTTCATCGGCGTGACCGGTACGAATGGAAAGACGACCATCACCAATCTCATCAAGCACATTCTGACGGAAAACGGACATAAGGTGGGTCTGATCGGCACGATCCAGAATGAGATCGGGGATGAGATCGTGCATACCGACAATACAACGCCTTTTGTTTATGATTTGATGGCGCTGTATGCCAAGATGGCTGAGGCAGGCTGTGACTATGTGGTCATGGAGGTCTCTTCCTTTGGTCTGGTACAGCAGCGCATCGGGGAGACCCATTTTGAAGCCGCGGTGTTCACGAACCTGACTCAGGATCACCTGGATTATCACGGCACGATGGAGAACTACTACCAGGCAAAGAAGCTGCTGTTCCAACGCTGTGATACAGCGATCATCAACACAGACGATGCTTACGGCAGACGGCTGCGCGATGAAGTGACTTGCCCGGTAATTACTTATGATAACTGTGGTCAGGCGGATTTCTATGCGGATGCCATCAAGCTTCGCGCCGGCGGCACAAGCTTCTGGCTGTGCTGCGGTGGAAAATCCTATCCGGTAGATCTGCATCTGACTGGAATGTTTAACGTGTCCAATGCCCTGGCAGCAGTGGCAGCATGCCATGCCGTGGGGCTGCCCATGGGAGAGATCCGCAGCGCATTGGCGACCTGCACCGGCGTTCGCGGCCGGTGTGAGGTGATCCCCACCGGCAGAGACTTCACCGTGATCTGTGACTATGCCCATACGCCGGATGCGGTGGAGAACATTCTCCGGAGCGTAAAGGAATATACCAAGGGCAGACTGATCTGTCTGTTCGGCTGCGGCGGCAACCGGGATGCGACCAAGCGCCCGAAGATGGCGAAGGCTGCGGCAAACTATGCGGACTTCCTGGTCATCACTTCGGATAATCCCAGAGACGAAGAGCCGGAGGCGATCATCGCCGACATTCTCACCGGACTGGAGGGCAGCGATGTGCCCTATGAGGTGGTCATCGACCGGAAAGAAGCCATCCTGCGGAGCATGCAGCTGGCACAGCCGGAGGATGTGATCGTCCTCGCCGGAAAGGGCCATGAAGATTATCAGGTATTGAAAAACGGTGTGCATATTCATATGGACGAACGGGAGATCGTGCGTGACTGTCTGCCGCTTGTTCCTGAGCGATAAACGAAACTGGGGGAGATTGAGATGAAACCTTGGATGTTGTCAGAGTTAAAATCCGTGCTGGACTGTGATGTGCCGATGGAGGCAGAGATTACCTGTGTCAGCACAGATACCCGTGATCTGCCGCAGGGCTGCCTGTTCGTGGCGCTGCGCGGCGCAAAATTTGACGGAAACGAATTTGTAAAGCAGGCGATCGAAGCCGGCGCTGCTGCTGCGGTCACAGACAGACCTGTTGCAGGCTGCCCTTGCCTGGTGGTAAAGGATACCGGAAAGGCGCTGCTGCAGATCGCACGGTTCTATCGGGAAAAATTCCATCCGTTTTTGGTGGGCATCACCGGAAGCGTCGGAAAGACAACCACCAAGGAAATGATCGCCTGTGTGCTGGAATCGCAGTTCAACACCCTGAAAACCCAGGGAAATCTGAACAACGAGATCGGTCTCCCGAAAACACTGCTCCAGATGGAGGACAGCCACGAGGCTGCGGTCATCGAAATGGGCATGTCACACTTCGGCGAGATCAGCCGCCTTTCCCGGACGGCAGAGCCGTCTGCCGGCGTTATTACCAACATCGGCTATTCGCATATTGAAAATCTCAAGACCCAGGAGGGCATCCGCCAGGCAAAGCTGGAGATCCAGGACGGCATGGCGGAGGATGCGCCGTTGGTGGTGAACGGAGACGATCTGCTGCTTGCACCGCTGAAAAAGGAACTGTCCCGTCCGGTCATCACCTATGGCATGCACAGCAGCAAGGCAGATGTCCGCGCAGTGCATGTGGAGCGTCAGGCACAGTCCACCAACTTTTCCATCCAGACAGAGGATGGAAAGACCTATCCGGTAGAACTGCCCTGCGCCGGAGACCACAATGTGATGAATGCACTGGCGGCGTTCTGCATCGGCAGACTGGCGGGCATTGCGCCGGAGCAGATCTGCAAGGCGCTGGCACAGTATCACACCGTGGGACTGCGCCAGAATATTTACCGCCGGGGCGCATATACCATCATTGCGGACTGTTATAACGCCAGTCCGGATTCTATGAAGGCGGCACTGACTGTGCTCCGTGATCTGCCCTGCAAGGGCAGACATGTTGCCGTTCTGGGCGATATGCTGGAACTGGGTGAGATGTCCCGTCAGCTGCATACACTGGTAGGCGACATGGCGGCAAACAGCGAAGTAGACGCGCTGTTCTGCTTTGGCAGAGAGTCCTTTTATCTGGCGCAGCGCGCTGCCATGCAGGAGGTCGCAGTGTACCACACTGAAGACCGCAGGGAGCTGTGCCGTGTGATCCGGCAGTATCTCCGTCCGGGAGACGTGGTTCTGTTCAAAGCGAGCCGGGGCATGCACCTGGAAGATTGTATTGACGTGATTTTTGAGCAGGAGGAGGAAGCGGATCATGCCGTTTTGGATTAACATTCTCGTAGGATTGCTGGCGTTTGTCATTGCCGCCCTGGGCGGAAAGGCACTGTTGCCCTGGCTGCACAAGCTGAAATTCGGTCAGCCCATCAAGGTCAACTTCGGCCCCAGCTGGCATGCCAACAAGCAGGGCACACCGACCATGGGCGGCATCCTGTTTATTGTGGGCAGCTTTATTGCCACTTGCGTCGGCTATGCGCTGTACCGCTTTTTCGGGACGACGGATTTTGTCTCTACCCTCAGCAACCGTGAAGCGCTTCGCGTGCTGAGCTGCATGCTGTTTTGTCTGCTGTTCGGCGTGATCGGATTCATTGACGACTTCGCAAAGGTGGCGAAGAAACAGAATGAAGGGCTGAAGCCTATGCAGAAGATCGTGCTGCAAGTGGTGGCAGCGGTGCTGTGGCTGGCGGCAATGTATGGACTGGGCGACCGGGATACCACCATCGGACTGGGCTTTGCTTCGTTTGACATCAAGTGGTTCTACTATCCGCTGATGGTACTGGTGATCCTGTATCTGACCAATGCGGTCAATCTGACTGACGGTGTAGACGGACTCTGCGGCACGGTGACACTGGTGGCAATGCTGATCTTTACGCTGATCTGCAGCAAGCTCCAGATGGGTAGCTATACACTGTTCACAATGGCACTCGCCGGTGGCTGTCTGGGTTTTCTGGTGTGGAATCTGCACCCGGCGAAGTGCTTCATGGGTGACACCGGTTCTATGTATCTGGGCGCGGCGGTGGCCGCCATCGGTCTGGCGACCCATCAGCATCTCAGCATGATCCTGGTGGCGCTGGTGTATATTCTGGAAGCGCTTTCTGTCATGATCCAGGTCACCTATTTTAAGTATACCAAAAAGAAGTACGGCGAGGGACGCCGCATCTTTAAGATGACACCGATCCATCATCACTTTGAGATGAGCGGATTCAGTGAGTATAAGATCGTGATTACATTTTCTCTGTTCGGCGCAGTTGCCGGACTGTGCGGACTGCTGCTGGTGCTTCTGTAAGCAGCAAAGCCAAAGGAGGTTGCATATGGCGGAACAAACAGCTGCCGGAACAAAACACAAAAAGCATCGGTTTACGCTTCCCCTGTGGCAGCGTAATGTGCGGTACGGCGAAGTAGATCTTCCGTTTTTCCTCATCATTATCGCGCTGCTGGTCATGGGCATCGTTATGATGTTCTCCGCCAGCTATGCCTGGGCGATCGCAGAGGGAAGAGACGGCACTTATTATGCCGTAAGCCAGATCAAGAATGCAGTTTTCGGTCTGGTAGTCATGTGCGGACTTTGTCTGGTGGATTATCATTTTCTGCAAAAAAAATTCATTGCAGTCTGTGCCTACATCCTGCCGATCATTCTGCTGATCCTGGTATTTGTTCCGGGTATCGGCGTCACCGACGGCGGCGCGACCCGATGGATCGCCATCGGCAGTTTCAACTTTCAGCCTTCGGAGATCATGAAGATCGGCATCGTCATTTTCTTTGCCTATATCATCGACAGGAACTATGACAACATGCGCAGCTTCCGCAAGGGTCTGCTGCCCCTGCTGTTCGCCATGGGCGTTCCGGCGGCGCTGCTCATCAAAGAGCCGCACCTTTCCGCCACCGTCCTGATCGCCATGACCTGCATCATCCTGATCTTTGTGGGCGGTGCGGATATCAAGCAGTTCCTGCTGATCGGCATTCTTGCCGTTGGCGCAGCGCTGCTCATTGGTTTTATCATGTCTGACAGCTATGCCTATATCGGAAAGCGTATCGCCTCCTGGCGGGATCCGTTTTCCGACAGCCTGGGCGACACCTGGCAGACCTGTCAGTCCCTGATCGCCATCGGTTCCGGCGGCTTATTCGGTCTGGGACTGGGGGAATCCCGGCAGAAGTATCTCTATCTGCCGGAGACGAAAAACGACTTTGTCTTTTCCATTGTCTGCGAGGAACTGGGATTTGTGGGCGCACTGACAGTTGTGCTGCTGTTTGCACTGCTGGTCATCCGCGGCTTTTATATCGGTATGCATGCCCGTGACAAGTTCGGGATGCTGATCGCCATCGGATTGACCTCGCATATCGGTTTGCAGGCATTTTTCAACATCGCAGTTGTCAGCAACCTCATCCCCAATACGGGCATCAGCCTGCCGTTTTTCAGCTACGGCGGAACGGCGCTGATTTTCCAGCTGGCGGAGATGGGCATCGTGCTGAACATTTCCCGTGTGCGGTATCGGGTGGGCGCAAAAGCCGCCGTACCGCAGAAACAAACGGAAGAAGCGGAACAACCGCTGGGAGGTAACGCGTGAAAGTATTATTGGCAGGAGGCGGCACCGGCGGCCATATCAATCCGGCGCTCGCCATTGCATCGATTATCAAGCAGCATGAGCCGTCTGCGGAGTTTCTCTTTGTGGGAACGCCCAACGGCATGGAAGCGCGGCTCGTGCCCCAGGCAGGCTATCGCATGGAGACCATGCATGTGGCAGGCTTTCAGCGAAAGCTGAGTTGGAAGAACATTCGCCGAAACTGTAAAGCGGCGTACTATCTGGCGACCTCACAGCACCGCGCCAAGCAGATCCTGAAACAGTTTCAGCCGGATATCGCCATTGGTACTGGTGGCTATGTGGCAGGGCCGATCCTCCATGCGGCAGCGCATATGGGAATCCCTTGCGCCATCCACGAGCAGAACGCTTTCCCCGGCGTCACCAATAAGATGCTGGCAAAGGAAGTGGATTATGTGATGCTCACTGTGGAGAAAGCACTGGACTATCTGCATCCGGACTGCGCCTATACGGTGACCGGTCTCCCGGTGCGCGGTGGCATTGCCGGCATGGACAAAGCCGCTGCCCGAAAGCAGCTGGGCTTCGATGACGGAATGTGCATCTTGTCCTTCGGCGGCAGTCTGGGCGCAGGATGCATCAATGAGGCAATGGCAAAGGTGATTCCGTGGCATGTGAAAAAGGGCATGGCGATCAACCATATCCATGGCTACGGCGGCATGGGGAAGGAATCGTTCCCGAAGGCAATGCAGGAAGCCGGCATCCCCATGAAGAGTGACCGTCTGAGAATCACAGAGTATATCAATGACATGGATGTCTGTCTGGCGGCGGCTGACCTGGTGGTCTGCCGTTCGGGCGCTTCTACGCTGGCAGAGCTGGAGGCAGCCGGACGCGGTTCAATTCTGATCCCGTCTCCCATTGTCACCGGAAACCATCAGCTGCATAATGCCAATGTGCTGGGAGATGCCGGCGCTGCCATTGTGATCGAACAGAAGGACGCTTCTCCGGAGCGGATCATTCAGGAAGTGGAACAGCTTTATACAGACCGTTCCCGCCTGACAGAGATGGGACAGAAGGCAAAGGCGCTGGAGATCACGGATACCGACGAGCGTATCTGGAATGTGATCTCCGGGCTGTACCAAAAGACAAAATAATCCCGTTTCACCATTTTTTCTGCAACCGCATACACTGAAAATAAAAAGAGGTGATGCGGATTGCAAAAACTGGTGATTGAGGGCGGCATACCGCTGGAGGGAGAGATCTTTCTGCACGGGGCAAAAAACAGCGCTCTGCCGATTCTGGCAGGGACATTGCTCTGTGACGGTGAGACGATTCTGGAGAATTGTCCCAGGCTGACGGATGTATTTGCCGCCTGCCGGATCCTGACCCATCTGGGCTGCCGCTGTATGATGCAGGAACACACGGTGACGGTGCGCGTGCGCGATCTGCGTTCGGATACCATTCCGGAGGCACTGATGCAGGAGATGCGTTCGTCTATTATTTTCCTGGGCGCAGTGCTGGGGCGTTCCGGCAGCTGTCATGTTTCTTATCCCGGCGGCTGTGAACTCGGGCCGCGTCCCATTGACATGCATCTGGATGCGCTGCGGCAGATGGGTGCGCAGTTTTCTGTACATGGCGGTCAGCTGGACTGCACCGCCCCGGAGGGACTTTGCGGTGCAGTGATCCATCTGCCGTTCCCTTCTGTGGGTGCGACGGAAAATATCATGCTGGCGGCAGTCCTGGCAAAGGGCAGGACAGTACTGCACAATGCGGCGCGCGAGCCGGAGATCTGCGATCTGGCGGCATTTCTGCGTGCCTGCGGTGCGGACATTTCCGGAGACGGCGAGAGTACCATCGTGATCCGCGGCGTGAAACAGCTTCACGGCAGCCGTTATGCCATTATGCCCGACCGGATCGCCGGAGTCACTTATCTGGGTGCGGCGGCGATCACAGGCGGGACGCTGTGTCTGCGCAACGCAGATGTTCACTCCATGGAGAATATGCTGCCGCTGTTGGAACAGACTGGATGCCGCATCTTTCCCGAACCGGATCGGCTGCATTTGCTAGCGCCCCGCCGACTCCGCGCCGTGCCGTCTATCCGTACCATGCCCCATCCCGGATTCCCCACAGATGCCCAGGCGATCTTTATGGCAATGCTCAGCCTGGCGAACGGCGTCAGCGTTCTGGAAGAAAACATTTTCGAGAATCGCTATCGCCATGTGGATGCACTGGTAAAAATGGGCGCAAAGATCCGGGTGTCCGGCAGGATCGCCGTGGTGACCGGTGTCCGTTCCCTGAGCGGCGCTTCTGTTGCTGCCACCGATCTGCGGGGCGGCGCAGCAATGGTACTTGCCGGATTGGGCGCACAGGGCAAAACGGAGGTGCGCCAGATCGCCCATATCGACCGGGGTTATGAGGCGATAGAGCAGGTGCTCCGCGGCGCAGGGGCGAAGATCACCCGGACAGAAGATACGATCTGAAAAATGAAGTGAGGAGCAGTAGCAATGCAGGATGTGGAAAAAACAGAGATCCAGAGCCAGGCGAGTTCCAAGCGCAGACGCCGCCGGAATCGGATGCGTCCGCTTTACGGGCTGTTGGTGACGGCACTGGTGATCGGCGTGGGCGTTTCTCTGTCGATGACGGTGTTTTTTAACATTCAGACCATTGAGATCGCCGGAGATGCACCCCAGTATACGACGGAGGATGTGGCAAATGCCTCCGGCGTACATACCGGAGACAATATGATGCGTCTGAACAGCAATCAGGTCAAGGAAAACATCCTGGCGCGCATGGTGTTCGTGGACAGCGTTTCTATCCAGAAAAAGTTTCCGGATACCCTGGTGATTACAGTGACACCCAGTGAGGCTGCATTTAACGTGACGGATTCCAGCGGCACACTGCAGGTGAGTGCTGCCGGAAAGATCCTGAAAAGCAGCCCGGATGCAGATCCGGCGCTCCCCACCATTACCGGATTTGAAATTTCCGTTCGCGAGCCGGGGCAGCAATTGGAATCCAAAGACAGCCAGAAAGACAAGATCTTTCAGACCATTGCCGCCCGGGTCTCCAAAGGACTGGACTGTCCTGTCACCGGCGTAGATCTGACGGATAAGTATAACATCAGCCTTACGTTTGATAACAGGGTAGTGTTTTCTCTGGGGAACTGGAGCGATATGGATTATAAGATCACGCTGGCGGAAACCGTTCTGGGGCAGCTCTCGGCGGATAAGGTGGGCTATTTGACTATGGTGGGAGACCATCAGTGTTCCTATCGGGATAAGGATGCCGTGGAACAGCAGACCACAGCGCCGCTTCAGACTACAGCCACCGACGAAAACGGAAATCCTGTGGCAGAGACAGATGAAAACGGCGTTCCGCTCACAACTACCACAGAAACAACGACGACCGCAGTGGAATGGCAGTGAGTTTTTCAGCGAAAATCTGTATGAAAATGTGAATTTGAGACGGCTTTTTCCTGAAAATCTTGTAAGAATGCGAAAAACGTGATTTATTTCAAAAAAAAGCTTGCAATGCCTGCGGAAATGTGTTAAAATAATAAGTGTATTTCTATAGAATAGATCCGTGTGTGCAGAAAACGGACAACGCGGAAAATATACAGGAAGTTCTTGTAGGAGGAAATGTTGAGATGACTGATTTTATCTATGAAGATGCGTTTGATCCCGATGTAAATATCAAGGTGATCGGTGTCGGCGGCGGCGGCGGAAATGCCCTGAACTGCATGGCATCTTCGGATGTACATGACATTGAGTATATTGCAGTCAACACGGATGCAAAGGCATTGAATAATTCTAAGGCAACCACAAAGATCCAGATCGGTTCTAAGCTCACCAGAGGCCGCGGCGCAGGCAATAAGCCGGAAGTCGGTCAGCAGAGCGCAGAGGAAAACAAGGATGAGATCGAGGCAGCACTGAAGGGTGCAGACATGGTATTCATCACTGCCGGCATGGGCGGCGGTACTGGTACCGGCGCTGCTCCGGTTGTGGCACGTCTGGCACAGGAAGCAGGCATCCTGACGGTTGCAGTAGTTACCAAGCCGTTTGCATTTGAACGGGAACAGAAAATGCTCCAGGCAGAGAGAGGCATCGCAGAGCTGCGGAAGTATGTAGACTCTCTGATCGTGATCCCGAACGAAAAACTGCTGGAGGGTCTGGATAAGCCGCTGACCATGCGGGAATCCTTCGCGCTGGCAGACGATGTCCTCAAGACTGGTGTCAAGAGCATCTCTGATCTGATCGTAGAAGAGGGTTATATCAACTTGGATTTTGCAGACGTTTCTACCATTATGAAGGGTGCAGGCTATGCACACATGGCGATCGGTCACGGCTCCGGCAAGGACAAGGCAAAGGAAGCTGCAAACGCAGTTATCGCAAGCCCGCTGCTGGAAACTTCTATCGCTGGTGCAAAGCGCCTGTTGATCAATATTGCAATGAGCGAGGATATCCTGTCCTCCGACGTAGATGTTGCAACCAAGATGATTACCGACAAGGCAGCAGACGACGTCGAGTTCATCTTCGGTACTGCATTCAAGGAAAATATGCAGGATGAGATGGTAATCACCGTGATCGCTGCTGGATTTGACATGGTTGACCCGGACGCTCCGGCAGAGGAAGAGCCGATCAAGGTAGACAATCCTCTGGTCAATGACGTAAAGGTCAGCGGCAGCACTGCACAGAACGGCGCTGCACAGGCAGCACAGCCGCAGCAGTCTCAGCCGGTGGATGATGATCTGATGGCAATTTTCAACATCCTGGATCGCAAATAAGCGAAAACTGATCTGAAATTACAAAATCCCCGGTGCGGTCTGCATCGGGGATTTTTTGCGTGAAACAACAAGGGCGAACCTCCTTTTTGCAGAGGTTCGCCCTTTGGCTGTTTAAGACAGTTCTTGTATCCGTTCCCGTTTTCTCCAGCTGAGAAAACCGTACATATCGTTGAGGAAAAAGATCATAAAGTTGATGATGACCGGAATGTACACCGGATTTTCCATTGCCGCCAGTCCCCACAAAATGACCAGTACAAGGTCATTTGCCGCATATCCTAATGCATAATAGGATGAGCGCAGCATGGTGAGGGATGCCGCCAGAAAGCTGGTGGTGACAGAAATGGTACTGAATAAAAGATTCGGCGTGTCCAGATACCACAGCAGGAAACAGAAGCCGGCGGTCACGACCGCGCTCAGCCCCAGCAGGATCAGGAACTGTTTCTTTCCGAGCTTTTGGATGGCAACTTCGCTTGCATTTCCGGACGATGGATTTCGCAGCCAGGTGACTGCCGACCAGACTGCCATGGGCAGGGTCATGCCCAGATAGGTAATCATCTCGCCCCAGTAGCGGAAGCGAAAGGAGATGATGCCGTATAAAATACTAAATGCGATCATCAGAAACTGTGCCCAGACATTGCCTTTTGCTGCAAAGATCAGGGAAGTGATGCCTACCCAGGTTGCCGCAAGCGTCAGCACATCAAAACTGCCGCCTGCCAGGTTGGAGATGGTGACCGCCAGAATTGAGACGATCCATAAGCCCCATTCTTTTATGGAGAGTTCTTTCCAGGGATTGTGCAATTGAGATTCCTCCTTTGGTCTGTTTGTGTGTTTCCAGCGAAAGGAGAAATAACGGGTCTAAAATCGGGATTCTTCTGTTTTTGAAAAGCATGGGTGTGTCCTTATTTTGCTGCGGCTTCCTGACCGTCTTCTACCAGGGCGAAATCTACATTGCCGCTGTTGACGTCGATCTTGGTGCACTGTACCCGGACACTGTCGCCCAGGCGATAGCTCTTGCTGCCCTGTTCTTCCTTGAATGCAATGCTGTCATCGTTGATCCAGTCGCTTTCCGGCAGAGAGGAGACATGCACCAGACCTTCTACTGTGTTGGGCAGTGCCACATAGAAGCCGAAGTCGGTCACGCCTGCGACAATGCCGTCGAAGATCTCGCCCAGGTGCTGCTGCATATATTCTGCCTTATAGCAGTCGTCTGCATCACGCTCAATGGTGATGGCGCGGACTTCGGTGTCGCTGGACTGCTGTGCCGCCTGAATGACAAAGGCACTGAAACGCTCCTGCATTGCCGCAGCATCCGGATTTTCACAGTAGCTGCTGAGGATGCGGTGGATCGCCAGGTCAGGATAACGGCGGATCGGAGAGGTGAAGTGGGCATAATCCTTCAGTGCCAGACCAAAGTGTCCGATGGGATCCGGTGCATAGGCTGCCTTCGCCATAGAGCGCAGCACCATGACATTCAGCACCGGATACAGCTCCGTACCCCGTGCGCCGTCCAGGATCTCTGCCAGATGACGGGGCTTGATGTCGGTGAATACCGGCACTTCTACGCCCAGGCGCAGGAGAATCTGTTCTAGGCGCTCGATCTTTTCCGGAGAGGGCTTGTCGTGAACACGATAGACAAAGGGCAGGTTCTTTTCCCGCGCCATCTTTGCCGCAGCCTCATTTGCCAGCAGCATCATTTCCTCGACAATGCACTCGCTCTTGCCGCGCTCCCGTGCCACAACATCCACGCAGACATCTTCCTCGTTGATGATGAGCGCACCCTCTGCGGTCTCCAGTTCCGGTGCACCGCGGCGCTTGCGTTCC
This sequence comes from Ruminococcus bromii, assembly GCA_963590855.1. Classification (GTDB taxonomy): domain Bacteria; phylum Bacillota; class Clostridia; order Oscillospirales; family Ruminococcaceae; genus Ruminococcus_C. The sequence goes on from CAVAQT010000002.1 coordinate 33,052, forward strand.
CGGAGACGAATGTCACACAGTTCGTCCATGACAGGGATCATATGCTTGACATCCTTGTACTTTTCCAGCAGCTCCGGAGAAGCAGTGCCGGCGAGGATCTCATTGACCTCGCTGTAAACGCCCTTGACCGCAGAACGAATGACCGTTTTGCGGAAGTCATACTTCACGATCTCGCCGTTCTCGTCCAGTTCCATCAGCGCGGAGAACGCCAGACGATCCTCACAGGGATTCAGGGAGCAGATGCCGTTGGAAAGGCTGGTGGGCAGCATGGGGATAACATGGTTTGCATAGTAGATGCTGGTGCCGCGTTCCAGAGCCTCGTTGTCCAGGGCAGTCTTGGGGCGGACATAGTGGGAAACGTCCGCGATGTGCACGCCCAGACGATAGCCAGTCTCGGTCTTTTCCAGAGAAACGGCGTCGTCCAGATCCTTGGAGTGTGCGCTGTCGATGGTAAAGATCGGGGTATCGCGCAGGTCGAGACGCTTCTCATATTCTTCCTGCGGAATAGGCGCATTTGCCAGCTTGTCGGCTTCTGCAACGACCTCTTCCGGAAAGTCTACGTTGACGCCGCGCACTGCCAGCATTGCTTCTGCACAGACGCTGGCACGGGTAGAAACGCCGAAGCTGTACACGATCTTGACCTTGTGTTCTGCGTGGCGGCTTCCGCGGTAAACGACCTCAGCCAGTACCTTTTCCCCCTCGTGATAGATAACGCTGTCCTTGCGCTGGATCTGGATAGGTGTCTTGGACATGGTGTCCGCCCGGAACATCAGTCTGCCGTTGTCATCGATGATAACGCCGGTCAGCTTGCTGTCGGCTTCTTCCAGGATCGCCAGGACTTCGCCCTCCGGCTTGCCGCTGCGGGAGGGAATGTTGCCGATGAGGACACGATCCTTGGTCATTGCGCCCTGGAGGAACTTGCCGGGGATAAATACATCCTGCGCGCCCTCTTCTTCGGGACGTGCAAAGCCAAAGGTGCGGCTCAGACGGACGATGGTCGCCGGATAATAGCCCATGTTGGCAGAGGAAACATAGCCGCGGCGGCGCTCACAGATCGCACCCTCCCTGCACAGTTCCTGAACTGCCTTTCTGAAGTTGGCTGCGCCGCCCCGGTTGGTGCGGCACTTGGTTGCCAGATCGCGGTCATTGACGGGCGTGCGTCCGCTTTTTTTCAGGATGGTCATGATTTTCTTGCGGTAGCTGTCGATGGTCTCAGCGCCGCCCAGTTGGGTATTTGCCATAAAATATAAATCCTTTCACTTCAGCCGCCCATTGCGGCTTTCTCATTGCTTATTATATTTTTCCAGACTGCTTCGCCGGATGCTGCGAAAGAGAGAATGTCGCCGGAAAAAAGAAAAATCCTGCGCCTCAGTGCCGTTCCAGCATGGGAAAACACATAAAGCACAGGACGATCTGCCATTACTTTGTCAGCAGCGGCATTACAATATCCATAAACAGGATCAGAACAAAGAAGATGACGGAGCAAATGAAGGTGATCTTCTTCAGACGTGCTTCTTTTGTGCGTCCGCGGTTCTTGTCATAGAACGAATCGTTGCTTGCGCCGGTCAGTGCAGCAGTTGCATTCTGCGGCTTCTGTTCCTGCATCATGCAGATGATAATCAGTACAATGCTAATCAGCAGAACGACAGCGCCCACAATGATTTCCAGTGCGCTCATGGAATCCCTCCTCCCATACAGTTTTGGGGACACGGAACAGCGCCGCGTCTCCGGAGCCAGTCCATGCTGAATGGGCACAGACACCCGCATCCATTCATTATCTTTTGTATTATATCACATCTCCGAAAAAAAAGCAAGCCTTTTTGCAAAAAAATTCCCGATCTGCTTTTGAAAAACCAGAGGATTTCTGCAAAGGCATGTTTTCATTGCCTGCTGCATACACTGAACCGAATCCCAATCATCAATAGGAGGAGATCGGTATGCAAAAGAAAGAACTGCCGCTTCCCGGCGGACACCACAATCTGATCCTGGAGGATCGGGCAAAGCTGACACTGACAGGCGTCACAGATGTGGACTGCTTTGACGAGCGCATGATAAACCTGTTTACCGGACTGGGAGAACTGACCATCAAGGGCAGGAATCTCCACATCAATGATGTCAGCGTGGAGACCGGAGACATGACCATCACCGGAGACATCTGGCTGCTGCAATACGGCGAAAAGGATCGCCGCGGCCCGCTGTCGCTTCTGGGAAAGCTGTTTCGATGATGGAACTGGAGACCTTTTTTACCGTTCCGGAACAGACCCGGCTGCTGCTCTATGCAGTATTGCTGGGTGTGCCGCTGGGGATGTGCTTTGACGTGCTGCGGACGCTGCGGCTTTTGCTGCCCCACGGAAAACTGGCGACGGCGCTGGAAGATGTGCTGTTTCTCCTGCTGTGGTCGGGCGCACTGCTCTGTTTTTCCACGGTTCTGGCGCGGGGCGAATTTCGGGGCTATTATGTTTTGGGGAGCGGACTGGGCTTTCTGCTGTATTGCTGTACCCTGGGCTGCGTCACCGTGCCGCTGCTGCGCCGCATTCTGACGGTATCCGGCAGGTTCTTTCGCTGGCTGCTGCGTCCGGTATTCCACGGTGTTGTGCGGATTTGCGCTCCGATGCGCCGGAAATTTGGACATTTCGCCAAAGTTTTTTGGAAAGCCGGATTTTTTTCGCGTTTGCCCTTGCAGAGAGATAGAGAAATGTTGTATAATAAGAACAGATTTTTGAAACGGAAGGCGGCATTGCAATGGCAAAAAAAACACAGACAGAAAAAAGCAAGCCGCGCTGGATCTATCGGCTCATCGGCCGGACGGCAGTGATCGTGGCGATCATCGGCTGTACCGTCAGCGTGGTTTCGATCCAATCCAGCATTGCGGAGAAAAAAGTCGAACTGGAACAGGTGCAGAAGCAGATCGACAATCTCACCGCAGAGAATGAGGATCTGGAGCGGATCCTGGAGAGCGGCGATATTGACGGCTATATGGAGCGCCTGGCACGGGAAGAGTACAACTATGCATATCCGGATGAATACCGGTTTTATGACACATCAAGGAATTGAAGTCGTTCGTGAAGAAGCAGTGAGAAGAGAAAGGGATACGGAGTTACATGCAGGTCGAAATCGGAAAAATTTATGAGGGTACAGTCAAGAACATCACCAAATACGGGGCGTTTGTGGAGATCCCGGTGCCGGACGGCGAAAATGCCATGGGGATGGTGCATATCTCTGAGATCTCCCGGAGCTATGTCAATGAGATCCGCGATTTTGTCACAGAGGGTCAGCAGGTGCGCGTAAAAGTCATCGGCACCAATCCCCAGGGCAAGATCAGCCTTTCCATGAAGCAGACAGAAGAAGCACCGGAACAGGGACAGCGCCGGGGCGGCTATCGCGGCGCACGCGGTGAACGCGGCGGAAAGCCTTTTCATGGAGAACGCAGCGGTGACGGCGCACCTCAGGGCCAGCAGTCCTCCCGTCCGCCGCGGCGCAGCAAGCCCAATGTCTGGGAACCGAAAAAACGGCAGGAACCCTCTGAAATGACCTTTGAAGATATGCTCTCCCGGTTTAAACAGAACAGCGAAGAGCGGATGTGTGACATCAAGCGCAACACAGAGCGCAAGAACCGCTCGAAGCGGAAGTGAATCAGAAAAACGGCAGCCCTGCGGGGCTGTTTTTTTGTTGGAAATGTGTCTCTGCAAAACTGTACATATTGCCAGAAAAGATATCATGAAAACTGGGGGAAATGCCAGTTTTCCGGGTGCGGACAAGATTTCTATGGATAGATATTGACATTTCGGCGGATTTCCGATATAATAAGAAAAGTGCAGCACACCCGAAAAATCGGCGTGCGCCGCACTTCCTGAGCAATCGCAAACTGAATCATTTCACGGATCGATAGGGGAATGTGTATTGAAGCCGGTACCTTTTGAGCAACTACCGGAAGAGGAGCTTGTGCTTTTGGCGAGAACCGACCGCGGGGCAATGGAAAACATGGTGAAGCGCTACACGGGTGCTGTCTGGCGCCAGGTGCGGCGGTTTCAGGGTGTTTCTGAACCGGAGGATCTCGCACAGGAGGGCTTTTTGGGTCTGATTTCTGCGGTATGCCGGTATGATCCCATGCGCGGCGTACCTTTTTCTGCCTATGCAGGCAAATGCATTACAAACAGCATTGTATCTGCGTTGCGGCGCTGCCGCAACCTACCGTTACCTGTGGGGGCATCCGATATGCCTCCGCTTTCTCAGGTACAGGACGATGCCCTGCCGCCGGATTCTGTCGCACAGAGCCGGGTGCAGACAGGCGCAATGTTCTGTGCAATGGTGAGCCGCTTATCCCGGCGGGAATATCAGGTTTGCATGCTGATCTTCGGAGGTGCTTCTTATGCACAGACTGCACAGCAGCTAGGCATCTCTGTGAAATCAGTGGATAATGCGCTGCAGCGCGCCAGACGGAAGCTGTGTCCGGACGGTACTCTGCGGTGATTGCACCGGGATTCTCCGCGCGGCGCTCTGCCGCCGGAACATTTTTTCAATTGGACAGCCGGACAAACCGCTCCGGCACGAGGTCTCCAAAGCGAGATCCCTCGAGAAAGGTAAGGTTATACTATGTACGAAGATAAGACTTTGGTATGCAAGGACTGCGGAAATGAATTTGTTTTCACTGCTGGCGAGCAGGAATTTTATGCAGAGCGCGGCTTCACCAATGAGCCGAAGCGCTGCAAGGCTTGCCGTGATGCAAAGCGCGGCGGCGCACCGAGACAGGAACGCGAAATGTTCACTGCTGTCTGCGATTCCTGCGGCGGTGAGGCAAGAGTTCCGTTCCAGCCGCGTGAGGGCCGTCCGATCTACTGCAGCGCTTGCTATGCAAAGATGAAGGAAGAGGCATAACTCTTACCGGATCTGGATAGACACGGCGGTTTCGCCGGAAAGATTCTTTTTGTCTGCATAGCGCTGTTCCGTTATGGGAACGCTATTGATTGCAGAGATGCAGCTTGACGCTGCACGATGCACAGACAGGAGGTGTGAGGAATATGGCAACAATTACAAAGGACACCATTATCGGTGATATCCTGGATATCGCGCCGCAGACAGCACCGCTGTTTATGGCGATCGGCATGCACTGCCTGGGCTGCCCGGCTTCTCGCGGAGAGACCGTCGAGGAAGCTTGCATGGTGCATGGCATTGATACGGACGAACTGCTGGAAGAACTGAACAAGCAGATCGCAGCCGGCGATGCCCAGTAAGGGCCTGTTTCGTATCTTCAAAGAGGTTATCTTTTCAGATACAAAACAGTGTTAGAGAATTTTGATGGAATTGCTCCCCGTGTGAATCCTGCCGCCCTGGTGGTAGTTCCCGGCGGAGCAATTTTGTTTTTCAGCGAAAGGAACGATGCGATCATGTTGACGAAACGGCTTGCTGCCTGTGCAGCACAGGTGACATCGGGCGGTGTGGTCTGTGATGTGGGCACAGACCATGCCTATCTTCCGGCAGAACTGCTGCAAAGCGGACGCTGTGCCCGTGCCGTAGCCACGGACATCCACGCCGGGCCATTAGAGGCGGCAAAACGCACGCTCACAGAAGCCGGCGTACTGGAACAGGCAGAGCTGTTTCTCTGTGACGGTCTGGCGCAGGTGCAGCCGGAGGGGATCACCGATGTGGTGATCGCCGGCATGGGCGGTGAGACCATCGTGCACATTTTGGAAAACTGTCCCTGGCGGCAGCAGGTGCATCTGATCCTACAGCCTATGACAAAGCTCCCCACCCTCCGGCAGTGGATGGCGGAGCAGGGCTTTTCCTGGACGGAACAGGCGGTGCAGGAGGGCGAAAAGTTTTACCTGATATTCAGTGTCCACGCCGCCGGAACCGTCTGCCGCCTGACTGCACTGGAACAGGAAGTGGGAAAACTGGACTGGACATCAGAGACCGCACGCCGCTATGCCAACTGGAAGCAGCAGCGTTTTCAGAAACTGGCACAGCAGCTGCGGCAGGCACAGCGTCCCGAAGCTGAATCCTGGGGAACGCTGGCAGAAGCAGTCCGGACAAAGCTGCGGGAAACGGATGCGAAAGGAGAAACAACATGCTGACCGTAAAAGAAGTATACGAAGCAATCAACGCATTTGCGCCCTTTGCCTCACAGGAATCCTGGGATAACTCCGGACTTCTGGTGGGGAGCATGACCCAGCCGGCAGAGCGCATTCTGACAACATTGGACATTTCAGAAGAAGTGATCGCGCAGGCAGTGCAGCAGCAGGTACAGCTTATTGTGGCACACCACCCGGTGATCTTTTCGCCGCTGAAAGCGCTGCCGCAGAACAGTCCGGTCTATCAGTTGGCTGCCCACGGTATCGCCGCTGTCTGTGTGCATACGCCCCTGGATATGTCTCCCGTGGGACTGAATGCCTATGCCCACGGGCTGTTGAGAGAACCGCTGTCGCTGGAAAACGCGCAGAGCGTCCTGGAGCCCTCCTGGACGGACGGCAGAGGGTTCGGCTGGATTGACACCAGTACCCGGACGTGGACGCCGCAGGCACTGGCACAGGTACTGGAAGAGACATTCGGTGCGGTGCGGTATTCTGCCAGGGAAACGCCCATCCGAAAGATCGCCTATTGCTCCGGCTCTGCGGCATCCATGCTGGAACTGGCAGCGGCAAAGGGCTGTGATGCGCTGATTACCGGAGATATCAAGCATGACCGGTGGTATGCGGCAGAGTTCGAGAATATCGCCCTGTTTGACTGCGGTCATTACGGCACAGAGCGCTTTGCGGCAGAAATCCTGGCGCAGCAGCTGCAAGAGGTATTTCCGGCGGCACAGGTGACCGCAAATGCCGGTGCAGATCCGGCAAAGATTTTGGTAGGAGTGGAAAGAGCATGAGTGTTTGGAAGTGTCCGGTATGCGGTTCGTTTATGCAGCATCGCGGGAGAGCCTGGAGCTGTTCTCAGGGCCATAGCTTCGATATGGCAAAGAGCGGCTATGTCAATCTGCTGCCGGCGAACCGAAAGCATGCCAAAAACCCCGGAGACAATGCAGTGATGATGCGCGCCCGAAAAAATTTCCTGGATGCAGGACACTATGCACCGCTGCTGCAGGCGTTGGAAAAGGCAGCAGTGCGCTATGGCAGAGCCGGCGGTGTTTTGCTGGATGCCGGATGCGGTGAGGGATATTATACCGAAGGTGTCTCTACGGCGCTTGCGAAAGCCGGAATGCCCATGGAGACCTATGGGGTGGATATTTCCAAAAGCGCAGCGGATGCGGCGGCAAAGCGCTGCCCGGACGCACATTTTGCTGTAGGCAGTGTGTACCATTTGCCGGTGGCAGATAAGTGCTGCGATATGCTGATGACCATCTTTGCGCCCTATTGCGGCGAGGAGTTTCACCGTGTGCTGCATAAGGGCGGCACTATGCTGATGGTGATTCCGGGACAACAGCATTTGTGGGGACTGAAAGAAGCCATCTATGATGTGCCATATCCCAATGCAGTCCGGGATTATGCCCTGGACGGTTTTGAACTTATTCAGGCAGAGTATGTGGACAGCTGGCTCAAGCTGGATGACCCGGCGGATATCCAGAATCTGTTCCAGATGACGCCGTATTATTATAAAACTGGCCGGGAGGAACACGCCCGACTGGAGCAGCTGGAGAGTCTGTCTACGCAGATTTCCTTTGAGATCTTGCAGTATCGGGCAGTGGAAACGGCGTGACCGGTATGATAGGAATCGGTATTGCGCAGTAGTATAGGCGAACAACACCTGCCCTCAGCTTTATACAAACAAAAATTCCCCGGCGGGGCGAACAGGCGGCTGCCGCTGTAATATTCCCTTTTTCACACTTGAAATCGGGGTGTAAGGTCAGCGGCGGCTCGCCGCAAGAAAGGATGAAACAACATGGCATTAGACGGTGCATATTTACACGCAGTGCGGCAGGAGCTTCTGCCGCTGATCGACGCACGCATTGAAAAGATCCATCAGCCCACCAGGGAAGAACTGATTATCGCCTTTCGCAGCCGCACCGGCGGTGCAAAGGTGCTGTTCTCCTGCGCTGCTGACCGGGCGAGAGTGCATCTCACTCAGGTCGCCATCGAAAATCCCAAAGCGCCGCCTATGTTCTGCATGCTTCTGCGGAAGCGGCTGGGGAACGGCAAGCTGCTGGACATCCGGCAGGACGGACTGGAACGTGTGCTGTATTTTGACTTTTCCTGCGTCAATGAACTGGGCGATATTGTGCAGCTGACTCTCGCCATGGAGATCATGGGACGCTATTCCAATCTCATTCTTGTGGATGAGACCGGAAAGGTCATCGACAGCATGAAGCGCGTGGATGCCACTATGTCCAGTAAGCGCCTGGTGCTGCCGGGGCTGCCCTATGAAATGCCGCCGCGGGACGAACGGCTGAACTTTTTGCAGGCGTCCCCGGAACAGATACTGGCGGTGCTTTCTGCGAAAACGGGAGAACTTTCCAAGGCGCTGCTGCAAACCTTTGAGGGCGTTTCGCCGGTTTTGGTGCGGGAATGGGCATACTATACTGGAAAGGGACAGCCCTGCCGGGCAGAGTCGCTCACCGATGACCAGAAAGACCGTCTGTGCTTTACCATAAAGCGCACCCGTGAGATTCTGGAGCAGGGAAAGGAAACATACACCATTGTCAGCACCAGAGAAGGGCAGCCCAAGGACTTCTCTTTTCTGCCGCTGCAGCAGTATGGGCTGCTGATGGTGACACGGGTGATGTCCTCTGCCTGTGCGCTGTTGGATGAGTTCTACGCCAGCCGCGACCATATGGCACGGCTGAAACAGCGTGCAAACGATCTGTTTCATCTGCTGCTCCATGCCACAGAGCGCATTCAGCGCCGTATCGTCTCCCAGTCTGAGGAACTGGATGCCTGCGGCGAAAAGGAGACCGACCGCCGGAAGGCTGATCTGATCTCGGCAAATCTGTACCGCCTGCATAAGGGCGATACAGAAGCTGTTCTGGAGGACTTCTATGAGGCAGACTGCCCCACAGTGCACATTGCCCTGGATGTGCGCCTGACACCGCCCCAGAACGCCCAGAAATACTATCAGGCATACAAGAAGGCGTGTACTGCGGAGAAGATCCTGACAGAACAGATCGCCAAGGGCAGGGAAGAACTGGCGTATCTGGACAGCGTACTGGATGCCCTGAGCCGCGCAGAGACGGAAAACGATCTGGAACAGCTTCGGGCGGAACTGGCAGAGCAAGGCTATCTCCGGCTGCTGCGGCGCAAGGGCAAACCGCCGAAGTCCCTGCCGCCGATGGAGTTTACCGCATCTGACGGCACACGCATCCTGGTGGGACGAAACAACCGCCAGAATGACCAGCTGACGCTGAAAACGGCAAATAAAAACGATATCTGGCTGCACACCCAGAACATTCCCGGCTCTCATGTGATTCTGGAGACCGGCGGCAGAGAGCCGTCCCAGAAGGTACTGGAAGAAGCAGCACAGCTGGCGGCATATCACAGCAAGGCACGGGATTCTGCGCAGGTGCCAGTGGATTACTGTGCTGTGCGGTATGTGAAAAAGCCTGCCGGGGCAAAACCAGGCATGGTGATTTTTTCCAACCAACACACGCTGTATGTAAAGCCGGAACAGCGATGCCAGTCGGAGGGATAAGAGATGCAGCAAGTTTGTCCGCACTGCGGTGCGCCGATGTATCATGATGTATGCGAATATTGCGGAGTGCCGGCAAAGCAGCCGCCGTCCGCCGGAACAAAGCGCCGGAAGTTCCTCTGGCTGGCGATCGCATTGGCGGCGGTTGTCCTTGTGGGGACGGTCTGCGTGGTGTCTGCGGCAGTGATGCGCGCTCATTCCAGTGTCCCCATGGTTTTTGTGAATCGCTCCGGAAATGATACAAACGACGCAGCGGCTCTGGATAAAATGCAGGAGAGCGGCGTATTTTCCTCCGGAACTTATCTGGTCGGCGAAGAGATCCCGGCCGGGGAATATGTCCTTATTTCGGAATCACCAAACGCAAATCATCGGTTCTATGCCGGCATCTATGCAGACCGGGAAGAGGAACAGAAGATCAGCGGCGACTGGAACGAGTTTTCCACAATTGTGCAGTTGGAAGAGGGCACATATTTCAGCTTTTCCTGGTCAACTTGTTATGATGTGACGAAGAAAGATGTTCCCAACGACCCGACAAAGCATCCGGGGATGTTCTGTGTCGGACGGGATATCGAACCGGGAACTTATACCATCGTGCCGTATCTGGATGAACCGTATGATCCGCACCCGTCTTATGCGGTCTATACAGAATTGGGCAGCGTTGCGCCGATGACTGCTGCGTCCGGGATCTTGTACGATCCGGCAAACAGTAAGTTGCTGGATGGCGTCGAAGTGACACTGGAAGAGGGTCAGTATCTGGATCTGGCGGAATGTGTGATCGCAAAGTAAAAGAGGAGGTATCTCATGGCACCGATTCGTTTGACGGAGTCCTTTTATCACCGTGACTGTCTGGAGGTCGCGCCCGATCTGGTGGGAAAGCTGCTTTTCCGGCGGCTGCCGGACGGCACGGTTCTGCAAGAGCGCATTGCAGAAACAGAAGCCTATCGCGGGCAGGAAGATCTGGCGTGTCATGCATCGAAGGGCAGAACGCCCCGGACAGAACTGCTCTATCGGGAAAGCGGCGTGATCTATGTCTATCTCTGTTATGGGATGCACTGGCTTATGAACGTCATCACGGGCGAGCCGGAGCAGCCCCAGGGCGTGCTGATCCGTGCCGGCGCAGTCCACAACGGCCCGGCAAAGCTGACCAAGTATTTGCAGGTGGACAAGCATTTCAACGGCGACAGCTTTGTCACTTGTCCGGAGCTGTGGATCGCCGACGACGGCAATCGTCCGGCACTGCGCACCGATGTGCGTGTGGGCATCGATTATGCCGGAGAGTACTGGAAAAATAAGCCCTGGCGGTGGATCGCTGAGGAAGTGTAAAAAGAAAGCCGCTTCTTGCGGAAGAGGTTTTCTTAAAAAAGCGCGTAAAAAAATCGTGTTATCACTTGACACGATCATGGAATTTTGGTATAATAAGATAAGGAAAGAGCATACAAAAACAGTATGCTCCCATATTGAGATGTTAAGAGATAACCGCCCAAGCTGGAAACTTATTGGGGCGGTTATTTCTTTTTATGATGATCACTGAAAATCTTATACAATAACGCAGCAAAGTCAACTAAGAAAATGCCAATTGAAATCAATTCAGATAACGTAATGTAATGTTCCACAGTTTATCACCTCCCATCCATTTCAAAATGTATGGGAGTGGAAATATCCGCCTACTGTTTTATGTATACTCTCTTTGCTTATTATACAAAATGCAAATAAAAATGTCAAGGCATAAAACAAATTATTCACCTAAATCAATTTGAGAAAGTCGGTGTTTATCGCCGCCCAAGTATTCATTTTTATGATACATCCACAAAAAAAGCGGCAGCGCCGGAATCCCGGTACTGCCGCCTTGTTTTATGCAATTCAAATGCTTACGGAGAGATTAGTCCTCGTAATCAGCATCGTCCTCATCTTCCAGCAGAGCGCGCATAGAGATGGAGATACGCTTGTTGTCGATGTCGATGTCAATGATCTTTACCTTGACAACATCGCCCACAGAAACGATATCCTTTACATTTTCAACACGCTTGTCAGCCAGCTGAGAAATGTGGATCAGACCGTCTACGCCGTCAATGATCTGTGCAAATGCACCGAACGGAGTGATGGAAACGATGGTCGCATCGATGACATCACCAACTGCATAGTTCGCCTTGAACTTCTCCCACGGATTGTCTTCCTGCTTCTTGTAGCCCAGGGAAATGCGGTTGTTTTCCTTGTCCAGATCCTTGATGTAAACTTCGATGAAGTCGCCAACCTTGACAACTTCGCTCGGGTGCTTGATGCGCTTCCAGGACAGCTCGGAGATGTGAACCATACCGTCGATGCCGCCCAGGTCTACGAATGCGCCGTAGCTGGTCAGAGACTTTACTTCGCCCTTATAGGTCTTGCCAATCTCAGCAGTCTCCCAGAATGCTTCCTTTGCAGCATCCTTTTCAGCCTTCAGAACAGCCTTGATAGAGCCGACAGCTCTTCTGCGGTGCTCGTTGACTTCCAGAATGACAAAGCGCTGTGTGGTCTTTACCAGAGAATCCATCTCTGCGCCTCTCGGCAGACCGCTCTGAGATGCCGGGATGAATACGCGAACGCCTGCATAGGTGATAATTACGCCGCCCTTGACAGCTGCGTTGACAGTACCTTCCAGAACTGCGCCCTCGTCCTTTGCCTTGATGATCTCCTCAAAGCCCTTCATCTCGTCAACCTTCTTCTTGGACAGGGTGACGATGCCTTCCTGGTCGTTGATCTTGGTAACGATCAGATCCAGAACGTCGCCGACAGCAACGATATCAGACGGCTTCTTAGAAGCGTCATCTGTCAGTTCGCTGCGCGGTACATAACCGGTGTGCTTGGTGCCGACGTCTACGATCGCTTCAGAATCGTTAACGGAGCATACTGTGCCCTTTACCTTCTCTCCCGTATGTATTTTTTTGAAGGACTGATCCAGAGCTTCTGCGAAGTTGATATCCTCCTCCACGGCGTTGTTATCCATGATTTCAGTCATAGTTTGTTGAACCTCCTTAATGATATGTGCCGGTGTGGACGCGCCGGCGGTAATGCCGATCTTCTCAGCATCACCCAGGTCTAAAGTGTAAAGCTCATCCGAATTTTCAATATGATAAGACCTACAGTTTCTGTTGCAGACATGATACAGTTTCACGGTGTTGGAACTGTGTCTGCCGCCCACAATAATCATTAAATCTGACTTGCGAGAGAGTTTGTCTGCGTCGGACTGCCGCACCTGTGTGGCATGACAGATTGTATCGTAAACCATAATGTTCGGGTTGTCCTTGGGAAGAGCTTCTAAACACTTTTCCCATACTAATATATTATACGTTGTTTGCGCAACAATTGCAAGTCTTTTGCGAGAATCCACTAAATTTTTTTGAAAAAAATCGTTTAACGCTTCTTCACTTTCAAAAACAAAGCAATTCCCTTTACAATGCCCAACAATTGCAGCAACTTCCGGATGATTGGCATCTCCGGCAATGAGGATAAAATCTCCTGCTTTGGTATGTTTTTCCACGATCCGGTGAATCTTCGCCACAAAGGGACAGGTGGCATCCACATAGGGATTTCCAGCCTGTTCCAGTTCGTCATAAACGCTGGCGCTGACGCCGTGAGAGCGGATCACTACGCACTCATCCGGATGCAGATCAGAGATCTTGTCCACGATCCGCGCGCCGCGCCGGGTGAGATCGTCCACCACATCCTGATTGTGGATGATAGGCCCCAGTGTTGCGATGCTGTGGTGCTCTTCCAGCGCCTGATAACAGAGCTTGACGGCGCGGTCTACGCCGAAGCAGAAGCCGGCGGATTCGGCAACGGTGATTTCAGCCATACTATGTTACTCCTCCGGGTTTCCGGCAGATCGTTCTGCCTGTTTTTGCTGCTCCAGTGCGGCGCGTTTCTGATCCTTTGCGATCTCAAAGGTGGTGCGGTGCTTCGGCACATCATGGAGGATCGGAAACGGCGGATTTTCCTCCACCATTGTCTTGATGCTGTCCATGATATCCTTGCGCATGGCATGCATTTCATGGGGCGTAGAATCTGCATTCAGTCCATAGTCTGCGGCATAGAGCGGTTTTCCCACCCGGACGCAGATGCGGCTGCGGAAGTGCAGATTGTTGGAGTCGAAGATCAGCCCAATGGGGACGACGGGCTTTCCGCTGCGCGCCGCCAGTACGCAGACGCCGCTTTTTCCTCTGCCCACCTTGCCGTCTGTGTGACGCGTGCCCTCCGGGAAAATGGTGAGGTGACGGCGCTTTTCCAGACGCTTTGTCGCCTCAGAGAGCATGTCATAGGACGGATCCTTGCTGTTTGCCGTGGGGAATGCACCCATGAGCCGGATAAAGTTTCCGAAAATGGGATTTTTGAAAAGCGGCTCTTTTGCAATAAAATTAAAGGGGTGGGGCGCAGCCATCGCCACCAGCACCGGATCCAGATAGCTCCGATGGTTGGAGGCGAAGATGACCGCCGTTCCCTTCGGGATGTTTTCCCGGCCCTCAAAAGAGATGCGGTAGTAGAAGAAAAATGCGATCCGCACCAGATAATAGGCGATGCGGTAAAAGAAAAAGACAATGGGATACGGCAAAAAATGACCTCCTTCTTTACTCCACATCCAGGCGCTGTTCGATCAGATCCATGATCTCCTCACAGACCTCGTGGAATCCCATGGTAGTGCTGTCGATGAGAACGGCGTCCTCTGCCTGCTGGAGCGGTGAAACGGCGCGGTGCATGTCGTTGTAGTCGCGCTGTTTGATGTCCTCCAGGATCTGGTCATAGGTGGGCTTGTCTGGCTTGTCCTCCATCTCCAGATAGCGGCGGCTGGCGCGCTCTTCTGCGGAGGCAGTCAGATAGATCTTCAGGTCTGCGTCCGGCAGCACGACCGTGCCGATATCCCGTCCGTCCATGATGACATTGAACTCCCGTGCGATGTCCTTCTGGGTCTCCAGTAGGAACGCCCGGACTTCCGGCAGAGCAGAGACTTCCGATGCCTTCATAGAGATCTCCGGAGTGCGGATCTTTTCGGTCACATTCTCATCGTTGAGAAAGATGCACTGTGTGCCGCCGAAGTATTTCAGTTCCAGATGGCAGTGCTCTTCCAGTGCATCCAGAAAGTCCTTTCGGGTCTTATATTCTGTGGAAAACAGAGCGATGGCGCGGTACAGCGCGCCGGTATCCACATAGACAAAGCCCAGCTGAGACGCAACTTCTCTGGCAATACTGCTCTTTCCCGCGCCCGCAGGGCCGTCAATGGCAATGTTGATCGTTTTCATAAGTACTTACAAACTCCTTTATGTATCATATAAATCTCATCTGTGTTTCCGGCAAGGTTCTTAGCTGCAAACGGCTTCTGCCATGGCAGTGCCGGCGCTGTGTGCCGTAGAAAAGGCGATCTGCAAATTAAAGCCGCCGGTATAGCCGTCCAGATCCAGGATCTCCCCGGCGAAATACAGCCCCTCACAGCGCTTGGATGCCATGGTCTTGGCATCCACTTCCTTGACAGAAACGCCGCCGCGGGTGATGATCGCCTCTTCAATGGGGCGAAAGGCTTTCACATGCAGAGAAACTGCCTTGATGCAGTCCCGGAGCGCCAGGCGCTGCGCCTTGGTGAGCGCATTCGCCTTAGTGTCCGGTGCAATGCGGCTCAGCCGCAAAATCGGCAGGATCAGCTTTGCCGGCAGCAGTGCCCGGAGAATATTTCCCATATCCCGGTTCTGGCTCTCTGCCAGGTCGCGCTGGATGCGCTTGTCCAGCTGTTCCGGTGTCAGACCCGGTTTCAGGTCGATCTCCAGCCGGTAGTCCTCCGGACTGCCTTTGCGCATCAGGGCGCTTGCGCTGAGCACCAGCGGCCCGGATACACCGAAGTGGGTGAACAGCATTTCGCCCAGTTCCTCAAAGACACACTTGTCGCCCCGGTACAGCCGCAGCGTCACGTTCCGCAGAGAAAGCCCCATGGCATCTCTGCACCATGCTTCCTTTGTGACCAGAGGGATCAGAGACGGCATGGGCGGCACGATGGTGTGGCCTGCCGCTTCTGCCAGGGAATAGCCGGAACCGTCCGAGCCGGTTTTGGGATAGGACAGTCCGCCGGTGGCGAGGAGTGTTGTCCCTGCCCGAAATTCTCTGCCGTCTGAGGTGCGCACGCCGATACATCTGCCGTTTTCCAGAAGCAGCTGTGCCGCATCGCCGTGGATCACCGGAATGCCTGCCATGCGCACTGCCTTTTGCAGTGCCTGGACGATGTCCTCCGCCCGGTCGCTCACCGGAAATACCCGGTTGCCCCGTTCGGTTTTCAGAGGAACGCCCAGCCCTTC
Organism: Ruminococcus bromii; assembly: GCA_963590855.1. Lineage (GTDB taxonomy): Bacteria > Bacillota > Clostridia > Oscillospirales > Ruminococcaceae > Ruminococcus_C. The sequence continues at coordinate 48,972 of CAVAQT010000002.1, forward strand.
AAAATATGCCATGACGTCCTGCGGGGTGCACCGGGAGAGGGCACTGTACAGAAACTTTCCGTTTGCCGGAATATTTGCCAGCAGCGTGTCCCGGTCGCAGTTGTTGGTGAGATTGCATCGTCCTTTTCCGGTGATGCGAAGCTTGCGCCCCAGCTGCTTGTTATGCTCCAGAATGACACAGCGTCCGCCCTTTTCGGCAGCGGTCAGTGCCGCAAAAATGCCGGCAGGGCCGCCGCCGATACATAAATGGTCTGTTTCCATATTACCTCACTTTGCTTTGTAAAATGATTTCGTTTATGGATAGTATAGCACATTGTCTGAGAAAATGCAAGACAGAAACGAAAATTCGTTTTATGCCGCCTTTGCAACCTGGCGGACGAACCGCGTTCGCCCCTGCAATCCAGCGGCACACATCGCCGGCGCTCACTTTCCCATCATCCGCCGCGTCCGTGCCGCCAGCTTTTCCCGGCGCGCCTGTGTGGCTGCGGCATCTGAGGTGTATGTACCGTCTGCCGCCTGGCGCAGCACATCGCCCTCCCGGGCATCTGCCGGGAGCAGTTCCCGGGAAACAGTGACCATGCCGTCGTCTGTTTCCAAAACTGCCAGCTTATCCTCAAAACGATCCAGGATCATCATAAGCGTTACCTCACTTTTCGGTAGAGACGGTCAGAGATGCGCCGTCGGATTGTATGGTGACTGTGCCGTTTTCATCGGTGCGCCAGATTTGTTCGCCGCAGTACTGCCGCAGCCGTTCTACCGCTTCGCTGTGGGGATGTCCGTAGGAATTTCCCGCACCGCAGGAGATCACCGCATAGCTGGGCTGAAGCTGTGTCAGAAAGGCATCTGTAGAAGATTCCCGGCTGCCGTGGTGTCCCACTTTCAGCACATCTGCCTGGATGCCGTCCAGGTCGCCCGAAGCCAGAAGGTCTTTTTCCTCTGGCTTGGACGCGTCACCAGTGAAGAAAAAGCTGGTGTCGCCGCAGGTGAGATAGGCACAGACGGAGTAATCGTTGAGAGAACTGTAGTCATTGCCCGGTGAGGGGATGATCTCCAGAGACGCACTGCCCAGATCAATGGTCATGTCTGTGGCAGGTGTCAGGATCAGACCGCTTTCGTCTACGCCGTCCAGGAATTTTTCATAAGTACGGGTGGTGGGGATCATATCGTCCGGCAGCTGCGGGATCATGACATTGGAAATCGAAAGATCGTCGTTTTGCGCCGCATAGGACAAAATGCTGGGGAATCCGCCGATGTGGTCGGCGTGGGGATGCGTGCCGATGATCCAGTCCAGCTTGGTGATGCCGTATTGCTGCAGGTCGGCGAGAATGTCGTCTGCGGCGCTCTGTTCGCCGGCATCGATGAGCACAGCCGCCTTGTCGGTGACGATCAGCTCGCTGTCGCCCTGTCCCACGTCCAGAAAGTAGACGGTACAGCTGCCCGTACCTGAGCCACCGTTGTTTTCGGCTTCTGCGCCGCCCTCTCCGCCGAACGCCTGTTCAATGGTGTCGGTGAGATAGCTCTCGGCATCGTCTAATGTGCATCCGCCTAGCAGAGGCAGTGCTGCGGCGATCAGTGCCGCCGTGATTTTTTGGAAGATGGTTTGCGGTTTCGTGGAGATGCACCTCCTTTGGGGTGTCGCGGTCCGTTTCCGGACGGTTTGGTGTTGCTGCCGGCGTGCTGTTCCGGTGCGACCAGACAGCCCGGCTTTGTGCCGATCAGATCCTGCCGTCCTGCCTGCTTCAATGCAGACAGCACCAGCTGGCGGTTCTGCGGCAGATAATATTGCAGCAGCGCTCGCTGCATGGCTTTTTCTTTCGGTGTTTTGGGTACATAGACCGGCTCCATGGTATAGGGATCCAGCTCGGTGTAGTACATGCAAGTGGAGATCGTGCCCGGCGTGGGGTAGAAGTCCTGTACCTGTTCCGGATGGATGCCGTTGTCCCGGAGAAACAGGGACAGCTTCACTGCCTCCTGGAGGGTACTGCCGGGGTGGGAGGACATGAGATAGGGGACGAGATACTGCTTTTTGCCGATGCTCTTGGTGATCTCATAAAAGCGCTTTTGAAATGCCTCATAGCATTCGATATGGGGCTTTCCCATTTTGTCCAATACCACATTGCTCACATGCTCCGGGGCAACTTTCAGCTGACCGCTGACATGCTCTGCCACCAGTTCCTTAAAGAAGGTGTCGTCCTTGTCCGCCATCACATAGTCGAACCGGATTCCGGAGCGGATAAAGACACGCTTGACCTTGGGCAGTTTTCGCAGTTTGCGGAGGATGTCCAGGTATTCGCTGTGGTCTACCTGCAATGCCTTGCAGGGTTCGGGTGCGAGACACTTCTTTCCCGGACACATCCCGGCTTTTGCCTGCTTCTTGCAGGACGGCAGCCGGAAGTTTGCGGTCGGGCCGCCCACGTCGTGGATATAGCCCTTAAAGTTGGGCATTTCGGTGATCTTTTTTGCCTCTTCCAGGATGGATGCTTCGCTGCGGCAGGTGATGCGCCGTCCCTGGTGCAGGGCAATGGAGCAGAAGTTGCAGTAGCCGAAGCAGCCCCGGTTGTGGGCGATGGAGAACTGCACCTCTTCGATGCCCGGCACGCCGCCCTGGGCATCGTACATGGGGTGCGGTCTGCGCTGATAGGGCAGCCGGTAGACGGCATCCAGTTCGTCCTGGGTCAGACTCAGCGCCGGCGGATTCTGCACCAGCATCTTGTCGCCGTGGCGCTGGAGCACCGTCTTTCCGGAAATTTCGTCCTGTTGGTCATACTGCTGCCGGGTCGCCTTGGCATAAGCCTTTTTGTCCCGGCAGACCTGGGCATAATCCGGGCACTGGACACCGCCCCACGGGGTGTTTTCCGGCGCGGTGAGATAGCATGTACCGCGGATGCCGGTGATCTCCTGAATGGGAACGCCGTCTGCCAGCTGTTGTGCAAGCTCTGTGATCTGATGCTCGCCCATGCCGTACATGAGCAGGTCTGCACCGCTGTCCACGAGAATGGACGGGCGGACGGTGTCGTCCCAGTAGTCGTAGTGGGCGAACCGCCGCAGGGATGCTTCCAGACCGCCAATGGCAATGGCGGCATCCGGGTACGCTTCCCGGATCTTCCGGCAATAGGTGATGACCGCACGGTCAGGGCGCAGTCCGGCTTTGCCGCCGGGAGAGTACATATCGTTGCTGCGCTTGCGCTTGGCAGAGGTGTAATGGGCGACCATAGAGTCGATATTGCCGCCGGTCACCAGAAACGCCAGTCTCGGCTTGCCGAACCGCTTGAAGTCCCGGACGGTGTGCCAGTCCGGCTGAGAAATGACAGCCACGCTGTAGCCCTGGGATTCCAGCAGCCGGGTGATAATGGCTGCTCCGAAGCTGGGGTGGTCTACATAGGCATCGCCGGTGATGTATACGAAATCGGGTTGGGATACGCCGGTTTCTAAAAGTTCCTGCATGGTGACAGGGAGAAAGTTGGTCATGTATATTACCTCATTGTTGTTCTCATTTCAACCGCCGCATTTTTCGCTCTGCCAATTGTTCTCTGGTCATGAGCACCTTTCGCGGCTTTGCCCCCTCATAAGGGCCGATGATCCCCATCTCTTCCAGTTCATCCATGGTTCGGGCAGCACGGGCATACCCCAGTTTCAGCCGCCGCTGGAGGGATGAAGTAGATGCCTGACCGGCTTCTACCACCACTTCAATGGCGCGCTCCAGGATGTCCTCATCGCTGCCTGGCTCCGGCTCGCCGGCGGCAGATTTTTCTGCGGCGCGGTCGGCCTTGGTGACGGGAATGTTCTGCTCTACCTGTTCCATGATCTCGTCGCTGTATTCGCTCTGGGTCTGGGACTTGATAAAGTCCACGACCTTTTCGATCTCCTTGGTGGAGGTGAAACAGCCCTGCACACGAACCGGTTTGATTTTTCCGTTGGGTAAGTACAGCATATCGCCGTGACCCAGCAGCTTTTCCGCGCCGCCGGTGTCCAGGATGGTACGGGAGTCCACCTGGGACATGACCGACAGGGCGATACGGCTGGGGATATTTGCCTTGATAAGTCCGGTGATGATGTCCGTGGTGGGACGCTGGGTCGCGATAATAAGGTGCATGCCTGCGGCACGGGCTTTCTGCGCCAGACGACAGATAGCGTCCTCCACTTCTTTGGAGGTGGTCATCATCAGGTCGGCAAGCTCATCGATAATGACTACGATCTGGGGCATCGGTTCCAGGTTGCTGCCGGGCTGCGCTGCTGCGGCGTTATAGTCACCCAGGTCGCGGACGCTGTTCTCCGCAAAGAGATTATACCGCCGCTGCATTTCCTGCACCGCCCAGTTCAGCGCACCGGCAGCCTTTTTCGGGTCAGTGACTACCGGGATGAGCAGATGCGGAATCCCCTCGTAGACCGTGAACTCGACGATCTTCGGGTCGATCAGGATCAGCTTGACCTCATCCGGGGTGGCATGGTACAGGATGCTCATAATAATAGAATTGGTGCAGACGGACTTACCGGAACCGGTCGCGCCGGCGATAATCATATGGGGCAGCCGGGCGATGTCCCCGACCACTGCGTTTCCGGCGATATCCCGTCCCACTGCAAAGGACAGCTTGCTCTTGGAACTGCGGAAGCTGTCGCTCTCCAGGATCTCCCGGAGGGAAACGGTGTCCTTGTGGCTGTTGGGAACTTCGATGCCGATGGCAGGCTTTCCGGGAATGGGCGCTTCAATGCGGACACCCTGTGCCGCCAGAGAAAGGGCGATGTCGTCTGCCAGTCCCGTGATCTTGGAGACCTTGATGCCGGCGGCAGGCTGAATTTCATATCGTGTAACAGACGGCCCGCGGAAGATGCCGGTAATACGGACTGTCACGCCGAAGCTTTTCAGCGTTTCTACCAGAATGCCTGCCTTTTCCTTCATTTCCTGATCTACCGCAGGGTCTCCGGCGCGGCTGACGCCGTTCTGCAAGAAATCGATGCTGGGGATCTGATAGGGCTTTGCCGGCGGCTGCGGCGTTGGTGCTGCTTCTGCTGCCGGTGCGGATTCAGTGACCAGTTCCGGCGGATCCTGCATCAGCTCTTCCGGGGAGACAATCGCAGGATTGTCCGGCTCGTCCTCCGGAATGGGGATGTCGATATCCATGTCATATGCCGGCTCATAGGGCGTATTGTCCTGGGGCTGGCTGTAGCTGTCCCGGATCATGGCGTCCAGATCCGGCGGCAGCGGAGATGTATCTTCTACGAAGTCGGGGATATCCGGGATATCCGAAGCATCCGGAACCGGAGCGGCTTCTGCCGCCGCAGTCTTGCGCTGCTTTCGCGACGGTTTCGGCGCAGGCGCTTCCGGCAGGAGAAACTCCGGTTCGTCTTCTGCCGCGGCTTCTGCGCGCTCCGGAAATTCCGGTTCGTCGTCTGCCCAGTCCGGCTCACGGTTCCACAGTTCCCGGATCTTCCGGAACGGCCATTTCAGATAGAACCACAGCTGCTGCATGCTCATGTCCAGAATCCACATCACTGCCACAAAGAGCAGGAGAATGATGATGATCTGTGCGCCGGGTGTGCCGATAAAGCGGAGAAAGGGATAGGCGAGCAGGGCGCTGATGACACCGCCGCTGCGGAAGGCATCGTCTGCACCGGTGGAGTAGAGATAGCCGATGGTGCGGAAAAAGCCCTTTTTCTCGATCTCACCCACAAATACGATCTGGAAGAAGCTGCTGACCAGTGTGACCAGTCCGAAGCTTGCCAGCAGCCGCCGGGAGAGAGACATGCCCTTTCGGTTTTCGGTGTAATAGGCGGTAATGAGCAGAATGATAGGTACGATCAGGATGGAAAACCCGAAAATGCCACGGATGATCCGGTGCATCTGATACCAGCCGGAATCCCCTTGGATAAACGCCAGACAAAAGAACAGCACGGCGCAGGTGAAGAGAATGACAGACTGAAACTTGGTGTTGCCGTTCTGCTGACGGTTCAGCTGTTCCAGTGCTTCTTCTTTCGCCGTCCGTGCAGCAGAAGTGCCGGCAGCCTTTTTGCGGGCTGCCGGCTTTTTCTTCGGTGCGGATTTTGCACTTTTTTTGGGAGAAGCAGATTTTCTTGCCAATGTTATGCCTTTCTGAAAGGAACTGCGGGATCAGGACGCGTCCTGTTCCGGCAGTTCTCGTGTTTCTATGAGATGATAGAGCGCAGCAATGGCATCGTGCAGCGTTCCGATCCGGTCGATAAGTCCGGATGCCGCTGCTTCTTCTCCGGAGATGACTGTACCCATATCGGTCGCCATTTCCTGTGTGTTCATCATCATCTGCTCCAGGGCTTCCCGGGAGATGCGGCTGTGCCGTGTGATGAAGCCAGTGATGCGCTCCTGAATTTTTTCAAAATAGATGGTTGTCTGCGGCACGCCCAGCACCAGACCAGTGGTGCGCACGGGGTGTACCGTCATGGAAGCTGAGGGAACAATCAGAGAAATATCGGCGCTCACCGCTAAGGGGATGCCGATGGAATGGCCGCCGCCCACCACCAGAGAGACGGTGGGTGTCTCCATGCCGGAGATCATCTCGGCAATGGCGAGTCCGGCTTCTACGTCGCCGCCCATGGTATTCACCAGGATCAGCAGTCCCTCAATGCTCTGATCCTGTTCAATGGCGACCAGCGCCGGGAGAACGTGCTCATATTTTGTCGTTTTGACATCGTCCGGCAGGATGTTGTGCCCTTCGATCTGCCCGATGATGTTCAGGCAGTGGATCAGATGCTTGGCGTTCTGCGGCCGGACACCGCCGGTCTCTTCGATCAGCTGCGCCTGATCCAGCTGCTGCTCGGCGTTGCTTTTGGATGTGTTGTCGTTTTGTTGGCTCATAGCGGTACTCCTTTGGACAGATGCGAAACGGGTCGTATCTGTATTCTGTCCCGGAATGCCGCGGTTATACAGAAAGAAGGCAGCATTGCCTTCTACTTCTATATTATAGCAGGTTTTGTGGAAAAGTCAAGGTGAATGCAGGGGAAATCAGGCAAATGATTTTTGTTGTTGCAGATTAGTCTTTCCGAAAGATATCTCATCTTGAAAATAAAGTTTGACACGTCAAAAAATTGTGGATGAGAATATTTGACATTTTTTGCGAAGCATGATGTACTGGTGATCTGAGGGTATACCATAAACGGTAGGCGGCTCGCCATCCTTGGGCGAGTCTGCCGTCGCCATTTCCGCTGGGCGACGGGCTGGTCGATTCCAGCTCCCGGAAGGGAGTGAGTGCGAATGAACATAGACATTCTTGTCAAGTGCATTAGCATGGTTTGTGAAGTCTTTAAAGCATATCTTGCTTACTTAAACTTCAAAAAACGGAAATAACCGCCCTGAAGCTTCCAACTAGAGGCGGTTATTTCTATAACTAATTCTTGGGAGCAGACCGTCTGCTGGTATACTCTCTCTTCATTTATATTATACTTCAAAATGCTGGGTTTGTCAATACATAAATCGATTTTTATAATTGCTTCCCTGCTCTTCAAACTTTCTTTCCCGGCTGTTTCTTTCCCGTTTTTTTCTTTTTCCGGACGGAGTCGCCGAAGTTTCCCAGCTTTCTGCCCAGGGCAAAGTATTCTCCATGGGCATATGCCATCAGCCCGCACTGCTGGAGATTCAGCTTGCCCTTGCTGTCCAGAAAGCGCTCTTCCACATTGACACCGGTGATCTCCGCCTCAAAAACAGTGTGTGTGCCCAGTTCTTTGGTGCTGGTGACGCGGCACTCCAGGCTGACGGGGCACTCGGCGATCATGGGCGCGCTTACAGTTTGTGCCGGCTCTGGGGTGAGGTGACACTGGTCGAACTTGTCCACATCTCTGCCGCTGCGCACGCCGCAGAAATCTGTGGCTTTCATCATGGCAGAGGTGGGGAGATTGATGACAAACTCGCCGGACTCCCGGATGAGATCATAGGAATACCGGGAGGGACGGACGGAGATATAGGTCATAGGCGGATGAGTCGCCAGAACGCCTGTCCAGGCGATAGTGAGGACGTTGGGGTGCTCCATGGTGCCGCAGGAGACCAGAGTGGGCGGGACGGGTGCCAGGAGAACGCTGCCTTTCCAATGCTGTTTTGCCATAATTTACTGCTCCTTCCAAATTGCTGTGCTTGTACTGTTCGATATTGTACCATGGAGGAGGCAGATGTGTCAAGTTGGTTTGATAGAAAAATGCCAAAACCATCCCCCAATCGCAGATGCCATTTACCCATTGTTCGCATTTCAAAAAAGAACGCGCTCTCCACGCCGCCCTGCTTTCCAGTTCCTCCCGGCACATTTCATTGACAGCCGTCTCAAAACCCTGTATAATAGACCTGATACCATAATAGGACAAGGAGAATTACTTTATGATACAATGTGCAACAATTTTTACCGACCATATGCTACTTCAGCGCGGCAAGCCCCTTGCTGTCTTTGGAACAGGCACACCGGGGGAGACAGTCACGGTCTCCATCCCGGAGCGCCGCTGTGCAGTCTCTTCCGCTGTCAGCACAGACGGCACATGGCGCGTGACACTGCCGCCGATGCCGGGCGGAACGGGCTGTACCATGACTGTAAATGAGACGGTTTTTATGGATGTGGCGTTTGGTGAGGTATGGCTTGCCGGCGGTCAGTCCAACATGGAGTTTATGCTGAAAGATGCCAAAAACGGCGCGGCGGAGCTGGAGCGCTGCGGTGACTCCAACGTCCGGTATTTCCAGGTGCCGCGAAATACTTTTGTGGATGCCGCCTATACCGCTGCGCTGGATGCGGCATACTGGGAACTGCCGTCTCCGGAGACCTGTGGTACCTGGTCGGCTGTCGCTTATCTGGCAGCAAAGGAACTGGCGGAGCACCTGAGCGTTCCGGTGGGCATCATCGGCTGTAACTTCGGCGGTTCTTCCATCAGCTGCTGGCTGCCGGAAAAGGATCTTCAGGCGCATGCCGCCGGGCACGGCTATTTGCAGGATTATGCCGATGCCACTGCCGGAAAGACGGATGAGGAGATGATTGCCGCCTATGACGAGTATGTGACATATCACACCGCCTGGGAAAAGCGGATGCAGAAATGCTATCAGGAGGACGGCAATATGCCCTGGGACGAGATCATCCGCCGCTGCGGCGAGAACCGCTATCCCGGCCCTCTGGGAATCAAAAGTCCCTATCGTCCGGCAGGGATGTACCACAATATGCTGCAAAAGGTCGTACCCTATACCATTCGTGGATTTTTCTATTATCAGGGAGAAAACGACGAGATCCGACCGGATTGCTATGGTACACTTTTGACAATGCTGATCGCCCGGTGGCGGCAGGATTTTGAAGATCTGACGCTGCCGTTTCTCCTGGTGCAGCTGCCGATGCATGCGTTTGCCGACACGCCGGAGAACGGCACTTGGAGCCGGCTGCGCGAGGCACAGATGCAGGTCTATCAGACGGTGAAGCATACCGGCATTGCTGTGATCCTGGACTGCGGCGAATACTGCAATATCCATCCGGTGGACAAGCACCCGGTGGGGCATCGTCTGGCGCTTCAGGCGCGGCGGCTGGTCTACGGCGAAACAGAACTGGAAGCGTTTGGCCCGATCTACCGCAGCTTTACAGTGGACGGTGCAGTGCTGACGGTATTTTTCGATCATGCGGAACAGGGCATGGAATGGCACGGAGCGCCTTCCGGCTTTGAGATCGCCGGTGCAGACGGGGTGTATCATCCGGCAAAGGCTGCCCTGGACGGAAACACTGTGCGGCTTACCGCAGACGGCGTGGATGCGCCGAGATCTGCACGGTATTGCTGGGTGAACTATGGCGCTGTGCCGCTGTTCGGGAAAAACGGACTCCCGGCAGCACCGTTTCGGACAGAACATGCCGCTCTGCCGCTGATGTGAATAAACTGTGCGGCGGAAAATGCATTCTCCACCAGATTCCACAGTGCGGCATGGTGTTGGAAACTGCGTGAGTTTTCCACCGTTTCCACAGAGTTTTCCACAGGATTTTTCGTCGAAGCAGCCGATTTTGTGGAAAAACAGGTTTCTCCTGATTGAGTGATTCATATTGTGCACATACTTCCTGTGAAACGTATGGAAAACCCGAACTGCGGAGGAAACGGCAATGGTAAAAGGCGTACAAAAGAAGATCATCGAAGTGAATCACCCGGACAGCTTATACTTTGAACGGGCCGTGTTTTATCTGAAGCCCGGCGTGACTCAGCTGCCCCAGCAGCTCTCCCGGGAGGATGCTGACGCGCTGCTCCGGGAGGCTGCGCCGGAGAAGGCGGAAAAGCGTTTCTGGCTGCGTACAGTGCTGCTGGTGCTGTTCAGCTCTCTGGGGACGGCGGCGGTGTGCCTGCTGATGCGGTAGGGACGAGCCGGCGCTGCGGTCGCTCAGAGAATGGAAATCTGAAAATCCCGTGAAAAATCTTGTGTTTTCTCTCCGGATGTGCTATAATAAAATCGTGTTTGCATAAAATTCTGCCGAAACGATGTGCATTTCATTTTTATGGGAACACGCGCAATGAGAATCGTGCAAAAATGAAGCGCTGGGCTTTTGAAACGGAGCACAGTGAGATAACGGAGGAAATACACTTATGAGCCAGAGAAAACCGCAGCCGCGACGGGCACAGAAGCCGTCCGGCAGCAGCGAGACCGAAAATGACCGCATTGCCGGACGCAATCCGGTGCTGGAAGCGCTGCGCAGCGACGCCAAAATTGACCTTGTGTATGTGGGACAGGAGAGCGGCGGTCTCCAGGAGATCATCAGCCTCGCCAAAGAAAAGGGCATCCCGGTAAAGGTCGTAACAGAGTCCAAGCTGTCTCAGCTGACCGGCGGTGCCGTACATCAGGGCGTTGCCGCAGAGGGTGCATGCGGCACTTATGTTTCCCTGGAAGAACTGCTGGAGCGCGCCAAAGAAAAGGGCGAGCCGCCGCTGCTGGTGCTCTGTGACGGCATTCAGGATCCCCACAATCTGGGTGCGATCATCCGGACGGCTGAGGCTGCCGGGGCGCACGGTGTGGTGATCCCGAAGCGCCGGAGTGCTTCGCTGACGCTGACTGTGGGAAAGACCTCTGCCGGTGCGGCAAGCTGGCTCCCGGTGGCGCGCGTGCCAAATCTGGCATCTGCCATGGAGACGCTGAAGAAAAACGGCGTCTGGATCTATGGCACAGATGCTGCCGGCACCAGCTATGTAGAAGCAGACTTTACCGGCGGTACGGCATTTGTCATCGGCTCGGAGGGCTTCGGCATGAGCCGTCTGGTCAGTGAGACCTGTGACGCCATGCTCAGCCTGCCCATGCGCGGCAAGGTCAACTCGCTGAATGCGTCTGTTGCAGCCGGGATCTTTTTATACGAGGCAGTGCGCCAGCGCCTGGCGAAGTGACGTTTTTATCACAGGAGTGAACCTATGGCAGACCATAACTTTACATTAGAAGAGATCTTAAACGAATACAGTGCGGACGGAAAGCGCTCCGGCATCCGGCATACCTCTGACAAGCCCTTGTCTCACGGGACGCTGGAAACGGAAAAACTGGTCAACGCAGCGACCTCGCGCCGTCCGCTGATGCAGGAGCAGGCAGGCTATGACCAGATCGTTCCGGAGCTTCCGCAGGAGGATGCGGAACAGCTGGTGGATATCAAGTCTACCATTTCTCATATCAAGGCAGACAAGGCAGCGCAGGCGGCAAGAGATGCCGGCGCTGCCCCGGTTTTGCGGGAGCGTTTTCCCACACAGCATCTGCGTCGGGACGTTTCTTTTGTCCATGCAGCAAATCAGGCGCGCTATACGCCGTCGTATCCCGAAAACGGCAGCGACAGCTATGACGGTGCTGTAAAGCTGGTGGAAAGCGAAGCGCCGCAGCAGGAACAGCGGCACCGCCCCAATGTGCGGCAGATGCAGGATTCCACCCGCGCCAGAGAAAAAAATCAGAAACGGCGGCGACGCACGCCGGAGGGCGCATATCTGAAAGAATCCGTCACCGGAGAATTTCAGCGCGCCGAGCCGGTACATACCACAGAAGAACCGCCTCGCTCCCGGCGGCACTGGGACGAGGAAAAGGACTATTATTACCAGGAAAAGCAGCAGACCGGGAGCTTTCATCCCATCCGGCAGCGCGTGCGCAGCCATGCCTTTGGCGAGGACGCGGAAAAGCGGCAGCCGGATCAGCTGGATCTGGTGAAAAAGACATTAGAAAATCTGCGGAATGTTGTATTTTTCCGGTTTGTTGCCATGCTGGTGCTGACAGTGGCAGGCGCGGCGCTGGCATGCTCTGAGGTGTTGGGCGGCGGTGCGCTGACGCAGCTGATTACACCCAGAGGGTACAGCATTGTCCAGTTGGCACTGGGACTGCTGGGATTGGGCATCATGTTCCCCACGGTGAAAAACGGGGTGTGGAATCTGTTGCGGTTTCATGCAGACAGTGACAGCATGGCGGTGCTGCCGCTGCTGCCGGCGCTGCTGGGTGCGGTTTGTGCTGTCATTGCGCCGGAGGTGCTTTCTCTGGAGACAGTGCACCTCTATGTGCCCTGTGCGCTGTTTGCGTTGTTCTGCAATATTATCGGGCGGCTGCTGATGGTGCGCCGTGCTCTGCGGAATGTCAACGTGATCTCCCGGGACGGACAGAAGCGCGTGCTCTCCTATGTCTCTCAGGAGGAGACCGCAGAGCTGCTCACCCGGGGCGTGCTGCATGATATCCCCATTGTGACCGCGGTGCGCAAAGCAGACGGGCTGTGCGACATCCTGCGGTACTCCTATTCCACGGATATGGCGGACAGTCTCTGCCGCACAATGACACCGCTGTGCGGCGGTGTTTCAGTAGTGATCGCCGTGGGCATGACACTGATCCGCATGGGCACATCGTTTGGTATGCCCTGGCTCAGTTTTCTGTTCTCCATGCTGGCACTGCTGCAAACGGCATGCTGTTGCACCGCCAGTGCACTGGTAGTCAATCTGCCTCTGGAACGGGAATCGAAAAAGGCGGCGGCATCCAACAGTGCCATGCTGGGGTATCAGAGCGTAGACGACTTTTTTGATACCAATGCGCTTCTGGTGGAGGCAAACGATCTGTTCCCCAAGGGTTCGGTGCAGATCAGCGGCATGAAGGTATTCTCCGGGGCGAAAATGGATGACGTGCTGCTGGATGCTGCCAGTCTGGTGCATCACGGCGACAGCATGCTCCAAAGCGCCTTTTCAGAGATGATCCCGGATCGGGAGGCGCTGCGTCCTGTGGATGAATTTGTCTGCGAGGACGGGCTGGGGCTTTGCGGCTGGATCGCCAACCGGCGCGTTCTGTTCGGCGGCAGAGAGATGATGGCAAATCACAATATTGAAGGGCTGCCCACCAAGACCCGGGAAGTGGAACTGGCAGAGGGCAGCGGTGATGTGCTGTACCTGTCGGTCAGCGGTGTGCTTGCGGCAATGTTCTCCATTCGGATCACGGCAGACCCGAAGGTAAAGCGTCAGATGCAGGCACTGCGCCAGGAAAAGGTGGCGCTGATCCTGCGGAGCGTGGACTGCTCCGTTTCGCTGCGGCGGCTGTCGGCGCTGTTTGATTTCCCGGAGGCTTATCTCAAGATCATTCCGGCATCCATGCACCACCTGTTTCAGCGGGAAACCGGTGATCTGGGCTGCGTCAGCGCTTCGATGACAGTGGGAGACACCGGATTTGGCGCAGGTGCACTGCTTCTGGGCGCGAGACGTGTCCGCCGTGCCGCTGTTGTGGGCGTGATCCTGTTGGTGGCTGCCGGACTGTTGGGCATGTCCCTGGCGATGATCCATATTGTGACTGGCGCATATGCACAGATGACGGCTTACTTTTTCCTGATCTATCATGTGATCCTGACACTTGTCACATCCCTGGCAGTACGCATTCGATAAACGGAAAGGAGTGCTTCACAGTGGAACGAAATCACAAACAGAATAATACAGACGGCGAAGAGACCATGTTCTTCCGTGCCGCAGAATCCGGAAAGCCTACGGATCAATACGATACCCAACAGCTGAACGCACGGCAGGTGCGCAATTCGGCACAGAATGGCTACCCTCAGAACGGCTATTCCCAGAACGGCTATTCCCAGAACGGCTATTCCCAGAACGGCTACCCCCAGAATGGCTATCCCCAGAACGGCTATTCCCAGAATGGTTATCCCCAGAATGGCTATCCTCAGAACGGCTATCCCCAGAATGGCTACCCCCAGAACGGCTATCCTCAGAATGGTTATCCCCGAAACGGCTATCCAGCACAGGGACAGCGCCCGGCACAGGGCGGATACTATGCGCAGCAGGGGCGTCCGCAGGGACAATACCACCAGGGTGGTCAGCCGCCCCGGCAGCAGGCAGCGCCGCGTTACAGCGGCGGTCAGACATATCGTCAGCCGCAGCAGCGTGCACAGGGACAGAGCTATCATCAGCCCAGACGGGAAGCGCCGCGGCAGAGTCAACCCAGACAGAGTCAACCCAGACAGAGTGCACCCAGACAGAGTGCACCCAGACGGGAAGCACCGCGGCAGACGGAATCCCGGCAGCAGAGCACACCCCATAACCGTGCGCCGCGCCGCCGGCAGAAGTCGGTTTTCAGCCGTTTGCTGCGGTTGGTGCTGACGCTGGTGGTCGTGGTATTCCTGCTGTATTCCGCTATAGCTATGGTGGGCATCCTGGGCATGAACCGTGTGAGCACCGGAGACCGGACTGTCACCAGCGGCAGCATGGATGCATCGTATGTGAAAAATGTCCTGGTCATTGGCACAGATACCCGTGATCCGGACGAAGAGCGCGGCCGCTCAGACTCGATGATTTTGGTGTCTATGAACTCCAGAACCCATCAGATCTATATGACCTCTTTTATGCGTGATGCCTATGTGGAGATTCCGGGACAGGGCAGCGCCAAGCTGAATGCGGCGTATTCCTACGGCGGCCCGGAACTGCTGATGGATACCATAGAGGAAAATTTTGACGTACATATCGATGATTATGTGATGATTACATTTGCGGCCTGCGCGGCGATGATCGATGCCGTGGGCGGCGTGGATCTGGAAATTTCCGACCGGGAGGCGGAGGCAGTCAACGAGATCCTCATCAGTGAAGTCAACGAGATCATGGGTGACGACCGGGAGGACGACCTGCTGGAAGGCGGCGGCAAGCTGAAACTGGACGGCAAGCAGGCGCTTTCCTACAGCCGTATCCGGTATGTGGGCAATGCAGATTTTGAGCGCACCGAGCGGCAGCGCACTGTTATGAGCCAGGTGATGGGAAAGGTGAAGAGCAACCCGTTCCGGCTGTTTTCGGTGTGCATGGGTGCACTGCCAAAGATGACCACCAACATGTCGGTGCTGTCTCTGTACGGCTATGCGGTCTCTGCGCCGCTAAAGCTTGCGACCTATGACATGGCACAGCAGCGCGTTCCGGCGGACGGCACCTATCAGGGTGCGGACATCGGCGGCGAATCGGTTTTGCAGGTGGATTTTGATGCGGCAAAGCAACAGCTGAAAAGCACAGTATTTGCAGAAAAGTAAAAATGTGGCGGCATCTTCGGGGAATGAGAAGTTCTCCGGGGATGCCGTTTTTTGTTGATAGAGAAATATCTGTAGAAGTCAAAATAGGCAACGTCTGCTTTTGGCGTTCGCAATTTATATTCATATATATAATTATATAACGCTTGTTTTTTTACTGCATATGACCTATAATAAAATAGAATCAAAAGATTCAGCATTTTTCCAAATTCGGAACAAATAATTTATGTAACAGAAAGGATGATTTTTATGAAAACAAGAAAGGGTATTGCAATTCTTTCCGCGGCTGTGATGAGTTTGTGCGCGATGCCTATGGCATCGGTTAACGCTGCGGATGCAGCTGTTCCAGGGGATGTGGACGGCGACGGCGTTTTGACTGGACACGATGCGGCGATCGTTTCCCGTTATTTGCTGAAAGGTGACATCGAACTGACAGATGCACAATTGAAGATTGCGGATGTGAATCGGGATGACACGGTCGATCAGACGGACGCAGATTGGATCTTTGAGAATAAAGTCTATGGACTGGGCGGCGTTTCTGAAGCGAAAGGCGGAACCGGCGGTTTAAAATCGCATCGTTGTGCTGCTGCATTTGTCATTTCCGGACGTATGGGAGCAGGACTTCCGGTAACCATTCGTGATGAGATGCCTGCCGCAGAACAAATGGAGTCTTTCTCAGCTTCGGATTGGTTCGCCGATGACAATTCCACAACGCAGCTCCAGTATAATTTGTTGGATGTAGACGGAGACGGCGACATTAAATCCAATGATATTTGCTATTTGCTCAATATGAGTGCTTTTCTAGGCGCAGGCTATGATTTGGAGAATGTCTACTTTAAAAATGGACAGTATTTCTTAGGCTAATTCAGAAAACGGCGGCATCTTCGGGGAATGAAAAGTTCTCCGGGGATGCCGTTTTTTGTTGATAAGGCGTGTTTGGATGCTGTTCGCGGTCTGGTGCGATCCGTTGACATTCCGGTGCAGAAATGTTATAATAGAATCTGTTCATTTTCAACAAAGAAACAGATTATTTTCGGGGCAATTTCTTTGCCGGTTATTGGGTGAATGCAACTATGAAAATCGTAATTATCGGAAACGGAAAGATCGGCAGCAATCTTTCTGCCATGTTGGTGCGGGAAGGCCATGATATCACCGTGGTAGACTGCAAGGAGTCCAACCTGCGGAAGGTGCAGAATACACTGGATGTGATGTGTATCGAGGGAAACGGCGCAACAGCAGAAACACAGCTGGAAGCAGGCGTCAATAAGGCGACGCTTCTCATCGCTGCCACGCCTTATGACGAACTGAACGTGCTGTGCTGTCTGATCGGAAAGCGGCTCGGTGCGAAGAAAACCATCTCCCGGGTGCGGATGCCGGAATATTATCAGCAGATGCACCTCATCCGGGAGGATCTGGGGCTTTCTATGGTCATCAACCCGGAGCTTTCCACTGCGGATGAGATCATGCGTGTGCTGGTGTTTCCGTCAGCGGCAAAGGTGGAGGTGTTTGGCAAGGGAAAGCTGGAACTGGTGGAATACCGTCTGCCGGACTTTCCCTGGCTGGAGGGCATCTCTCTGGTGGAGCTGTACAAAAAAATCAAGACAAAGCTGCTGATCTGCGCAGTGCAGCGGGAGGATGAGGTATTCATTCCCGGCGGCGACTTTCAGCTGCATGCCGGAGACCGCATCCATGTGGCGGCATCGCACAAAAACATTGAACGCTTTTTCCGTGCCAGCGGCTTTATGAAGGACAAGGTAAAGACAGTCATGCTGGTGGGCGGCGGCAGAGTTTGCTATTATCTGGCGAAGCAGCTGCTGAATGTGGGCATGAAAGTCAAGATCATCGAAAAGGATCAGGAGCGCTGTGATAAGCTGGCGGAGCTGCTCCCCAAGGCAATCGTCATTTGGGGTGACGGCACGGATCAGGATCTGCTGATCGAAGAGGGTGTTCTGGATGTGGACGGCTTTGTGGCGCTCACTGGCATTGACGAGGAGAATATGATTATCTCGCTGTTTGCCAAGGACAGCACCAACGCCAAGGTTGTCACAAAGATCAGCCGGGAGAATTATATTGACCTGGCATCAGAACTGGGGCTGGACTGTGTAGTCTCGCCGAAGATGCTGACCACAGGAAACGTGCTGAGCTATGTGCGCTCGCTGGCAAGCACTGCCGGAAGCGAGATCGAGTCGCTTTATCATCTGGTGGGCAACCAGGTGGAGGCAATCGAGTTTCGCGTCAAAGACCGGATTCCAAATCTGGTGGGCGTGCCGCTTCGGGACGTGCAGCTGAAAAAGAATATCCTGATCTGCGCTATTATCCGAAAGCGGGAGATCGTCGTGCCGGACGGCAGTGCTGTGATCGAACTGGGAGATTCTGTGGTGATCGTTTCTAAGAAACACCATTTCTCCAGTCTGAAAGACATTCTGGACTAAGGCGGTGACGAGATGAACAAAGGAATCGTACTGCATTATCTCTCCATGGCGCTGCTTCTGGCATCGGCGCTGTTTGCTGTGCCGGCACTGGTGAGTCTGTATTATCGGGAATACTTTTTCTTGCTGATCTTTCTGTGTGTTGGAGCAGGCATGGCGCTTGTATCGCTGCCCGGTGTGCTGTATCATCCCAAGCGGCGGTATATGTTTGCCAGAGAGGGCATGGCAATCGCAGCCCTGATGTGGCTGATCTTTTCCGCAGTGGGTGCACTGCCGTTTTATCTCAGCGGCAGCATTCCGCACTATATTGACGCGTTTTTTGAAAGTGTTTCTGGTTTTACAACGACCGGTTCTTCCATATTGAACGATGTGGAATCCCTGTCCCACGGCATTTTGTTCTGGCGCAGCTTTACCCAATGGGTGGGCGGCATGGGCGTTCTGGTGCTCGCTATTGCTATTTTGCCGTCCACGGGAAATGCCTTGTATCTGATGCAGGCGGAGTGCCCTGGTCCTCAGGTGGGAAAGCTTGTCCCAAAGGGCAAGACCTCGGCGCTGTATCTGTATCTGATCTACGGCGGACTGACATTGATTACGGTGCTCCTGCTGTTTACTGGCGGCATGCCGTTGTTTGACAGCGTATGTCATGCCATGGGCATTGCCGGCACAGGCGGCTTTGGCGTCAAAAATGACGGCATCTCGTACTATAATTCACCCTATCTGGAGGGTGTGATTACGGTAACGGTGATTCTTTTTGGCGTCAATTTTACCATGTATTACTACCTGCTGATCCGGCGGTTTCGGGAGGTGCGGAAGAACACAGAGCTGCGTGTGTATTTTTGTGTGCTGGCGGCTGCCACCGGGTTGATTATGGTGAATATCCATCCCATTTATGAGAACGCGGGGAAGTGTTTCCGCTATGCGGTATTCCAGGTGGCTTCCATTATGACCTCCACTGGATTTGCCACGGCGGACTATAACAACTGGCCGCTGTTTTCCCAGATGATCCTGCTGCTGCTTATGTTTATCGGTGCATGCGGTGGTTCGACCGGCGGCGGATTTAAAGTGCAGCGTTTCGTGATCCTGTGGAAGAGCGGTTTTGCTTCTCTGCGGAAGCTGGTACACCCCAATTCCGTCAATCAGGTGAAATCAGATGACAAGATTCTGCGCTCCGAGGTGCTGCAGCATGTGCTGAGCTATCTCATTTTGTACCTGGGGCTGATGCTGGTGTCATTCCTGCTGATCTCTCTGGATGATATGGATTTCGGCACGGCAGTCTCAGCGGTTATCACCAGTATCAATAATATTGGCCCCGGCATCAACCGGGTCGGGCCGATGGAGAATTTCTCGTTTCTGTCGGATTTTTCCAAGCTGGTACTTTCCGCAGATATGCTTCTAGGACGGCTGGAAATCTTTCCTATTCTGGTGATGTGCGCGCCGTCAGTTTGGCGGAAGAGCTTTTGAAAAATGTGTTCCGGCGAATCCGAAAAAGTGGATATATAGAAAAACAGCGATACTCCAAATCCAAGGAGTATCGCTGTTTGTTTTTCTTTCAAAGGGGCAATGGAGCAATTACTTGAAGTAAGCGACACCGCTCTCGAAGATCTTCTGATCCTTTTCGCCCGGTACGTTCCGGTACAAATTCTGACCGATACGCTCGCTGTGTCCCATCTTGCCCAAAACTCTGCCGTCCGGAGAGGTGATACCCTCGATCGCCATCATGGAGGTATTGGGGTTGAAGTGGATGTCCATGGTCGGGTTGCCATCCATGTCTACATACTGGGTCGCGATCTGACCGTTCTTTGCCATGTCTGCCAGCAGCTCCGGCGGCGCAACAAAGCGTCCTTCACCGTGGGAAATGGCTACGGTGTGCACATCGTCTACCTCGGTGCCGTACAGCCACGGGGACTTGTTGGAAGCGATGCGTGTCCGAACCAGCATGGACTGGTGGCGCGCAATGGTGTTGAAGGTCAGTGTGGGAGATACGTTGGTCATGTCCATGATCTCGCCAAAGGGTACTAAGCCCAGTTTTACCAGTGCCTGGAAGCCGTTGCAGATACCCAGCATCAGACCGTCGCGGTTCTTCAGCAGGTCGTGTACAGCATCCATGATCCGCGGATTGCGGAAGAATGCGGTGATGAACTTACCGCTGCCCTCCGGCTCATCGCCGCCGCTGAAGCCGCCGGGGATCATGATGATCTGTGCCTGGCGTACCATAGCGGCAAAGGTGGTGATAGAGTCTTCCATTGCTGCTGCGGAGAGGTTGCGGACGATAAAGGTCTGGGGTCTTGCACCGGCGCGTTCAAAGACACGTGCAGTGTCGTATTCGCAGTTTGTGCCGGGGAATACCGGGATGAGGACGCGGGGCTGTGCGCTCTTGATCGAAGCGGACAGAGTGGTCTTTCTCGGATAGGACAGCTTTTCCGGAACTTCCGTGGTAGTCTTGATGCGGCACGGGAATACCGGTTCCAGCTTCTTTTCCCAGACAGCCAGGAGCTTGTCCAGCTGGAGCGTGAACTTCGGGCAGACGATCTCCGGGTTTTCGCTGGTAGAACCGATCACGTCCTCGCCCTCCTCTGCATCGCCGCAGAGTTCCAGCAGGAAGCCGCCGCAGCAGGGCTGGAACAGCTCTGCGTCTGTCAGCTGGCGGTCAAAGGTGAAGCCGATGCCGTTGCCGAAGCACATCTTTGCGATACCCTCAGCGACGCCGCCGTAGTCGATGACCCAGCCGGCACGGATGCGTCCGGCAGCGATCATTGCCTCGACCTTGTCGAAGGTGGCGCGGATGCTCTCAAAGCTGGGGATGCCGTTTTCGTCGGTCTCCGGACGGAGCATCACGACCTTGTCTCCTGCCTGCTTGAACTCGGTGGAGACCACCTTGTCTGCCTTGGCAGTGGAAACCGCAAAGGATACCAGTGTCGGCGGTACGTCGATGTTTTCAAAAGTACCGGACATGGAGTCCTTGCCGCCGATAGAGCCGCAGGACAGTTCCAGCTGTGCCTTGAATGCGCCCAGCAGTGCAGCCATAGGCTTGCCCCAGCGCTTAGGGTCGTTCTGGGTGCGCTCGAAGTATTCCTGGAAGGTCAGCCAGCAGTGATGCCAGCTGCCGCCTGCTGCAACCACCTTGGCAATGGAAGTGATGACCGCATCCATTGCGCCCAGGTACGGGTTGCGCTCGCTGACGGTGGGATTATAGCCCCATGCCATGAGGGAGCAGGTGTTGGTCTCGCCCTTGAGTACCGGGATCTTGGCAGCCATCGCCTGGGACGGAGACAGCTGGTATACGCCGCCGAAGGGCATCAGGACAGTGCCAGCGCCGATGGTGGAGTCAAACTTTTCGATCAGACCCTTTTGCGAGCAGATGTTCAGGCTGGACAGCAGCTCTGTCCATGCGTCTGCACTGTCAGTGAGGGTGGATTCTGCTGCCGGCTGCGGTGCTTCAATGGCGATGCCGGTGTGCTTTGCTGCACCGTTGGAGTTCAGGAACTCACGGGACAGGTCAACGATGGTGTTGCCGTTCCAGTGCATTCGCAGTCTCGGCTCAGCCTGGACGGTCGCTACAATGGTAGCTTCCAGGTTTTCCTTGCCGGCTTCCTTGATGAACTTGTCTGCATCTTCCGCAGCGACAACCACAGCCATACGCTCCTGCGATTCGCTGATGGCGATCTCTGTGCCGTCCAGACCGTCGTACTTCTTCGGTACGGCATTCAGGTCGATCTCCAGACCGTCGGTCAGTTCGCCGATGGCAACGGAAACACCACCTGCGCCGAAGTCGTTGCAGCGCTTGATCATCTGTGTTACGGTCGGGTTGCGGAACAGACGCTGGAGTTTGCGCTCTTCCGGTGCATTACCCTTCTGTACCTCTGCGCCGCAGTGACCCAGGGACTCTACGGTGTGGGACTTGGAAGAACCGGTCGCACCGCCGCAGCCATCGCGGCCGGTCTTGCCGCCCAGGAGGATGACGATGTCACCCGGCACAGGCGCTTCCCGGCGGATGTTGGATGCCGGAGCGGCACCCAGCACGGCGCCGATCTCCATGCGCTTTGCCATATAGCCCGGATGGTATACCTCAGCAACATGACCAGTCGCCAGACCGATCTGGTTGCCGTAAGAGCTGTAGCCGTTGGCTGCACCGACAGTGATCTTTCTCTGGGGCAGCTTGCCGGCGATGGTATCTTCTACCGGAACCAGCGGATTTGCCGCACCGGTGACGCGCATTGCCTGGTATACATAGGAACGTCCGGACAGCGGGTCACGGATCGCACCGCCGAGACAGGTCGCCGCACCGCCGAAAGGTTCGATCTCGGTGGGGTGGTTGTGGGTCTCGTTCTTGAACATGAGGATCCAGTCCTCTTCCTTGCCGTCGATGTCCACCTTGATCTTGACGGAGCATGCGTTGATCTCTTCGCTCTCGTCCAGATCGTTCAGCTTGCCGTCTGCCTTCAGCTTTTTGGCAGCGATGGTTGCCAGATCCATGAGGGTCATGGGCTTTTCGCCTCTGCCCAGTTCCTGGCGGACGGTGCAGTATGCGTCATAGGTGTCCTTGATGTAATCGGTGGGGATGTCCACGTCCGTGATCTGGGTCAGGAATGTGGTGTGGCGGCAGTGGTCAGACCAGTATGTGTCGATCATGCGCACTTCGGTGATGGTGGGATCGCGGTGTTCAGTGTCCCGGAAATACTTCTGGCAGAACTGGATGTCGCCCAGATCCATCGCCAGGCCATAGTCAGCGATGAACTTTTTCAGCTCGTCCTCCGACAGACCGATAAAGCCGGTGAGGGTCTCTACCGTAGTCGGGATGGTGTAATTGGTGTCCAGGGTCTCCGGCAGCTCCGGAGATGCTTCCCGGCGCTCTACCGGGTTGATGAGGTATTTTTTCAGACGGTCGAACTCAGCGTCCGTGAGATTGCCGGTGACAACATAGACATCCGCAGTGCGGACACGGCAGCGCTCGCCCTGGAGCAGGATCTGGATACACTGCTCACAGCTGTCTGCACGCTGGTCGAACTGACCCGGCAGATACTCTGTGGCGAACATCCGCTGACCCTCTTCCAGTGCCGGAAGCGTGGTGTAGGTGTGGTCTACAGCAGGCTCGGAAAAGACTGTGGGGACAGCGCGCTCAAAAGCTTCTGCCGTCAGATGGTCTGCGTCATAGCGGTGAAAAATGCGAATGTCGCTGACATTCAGACGGAGCGCAGTCTGCACGTCGCTCAGGACAGAGCGCGCTTCAACGGCGAATTCCGGCTTTTTCTCCACATAAATACGAAAAACGGACATGGTAAATCTCCTTTATTTTGAATTTGCGGATGCTGCTGCGACCAGTGTCCCATAGCAGCACTCCGCATCACTCTCTTCTATTCTAACACAAAAAATGCGATTACGCAAACTTTTTTTTGGATTTTTTGCAGAAATTCGCACAACGGTGCCGTTTGGGGTATGTCCCACATGATAGCCGTCGCCGCGTTCACGCTCAAAAAGTACCGGAAATTCCGTGCCGATCTGGCTTTTCAGAAAGGCTTCCTTTGCGGCTTTTGCCGCTTTTTGCGCCTGTTCCATCCGGGCAGTTTTTTCTGCACCGCTGCACTGCTCCGGAAACGCCGCCGCCCGTGTGCCGGCTCTGGGCGAGTAGCGGAACACATGCATGGCGGCGAAGCCCATCTGCTGGGCGAATGCCAGAGAGTCCCGAAAGTCCTCGTCTGTTTCACCGGGAAAGCCCACCATGAAATCCGTGGTAATGGCGCAGTCGGGAAAATGCCGCCGGATGCGCGCACAGATAGCGGCATACTCGGCGCTGTTGTACTTCCGGTTCATGGCGCGCAGGGTCTTGTCACAGCCGCTCTGGAGCGACAGGTGGAACTGGGGACAGAACTGGGGCAGCGCCGCCAGCCGGGAGAGCTGTTCTTCTGTCAGGCGCTCCGGTTCAAGAGACCCCAGCCGGACGCGTTCCACACCGGGGACTGCGGCGCAGAGTTCTACCGCTTCTGCCAGCGAGCCGCCCCACTCCATGCCGTAAAAGCCCAGGTTGATGCCGCAGAGGACGATCTCCCGATAGCCGTTCTCCGCAAATCCGGCGGCGGCTTTGCGCAGTTCGTCTGGTTTCATGCTCCGGCAGCGTCCCCGGGCATAGGGAATGATGCAGTAGCTGCAAAAGCAGTTGCATCCGTCCTGGATCTTCAAAAAAGCGCGGGTGTTGTCCGGCATGGTATCGCAGGGCAGCGCCTCGAAGTCGTCCTGCGTGCCGTAGCTGTCCACGGCGGCAATCCGGGCGTGGTTCTGACATAGTTCCGTCAGAAGCGCCGGCAGACGGCTGCGGTGTTTTGTGCCAAGCACCAGATCGGCTTCGGGAATAGCGGCTGCTTCGTCAGGATACGCCTGGGGATAACAGCCCGTGAGAACCAGCAGGGCATCCGGGTGCTCCCGGCGGACTTTGCGCATGGCGTGACGCAGGCGGCTGTCTCCCGATGCGGTGACGGTGCAGGAGTTGAACAGAAAGATGTCTGCCTGTTCCGGCTGTGCGGCAATTGTGTAGCCGGCGCTTTGCAGCAGAGACTGCATCCCAGCGGTCTCACAGGTGTTTACCTTGCATCCAAATGTATAGAAATAACAGTTCAAGTCTGTGTGATACCTCCTCATCTCCAGAAAAAACGACGGAATTTCCGGAAAATCGACGGAATTTCCGCAGAATCTTTGCGCCGTTTTCACTGGATTTTCATGAAAATTAACGTCACTGTCAAAAAAACAGGGGTGTTTCCATCTTCTATTATACTATATCGACGAAATTGTTGCAATCGTCTTGACAAGAAAATTTTTTCGTGGTAGACTATAGGTACAGAACAGAAAAACATCCGAAGCTTCCAAAAGAAAGCAAAAGACAGTGTGCACGTCATTGTCAGGATGGATTTGCTTTTGTTCTGCAATTTATTGTGACACCGGAAGGGCGAGAGGTAGACCCCTTCAAGAGGAGGTAATTGTTATGTATGAAACAACAATTCAACTGAATGCAATCAACGATGTAAAGGATTTCGTCAACAAGGTTATGCTGTTCAATTATGACATTGATCTGGTGTCCGGCCGTTATGCCATCGATGCAAAGTCCATCATGGGTATCTTCAGCCTGGATCTGTCCAAGCCGATCAAGCTGCAGGCACACACTGATGATCCGGAAAAGCTGGTAGAGTCTATCGGCAAGTACATCGTCAAGTAAGTTTTTAGAACACACATCTTTTTCAAAGATTGAGTAGAATAGTAAGAGGGAAAAACGGCACTCCGGAAACGGGGTGCCGTTTTTCTATTTGCGCGAAAAGCACATATTGATACACGCAGCCGCATATGCTTTTTCCAAAACGGGAGGTATGTCTATGAAACGATGGCTTGCGGCAATTTGTGCGGCGGTGCTGTTGGGAACGCTCTGGCGTGTTCCGGCAGTCTGTGCTGCGGAAGAACCGGAGATCCCGGCGGCTGCCTATGCGCTGATGGAGGCGGAGACCGGAACGCTCCTGCTGGAGTCCCACAGCGGCGACCGGCAGCCCTGCGGCGCAATGGCGAAGCTGATGACTGCCTATCTGGCGGCGGAGCAGCTGGAGCAGGGAAGCTGGACAGCAGACACGGTGCTCACAGCAACAGACGCAGTTACCGGGACAAAAGGCGCTGTGATCTGGCTCACTGCCGGGGAGGAAATGACAGTGGGCGATCTGCTGAAAGGACTGATCGTGGGCAATGCCAACGATGCCGCCATTGTCCTTGCCGCGGCGGTGAGCGGCGACGCAGAGACCTTTGTCATGGATATGAATGCCCGTGCCTTTGACCTGGGAATGCGTGACACCTGGTTTACCAATCCCTGCGGCAATTCGGATGACGGGGCATATACCACGGCGGCAGATCTGGCGCGGCTCTGCTGTGCGCTGGCGAAACAGGAATGTCTCCGGGAATATTTCCGTACCTGGCGGGACTTTCTCCGGGGCGATGCCACAGAACTGGTGAACGAAAACACCTTTGCCCGGACGGATGAGACCAGCATCGGTTTTAAGGCGTGTCACAGCGAAAAAGAGGGATTTCGCATTGCCGCCGGGGCAGAGCGCAGCCAGATGCAATGCGTGGCGGTGGTACTGGGATGCAGCGACACGGACAGCCGCTTTACACTGGCGAAGCAACTGCTGCGAAAGGGCTTTTCCGGGTGGAAAGTGGTACAGCCGGGCTTTTCCGGAGAATTTCTCTATCCGGTGCAGGTGCGCGGCGGCGTGGAACGCGCCGTTCTGGCAGAACCGGGAAAGCTAAAGGGTCTGGCGATCCCACGCAGCTGCGGCGAACTGGAGACGGTCATGGTGCTGCCCCAATATGTGCAGGCACCGGTGCGGAAAGGACAAAAATTGGGGCAGGCGGCGTTCTATCAGGGCGATACGCTGCTCTATGAGACGGAGGTAGAGGCTGCTGATGCTGTGCGTGTTCGCGGCTATTGGGATACCCTTCGGGAAATAACGGTCAAAATGCTTAAATTGTAGCCGATGGATTTGTGTAGATTATACAAGAATCCGGATACCCCTTGCAATCTGCCGCAGAATATAGTATGATATAAGTGGTAAAGTGGTTGGACAGCACAAGTGTGTCGGCGGGTCTCTCAAAGATGTTTCTCTGGAGACGGCTGCACGCGCTGCCCGACGCCTTGAGAAGAAAGTGGAGGGAAATTGTATTATGTCTTCTGTAAAGCTGAATACAAAATATCTGGCAAACTATGTGAATCCGGATGAACTGACCGGAATTCGTCATCAGGTAGAGGCATCTGCAAAGATGCTGCACGAAAAGAGCGGTCTCGGCTCGGATTTTCTGGGCTGGCTGACACTGCCGACGGATTATGACAAGGAAGAGTTCGCACGGATCCAGGCAGCAGCAAAGAAGATCCAGAAAAATTCTGAGGTACTGGTTGTGATCGGTATCGGTGGTTCTTATCTGGGTGCCCGCGCTGCGATCGAGTTCCTGAAATCGCCGTTCTATAACAATCTGAAGAAGGACACACCGGACATCTACTATGTGGGCAACAACATCAACCCCACATACCTGAACGAAGTGATCTCCATCTGCGAGGGCAGAGATTTTTCTGTCAACGTCATTTCCAAGTCTGGTACCACCACAGAGCCGGCTCTGGCATTCCGTGTGTTCAAGCAGCTGGTAGAAAAGAAGTACGGCAAGGAAGGCGCAAAGGATCACATTTTTGCTACCACTGACAAGGCAAAGGGCACACTGAAGTCCCTGTCTGATACAGAGGGCTATGAGACATTCGTTGTACCGGATGATGTCGGCGGACGCTATTCTGTTCTGACTGCTGTTGGTCTGCTGCCTATCGCTGTAGCAGGCTGCGACATCGAAGCACTGATGGCTGGTGCGGCAGAGGCACAGAAGGAGCTGACCGCAGATTTCGACAACAACGACTGTTATAAGTATGCTGCACTGCGCAACATTCTGTATCGCAAGGGCAAGACCGTAGAGATGCTGGTATCCTATGAGCCGAGCTTTGTGACCATGGCAGAATGGTACAAGCAGCTGTTCGGCGAGAGCGAAGGCAAGGACAACAAGGGTGTATTCCCGTCCTCCGCAGTGTTCTCCACCGATCTGCACTCCATGGGTCAGTATATCCAGGAAGGCAGCCGCATTCTGTTCGAGACTGTCGTAGACATCAAGAAGCCGAAGCAGGACTTTTTCCTGGAGCCGGACGCAGAGAATCTGGACGGTCTGAATTTCCTGACCGGTCAGAATATGTCTGTGGTAAACCGCAAGGCACTGGAAGGCGTCGTACTGGCACACACAGACGGCGGTGTTCCGAATATGATCCTCGAGGTTGAGGACGTATCCGAGAAGAGCCTGGGCTATCTGATCTACTTCTTTGAAAAGGCATGCGCAGTTTCCGGTTATCTGCTGGGTGTAAATCCGTTCAACCAGCCGGGCGTAGAAAGCTACAAGAAGAATATGTTTGCACTGCTGGGCAAGCCGGGCTATGAAGACCAGAAGGCTGCTCTGGAGGCAAAGCTGGCTGAATAAGCAGCAAAAAATCAAGTGTTCAACAGCCGTATCGCGGCTGTGGCGGAATAAAGAAGTACCGGAATCACCGGTGCGAAAGGAGTTATCATCATGATTCGACTGATTACAGGTAAAAAAGGAAGCGGAAAAACAAAGATCATTATCGATAAAATTAATGCAGCAGTAAAGAACACCAACGGCTGCCTGGTTTGCATCGAAAAGGGCGAGACTCTGCGCCGTTCCATCAGCTATAAGGTTAGATGGTGCGACACCGAGCAGTTCGCAATCGACAGCTTTGATGCATTCTATGGTTTCGTTGCTGGTATGCTGGCTGGCAACTATGACATCAAGGAGATCTATGTTGACGGTATCCTGAAGATCGCCGGCGCTGACTTTGAGGCACTGGGCCGCACACTGGAAAAGCTGGACAAGCTGACCGGTGATGATTCTACCGTAACATTCACAGTATCGGCAGACGTATCTGAACTGCCGTCCTCTGTTACCAAGTTCGTAGACTAATTCGTCCCGGAATGCGGTAATGCGCTGCTTTTTTCGATTTTTTTCAAAAAGGGCTTGACAAGGCAGCGTGAAATTTGTTATAATAAATGATGCAATGCGTGAAAGGAAGCAGGTATGATTCTACAGCTGCGGGAGATTTTTCAGATAGAGGGTATGCACCTGCCGGTGGATTATGCGATCACGCCGGAAGAATTGTCCGAGGTGCGCGGCTATACATTTGCCGCACCGGTGTCCGTAAAGGGCGAGTTTTATAACCGTGCCGGGATCGTGACACTGAAGTATACTGTCTCCTGTACATTAGATGCGGTCTGTGACCGATGCCTGACTGAGCTGAAGCGGGACTATTCGTATGACTTTTCTCACACAGTTGTACCGTCTCTGCACAGCGAAGGGGACATCTATGACACATACCTGGTGGCACAACACGACAGCATTGATATGAATGAGACAGCAATCTCAGATCTTTTGCTGATGCTGCCGACAAAGATGCTTTGCCGGGAGGATTGTAAGGGTCTGTGCGATATCTGTGGGTGTAATCTGAACGAAGGCACCTGCGACTGTCGAAAGTAGAAGGAGGTGCCAAGACATGGCTGTACCGAAGAATAAGGTCTCCAAGGCAAGACGTAACAAGAGACGTTCTGCTGTTTGGAAGCTCGATGCACCTGCAATGAGCACATGCAGCAACTGCGGCGCAATTAAGGCTCCGCACAAGGTTTGCAAAAACTGCGGATATTACAAGGGCGTTGCTGTTCTGAAGATGGACGATGCAGAATAAGTGCTGACTGACAAGACGATTTCGTTTTGTACGAGGAGGAGAGGCGGCTGGTGTCGCCTCTCTTTTTTGTATGTTTGTCGGTTTTTGGGGACGATTCGCATAGAAAAATTCTGCGAAACCGGGCGGATGTGCAAAAAAAGACAACGCATTCCACTATAGGGATGCTGTCAAACGAAAATCCTCATCTGAAATATAATTTGTGATAATAAAGGAGATGAAATCCCTATGGCATTACCTGTTGTAGCTGTGGTGGGACGACCCAATGTGGGAAAGTCTACCCTGTTTAATAAGCTGATCGGTCAGCGGCTGTCTATCGTCGAGGACACCCCCGGCGTAACACGCGACCGGATCTATGCGAAGGGCGAATGGCGCAACCGTTCGTTTATGCTGGTAGATACCGGCGGTATTGAGACAGTCACAGACGATGTGATCCTCAAACAAATGCGCCGTCAGGCAGAGCTTGCCATCGAGCGCGCCGATGTGATCGTACTGGTGACAGATGTGCGCTGCGGCGTAACTGCTGATGACAGCGCCGTGGCAAGCATGCTCCAGAAGAGCGGCAAGCCCGTGGTTCTGGCAGTCAATAAGTGTGACTCCATCGGTGAGCCGCCAATGGAACTGTACGAATTCTATAACCTGGGAATCGGCGATCCGTTTCCCATTTCTGCGGCGCATGGCCACGGCACCGGTGATATGCTGGATGCAGTCTATGATCTGCTGCCGCCGGAGGACGAGCTGGAGGACGATGAGGACGCGATCCATGTGGCGATCATCGGCAAACCTAATGTGGGCAAGTCCTCGCTGGTGAACCGCATCGCCGGAGAAGAGCGCGCCATTGTCTCCAACATTGCCGGCACGACCCGTGACGCGACAGATACCACAGTGGAAAATGAAGTGGGCAAGTTTGTCCTCATTGACACTGCCGGTATCCGGAAAAAGGCGCGTGTCACCGAGCGCATCGAGCATTACAGCGTGCTGCGTGCGTATATGGCGGTAGACCGTGCAGATGTGTGCCTGATCCTCATTGACGCGACAGAGGGCTTTACGGAACAGGATTCCAAGGTTGCCGGTTACGCCCATGAACAGGGCAAGGCTTCTATTATTGTGGTCAATAAGTGGGATCTGATTGAAAAGGACAACAGCACCATGAAGGAGTTTGAGGAAAAGCTCCAGCGTGATTTCAGCTTTATGTCCTATGCACCGTTTCTTTTCATTTCGGCAAAGACGGGGCAGCGTGTGCCCAAGCTGTTCGAGAAAATTCACGAGGTATATCAGCAGAATGCCATGCGTATTTCTACAGGTATGCTCAATGATGTACTGGCATATGCTACCACTCGTGTCCAGCCGCCTTCGGACAAGGGACGCCGCCTGAAGATCTACTATATGACCCAGGCGAGCACCAAGCCGCCGACGTTTGTTATTTTCGTGAACCGTGCAGATCTGTTCCATTTCTCGTATCAGCGGTATATTGAGAACCAGATCCGCTCTACCTTCGGTCTGACGGGAACGCCGGTGCGCTTTGTAGTTCGCGAGCGTGCAAGAGATGAGAAGTAACAGGAGAAACGATCATGCTGATAGTAGCAATTTTGATTTCGGCGGCGCTGTCCTATCTGCTGGGGAGCTTCAACAGTTCGATTTTGGTGGTGCGTCTGCTGAAACACAAGGACATCCGGGACTACGGCAGTCATAATGCCGGGCTGACCAATACCCTGCGCTGTTTTGGCAAGGGGTGTGCGGCGCTGACGCTGGTGGGCGATCTGGCAAAGGGCATCATTGCCGTGCTGCTTTCCCGGGGCATCTGTGAGCTTTTGAACACCGGGCTGACGGCGCAGAACGATGTGCATTTCATCGGCTATATCGCCGGTATTTTCGCTATTTTGGGACATGTTTTTCCGCTCTATTATCATTTCAAGGGCGGCAAAGGCGTTTTGGTGGGCGTTTCGGTCTTTCTGGGAATCGACTGGAAGGTCTTTCTCTGCCTGATCCTGATTTTCGCCGTTGTACTGGCAATCTCGAAGTATGTCTCCCTCGGTTCTATTGTGGCATCGGTCTGCTGTCCTATTGTGACATTCTTGTTCCAGTATTGGCAGCGCGGCGATCTGCCCATGTGGTATCTCTGGCTCAATACCGGTCTGGCAGCACTGATGGGTGCGTGGGTCATCTGGATGCACCGCACCAATATCCAGCGGCTCAGAGCCGGAAATGAAAACAAGTTTTCGTTCCATTCCAAGAAGGCATAAGGGCGAGCGAGGAACAGTGTACTGGAAAAATGGGCGGATGTGGGCATCCGTCCTTATAGAAATGTGCTCGTAAACATTGCTGCACATCAAACCATCCCATCCTAGGGACAACCCAACACCGAAAATCAGAAAACAAGGAGGTTCATATGGCAAAAATCACCATTCTCGGCGCAGGCGGCTTTGGCGTCAGCCTTGCGATCGCAGCATATCAGAATCAACATCAAGTAACCGTTTGGGATATTTCGGAACAAATCGTAGAAGCGATCCTCCGGGACGGCGAACACAAGACGAAGTTGCCAGGGGTAAAGATCCCCAAGGGCATTGCATTCACAACCGATCCGCACTGCATGGAACAAAGCGACATGGTGGTTTTTGTTGTGCCGTCTTTGTATATCCGTTCTGTGGCACAGCGTGTGAAGTCGTTTCTCACCAAGGATACCATTCTGGTGAATGCCAGCAAGGGGTTGGAGGAAAAGACATTTCTCACCATGAGTCAGATCATCCAGTCGGAGTATCCGGAAAACGCTGTGGGTGTCATTACCGGGCCGTCTCATGCCGAAGAGGTGGGACGCGGCGTACCGACTACCGTAGTGGCTGCATCCAAAAATGAAGCTGCTGCTGCACAGATCCAGGAAGTCTTTTCCAGTCATACGTTGCGCATCTATATCAATGCCGATCCGGTGGGCTGTGAGATCGGCGGTGCGCTGAAAAATATCATCGCTCTGGCGGCAGGCATCTGCGACGGATTGCAGTGCGGTGATAATACCAAGGCAGCACTGATGACGCGCGGCATCCACGAGATCACCAATCTCGGCGTAAAAATGGGCGGAAAGGCAGAGACATTCGGCGGTCTGTCTGGTATCGGTGACCTGATCGTGACCTGCTGCAGCATGCACAGCCGCAACCGCCGCGCCGGTATTCTCATTGGAGAGGGTGTTTCTCCGGAAGAGGCTGTGAAGCAGGTGGGCACGGTCGAGGGCTATTACTGTTGTCATGCTGCGTGGGAACTGGCACAGAAGCACCATGTTTCCATGCCGATCACGGAGCAACTGTATCAGATTCTGTTTGCCGGGGCAGACCCGAAACAGGCACTGAACAATTTGATGAGCCGTCCCAAGAAGCACGAATACGAAACCTTTTGAGACAGGTTCCAGTATGTTCGATGGGAAAACCAGTTTGTAGCATGCGAGGTGCAGATCTATGCTAGATTATCGAATGGAGACCTTTTTGTCTCTGTGTGAAACGCAAAGTTATACGAAAACGGCAGAGCATTTGCATTTGTCGCAGCCCTCTGTTACGCAGCATATTAAGTATCTGGAGCATTTTTATCAGTGTCCGCTGTTTCATTATGACGGCAAGCGTGTAGAAATGACAGAAGCAGGACAATATCTGCGGGACAAGTTTATCTTGCAGCGCGCGCAGAATGTCGAGATCCGAAAGCGCTTGCAGCGTCTCCAGGAAACGGCAGTCTTTGATATCGGACTGACGCCGTCTGCGACATTCTCCTTTGCGTTGCCGCGGCTTTGCGCCTATGCCAATCGGGAAAGTGATCCGCATGTGCAGCTGCATGTGGGAAATACCCGGCGGCTTTTGAAGTGGATGCAGAACGGCATGCTGGATGCCATCATCATGGAGGGCGAGCTGCCGGATATGCTGGTGGAGGCAACAGAGCTTTGCCGGGAAAATATCATTGCTGCCGCCAGTCCGGAACTGGCAGAACGTCTGTACGGCTGCACCTGGAATGTGCTTTTGCAGCAGCCGCTGATCGTGCTGGAAACAGGCTGCGGCATCCGTACTCTGGTACAGCGCCACCTGAGCCGCAGCGGTATTTCGCTCTACGACTTCCGGGAAGTCATTGAAGTGGATTCCTTCATTGTGCTGAAAGAACTGCTGCGCCAGGGACGCGGTATTGCGTTTGTACTGGAGCCGACCATTCAGCAGGAACGAAATGAAAAGCGCCTGGGGCGGATCTATGTGGATACGCTGCCCATGTATGGTTCCCTCTATTTTGTTACCATGCGGGAACGTGCAGACAATGAGATGCTCTGGCGCATCCGGGATGAACTGCTGCGGAAACCAATAGAATCATAACGAAAAAGGGCTGCCCCACATAGAGGGCAGCCCTTTTTGCATCAATGGAATGCGGAACAAATGCTCAGATCTGGTCGATCTTTAACAGCCCGGCGGCACGCAGATTTTCCAACAGCTCATTGAATCGGTCTACGATATCTTCCAAACTGGTCGCATCTGCTACAGCTTCTGCCGGGGTGACTGTTCCGGTAGCACCAGTCGCACCAGTCGCACCGGTAGCACCAGTCGCGCCGGTAGCACCAGTCGCGCCAGTTGCACCAGTCGCGCCGGTAGCGCCGGTTTCGCCAGTCGCGCCGGTTGCGCCAGTCGCGCCGGTTGCGCCAGCAGGGCCAACTGCGCCGGCAGGCCCGGTCGCACCAACTGGCCCGGTTACACCGGGAGGCCCTTGCAGGCAGCAGGGCACGGGCGGCGGTGCCGGAATGCAACAGCGCTCCGGCTGATCGGGAATCCCGCAGTTACAATATGCCATAAACCATCGCTCCTTTCTTATGGGGTTTGGAGTTTCGCTTTTTCTGCGAAATAGCGCCGGTTATAGGCGACCGCCTCGTCTCCGGGGCGGAAGCTTCCGGCTAGTTCATTATATGCGGCAGCTTTCAGGATGTCTCCCATGCGGTCATAGCAGACGCACAGCTGTATGGCTGGGAGATAGTCACAGCACTCCTGCCGCCAGAAGCCCTCCCGCGGCTGTGTGCTGCTGTCCATGGCAAGGTGATACCAGAACGCCGCATCCGAATATTGCCGAGATTCCAGGAGAATGCTGCCGATCTCACAGCAGACCTCCGGGTGTGGAATGCCATAGGCAAAGGAGCGGAACAGACTATGCAATGCTTTTTTCGGCTGTCCCAGTTTTCGGCGGCATCTGCCGCAGAGCAGACACGCTCCCACCAGGTCGGGTGCCCAGCCCTTTTCCTCGTCCAGGAAATGTTCCAGTACCGGCAGCGCCGCCCGATATGCGCCATGATCCCAAAGCTCTCGGGCATAGTAATACTGCTCTCTGGGCGAAAAGGGTTCGCCGCGCATCAGCTTTTGCTGATAGATGTGGAGATTGCGGTCGGGGTCACTGGGACGCAGCTTTCGGTGTGAGACCGCCGCGTCACCGTCACGGCATATTCCCGACGGAACGACCGCTTCGTGCACTGCTCCAGTGAAGTGATAACCGCGCTCCCGGCGAAAGATGCGTTCCCGGCGGGAGATCGTCTGCGGTGTGCCGTCCGGGCTGAAACTGAGCCAATAGGGGAGATATACCATGTCAGCGTCCGGGTGCTCCAGGATCTTTCGGAGCTTTTCGTGGTTGTCGCCCTCTACGACATCATCGGCATCCAGCCACATCCAATAGTCTCCCACAGCCTGAGATACCGCAAAGTTTCGGGCGGCGGAAAAGTCATCGCACCAGGGAAAATCATAGACCTTTGCCGCGTATTCCGCGGCGATGGCTTTGGTGCGGTCGGTAGAGCCGGTGTCTGCCAGGATGATCTCATCCACCAGATCTGCCACGGAATCCAGGCAGCGCCCCAGTACGGCTTCTTCATTTCGGACGATCATGCAGAGACTAATGAAAGGCATAGGCTGCTCCTCCTTCGGTTTTATCAGGTGTTCCCATAAAATGAGATGCGCGTCTTTCAGATGAAGCTTCACGCATCGGTGTTTTTGGGAAACACAGTTTATCTTATGCGAGTTCTGTTTTTTTGGTGATTTTTCCAAAAATGAAAAAAATCCTTGCTTTTCTTTTCCTGTCTATATATAATATATAGTAGAGCATGTTCTGAAAAAGCGTTTTTGCGGAGAGAGCATGCCCCGAATTATTGACAGATGAGGTGTAATTGGGATGAATTTTTGGAAAAAACTTTTGGCGGCGGCAACTGCCGGGATGCTTTGTTTGGGGAGCGTTGCGATCGCAGACCGAACAAATGGCAATGTCACAATGCGCACTGCCGCAGATGAGCCGGCAGAGGGCGCTTATGACGGGATGTACGGCGATCTGTATTATCAGATCAATGCCGATAATGAGATCGCAATTGTTGGCTGTGAAGCCAATGCAACATCTGCGATCATTCCGGAAAAAATCGGCGGGCGAAGCGTCACGCGGATCGAAGCATCTACATTTGACAGCTATGCCAATCTGAAAAGTGTTTCGATACCGAGCAGCATGAAGGTAATCGAGGATATGGCGTTTTATCGTTGTGTCAATTTGAACCGGGTCTATATTTCTGACCTTTCGTCCTGGTGCAGCATTGACTTTGCAAACGCCACCAGCAATCCGCTTTGCAATGGGGCAGAACTTTATGTTGATGGCGAATGGACCGATCAGCTGACACTTCCGGATGATGTGACAGAGATCAATGATTTTGCGTTTTGCGGTTTCTCTGGTCTGAAGCAGATCGAAATTCCCAATGGTGTGACAAGCATCGGGGACTATGCTTTTAAGGACTGTTCCGGGCTGACCGCGGTGGAGCTTCCCCAAGGCGTGGAACGCATTGGCAGAGATGCGTTTCTCAGCTGTACCGGGCTGACAAAGGTAGTCATTCCGAACAGTGTGAATGACATCGGAAGAGATGCCTTTGGAGATTGCAGTGCCCTGACGATCTACGGCAATTCCGGCTCGTATGCGCAGGAGTATGCAGAACGCTATGACATCCCCTTTGTGTCTGTGGCAGGAGAGACAACAACTGCGATTACGACTACCACCACGACTACTACCGTCACCACCACAACAACAACAAGAGAGTTCACAACTACGATGACTACCACCGCTTGCGCGATTTTTCGTATAGTCGATGAGCCGCCGCTTTATTATCGTGATGATGAGGGAAGAAATTCTTGGCAGATTTCCCCTCCGAATAGGTTGTTTGTTAGCGATTGTGACAGAGATGCGGTAACTGCTGAAATTACTTCTGATGTGAGGTGGTCTATTGAAAACAGTGGTGGTCCTTATGGTTATATACCTGAGGTGGTGGGAATCCTGGAAAATGCCTTCCGAGGCTGCACAGAGCTGACTTCGCTGACGATTCCAGAAAGCGTGACAGAGATCCCGGAGAATGCATTTGAGGATTGTCCGAATTTGACGATCTACGGTGAAATCGGCTCTTATGCCCAGGAATATGCCGAAAGTCATAACATTCCCTTTGCGGTTGCCGGCTCTCAGGGAACTACTGTAACAACAAAAGCAACGACAACTACGACAACCACGATGACTACCACAACAGCTACCGATGCAGTAACGCATGTGTTTTTTACTTTGGCAGACGATGAGCCACCGCTTTCTTTTCGCTTTTCCGACGGCAATCAGCGTATAGATTATTGCGAAGATGCTACTGTTTATGTTTGGACATGTGAGAAGGATGCTGAACATGTTGAAATACCGTCAAAAGTGCAATACAATCATTGTCTTATAGACGGTTTTATGATGGCTTCATATGATATTGATGTATATGGGATTCAAAAGAACGCCTTCCAAGGCTGTACCAATCTGACTCAGCTGACAATCCCCAATTGTGTGAAAGATATCCCGGAGAATGCATTTGAGGACTGTCCAAACCTGACGATCTATGGAAATGCCGGTTCATATGCTCAGGAATACGCAGAGAACTATGGGATTCCATTTGTGATTCTTGGTTCAGAGAATACAACAACTATCATGGCGACCACGACAACTACCACAACAACGACGACCAAAACAACAACCACCGCACTCCCGGCAGGTACGCTGATCTATGGTGACATCAATCTGGACGGCAGAGTGGATATCACGGATGCTGTCCTGCTGAACAAGTATTGTTCCGGTTCTGTGTCTCTGAATAAAGATGCGGCAAAAAATGCCGACTGTGACGGAGACAAGGAGATCAGCAGCAGAGATGCCATTTCGCTGCTGAAATTTCTGGTACAGCTGATACCGGCACTGCCCGAAAGTGAATAACGATCGTTCCGGTTTTTTACGGTTGTTTTTTTCCGAAAAAGTGGTATACTGAAAAGAGAGACAATTTTCGGGAAAGGCGGTGCAGGTCATGACATATTTCTGGACAGCGCAGGAAGAAGTCCCGGCAGGGCTGGGGTTTCCGCTGTTTGGGGCGGCGCATCTGCTTTGGATGGGAGGTGTGCTGCTGGCAGTTCTGGCGGTCTCCTGCACCAGCCGCCGCTGGAAGCCGGAAACGGTACATCGGCTGCTGTGCGGTCTGACCTGGGCTGCTTTGGGGCTTGAGGTGCTGAAAGACGGCGCACTGCTGCTGACAGGACAGTTTCGTCCCAATTACTTGCCGCTGGACTTGTGCGGCTTGTCCATCTTTTTGGAATTTGCCGCCGTGCGGAAACCGCATCCGCTGCTGTTGGAACTGGTGTACAGCCTGTCTCTGCCGGGGGCATGTCTGGCGCTGCTGTTTCCCAACTGGTTCTCGCTGCCCTTGTGGAATTTCTATAGCCTGCACAGCTTTTTCCTGCACGGGCTGCTTGTTATGGTGCCGGGTGTTCTTCTGTCGCGGAACATTCTGCGCCCCAGCTGGAAACGGCTGCCGTTTTGCTTTACCTGTGTGGCGGCGGCGTGTGTGCCGGTGTCCCTGGTGAATCGCCGCTTCGGAACAAACTTTTTCTTTTTGGCGCGCCCGTCGGACGGTTCGCCTTTGGTATGGTTTGAACAGGTATTCGGCAGCCACCTGATTGGTCTGCCGGTGCTTATGGCGCTGATCTGGGCAGGAATGTACGGCATTCCTGCGGCAGTGCAGCGTATACGAAAAAAGAACATATGATTTTCAACAAAAAAGGACTGTCCCGTTCGGGGCAGTCCTTTTTGCAGTCTGTGAAATATATGCCTAGCTGCTTATGCCTGATATGTCTCATACCAGACAGTTTCGTCCAGCGGCTTGCGTTCGGTGTCATAGCGTTCCGGAGACTTGACGGCTTCCGGCTGGGGATAGCCCAGGCAGAGCAGGGCATCCGGCACATAGTTGTCCGGCAGGTGAAATTCCTTCCGCAGGATCTCTGTGTCAAAGCGCTCTACCCACAGAGAACCCAGACCCTGTTCCGTTGCGGCAAGCATCATATAGGTAGTGACGATGGATGCATCGATCTCGTGAATGCAGTGACCGTCAAAGCTGCGCACCCAGCAGTCTGTGGTGTCAGAGCAAATCATGAGGACTGCCTTTGCGGTATAGGCGTTGGTGTTGTGCATGGCCTGTGCCATCTTCGCCAGTCCCTCCGGAGACTGTACTACCAGGATGCGCTGGGGCTGATGATTCTTGCCGGTGGGCGCGAGTCTGCCTGCCTCCAGGACTGCCTGGAGATGTTCCGGCGCAATGGGCTTGTCCGCATAGGCACGGACGGAGCAGCGCTTTTTTGCAAGTTCAGTAAAATTCATAGAGATCTGTCCTTTCTGATGATTTGGCGGCGGTGGTGATGGTGACTCCTCAGTCAGTCTTACGGCTGCCAGCTCCTCTAAAAGAGGAGCCTATATTGCCTCCTCTCATAGAGGAGGTGCCCGACAGGGCGGAGGAGTCAATACCAACGGGCGAACATCGTTCGTCCGGGATATTCGGGAACGTACCCTCAAATCATTTTACACACCATCCTGCCGCCTTCCCGGAAATTATAACATGAAAGGTGCAAAAAATCAACCCCTTTTGGTTTAACATGACCCGGTTTCCTTTGTTAACAATCCAAAAAGCACCGAAACTGCGTGAAATTTCCGGACTTAACAGAAGCTGCACCGGAAGAGTTAACATTTAACCCAGATTTCACATTGCCGCGATAACAGACTTTACATAGGCTTGGTATAATAACATTGTTCATTGGAACAAGGATAAAAAAGCGAAACACGGTTCACACCGAACCGGCGAAGGGACACAACGGTGTCCGGAAATGGAGTATCTATTATGAAAAAGATGACAAAGATCGCAGCAGCAGTCGCTGCACTGGGCGTAATGGCAAGCAGTCTCACCGGATGCGGCGGCAGTGCATCCGGCGCAATCTCCGTAATTACCCGTGAAGATGGTTCTGGTACAAGAGGTGCATTCACCGAACTGTGCGGTATCGTAGAGGATGACAAGGACAACACCGTCTCCAGCGCAGAGGTCACCAACAGCACCGCAGTTATGCTGACAACAGTAGCCGGCAATACAGCATCCATCGGCTATGTTTCCGTTGGTTCTCTGAATGATTCCGTCAAGGCTCTGGAAGTAGACGGCGTAGCGCCTAGCGTAGACACTGTGGCAGACGGCAGCTATTCGATTTCCCGTCCGTTCAACCTGGTTACCAGAGACGGTGAAGATCTGAGCGATGCTGCACAGGATTTCTTCAACTACATTATGAGTACCGATGCCGCTGATGTCATCAGCAAAGAGGGTTATGTGGCACAGGGTACTGAAAGCTATACTTCTAACGGCGCAAAGGGCAGCGTTGTTGTGGCTGGCTCTTCTTCTGTAACGCCGGTCATGACCAAGCTGAAAGAAGCTTATGCAAGCGTAAATCCGGATGTCAGCGTTGATGTACAGCAGAGCGATTCCACCACTGGCGTGACTTCTACCCAGGAGGGCGTTTGCGATATTGGTATGGCATCCCGTGAACTGAAGGATACCGAGACCGGCGTAAAGAGCACTGTTCTGGCAATGGATGGTATCGCAGTGATCGTCAATAAGGACAACAGCCTGGACGCGATCACCAAGGATCAGATCAAGCAGGTTTACACCGGCGAGATCACCGAGTGGTCTGCACTGGAATCCAAGTAAAAGTGAAATCGGGCAGGTGTGTGGAAAAGGTATCATCCCCACTGCGCCAGTATTTCCACAATTTCTACCCGCAATCCTAAAATTTGTTGAAACCACCCTCTCAGAGAGGAGAGAATAACATCCATGAAAAAATATCGTGAATCCATCATGAAAGTGGTTTTTCTGATGGCAGCCTGTGTGTCCATTCTGGCGGTAGTTCTGATCTGCGGCTTTCTGTTCGTGAACGGATTTCCGGCGATCGCAGAGATCGGGCCGCTGAAGTTCCTGACCGGTGTGATCTGGAAACCGCAGGAAGGGGAATTCGGCATCCTGCCCATGATTATCGGCAGCATTTATGCCACCGGCATCGCCATTCTGGTGGGTGTTCCCATCGGTCTGCTGTGCTCTGTGTTTATGGCGCGCTTCTGTCCCCGAAAACTGTATAAGATCTTAAAGCCGGCGATCTCTCTGCTGGCTGGCATCCCGTCCATTGTGTACGGCTTCTTTGGGTTGGTGGTTCTGGTTCCCATCATGCAGAGCATCTTCGGCGTCGGCAAAAGCGTTCTTACCGCCGGCATCCTGTTGGGCATTATGATCCTGCCGACCATTATCGAGATCTCCGAGTCCTCCATCCGCGCTGTCCCGGACAGCTACTATGAAGGCTCGCTAGCACTGGGTGCGACCCATGAGCGCAGTGTCTATTGCGCGACGCTTCCGGCGGCAAAGTCCGGCATCATGGCAGGCATTATTCTGGGTATCGGCAGAGCCATCGGTGAGACCATGGCGGTGGTCATGATCGCCGGAAACCAGACTGTGATCCCCAAGAGCCTGTTGTCCGGTGTCCGCACTATGACAGCGAATATTGTAATGGAAATGGGCTATGCGACAGATCTGCACCGCGGTGCACTGATCGGCACCGGCGTGGTACTGTTCGTCTTTATTCTGCTGATTAACATCTGCTTTTCCCTGGTGAAGAAGAAGGAGCAAAAATGAGCGAGGAAAATATCAAGAATGTCGTGGGTATCAACCAGCAGACATTTCGGCAAAAAATGGCTTCGTATAAGCGGCATCCCGGTTCGTTGGTGATCCTGATCGTCACTCTGCTGGCGGCAGTTATCACCGTGGGCGTGCTGCTGAGCCTGATCGTATACATCGTCGTCATGGGCGTGCCGAACATTCGACCTTCGATGTTTGCCTGGAAGTATACCACGGAAAACTGTTCCATGATGCCGTCCATCATCAACACCCTGATTATGACGGCACTGACTTTGGTGATCGCGGTGCCGATCGGTGTATTCTCTGCCATCTATCTGGTGGAATACTCCAACCGCGGCAGCAAGTTCCAGATGACACTGGTGAAGATCATCCGCATGACCACCGAAACCTTGCAGGGTATCCCGTCTATTGTGTTCGGCTTGTTTGGATTCCTGGCATTTGCGGTTGCATGCAAGTTCAGCTACTCTCTGCTGGGCGGTGCGATCACCATGGCGCTGATGGTGCTGCCGCTGATTATGCGAACTACCGAAGAGGCGCTGCTGAGTGTGCCGGATTCGTTCCGTGAGGGAAGCTTCGGACTGGGCGCAGGACGGCTGCGCACGATCTTCCGCATTATTCTTCCCAGTGCTGTACCAGGGATTCTGGCAGGTGTGATTCTTGCCATCGGGCGTATCGTAGGTGAAACTGCGGCGCTGATGTATACCGCCGGAACATCCACAGATGTCTGCACCGGTTTTCTGAAACCCTGTCGTACACTGGCGGTACATATGTATCAGCTGTTGTGCGAGGGCAAATACATGGGCGCAGCTTATGCCACTGCGGTGGTGCTGCTGGTGATGGTCATCCTCATCAATGCCCTGTCCGGCTATGTGGCAAAGAAGCTGACGAAAAAGTGAGTGGGTGAGGGGTGCGCTGCACTGGGGTATTTTAGCAGTTCTTGCAATAAAATCCCCCTGTCCCTACGGGACATCCCCCTTTTCAAGGGGGACATGGTGAGAAATAATTTGCCTCCCTTGAAAAGGGAGGTGGCACGAAGTGCCGGAGGGATTTTAACGCATTGCCAAGCAGAGAGCGCACGAAATTGCGTAAGTCACCCGTTCCAATGTTCGCCCCTACAATATAATCCCCCTGTCCCTACGGGACATCCCCCTTTTCAAGGGGGACATGGTGAGAGATAATTTGCCTCCCTTGAAAAGGGAGGTGGCACGAAGTGCCGGAGGGATAAATTTGACCGAGAAATCACTATGTACACCATCATCCGCTCAATCAATATCCCACGAGGAGAAAACGACTATGGCAAAATTCGCAATTCACAACATGGATTTGTACTACAATACATTTCATGCGCTGAAAAATATCAACCTGGAGTTGCCGGAGCATGAGGTAAGCGCCTTTATCGGGCCGTCCGGATGCGGCAAGTCCACACTGCTGAAATCCCTGAACCGGATGAATGATCTGGTAGAGGGCTGTAAGATCACCGGAGACATTCGCCTGGACGGCGAGGACATTTACGGCGACATGGATGTAAACCTGCTGCGCAAGCGGGTGGGCATGGTGTTCCAGAAGGCAAACCCATTTCCCATGAGTATTTATGATAATATCGCCTATGGGCCGCGTACTCACGGCATTCGTTCTAAAGCAAAGCTGGACGAGATCGTGGAGAGCTCGCTTCGGGACGCAGCCATCTGGGACGAGGTAAAAGACCGCCTTAACAAGAGTGCCCTGGGCATGTCCGGCGGTCAGCAGCAGCGTCTCTGTATTGCCCGGGCACTGGCGGTGCATCCGGAGGTATTGCTCATGGATGAGCCAACCAGTGCACTGGATCCGATCTCCACCTCAAAGGTAGAAGATCTGGTGCTTTCTTTGAAAAAAGAGTATACCATTATTATCGTAACGCATAATATGCAGCAGGCGACCCGTGTGTCTGACCATACCGCTTTTTTCCTGCTGGGAGAAGTGGTGGAATATGCAGAAACGGAACAGCTGTTCTCCAGACCGCAGGATAAACGGACAGAGGACTATATCTCAGGGAGGTTCGGATAATGAGAGAATACTACGAATCGCAGCTGGCAACGCTGAATACAGAAATGATCCAGATGGGCGCATTGTGCGAGGATGCTATCTCCGGTGCGATCCAGGCGCTTTTGGAGGACAACAAAAGCCTCGCCGAAAAGGTGGGCAATATCGAGATGCAGGTCGATCAGTACGAGCGTGATATTGAGCGGCTGTGCATGCGCCTGCTGCTGATGCAGCAGCCAGTGGCGACTGATCTGCGTGTGGTCTCTTCTGCGCTGAAAATGATCTCTGATCTGGAGCGCATCGGAGACCAGGCGTTCGACATCTCTGATATTACCAAGCATGTTTCCTTCCGGGAGTATGAAAGCAAGGTACATATCAAGGAAATGGCGAAGGCTGCTATCGGCATGGTGACAGACAGTGTAGATTCCTATGTGAAAAAGGATGTTGACCTGGCGAAAAAGGTTGCAAAGGCAGATGACCAGGTGGATGCGCTGTTCCTGAAAGTGCGCGAGGAACTGGTTGCACTGGTACGCACCAATCGGGATATGGCAGAGGGTGCACTGGATCTGCTGATGATCGCAAAGTACCTGGAGCGTATCGGCGACCATGCGGTAAATGTTGCAGAATGGGTGATCTATGCCATTACCGGAGACCATGTGAAGCTGTCGTAACGAAAATCTTCTTGACGAATCCGCAGGAATATGGTACGATAAAGACGGTAAAAAAACGTCGGGAGGGAACATCACTGTGACGTTCCCTCTTTTTTATTGAAATTGTGAGGGCAGCAATATGATTTATTTGGTAGAAGACGATGACAGCATCCGGGAACTGGTGATCTATACGCTGCGCAGTACCGGCATGGAAGCAAAGGGCTTCGGGCTGCCGTCGGAGTTTTGGCGTGCAATGGAACAGCAGCTTCCGGAGTTGGTGCTGTTGGACATTATGCTGCCGGAGGAGGATGGGTTGGAAATCCTCCGTAAGATTCGCAGCAAACGGGAAACCAAGACGCTTCCGGTCATTATGCTCACCGCCAAGGGAACAGAGTATGACCAGGTGG
The DNA here is from genome assembly GCA_963590855.1 of Ruminococcus bromii. Lineage (GTDB taxonomy): Bacteria > Bacillota > Clostridia > Oscillospirales > Ruminococcaceae > Ruminococcus_C. The sequence continues at coordinate 93,250 of CAVAQT010000002.1, forward strand.
TCGGGCTGGACAACGGCGCGGACGATTATGTGGCAAAGCCGTTTGGCATGATGGCATTGGTGGCACGGATCAAGGCGGTACTGCGCCGCACGGAAAAGCCGACAGAAGAAAAGGTACTGCGTCTGGGTGAACTGAGTGTCAATCCCACCCGGCATGTGGTACAGGCAAACGGTGAGATCGTGAATCTCACGCTCAAGGAGTTTGAACTGCTGTGTTTGCTGCTGGACAATCCGGGCGTGGTCTTTACCCGTGACCAGCTGTTGAATCAGATCTGGGGTTATTCCTTTGATGGAGAGAGCCGCACGGTAGATGTTCATGTGCGTCATCTGCGGCAGAAGCTGGGCGACTGCGGGAAGTATATCGAAACGGTTCGCGGCATTGGCTATCGTTCAGGGGATGGTAAGGCATGACCAGAAAGATCTTTCAATCCATCATAACCGTAGTGATATCCGTGCTCTTGCTGAGTCTGGCGCTGATTACCGGTGTGCTGTATGAGCATTTTGAATCTGCCATGCTGAACCAGATGCGCACCACGGCTTCTTTTGTGGCGCAGGGGGTAGAACAGGATGGCATGGTGTATTTTGACAATCTTCCCAACAGCGAGTGTCGTGTCACCTGGATCGACAGTGACGGAACAGTGCTGTATGATAACCGAAAGGATGCCGGCACAATGGAGAACCATGCCGGACGGGAAGAGGTGCAGGAGGCGCTGAAAAATACGTCCGGCACCAGTATCCGCAAGTCCTCTACGCTGTCAGAGCATACGCTCTATTATGCCCAGCGATTGGCGGACGGCACAGTGCTGCGTCTGGCAATGTCGCAGAGCTCCGTTTGGTTTTTGCTGGGCGGAATGCTTTCACCAGTTTGTTTTATTTTGCTGGCAGCGTGTATTTTTGCCGGCGTGCTGTCCTATCGGCTCTCCCGAAACATTGTAAAGCCGCTCAGTGAGATCGACCTGAAGCATCCGGAACAGGTGGAAACCTATGACGAGCTTTCGCCGTTTTTGCAGCGGATCGCTGTCCAGAACCGGGAAATCGAGATGCAGATGGCGGAAATTCGCAAGCAGCAGCAGGAATTTGCCATGATTACGGAAAACATGAGCGAAGGGCTGTTTGTGGTAGACCGAAACTATCAGATCCTATCCTATAACAAAAGCGCCATGCATATTTTTGGCATGGATCCGGGGACGGAGCATGAGAATCTTTTGGCAGTCAACCGGAGTGAAAGCTTTCGCAGCGCCGCGGACAGCGCCCTCAAAGGACGGCATGCCCAGGAAAATCTGGAACTGGACGGCAGAGTATATCAGATTTTGGCAAGCCCGGTCTCTCAGCCGGACAGCACATTCGATCTGGTGGGCGCGGTGATCCTGGTGCTGGATGTGACGGAAAAAGAGGCACAGGAACAGTATCGCCGGGAGTTCACGGCGAATGTTTCCCACGAGCTGAAAACGCCGCTGACTTCCATTTCCGGCATCGCCGAGATCATCCGAAACGGCATTGTGAAACAGGAGGATATTCCGCATTTTGCCGGAAAGATCTATGACGAATCCCAACGGCTGATTACGTTGATCGGGGATATCATTAAGCTGTCGCGATTGGATGAAAACCAAGTGCCCATGGAGCGGGAATCGGTGGATCTTCTGGAAACCGCACGGGATGTGGTGCAGCAACTGGCATCTGTGGCAAAGAAAAACGGCGTGACGCTAGTGGCGAATGGGACGCATGGCGTGGTGTCCGGCGTGCGGCAGGTGCTGGGAGAGATGGTGTACAATCTCTGCGAAAATGCGGTGAAATACAACCGTCCCGGCGGCAGAGTCTGGGTAGAAGTACAGCAGGAAGGTGCAAATGTCGTATTTCGGGTGCGGGATACTGGTATTGGCATTCCGGCGGCAGAACAGGGCCGCATTTTTGAGCGGTTCTACCGTGTGGACAAGAGTCACTCCAAGGCAGTGGGCGGTACAGGACTGGGGCTTTCCATCGTCAAGCATGGCGCAGCCCTGCACCATGCAGCCATCCATGTGGAGAGTGAGCCGGGCGTGGGAACTGAAATTCGGCTGACGTTTCCGGCAGGATAAAAATGAAAAAGCCCTTCGACAAAAGAAGTATAATATTGCGGTGATTTGCATTACTATTTTTATAATTATCGTAAATGTAAAAGATCAGGTTTGCAAAATTCAGCCGGGTGAAATCTGTAGGGGCGAACAGTGTTCGCCCGAAACATACCACAAAGGCAACGGGCGAACGATGTTCGCCCCTACAATGAAAATACATTGCCAATAAATCCATAGTGTTCGTTGTTCAATTTGCCTCCAATCGAAATTTATTGAACAGAAAAAGCCCGTCTTTTGCACAAAATGAGACGGGCTTTTTTGTGATTTCAGACAAAAAGTGTGGGTTACAGTTGACTTTTTCTGCGTCTCATGCTACAATAAAATAGAATATTTTTGTGACAGGGAGGAACACAAATCATGAAAAAGGAAATCAGAAAGCGCGTTGCTGCCGGTGTGCTGAGCGCTGTTATGCTGTGCGCAGCAGTTCCGGTAACCGCGGCATTTACCGCGGGGAGCGCCGTGTCCACCGTCAGCGCTGCGGAGGACGACGGTACGACGCAGATCTACGGCACCGGATTTGAGGACGGCGATGTTTCCGCATTTACCGGCAGAGGCGGCGTGGAATCTATCACCGCCACTACCGACCAGGCATACAGCGGCTCATACTCCATGTGCGTCAGCGACAGAGCGAAGAACTGGAATGGCCCGCAGTTCCTGCTGGACGATAAGTGCGAAGCTGGTGTACAGTACACCGTCAGCGCTGTGGCAAAGACCGAGTGGTATAACTCCATCAAGCTGAGCATGGAATACACCGATGCCAGCGGCGAGCGTCACTACAGCAATTTGCAGGCGCAGACCAGCAACGGCGACTGGGCAACCTTCTCCGGTATCAAGTTCAGCTTCTCCGAGGATGTATCCAAGGTATATCTGTACTTTGAGTGCAATGACACGGCTACCATGTACATCGATGATTTCGAGGTGCGCACAGCGCCGGTATACCAGATCCAGGAGGATATTCCGTCCCTGAAGGATGTCTATGCCAACGATTTCAAGATCGGTACAGCAGTGACCACTGAGGAACTGGCTCCCCAGTCCACCAAGGATCTCATCGCCAAGCACTTCAACAGCATTACCCTGGGCAACGAGCTGAAACCGGAATCCATTCTGGACAAGAGCGCAACCCAGGCATCCGGCAGCGAGACCGACCCGGTCATCAATCTGGCAAGCGCCAGAACCATCCTGAACTACTGCCGGGACAACAATATCCCGGTACGCGGTCACGTTCTGGTATGGCACAGCCAGACACCGGACTGGTTCTTCAAGGAAGGTTTCCAGGACAGCGGCGACTGGGTATCCAAGGATATCATGCTCCAGCGTATGGAAAACTATATCAAGAATGTTTTCGCAGCTCTGGAAGAGGAATACCCGACCGTAGACTTCTACGCATGGGATGTGGTCAATGAAGCATGGCTGGACAACGGTGTTCCCCGTACCGGCGGCGGACAGTCCGAGAATGCCAACTATTCCGGATGGGTCAAGGTATTCGGCGACAACTCCTTTATTGAGCCGGCATTTGAGTATGCCAGAAAGTATGCGCCGAAGAACACCAAGCTGTATTACAACGACTTCAACGAATATATGCCGCAGAAAACCGATGCGATCTGCAAGATGGCACTGGAACTGAAAGAAAAGGGACTGATCGACGGTATCGGTATGCAGTCTCACCTGGATGTTGGTTTCCCCACCGTTTCTGCATATAAGAAGGCACTGGCAAAGTTTGCAGAGACTGGTCTGGATATCCAGGTCACCGAGCTGGATGTCACCACTTCTGATACTACCGAGGCAGGCTTTGAAAAGCAGGCTGAAATGTACAAGGGCATCATGGATGCCTGCGTAGAATACGCTGACAGCATTTCCGCAGTGGTATTCTGGGGTACTACCGACGACAAGAGCTGGAGAGCTGCAAAGTCTCCGCTGCTGTTCAATGAGGACTATACCGCAAAGCCGGCATTCTACTCCATTGTAGAGGGCAAGGAGCCGGTGGTAACTACCACGAGCACTTCTGCCACCACTTCGGAGACGACCACAGAAACCACAACAGTCACCACCGGAACCACACCGGGAGATGACGTGATCCGCGGCGATGTGAACCACGATGGTATGCTGAACGGTTTTGACCTGGCGCTGATGCGGCAGTATCTGTTGAACGCATCCGCAGATGATCGGAATCTGATTCTGGATTCCAGCGTTGACATGAATGCTGACAACGAATTCAACATCCAGGACGTTGTGATAATGACGAAGTTCCTGTTGGGCGAATAACATTTTCCCTTTCATAATAGAAAAATCACGGCACACCCGATTGCGGTATGCCGTGATTTTTTGTGTTATGACGTTACTTGCATTTGCGCTAGCAGGTCAGCGGTTTTCCATCGCCTGGCGTTCCCGTTCCAGCTCCTGCGCCAGCTGATAGACGTTCCAGTTCTGGTTGGTGGGGGTGAGGACTGCCTTGTGCGGAATGCGAATGCCAGCGGCGCGCAGGGCAGCCAGCAGCTTGTCCATCCGAGAATTTTTCAGACCGCACATCACGAGCAGTCCGGTTTCTGGCAGAGTGGCTTCTGCGGATATCGGAGCAGCTCCGGTGGCATAGCCGGCAAGACTGCCCAGGCTTTTGCTGTAGTTCTCCGGTGTGACGATTACTGTCCGCAGCCGCAGCTTTCCGGCGATTTGTTCCACTCCGGCGGTGTCGGGAATGGCGATCAGTAAGAGTTTTTCCATGTGGATGCTCCTTTGGTTGGGGTTTGACAAATTTCAATTGGATAGCGGGCTGGACATCGACCTCAACAGAGTTGTTTGCAAAGTGTTTTCATTGTAGGGGCGAACACTGTTTGTCCGAGACACACTTCAAAGACAACGGGCGAACGATGTTCGCCCCTACAAGTTTTAACTTGGTAAATCTCGCAAGTCTGATCTTTTACATTTACGATAATCATAAAAATAGTAATGCAGATCACCGCAATGACGAGAACAAAAAGAAATAACCGCCCATCAGCTTCCAAACTAGTGGCGGTTAAATCTTTTTTAATCTAAAGCAGTGGGAGCAGACCGTCTACTGGTATGCTCTCTTTCTATCTCTATTATACGTTATTGTGTCCCTTTTGTCAAGGGGATTTTTGCTGAAAAAATTGCGGCTGCTTTTGTTTGACATTTTTTGCAAAGTATGATATACTGAGATTCTGAGGGCATACCTGAAACGGTAGGCGGTCGATTCCAGCTCCCATGATTATGATAATCGATGGGAGGTGATGTACATGGAGAATGTTGTAACATGGGAGCAACTACGCTTTTTTGCATGGCTCGTATTTACATTGATTCAAACAGCAATTTTGCTTTCCGATCATCACGATCATAAACGGAAATAACCGCCCCAAGCTGCAAACTTAAGCGGTTATCTCAACTCGTTTAATGGGAGCAGACCGTCTACTGGTATGCTCTCTTTCCATTTCTATTATACGCTATTGCGCCCCTTTTGTCAAGGGGATTTTTCATTTTTTCGCAGGGCAGCCGGCGTCATTCGCCTTTCCGAAACCACTTTCCCAACTGCTCCGCCGTCACGCTCTGCGCCGGGGCAAAGCGATCGGATGCCGCGTATTCCAGCAGACTCTTTGCCAACCAGCGCGCTTCCGGGCGTGTGGCGATCTCGGACAGGCGGCTGGTGCAGACTAGCAAACTGCCGTCTCCTACCTTTGCCTCCCAGATGAGTCCTAACTTGTGATTGCGCTCAAAGTTGTCGATCATTTGTACAATGGGCGTGAATCCTTCTGCGGTGTCATCCAGAATGGTGCAGTCTGCCGCTGTTACAATATCATACCATTGCGGTGTGCTGTATTCCTGCGTGGGGAACTGTGCCAGCGCCGGGTGATCGTCCTGGATGCAAAGTCCCATGGTTCCCACTGCAACCGGCTTTTTCATCCAGTTGCAGATGTCACGGAACATAGGATAGCACCAAAAGTCCGTGCAGTAGAAGCCGGGAATGCTCTCGGCGGTTTCATGGGGCAGAAAGACGGTTTTCTTTCCGTCTGCCAGTGCCGCCAATGCCGTGTCCAGATCTTCTGTGATGCACAGCCCCGCCTGGCTCTCCAGTTCCGGCATGGCAATGGCGGGGTAAAGCATAAGATCATAGGCGTTGCAGACATCTGTGTTTGTCAGCGACAGAATGAGGTGTACCCGTTCGGGCTGCTGCAACTCCTCCGGCATCCGGCAGAAGATGCTGCCAATCTCCGTCAGTCCGGTATCTGCACTTACCGGGAATGTTCCCTCACCCAGAGTGTCACCGTTTTCCCGGATCAGCATCCATTCTGCTGTGCCGGGCTGGGGCAGCACCGTCCGCAGGGAGACCTTTGCTGCAAACATTTCACCGGTAATCAGCACATAAGACGGGAACTGTGCCAGCAGAACGCAGTCCGAACAGAACATCCGCCATTCCTCCGGGGAGATCAGCCCCTTGTTGTCCAGAAATGCATCCAGCATGCCAACCAGTGCAGTGCCTTGTCCGGAAAAGTCCTGAAGATCCAGCAGCTGGAATCCGGCGATGTACTGAGAGCGCATTGCTGCTTCGATCTCTTCCTTATAGCATGCCGCTGCCAGTGCGCCGCTGCACCGGAAAAACTTATCTGCCTGGTGCAGCATTCCTTTTGCGGCGAGACGTTCCCGAAAGATCTCGAAGTTTCGGGCTTTCAGCGGCCCGGTATACTTGTCGATCTCCTGGAAATCCGGATAGACTTCATACTGTCCGATCTCATGGGTGATGACCGGCTTGGTGGGAATGAGTCCGCCGGCAGTTTTGCTCACCTGTACCTTTTTCACCCCTGTGCCGTATTGGATCTCGATCTCTTCCGTGTCAGATGTGCCCTCGCCGTCTGTCTGCTTGGGAAAGATCACGTCGTCATACTGGTGCATGGTGTTGGGGCGGTCGGTCTGGATATGTCCCAAAGGTGCGTCGCACATCCCGAACGAGCCGCGGAGCAGCCGGTCTTTGCTGAGCCGTACACCCACATAGTAATCATCCTCCGGTACCATCAGCGGAAAGTGCTGGAAGTTGTTGCAGCCCTGGGTGTACAGATGGCGGCTGTCTTTTTCCTTATAGTGCCGCAGAATCTCACTCAGCCGCTCCGGGCTGCCCCAAAGCTCATTGCCCAGGGAGAACATCACAAAGGACGGATGGTTGCCAAAAGCGTCCATCATTTTGTCGCCCAGCGCAATGAGGTAATTCTGCTCTGCTTCATTGTAGCCCTCTTCGCCGGGTGCGGCGATAGTTCCCCAGAAGGGAAGCTCCGGTTCCATGTAGATGCCCAGCAGGTCTGCCGCGGTAAAAGCAGCGTCCGGCGGACAGCAAGTGTGGAAGCGGTAGTGGTTGATGCCGTAGCTTTTGGCGATACTCAGCACACGCAGCCACTCGTTTACATCTGTGGGCGCATAGCCGGTTTTGGGGAAGATCAGTCCGTCATGCTTGCCGCGGAGCATGGTGGGCTGTCCGTTGATGGTAAAGCGGCTGCCATCGGCGCAGAACCGCCGCATACCGAAGCTGACGCTGCCGCAGTCGGCCTCGTCGATCTGGTAGAACAGATAATACAGAGCCGGATGATATTCACTCCACTCGTAGTATGCCTCACTCAGCGGAATGGTCACGGATGCCATGCCGTTTTCGTCTGCTGTCAGCTGCGCCTGAAACAGGGGAATGCTGTCCTCCTCATCGTCCTCCATAACACTGCCGGCGGCAGTAAAGCTTGCGGTGGATGCGCCGTGGAGCTGCATGGTGAGGGTGACGTTTTTGTGCTCCGGGTCAGGATATGCCTGGACGTGATCCACATAGACATCCGGGAACACTTCCAGAGTCATTTGACCGGTGATGCCGTTCCAGTTGGACTGGGTGTCCGGCGAGGTGAGGTGACCGCCTTGGGTGGGATAGCCGGTGTTCTCCACCAGAACCAGAATTTCCACCAGAGGTTTTGTCACATAAGCGGTGATGTCATAAACGTGGGGTGTGCACAAACTGTCACAGCTGCCGACACGCTTGCCATCGATCCAGAGGGTGGTCATCCGGGTGCGCTCCAGAGTCAGCTTCATGGGGCAGCATCCCATGTCGGAGTCGATCAGATCCGGGTCAATATAGATTTTTTTGCGAAACCACGCCTGCCCCTCAAAGGCATAGGCATCTGTGAGAAATCCGGTTTCTCGTCTGGGGTTCGGCGTTCCTTTTTTGGCGAGGGAGGTCGTGCCGGGGAGGGTGATCGTATCATCAAAAGCGGTCGGAAATGTGCCTTTTGCCATTTGTGCCATGGAAAAGTCCCACACGCCGCTGAGGTCATAGGTTCGGAACATGGTGCTGTAAATTCCTTTCGAGCTGTATTTTTTTCGCTGCCTTTAGTGTATCACATTGCAGAATGTGTGTCAAGAAATAATTTGAAAATGTTGCAGATCGCTGCGGTCTGCGGATAAGCGCAAAGCGCACAGGCAGAAATGCTCGTGCGCTTTTGCAGAATGAAGAGTGAGGATGTCTGAATTTTCAGGAGATGACGTCCTCCGCAGTTTAGCGGAATACGTCGTCTCACTGGTTTAGAGTATACCATATCAGTTTTTCAGATTTGTTATAACTGAACAAAAAAGCACACAGAAATGATCTGTGTGCTCTGAAAGATATGTGATAAACAAGTTGTGCGTATGAGTTGTCAGGCAGCTTTCTGCAGTGCTGCTTTAAAATCCGAAGAAGAAGCGGCAGGCATCCTGATAGTAATCATAATTGTTTCCATAGTCAGAATAGTAGTCGCTGGAGATCTCACCGACGATGCCGAGAACCATCAGCAGGATCATGATTACGGAGATCACGATGCCAATGATCGCGCAGACCATACCGCCGTTTGCTGCACCGGTGCTGTGGTTGCCCATGGGGTCACGCGCTGCCTCTTTTTTTGCCAGTACCGAAAAGATAATGCCCAGAATGCCAAAGACAAAGCCGGAACCGGAGCAGGAAGTCACCAGGGCGAGAATGCCCAGGATCAGACCGGCAATTGCCTTGCCGTCCGTCTTTTTCTGCTGAGGATACTGGGGCGGATAGTAGTTATTGCCGTAATTCGGCTGCTGATATCCCTGCTGCGGATAAGGCTGTCCGTACTGATTTTGGGGCTGACCATAGTTGGGCTGCTGCGGCTGTCCGTAATAGCCCTGGTTGGGATAACCCTGGCTTCCGTTGGCGTTTGGCTGAGAATAACCGTTCTGCTGTGCCTGTCCATAGGGCGGCACTGGATTTACCGGCGGATAGCTCTGGGTGGGATTGCCAGTGGGTGCGCTTCCGGAAGCAGAACCGCCGCCAGACATGGTATAAGGGTTGGTTTCCGGCTGCTGCGGTACAGCTGTTTCCGGAGTTGGTGCAGCTTCTGGCATCGGCTGTTCCGGTGCGCTTTCTGCCGGCGCATCCGGCACAGCGGCAGTATCTGGCATTGGTGTATCGGCAGTGTCCGGCTGCAGCGTGTCACTGCTGTTGGAAACCGGTGCGCCGCAGTTGGAGCAATATTGTGTGCCGTCCGGCAGGACTTCACCGCAGGATTCACAAGTCAACATAAAGGATTACCTCCGTGATCGATCAATTTTTTGGAAATCTGGGAAATACCGCGGTTATCCGCGGAAGAGTGCAAAAAACAGCATAGAAAGCAGCCACATGACAAGCGCGACAATCGTGATGAGAAAAATGCCGCCCATGCACAGCCCGATGATCGAGCAGATGGTACCGCTGGTCGCCAGTGCTGTTTTGCCGTTTGGATTCTGATAGCGTATTTCTTTTTTTGCCATAACGCCGAAAACACATCCTGCGATTCCGAGAGGGATGCTGAGAAAACCAAACAGGGACAATTCTGTCAGGAGCAGCAGAGGGGATAAAATCGAACAGATCCCCAGCACCAGAGATGTCACCGCCATACCGCTTCCGGGAGCAGCCGGAGACGGTGTGCTGTAGACCGGCGGAAGCATCCCGGCAGAAAATGGCACAGGCTTGCCGCAGACCGGGCAAAAAGCTGTTCCATCGGGCAGCTGCTGCCCGCATTGTGGGCAAAATTGCATGGTGTAACCGCTCCTTTGCATGGCATTGTTTTAAAATATGAATACGTTCAATAAGTAGTATATCATATATAGGATAATTTGTCAAATAAAAAAGAAGAAAAGAAAATGAATCCTTACTGCTGTGCCTGCTGCCGCTTTAAAACCCGGACATCTTGTCCGACAAATTGCAGACAGGTATATGTGGTATAGATCCGGGAGGTGATACGCTCATCATACAGGTGAGAGATCTCGTCATAGTTCAAGTTGGTGCTGATAATGGTGGGGAGACTGCGGTTCATGCGTGTGTTGATAATGTTATAGATAGTGGATTGATAGAACTGGGAGTGAAACTCTGTGCCCAGGTCGTCCAGGATCAGCAGGTCACAGGAGAGCAGCAGCCCCAGTGTGTCATCATCGCTGCCAGCTTTTCCGAAGTGTTCCTTTTCTACCTGGCACAAAAAGTTGATGACAGAGTCGTAGAGGACGCTGTATCCCATGTGCAGTACCTGGTTGGCAATGGCGAGGGAGAGGTGTGTCTTTCCGCGGCCGGTCTTGCCGAACATCAGGATGCTGGGTGAGCTTGTGGAAAAATGACGCGCATATTCCCGGCAAAAGTACAGGACACGTTCCATGGCATGATAGCAGCTGATGCCGTTTTCGGTGTGCTGATTCCGGTAGTATTCCAGGGAAAAGCTGTCGAAGCTGCACTGTTCAAAGTGTACGCTTTTGTTCAGTGCCTTAGCCGATTCCTTCGCAATAACATCGGTTAGACAGGAGCAGAAGCTTCCCTGAAAATATCCGGTGTCCTGACATTTTTCACAGGTGAAATGCATTTCGAGGTAGTCCTCCGGATAGCCGTGCTGTTTCAGAAGCCGGCGCACCAGTTCCTGCGCCTGCATATTCTGCCGCTGCAGCTCTGCGACCCGACTCTGTGTGTTTTCGCCCTGCTGAATGATGCGCATTAACTCTCGGCTGGCTTGAAACAGCTGGCGGTTGACTTCTGTGACCTCCGGGATTCGCTGCTGGATCTCTGCCACGCGCTGTCTCCATTCTGTCTCGGCGTTGAGCCGGCGGGCAGAAATGATATTCCGCGCAGCTTCAATCTGATCTTCTTTCATAACACTCGCTCCTTAGTCTTTCATATTATAGATAAACGATTCGTACGCCGCTGCATTGTCGCTTTTCGGAATTGCATTCTTGCTGTTGCCGCTGTATTTGGACTCGCCGGGATCAGGGCGGTCTTTGGTGTCCACATCAGCGCGTGTGCGGTATCCGGCAGCCATCCACCGGGAGAGAATGCTGTCCAGATAGGGGAAGGAGAGCTTGTCGGTGTTCTCCACGGTTTTTTCATAGGCATAAGTAATCAGTTCCAATGGGATCTGCTTGTCCTGCCATGCGTCAATGTATTCCTGCTGCTTGGGCGTCGGCTTTCGGTTCATTTCAAAGGCCTTTCGGATGTGTCCGGTAAAGCTGCGGCGGTGCTCCATGTCGTTGATGGCGCTGGTCACCTGCGGTAGCGTGCGGATGCCATCGTTCCACCATGCGGTGATGATGCTCTCGGCATAGGTGACACTGGACTTGTCAACCGATTTGCAGTAGAGCAGTACCGTCAAAATAATGTCACTGCCGATGTTGTTGGAATCGTGCATCCAGACCAGGGATTTTTGCTCCACATGGCGCAGCGGCCGTCCCAGCTGCTGTTCTGCCATGCGGAACAGCGTTTTCAGTTCGTCAGATCCCTCAATGGCGGCGGCGATCTCTACCGGGCTCATTTCACCGCTTTTGCTGCTGAGCTGTGCCAGAACGCGTCCGTTCCGCGGCGCAGCCTTGACGGCAGGCGGCATCGTTTCCTTTTCCGGAGCCGGCGCTTCCGGCTGTACCGGGACGGCTTCTGCTGCGGCAAAGAGGTCTGTCTGTGACCAGAACAGCGCAGCCTCTTCTACCAGTTCCTCCGGCATCCCCAGCGCTTTGGCAATCTCGCTGTGCTCCAGTGCTTGACTGTTGTGACGGAGCAGGTAGAGCAGGACTTTTAGCTGAGACGGTGTCGCCAGCTTGAGATATTGATCTACTACGGCGTTTGGAACACCGAACATTTGACCGAACCCGGGAATATGTACAGTAAGATTCACGGTGTTTTCCTCCTAGCAAAAAAATTGTCAAAAAAAGCTTGACATACCAATGATTCTATGCTATAATGATATAGTCGTCGCCGACATGTCGGAATTGGCAGACGAGACGGACTCAAAATCCGTTGCCAGCGATGGCGTGTGGGTTCAAGTCCCACTGTCGGCACCAGAGAAAAGAAACCGCTTGTACGTTTTTCGTATGAGCGGTTTTTGTTTGGTACGATTCATTAACATGGTTATGCCTGCCGACTGGAAAATATGTTCGTCTGCTGCACTCCGGGTAGAAAAAAAACCCATGCTGCAAATGCAACACAGGCAAATTTCCGTACTTCCGATGAAATACTTGGCGTGCCCAGAGGGATTCGAACCCCCGACCTACTGGTTCGTAGCCAGTCACTCTATCCAGCTGAGCTATGGGCACATTTTTTGTTTTTGAGAACCGTTGTCCTCACAACAATAGCTATTATATCACACTTTCAGAGACTTGTCAACCCTTTTTTTCAATTTTTTTCGCGTTTTTTGAAAAAAGTCTGGATATCACGCAATTGCGTCACTTTTTTCTCAAGAAATTTGCTTCAAAGGGGAAAGATACAGCATATCCGGGCAGTAAAATGCCGCCTAGAGGAACAGTGTAGCACCATACAGCTCTAAGCGGCGTTTTCATTTTTCATTAGAGATAATCCTTGATCAGGCTGATGCAGGACTTGCAAACCTTCTTGTCGTTGAAGTCGATCAGATCGTCGGTGCGTCCGCAGAGTGCGCAGCTGCACTGTGCCTTCTGAATGATGATCTTTTCTCCCTCGGTGTAGATCTGCAGATAATCGTTGCATTCGATCTGCAGCTGACGACGCAGTTCCTTCGGCAGAACAAAACGTCCCAGTGTGTCTACACGACGCATGATTCCAGAATCTTTCATGTACAAAATCTTCCTTTCTGTCTGTCTGCTTTTTACCAGATACAAACGGTTTTTTTACCTTCTTTCCACAAAAACAGAATATGCGATAGGCTGCGTCCGCCGGATTCAAACTGAGCCATGGCTCAGAATGTCTGCCAACAGAATCCGGATTCTGCACGCTTTTCCGTATATGTCCGGCCTTTTGCGAAAAAAAGGAATCGCAGATCAGACTCTTTTTGGAAGCTGTCTGCAATTGTTATTATACAATATTTTCCGATTTCTGTCAATCCGTAAATCGACTTTTTTCTCATCATTTTGGAAACTAATAATTCTATTAGAAATATTTATAGTTAAAAGAAAAAAAGAATGCAAAAAGGGCTTGACAATAGAGACAAGCTGTGCTATAATAATACACGTTGCTTGCAGCGAAAATGAGATATTAGCTCAGTTGGCAGAGCATACGCCTTTTAAGCGTAGGGTCGAGGGTTCAAATCCCTCATATCTCACCAAAAGATCCGTATCATGTTTGTGATACGGATCTTTTGTTATCCGGATAAAATGAAACATTGCCAAAAGAGAAAGGCGGCGCAGGACATGGACTTGCAGAATCAGCTTCGGCTGCACAACCGGACGGAGCGTATTATAGAGAATGGAATCCGGGAGGGAAAGATCGCCGGGGCGTGTGTTGCGGTCTGCCGGGATCAGGAGGAGTATCTCTGTCAGGCATACGGCATGGCAGATCTGGAGCGAAAGCTGCCCATGCAGGAGGACGCGATCTTCCGGATATTTTCTATGACAAAGCCAGTGACAGCGGTCATGACCATGCAGCTGTGGGAAGCCGGACTCCTGGAACTCAGTGACCCGGTCTCCTGGTATATCCCGTCTTTTCGGGAAAAAATGGTTGATGCAGACGGAGAACTGGTTCCGGCAGAGCGCGAGATCCTGATTCAGGATCTGCTGAATATGACTTCCGGCATCCCATATCCCGATCAGTGGAATTTGTCTCAGAAGAAGATGGGCGCATTTTATGATGAGATCAACCGCCGGAATGATACCGATCACCCGGTTGATACCCAGGAGTTCGCACGGCGCATCGGAGAAGAGGTGCCGCTGCTGTTCCAGCCGGGTACAAAGTGGGCTTACGGCGCATCTGCGGATGTGCTGGGTGCGGTTCTGGAAAAGGCGGCGGATACGCCTTTGGACGAGCTGTATCGGGAGAATATTTTCAACCCCCTGGGTATGAAGGATACCGATTTTTATGTTCCGGCAGAAAAACGGGGGCGATTGGCGCAGCTGTACAATTATTGCTGGGAGGACGGAAAGGGCGAGTTAGTGATCGAGCCGGATCCGCATCTAGGCATGACGGATTATCGGAAAAAACCAGCGTTTTTCTCTGGTGGTGCAGGATTGGTCTCTACGATCCGGGATTATATGCAGTTTGCCAACATGCTGGCAGGAAAGGGCTTTCACCGGGAGAGCGGTATGCGTCTGATCGGGGAGAACACCTGGCGGTATCTGACAACACCGCAGCTGAATGCGGCGCAGAAACAGGGCATCGACTGGCCGCAGCTGAAAGGCTATACCTACGGCAATCTCCTTCGGGTTCTGGAAGAGCCGCAGGCGTGCATGACCAATGTGCCGGCAGGGGAATTTGGCTGGGATGGCTGGACAGGGCCGTATTTTTGCGTATCGCCCCAGGATGGCACTGTGCTCTTGTACCTGATCCAAACCTGCGGTGGCAGCACCAGTGACATTGTACGAAAGCTGCGGACGGCAACATTTGGCTGCTGAAGCGGCGTAAATTCTATTGGAAATAAAAACAGCATCGGTCAGAGGTTTTGCCTCGTGACCGATGCTGTTTTTTGTTTTGCAACCTGTATCTATTGTTGTTTCGGTTTAGGATTCCTCCAGACCAGTGTTAATGCCGCTCTTTTCCAGTCCGGACAGTTCCTGCGACGGAGCGTCGCCGGTATTGCCTTTCTTTTTCGGGAAAACGAACTTCAGCAGGATCGGGGTGATGATCGTGGTGAATACCACCATAATAACTAGCGGTGTCATGAACTTTTCGCTCATCAGGCCCACAGATGCACCCTTGTTGGCGACGATCAGGGCAACCTCACCACGGGAGATCATACCGATACCGATCTGTAAGCTTTCCTTATTGGTATACCGCATGATCTTTGCACCCAGACCACAGCCGATCACCTTTGTGACAACAGCCAGCAGCATCAGCAGCAGCATGAATACAATGAGCTTTCCGGTCAGACCGTCCAGTGTCATGGCAAGACCGATGTTTGCGAAGAAGATCGGGGACAGGAGCATGTAGGACAGGGTGTTGAAACGGTTGACCACATACTCGTTCTTTTTCAGTCCGGAAACTGCCAGACCGGCAACGAATGCGCCGGTGATGTCGGCTACGCCGAAGCAGATCTCAGCCACGAAGGACAGCAGCAGGCAGAAAACAAAGGTGACGATGTTGTGACGACGCAGGTTCTCATTGCTGGATTCACGCCACTTCTTGAAGAAGTAGTGGTACAGCACAGCTGCGCCGATGGCAACGATAAAGAACGCCAGAATGTTGATGACAACAGAGAAAACGCCGTCGCCTACCAGCAGAGAGCCAAAGCTCTTTTCTGCTTCGCCGTCGCCGGACTTCTTGCCGCCCAGGCTGATAACAACGGTCAGGGCGATGATGCCCAGGATGTCGTCGATAACGGCTGCGCCCAGAATTGCATTTCCGGCGCGGGAATTGAGCGCGCCCAGTTCTTTCAGGGTCTCAACGGTGATGCTGACGGATGTTGCAGTCAGGACAACGCCGATGAAGATGTTCTGCCAGAACAGCGAAGCCATTTCCGGATCCTGGTCGGTGTTGTAGAAATCCGCCAGGAAGAAGCCGCCTACCAAAGGCACGATCACGCCCAGCAGTGCGATCACAAAGGAGGCGAGGCCTGCTTTTTTCAGTTCCTGGATGTCGGTTTCCAGTCCGGCGCTGAACATGAGGACGATTACGCCCAGTTCCGCCAGATTGACGATGAGGTCGTTTCGCTCTACTACGTCCAGCAGCATCGGGCCGAGGATGATGCCGGCAGCCAGTGCGCCGACAACCTGAGGCAGGCTGATCCGCTTGGTCAGCAGTCCCAGCAGCTTTGTAGAAAGCAAAATGATTGCGATCTGCAATAAGAATGAATAATCATTGTTGAACAAAAATTCTTTGATACCCATATGAATTGATATCTCCCTTTATAATTTGCTTTTTGTCAAGAAAAAAGTATGTCCGAGAACAGCGCTTTTCCGGTAAGCGGTATTACTTTCCGGTGAGCAGCTGCCGCAGGGCGGATGCATCCAGTCCGTTTACGGTTTTGTCTGCATAGAGGTCTGCGTTGGATGTGCCTGTTTTCGACAAGGATTTGTTCCCCAGCAGATACTGAATCAGCAGGATCAGATCGGCGGAGTTTACCTTGCTGTCGGCATTGACGTCACCCGGAAGCGATTCCGGCTTCTGCGGCTCTGTGGTGACATCCGGCGTTTTGCCGTCCGGCTCTCTGCCGGAGATGAGCACACCGTTCTGATATACCGGGATGCAGTCGGAGATCACATATTCGCCCGGATTTTTCAGCAGGTCGGTGTTGGAATAGTCGTTTGCGGCATCCCATCCTGTCTGATAGTCGGGATAGATCAGCGCCAACATCAGTTCACACTGGTGCTGTCCCTCAGAGATCGGCATCGTTACTCTGCCGTCCGGATAGGTCACTTCCACATAATAGATATTGTCCTTATAATGCTTCAGTTCCGATATCTGTGCCGGGGTGTAGTCGTCGTACATCTTCGCCTGGTCGCGGTCAACGCGCATGACCACATCGCTTGGCTGAAAACCGCCGTCGATGACTTCGGACAGATCCATGTAGTACCGATAGGACAAGTTATCCTCGATCCGTGCCGGCCATGCGGAGTGATTGGTGAGCTTAAAGCTCAGGGTAACGCCGCCGGAAGCTTCTGTCAGCTTGGTCTCGACATAAAACTCCTTGTCCCGGGTCTCCGGCTCAGGAAAATCCGGATCTGGCGTACCGCCGTAGGCTTCGGTCATCTTGCAGAGCAGCGCTGTGAATCCGGCGTTATAGTCGCAGGCAACCTCGTTGTTGATGTAGTTCTGCCGATCGTCCTCATAGGAGCCGTCCTCGTTCGGGCCGCCCACCAGTGCACCGTACAGGATGTGCCGGTTGGTCTCCGGCGTATCCAGGGCGTTTTTCCAGGAGGCGTGCGCCGTCCGGTGATGGGGATTCTGTGGGGATTTTTCGCCGTATCCGACAACAAAGCTCTGCCCGTCGGGATTGTCTCCCAGACAGTAGTTGATCTGATCTTCATAGAAGTTCTTGTACTTGTCGGTGTTGGTTCTCTTGAGAATGGTATCGCATGCCACACTCGCCAGGAATCCGGCAGTTGTGGCATAGCGCAGACAGCCCCAGGTGGTGAGCCACTTTGCGCCGCCGTCCAGCGTTTTGACAGAATCCGTCCAGTAGTCCAGATGCTTTTGCACCCGTCCGATGTAGAAGCTGTCGTTGGTGTTGATGGCGTAGAGCAGCAGACCACCCTGCATCACATCATCCCAGCACATGCCCCAGGAATATTTCAGTTCATCTGAACCCAGCTCTTTTCCCAGATTGGGGATATAAGAGGTCGCCTTGTCCAGATAGGACTGCTCGCCGGTGGCAATGTACAGCCAGTTCGCTGCGTAAAACAGTTCATCATAGAAGTGGGACGAGCGGTAGAAGCCGCTGGCGTCGCTGTTGTTATAGTTCTCGTCGCTCCGTGTCTCGTCTGCCAGCTTGAAGAGGTTTTCGGCATGCTTCAGGTAGTCTCCTGTCTTGCTGCTTCTGCCCTTGAGGGCACATGACCCGGCAGCCAGCGCCGCCGCCATCTCGCCGCATACGGCAGAGTCTGTGCCGCGCAGAACTGCCCTCGCCTTGGTGTAGTCTGCGCCGTTGTCCTTCATGCCGTATTCCAGCAGTTCTACCGGGCCCCACCAGGTGTGATCCATCTGACCGTTGCCCACCTGATAGACGGCGGTGTCGCCCTCATCGCAGGCGGCGAGATAGTCCAGCACGAAGGAGAGGCTGTTGACATAGGTCTCCATCTCTCCGGTCTTTTCCAGACCTTCCGGATACTGATACAATCCCCATGCCAGCATGGAAGCAGAGTATGCCATAGGCAGATTGAACTTGACGTGATCGCCTGCATCATACCAGCCGCCGGTGACTTCATCGGTCATGGTGGAGTCGGCGCGCCATTCCACTTCGTTCCAGTCCGGGAGCGGCCCTGCCTGCTGGCACTCATAAAAATAGAGCGATTTCTGCATCGCCTCTGCATAGTTGGCAGAAAAATCTGCCGCAGAAACGGTGAGCGCAGAACAGGGCAGCGCGCCCAGACAGAGACATCCGGCAGTCAGCGCCGCTGTCAGGCGTAAGTGTTTCCGCATTTGCATCATCCTTTCTTGTGGGGACGCAGCAGAGCCGTGCTGTGTGCCCACAGTTTCCGGTTCTTTTTCCGGCAGGAAAATCAGTCTGCCGAAAAAAGCCGTTTTCCCTTTTATTATGGCACGTTCTCACCCCATTGTCAAGCGGTTTTCATGAAATTATCACAAAAATTCACACTGAAACTGAGAGACCTTTCTCAAAAGCGGTGCATAGCCGTCAGCTGCGGTCAAACTGTCGAAAATGCAGAAAAAAGGAAAATCGTTTTGTAGAGAATGTCGCTTTCAAACGGGAAAATTCTGTACGATGTGACAAAAATTATGGAAAACCAGATTCCATCTTGCAAAAACCTGCGGTTCATGCTATAATAAAATTGTATAGGCAAATGAAAGACGGTATCCCGTGTATTTCAGCTGTCTGTATGACCGGCAAGAGTGTTTTCCGATTTCTGCCGAAGCGGCGAGACTGCCGCAGACGGCAGGCATACCGCTCTGCTGCCGCATCAATATGGGTTCTCAGGGAGAGCTGCACTTCTAGTACGGCTCTGCCCCAAATAAGGTTTTAGGAGGAATTCTCAAGTGGAAAAGAAACTGAAAAAGGGAAAGAAAGTTACCGTTCTCGGTGCCGGCAATGTCGGCGCATCCATCGCTTTCGCGCTGGCGATCAAGGGCCTGTGCTCTGAGCTGTTGCTCATCGACATCAACAAGCCCAAGGCAAAGGGTGAAGCAATGGACATCATGCAGGGTAATGCATTCTGCCCGTCCTGCGATATCCACGACGGCGACTATCCGGATGCAGTAGATTCCGATATGGTCATCATCACCGTAGGTATTGCCAGAAAGCCGGGTCAGACTCGTATCGACCTGTGCAAGACCAATGCGAAGATCATGGCTTCTGTTATGCCGGAGATCGTAAAGTATGCACCGCATGCATGTTATCTCGTAGTCAGCAACCCGGTTGACGTACTGACTTATGAGGCAATCCGCGTTTCCGGTCTGGATCCGAAGCAGGTTATCGGTTCCGGTACTGTTCTGGACTCTTCTCGTCTGCGTACCTGTCTGGCAGACCACGCAGGTCTGAACATCAAGAACATTCATGCCTATGTATTCGGCGAGCACGGCGATTCTTCCATGATCCCGTGGTCTCTGTCCAGCATTGCCGGCATGAAGTTTGACGAATACTGCGCAAACGTAGAAGATCTGGGCGACAAGGATGCCATTGAACAGGAAGTTCGCGACGGCGGCGCTGAAGTTATCAAGTGCAAGGGCGCAACCTATTATGCAATTGCACTGTCTGTCAGCCAGATCACCGAGGCGATTCTGCGGGATACCAAGGCAGTTCTGACAGTTTCTACACTGCAGGACGGCACACACTATGGCGTCAAGGATGTCTGCCTGAGCCTGCCGTGCGTACTGGGTGCAAACGGCGTAGAGCATGAGATCACACCGCCGATGACAGAAGAAGAAATCGCTCGCTTCCAGAAGAGCGGCGAGGCACTGCGTTCTGTTATCGATCAGATGGCTCTTTAATCCGGATAGGATGCACTGTACTGTTTATACTATATAAATAGAAGAAAGCGCATTTCCTTCTATCCCAGCAGCACTGCTGCCGGGCAGACAATTGCCGCTTCTGCATGCAGGTTCGATGCACCGTTCTCTGCGGCAGAAAAGACTTCCGGCTGAAATGCCGGTAAATGGTTGGAAAGGGACGAGAAAAATTATGGATTATGCAGCAGAATCTCTGAAACTGCACAAAGAATGGCAGGGAAAGATCGAAGTCACACTTCGCGCACCGCTGGAAACCGCCGATGATCTGTCACTGGCGTATACGCCTGGCGTTGCACAGCCCTGCCTGGAAATTCAGAAAGATGTTTCCAAGAGCTATGACCTGACCCGCCGGGGCAATCTGGTTGCGGTTATCACAGACGGCACCGCTGTTCTGGGACTGGGCGATATCGGCCCGGAAGCAGGCATGCCGGTTATGGAAGGCAAATGCGCACTGTTCAAGCGCTTCGGCAATGTGGATGCGATCCCGCTCTGCGTCCGTTCAAAGAATGTAGATGAGATCGTAGAGACTGTTCGCCTGATCGCCGGAAGCTTTGGCGGTGTGAATCTGGAAGACATTTCCGCACCGCGCTGCTTTGAGATCGAGCGCCGGCTGAAAGAGTGCTGTGACATTCCGATCTTCCACGATGACCAGCACGGCACCGCAGTTGTCACCCTGGCAGCAATGCTCAATGCGCTGAAGCTTGTCGGCAAGGATATCCACGATATCCGCGTTGTCACCAGCGGCGCAGGTGCAGCTGGTCTGGCAATCATCCGCTTGCTGATCGCAATGGGTCTGGATCCGCATCATGTTATTTTGTGCGACCGCCACGGCGCGATCTATGAGGGCAGAGACAACCTGAATCCGCAGAAGGAAGAAATGGCGAAGATCACCAACAGCGGCCACAAGGCCGGCACACTGGCAGAGATGCTGGTGGATGCTGATGTGTTCATTGGCGTATCCGCACCGAACTGCGTGACACCGGAAATGGTAAAATCCATGGCGAAAGATCCTATCATCTTCGCAATGGCAAACCCGACACCGGAGATCATGCCGGAAAAGGCGCTGGCGGCCGGCGCAGCAGTTATGGGCACTGGACGCAGCGACTTCCCGAACCAGATCAACAATGTTCTGGCGTTCCCGGGTATCTTCCGCGGCGCATTGGACGTTCGTGCAAGCGATATCAACGATGCGATGAAGATCGCCGCTGCAAAGGCAATTGCGGATTTTGTGACACCGGAAAAGCTGTCTGCGGAATATATCATTCCCAGTCCGCTGGAAGATGGCGTCAGTGAGGCAGTCGCAAAGGCTGTGGCACAGGCTGCCAAGGATACCGGCGTTGCAAGAATCTGAGACAGTACAGTAAAAAATTCAAATGAAAAAGCAGGATGCCGGAGCAGTGTCCTGCTTTTTTTGATGAAAAAGCGATATATTTTGCGGATACTGCAAAAAAATGTTAAGTGAACCTGGGGCTGCACCAAAAGATATTTCGCATATTGTTAAAAATAGAAAAAATCGCAGAAACCACTTGCAGATTTGTGTGAAATGTGCTAAAATAGACTGTGGACTTGCGGAAGCCTTTTCCGAAAGCGGAAAGAGAATCTGTACCGCAGGATGGGATAGGGGTTCGCATGAAACAAGAACGGTCTGGATGGCTGGTGCGGGGCGGTGTGCTGCTTTTGCTGGCAGGGGCAATGGGCCTCTTGATCTGGCAGGGTGCGCAGCACGCCTCTTCGACAGAAAAACATGCCGCACCGCAGCGCCTTGCGGCGGTGACGGAAACAGAAACCACGGCGGAGACTTCGGCAACGGAGACAGCAAAGGCTGTTCTGACGACGGCTTCTGTCCCCAAGGAAACCAAAGCCAAGACGAAGTCTGCGACGAAAACGAAGCAAACAGATGCCGCGGTGCGCACAGTGGAATTTCCGTTGGAGTTAAACTGCGCGGATGCGTCAGAACTGGAACAGCTTCCGGGAATCGGCGCGGCGCTGGCGGAACGGATCGTGGACTATCGCAGTCAGATCGGCGGATTCCGGAATCGGGAACAGCTGATGGAAGTCAGCGGCATCGGTGAGGCAAAACTCAGCGCAGTCTACGACCTGGTCTATGTGGAGAATGAATCCGATCCGGAGGACGTCCAGGAACCAGAAGTCGTTCCGGAGCAGGAAGCGCCGGCGCAGCCGGCTGTACCGGAACTTCCGGCAGAAACACAGCCGGAGCCGGAGTTGGAACTCCCGTTGGATCTGAATCGGGCGACTGAGGAAGAACTGGTGCGGCTGCCGGACGAAGTGGTTTCTCCGGAGCTTGCAGCACAGATCGTGGCATTCCGGGAGCAGATCGGTGCATTCAGCTCTGTCTATGAATTGCTCTATGTAGAGGGCGTGACGGAGATGAAATTCACGGAGCTGCGGGATTATGTGCAAATTATCGAGGAAACTGCGCCGTGACCGCATTTTTTTGAGCAAACTCTATACTTTAACCGTTCTGTAACTTTTCCGAAAATGCTCTGAAATGTTTGTGAAAGTGCACAAAAAACGAATCTGTTTTTTGTACCGTATCACTGAAAAAAATGAAAGAACGGTATAAGGCATTGACAATTCTTTTGAATTGTTGTATATTAGGCTTATCATAAAAAATGTTCTCTGTGTCTGCTTTGTGCAATTTTACAGAGAACCGTATCGGTATGCAGTGAAAAACAGATTCACTGCGCAAAAGGTTGTTTATTACACTGCTATGCCAAATCGGCACAAAGTGTGATATATATATTTAAGGAGGAAAATTCCAATGAACAAGTTGAAAAGAACACTGGCTCTGATGGCTGCACTGGCAATGACCGCTACTGCATTCGTAGGATGCGGCGACAACAGCTCCAGCTCTTCTGAGTCTAAGGCAGAGTCTTCTGCTGAAGAGAGCAGCGCAGCAGACGAGGAAGAGTCTTCTGCAGCTGATGAAGAGTCTTCTGAGGCTGAATCCGCTGATGGCTACACCAACGTAGACATCCCGGCTCTGGGCGAACCGGACGGCTCTCTGAAGGACGGCGGCGACAAGCTGACTATCCTGTGCTGGACTGAGGACGACCTGCAGTACATGTACGATATCGTTGCTGATGCAACCGGCATGGACAAGAGCATGATCGCTTACAAGAACGTTGGTTCTAACGGTACTGAGGCTAACGAGCAGTACGCACAGGTATTCCTGTCTGGCGACGACGTTGACCTGTACTTCTGCGATGCAGACTGGAACATGGCTTATCAGAACAACGATGAGTATTCTGCTCCGCTGTCCGCAGTAGGCATCACTGAGGATATGTATGACAACGCTTATGGTTACACTGTATCCATGGGTAAGGATAAGAACGGCGTCCTGAAGGGTGCTACTTGGCAGGCAGCAGCAGGCGGCTACGCTTACCGTGCAGACCTGGCTGAAGAGTACCTGGGCGTAACTTCTCCGGAAGATATGCAGGCACAGATCGGCAGCTGGGATGACTTCTGGGCAACCGCAGCTACCGTTTATGAGAAGTCTGGCAACACCACTGCTATGGCTGACTCTCTGGGCGGTGTATGGAGAGCTTACTCCAACGGTAACAGAACTAAGTCTTGGGTTAACGACGGCACACTGGATTCTTCTTCCGTAGGTGATTTCATCTCTATGGCTAAGGAGAACTTCGACAAGGGTTACATCTCTGGTGCAACTCAGTGGACTGATGACTGGCTCCCGCAGGGT
Source organism: Ruminococcus bromii (assembly GCA_963590855.1). GTDB lineage: Bacteria > Bacillota > Clostridia > Oscillospirales > Ruminococcaceae > Ruminococcus_C. The sequence goes on from CAVAQT010000002.1 coordinate 117,148, forward strand.
CAGTCTGATGGCGCTCAGGCTAACAAGACCTTCGGTTTCTTCTTCCCGACTTGGGCAATCGCTACAGGTGGTTCTCTGGAACAGGCTGAAGGCGGCGAAGGCGGCTCTACTTATGGTAAGTTCGCTCTGTGCGAAGGCCCGACATCTTGGTTCTGGGGCGGCACATGGATCTGCGTATATCCGCAGACCGATAACGCTAAGGAAGCTGGTCAGTTCATCTACACTATGACTGCTGATGCAGATGCAATGCAGAAGTATGTAGACGTTCGCGGCGACTTTGTAAACAACAAGGGCGTTATGGATGCTACTACTAAGGCTGGCACAAACAGCAACCCGCTGTTCGGCGGCCAGGATCAGTTCCAGATCCTGTTCAACTCTGCTGACAAGATCGACATGAGCATCGCTTCTGAGTATGATGCAAAGATCAACACAGACCTGCAGAACGCAGTTCAGGATTACTGCAATGGCGTTACCTCTTCTGAGGATGACTGCCTGAACGCATTCCTGGATGCAGTTGCAGCTGATGTAACTGACATCACTGTTGAATAAGCTTCGGCTCTCAACACTTTTTGAATGATTGAACGTACGGCCTATAGGATAATTGCGTCCTATAGGCGTATGTTTATCTTCTCTCTTACTATTCTACTGAATTTTTGAAAGGGTGTGTGCAAATGGCTTCCGCTGCACAACGTCGAATTAAGTCGATTAGCTATGCGAAGTATGGCTATATGTTCATTGCCCCGTTCTTTCTCGTGTACTGTTTCTTCCAGGTATGGCCGCTGATCCAGACCTTTATCCTGAGTTTCCAGGGTAACGGTGCTGATGCCGGTAACTTTGTCGGATTTGACAACTACGGCATCATCCTGTTCGGTTCTGGCGAAGGCATGGGCCGCCGTGCTGCTGCAATGCAGGACCTGTTCCTGACATCGTTCAAGAACACCATTATCCTGTGGATTGGTAACTTCATTCCGCAGATCCTGTTGTCCCTGCTGCTGGCAGTTTGGTTCACCGATTCGAAACTGCACATTCCGGGCGTGGGCTTCTTCAAAGTTGTTATGTACCTGCCGAACATCATCACCGCAGTATCCGTTGCTGCTCTGTTCATGCGCTTTATCTCCAACAGCCAGCTGTCTGCAGTAAACACACTGCTGATGCTGAATGGCGGCGATCCGGTAAGCTTCGAAGCATCTGCTGCATGGAGCCGCGGTATCGTAATGTTCATCCAGACATGGCTGTGGTTTGGTAATACCATGATCATGATGATGTCTGGTATCATGGGCATCAACCCGTCTCTGTTCGAGGCTGCCGCAATCGACGGCGCTTCCAGCGGACAGGTGCTGCGGAAGGTAACCCTGCCGCTGCTGCGTCCGATGGTTGTTTACACACTGATCACTTCCATGATCGGTGGTCTCCAGATGTTCGATATCCCGTATCTGTATCACACAGGTGCTGGTAAGATCAACGCAAATCTGCGTACCGTTGCTGTGTTCGTTTACGAACAGTTCCGTGCCGGTGCAAAGATCCATCAGCCGGACTACGGCATCGCCGGTGCGGCATCTGTTCTGCTGTTCATCATTACAGCAGCTCTGGGTGTCCTGGTATTCCGTATGAACCGTGATGAGGATGAGCATCGCAAAAAGCAGGAGCGCAAGGCTCTTGTGAAGGAATACAAGAAACAGCAGAAACTGGCGAAGAATGGAGGTCTCGGCGCATAATGGAAAACGTTGGTGTTAAAGACAATTATATGTTGATTCAGAGACTGAAATCTGCTGGATGCTTCATTGTCTGCGTCCTGCTGGCATTGATCTGTCTGATTCCGCTGTACATCATGATCATGAATGCAACGCACGGAGACGCTTCTCTGCGTTCTCAGCCGTTGCAATTCCTGCCGGGCGGTAACCTGCTGACCAATATCAAGAATATTGCCGGCGGTGAATTTCCGCAGTCCCCGAACTTCAATGTTTGGCTGGGCTACCGGAACTCCCTGATCATTGCAGGCGGTACAACCATTCTGACTGTATTCTTCTCTGCTTTGACTTCTTATGGTCTGACCGTTTACGATTTCAAAATCCGTGACGGCGCATACACATTTATTCTGGCAGTTATGATGATCCCGATCCAGGTTACTTCTACCGGTTTCGTAAAGTTCATGGTTGGTACTCTGGGTCTGGCAAACAGCTACATCCCGCTGATTATCCCGGCGATTGCAGCTCCTGCTGTTGTTTTCTACATGAGACAATACATGAAGTCTTCTTTCCCGCTGGACATCGTAGAGGCAGCGCGTATTGACGGAAGCGGCGAGTTCCGTACCTTCCTGACCATCGCGATCCCGATGTGCAAGCCGGCAATTGCTGTACAGGCGATCTTCGCTTTCGTACAGAACTGGAACAACTTCTATACGCAGAATATGATCATTATTTCCAATGAGAAGCGTTTCACAATGCCGATCATGATCCAGAGCGTTCTGGGTCAGGATAAGCACCCGGATCTGGGCGCACAGTACGCTGCAGTTGCACTGTCTGTTATCCCGATCATTGTGATCTACCTGATTCTGTCCAGATTCATCGTTGCTGGTGTAGCACTGGGCGGCGTAAAGGAATAATCGCATCTTAGAATATTTGTTCATTTCAAAGAGCCATTGCCTTCGTGCAGTGGCTCTTTTTGTTGAGACCAACCGGATACACAAAAACGCCATCGCTGCAATGCTGCCAGCGATGGCGTTTTGTAATTGGAATGTTCGGGGTTATATCAGATTGAAATGCTGCAATGCCTTTTCCAATCCGTCATCGGCGAGATTTGCAGTAATATAATCCGCATAGGGATGCAGCATAGGGCTGTCTCCCATGGCGATGCCAGTTCCGGCAACCTCTAACATGGGACGGTCGTTCAGGCTGTCTCCAATGGCGAATACCTGAGAACGCTCAGCCCCCAAAAGCTGCATCATTTTCTCCATGCCCGTGGCTTTGGAACAGCCGCAGGGAACCATTTCTGCAAAGCCGTTTCCGCGGTCGATATAATCGAATTTGCCGGTCAAACCTGCCTGAAAGCCTTCCAGATCGCTTTCCTCGTCGTACCAGATGACAAATTTGTCTGTGTACCAGTCCGCATCCTCTGGCACATCTGCAAACGGCAGCTGTTTGCTTTCGTAGAGCTCCAACAACTTTTGCAGATTCGGCAGCGTTCTTACCTTGTGGTCGATGAACATGGCGTCGCTTCGTTCGTACAAAACAGCCACATTGGTGCGGCGCACCAACTCAACCATTTCACGGCTGCGTGCCGGAGTCTGCTTTTCGTGGAATAGGATCTTGCCGTCATATTCCAGTTCGGTGCCGCAGCCGTAGATATAGCCGTCAAAACCGATTTCCCGGAGAAACGGGTCTACATTCATAGCGGTGCGTCCGGTATTGATGAGGGTGGCATTGCCCTTTTTCCGGGCTGCCTGGATGGCACGAACGGCGGATTCCGGCAAATAGCCGTCCTCGGAGATGATCGTACCGTCAATGTCAAAGAAAATGAAATTTTGCATAAACTCACTCACTTTATGGGAATCTCAAATGGAAAGGGAACTTTCAACATTGTGGAAAATGTTCCTTATGCGTTTTTGAACAGGCTGACCATTTCCAGCGCGGACATAGCGCAATCATAGCCCTTGTTGCCTGCCTTAGTGCCGGCGCGTTCGATTGCCTGTTCAATGGTGTCGGTGGTCAGTACGCCAAACAGCACCGGCAGACCGGATTCCAGACCGACCTGCGCGATACCCTTGGAAACCTCAGCGCAAACATAGTCATAGTGACTCGTCGAACCGCGGATCACTGCGCCGACGCAGATGATGGCGTCATACTTGCCGGAGAATGCCAGCTTCTTGGCAGCCAGCGGAATCTCAAATGCACCCGGCACCCATGCCAGGGTGATGTCATCGCCGTCTGTGCCGTGCCGCAGCAGGCAGTCCTCTGCGCCGCCTACCAGCTTGGTGGTGATAAATTCGTTGAAACGGGATGCTACAATGGCGATTTTCAGTCCCTTGCCGTCATACATGCCTTCCAGTGTTTTCATAATGTATACCTCCTAAAATTTGTTTTGGATGATCGGTTTTGCTATCGGCTTTCCTCAGAAATGCAGATAATGTCCCATCTTGAACTGCTTGGTTTTGAGATACCGCAGATTTTCCGGCTTTTCCGGAATGTCGATGGGGACACGCTCGGCAACGGTCAGCCCGTATTCGCCCAGTTCTGCAATCTTTTCCGGATTGTTGGTCATGAGCCGCAGAGAGGTTATGCCCAGGTGTTTCAGGATCTGTGCACCCACGCTGTAATCCCGGAGATCCGGCGCAAAGCCCAGTTTGATGTTTGCCTCTACGGTGTCCAGACCGTCCTCCTGTAGCTTATATGCCCGGATTTTGTTCAGCAGGCCAATGCCTCTGCCCTCCTGGCGCAGATAAACCAGAACGCCTCTGCCTTCTGCATTTATCATGTCCAGCGCACGGCTAAGCTGTTCGCCGCAGTCGCACCGGCAGGAACCGAACACATCACCGGTCAGGCACTCAGAGTGTACCCGGCAAAGTACCGGCTCGCCGTCTGCCACATCGCCCATGACCAGAGCAACATGCTCGTCACCGTTGATGGTGTTGCGGAAGCCAAACATCTGGAAATGGCCGTGAACGGTGGGCAGCTCTGCCCGCGCCACTTCCTCTACGAAGTTGTCGTGGTTCCGGCGGTAGTGCTGGAGTTCCCGGATGGTGATAAAGGACAGCTCGTGCTGCTTTGCAAAATCTGCCAGCTTTTCGCCGCGCATCATGGTGCCGTCATCGTCCATGATCTCACAGCAGAGTCCCACCTGGGTCAGTCCTGCCAGACGCAGCAGGTCAACGGTTGCTTCGGTGTGGCCGTTCCGTTCCAGAACGCCGCCGGGCTTGGCTTCCAGCGGGAACATATGTCCCGGACGGCGGAAGTCGCCGGGGTGTGCTGCCGGATCGGCTGCCATGCGAGCCGTCAGACCACGCTCCACCGCAGAAATACCAGTGGTGGTGTCGATGTGGTCGATGGAAACCGTAAACGCCGTCTCGTGGTTGTCTGTGTTGTGAGAAACCATCTGCGTCAGTCCCAGCCGGACGATATTGTCATGGCTCATGGGCATGCAGATTAGCCCCTTTGCCGCGCTTGCCATAAGGTTGACGTTTTCCGTGGTGGCGAACTGTCCGGCACAGATGAGGTCGCCCTCATTCTCCCGATCCGGATCGTCTGTCACCAGAATGCACTTGCCGTTCCGCAAGTCCTGCAAAGCTTCTTCAATGGTGTTATATGTAATTGCCATAGAAATGACCTCCTTATTTGGATAGTTCGTCCCGTACCTGCATCAGTGTATAACCCAACAGATTTTGTCCACGCCATTTTTCCGGAGAAAAACGGTCGCTGTCTGTCATGGACAGTCCGATGCCCCAGATCCTGTCATGTACCGAACATTCTGCCAGCAGATGCGGTGCAGTTGCCAGCAGTTCTTGCAGAAGCGGCTGGTTTTGCCGGAATTTTTCCAGCAGCCCCTCATAGACGATCTGCTGCCGGACTGCACTCCACTGGGAGTCCACATAGTTCCGGACGCTTCGCCCCAGAGCCTTGACAATGCCGGGGGAGTTGTTTTGCAGAATCTGCTGTGCAATTTCGGTATCCTGAAACTGCAGGGCTTTCTGGTACATCATGTACTGTTCCATGTGGGCAAAGGAAATGCCGTCTTTCTCGAACGGCGAGGGGTACCAGTTGCTCAAATAGCCGTTTTCTTTTTCTGGATTGTGAAAACAAATGATATGCCGCATATGTGTTGCCTCCTTTAAAAGAATCCGTTCTGCTGCAACAGTTCCAGAGTGACACCGCTGCTTTTCGGCTGCATCAGCTTTTCCACATACTTCCCGATGATGTCCGTTTCCAGATTGACCATTTCGCCGGGATGATGTTTCAGAAGCGTGGTTTCCGCACCGGTGTGGGGAATCAGGCTCACGGTGAAGTCCGTGTGGGAAACTTTCGCTACCGTCAGGCTGATGCCGTCAATGGCGATAGAGCCCTTTTCCACCACATACCGGAGCAGTTCCGGTGCGGCGCTGATGGTCACCAATACGGCGTTGCCTTCCGGCTGCATGGAGCGGATCTTTCCTGTGCCGTCAATGTGTCCGGCAACCATGTGTCCGCCGAATCTGCCGTTTGCCGCCATGGCGCGTTCCAGATTGACCTTTGCGCCGGGTTTCAGCAGCCCCAGGTTGCTTCGCCGCAGGGTCTCTGGCATGACATCCGCCGTGAAGTGATCTTCGCCCATGCGGATGACGGTCAGGCAGACACCGTTCACAGCAATGCTGTCACCGATGGCAGTGCCTTCCAGTACCTTGGATGCCGTCAGTTCCAGTTCGCATCGGTTCGGCGCTTGGTTCAGCCGCCGCACCGTGCCCATTTCTTCTACGATTCCGGTAAACATCAGCATGACTCCTTTCGGGTGTATTCCAGCAGCAGATCCTGCCCCAGTCGTGTCACTGTGGGTGCAGACAGGAGCACTGCTTCGTCCGGCGTGGTGATGCCCATGCCGCCGATGGGAGACAGGCCGTCACCGCCGAACAGCTTCGGTGCGGTGTAGACCTGTACCAGATCGCAGCAGCCTGCCTGCAATGCCGCAGCATGGATGGATGCGCCGCCTTCGATGAGGACGCTGTCCAGACCGCGCTGTCCCAGCTGTGCCAGGCAATCCGCAATGGCAACATGCGCACCTTGGCATGCCGCTTCCAATACGGTTACGCCCTTTTGCTCCAGTGCCGCTTTCTTGGCACTGTCCTGGCGGCTGCAAAAGACAATGACCGGAACTTCGCCGGCAGTCTGAACCAACTTGCTTTCCATGGGAATGCGCAGGTGCGTATCCAGTACCACGCGTACCGGCTGTGATGGATTTTCACAGCGGCAGGTGAGCATGGGGTCGTCTGCCAGAACTGTGCCGATGCCCACGCAGATGGCAGCGACACGCTTTCTCGTCTGCTGGACGTGAGCACGGGCAGCCTCTCCCGTCACCCATTTGGATGCACCGCCGGCGCAGGCGATCTTGCCGTCTGCGGTCATGGCATATTTCAAAATGGTGTAGGGCATCTTTGTGGTGATGTACCGGAAAAAGATGGGGTTCAGCTGGTCGCACTGTTCCCGGAGAAAGTCTGGGAACACTTCGATGCCATGTGCCCGGAGAAATGCAGCGCCCTTTCCGGAAACCAGAGGATTCGGGTCACGGGAACCGATATAGACCCGGCGAATGCCGCTTTCCACCAGCGCTTCGGTGCAGGGCGGCTGCTTGCCATGGTGACAGCAGGGTTCCAGGGTGACGTAGATGTCCGCTCCGGACGGGTCTTCAGTGCAGTGCTTCAGGGCGTTTCGTTCTGCATGCAGGTCACCGTATCGGGCGTGCCAGCCCTCACCGATGATGCGGTGATCTTTGACAATCACGGCACCCACCAGAGGATTGGGATTGGTGAAGCCCGTACCGCGCCGCGCCAGCTGAATGGCACGTTCCATATAAAAGGAATGTTCTGTCATGGAAACACCTCCGAAAATAAAAATGGCCCCGTCATGCAAAAGCACAACAGGGCAGTTCCGACAGCTGCACGTCCGGCAGCTGAAATTTTTTGTATGGGGGAAACACGTCATATCATTACGCGGCTTCTCTCATCCGGACTATACCGTCGGTTTCGGAATCACACCGAATCAGCCAGTTTTGAAAACTGGTTCGCAGACTGCGGCATAAGCGCCGTTCACTGCCGGTTCTGAATTTCACAGTACCCTGAAGCTGTTTCTAGTATAGCACTGTTTTCAGCAGTTGTCAAGTAACTTTTTTATGGCAGGAACATTCATAAGAATTTCACCAAAAACGCCTTTTCCTGTGTTATAATAACTATGATTATCAAGAAGATCATCTGGGAAAGGGGTTCGATAGAATGACAGATGAGAACATGAAAAAGACCATCGCCGGGAACATTTCCCGGTACCGCAAGCAACTGGGTATGACACAACTTGATCTTTCTGAAAAGATCAATTATTCTGATAAAAGCATTTCCAAATGGGAGCGCGGCGACGGCGTTCCTGATGTTCTGACACTGGTGCAGCTGTCTGAAATTTTCGGGGTTTCTGTGGACGATCTGATTTTTCCGCCCCAGGAGCAGCCAAAAGCTCCGGTAGAGTCAGAAGCATCCAAAAAGCACGCAAAATTGGGAGATTCTACGGACGGTAGATTCCGCTGGAGACACTTTTTCATCACTCTACTCTCTATAGCAGGGGTCTGGCTGGTGGCAATTTTGATAATTTGCCTGTTTCAATACCTGGCACCTGGCGTGGCGGATCTGTGGGACAGCAGAGTGCTCTGCTATGCGGTGACCGGCTCCTTTGTGGTATTCCTGATCTTTGCCAGTCTCTGGTGGCCGCGGGCGTGGATCTTCATTGCCATTACCGGGATCATCTGGGGCGCGGCGCTCTCTGTCTTTGTGACATTTTTCGGCGTTTCCGGCGGCTCAGTGATCTTTGCCCTGGCGGGTGTGTTGGAACTGCCTGTGGTGCTGTGCTATTTCTGGCGCTGCTCCGCAAGGCATCAGTGGCTTATCCCATATCCGTTTCCGCGGAAAAAGTAACAGCAAAAAATAAGCACTTCGGCATAGGACTGCAATTGTGAAAACGATTTCGGACACATTATGATGAAATCGTTTTCATACTGCGATCCTATGCCTTTTTTTGTTATAGAGTCAAAAACTCTCCGACGGGTAGAGTGCTTTTGCACAGAAGTAGGTGGATTCTATCCGAAAAAAGGGATATACTAAATGGTGCAAGAAACAAGGCAAACGCGCCAAGGAAAGCGAGGAAATCCCTACATGAACATCACACAGAACATCGGCATCCGTATTTGCGGCACAGGCAGCAGCGTTCCGGCGAAAACCGTGACCAACGACGACATGGCAACCATCGTAGAGACCAACGACGAATGGATCCGTACCAGAACCGGTATTTCAGAGCGACATTTTGCTGACCAGGAGACAAACCTGTCCCTCGGCGCAGCAGCTGCCGAAAAGGCACTGGAAATGGCAGGCGTCTCCAAGGAGGAGATCGGCGTTGTGATCTGCGCCACCATTACGCCGGACAACATCGTACCGTCTCAGGCGTGCCTGCTGCAAAAAGAACTGGGTCTGCCGGAGCAGATCCTGGCATTTGACATGTGCGCTGCATGCACTGGTTTTCTGTATGCCATGCATACAGCACGGTCGCTGCTCTGCACCATGCCGGAAAAGAAATATGCCCTGGTGGTGGCAAGCGAAGTGCTGAGCCGCGTCACCAACTTTGCTGACCGGAATACCTGTGTGTTGTTTGGAGACGGCGCAGGTGCGGCTGTCATTACTCTGGATGAGAACAGCCGCTATGCGTTTGACTGCGGCGCACAGGGTGATACCGAGGTGTTGTATTGTCCCAAGAGCTATTGCGATACCAATCCTTTTGCGGAACAGCATCCGGAAGCACCGCAGCAGTTTGTCCATATGGAAGGCAGAGCCGTGTACAGCTTTGCCGTGCATGCACTATCCGGCAGCATCCAGCGCGTGGCAGAGCAGGTGGGCGGCTATCCGCAGCATTATGTTTGCCATCAGGCGAATGCCCGGATTCTCCAGGCGGCAGCGAAGCAGCTGGGAGAACCCATGGAGAAGTTTTTCCTGGATATCGCCAAGTACGGCAATACATCTGCGGCATCCATTGCCATTGCGCTGGATGACTGTATCCGCAGCGGCGCGGTAAAGCGCGGAGAGAGCGTGATGCTCTCCGGCTTTGGCGGCGGTCTCAGCTACGGCACAGCATATTTCACATTCTGAGGAGGAAGCACACCATGTACCGCAAGGACACCAAAGAAAAAACGGCATACGGCAGCCATCGTATCCGCCGACCGGACAGCCTGAAGCAGCATGAGATGGCGGCGCTTTGGGAAATGGAACAAATGGTTCTGGCAGCGGAAAACGACGATACCACTGCGGCACTGGAAAAGGCAGTGGCGCATCTGGAGAGCTTTTTGCAGCAGGTGAAGCAAAACCGCCTGCTGGACGAAAAGCAGCGCGCTATGGAAAAATTCCGCAGTGCCTTTGAAAAGGGATACACCTGGCGCAGCGGCTTTCTGCGGAATGCAGAACGGTTTTCCAATCGAAAAGCGTTGGTTGATCCGGAACAGGACAGGGAATGGACTTACGCGGAACTGAATGCGGAAGCAAACCGTTTCTCTCATGCGCTTCTTCGCGCCGGTCTCCGGAAGGGCGATGTGGTCATGGTACAGCTGCACAACTGTCCGGAGTTTGTGTTCGCCTATCTGGCATGCCACAAGACGGGGCTGGTATTCTGTCCAGTGAACTTTCGGCTCTCTGCCAAAGAGATCGCCGACTGTATGGACAACAGCAGTCCAAAGGTGTTTTTGTCCGAGCCGGAGGTGCAGGCAGAGGTGGATCTGGCGTTGACCAGAACCGCGCATACACCGCGCATCCTGCTGACTACCGACCCGGCGGCAGCGCATGCCTATGCCGCGTTTACGGCCGACTGCCCGGCAGAAGAGCCAGAACTGCCCTGGGAGCTTTCGGCGTATGACGAGACCCTGCGGCTGTTTACTTCCGGCACGACCGGCAGACAGAAGAGCGTCTGCCTCACCAGCATCAACGAGGTGCTGTCGGCACATGATGTGATGATTCATTTCCCGTTTTCTTTCAGCGACGTTTCCATGAATACCACCCCGTGGTTTCACCGGGGCGGATTGCATTCCGGCGGCATTACACCGACGCTGTACGCCGGCGGTACAGTGGTCATTCAGCGAAAGTTCCAGGCGGAGAAGGCACTGGATGCTGTGGAACGATATGGCTTGACGTTCCTGATCGGTGTTCCCAATGTGCTGGAGCTTTTGGCAGAAGAACAGCAGAAGCATCCCAGAAACCTCAGCAGTCTGCGCGGTATCGTCACCATGGGAAGCCCTCTGGAACGGGCAGACTGCATCCGGTATCAGAAGATCCTGACACAGCGCATTTTCAACGGCTATGGCACAACAGAGACATTCTGGAACACGTTCCTGCGGCTGGATGATCTGCCGGAGATGGCAGGCAGCGCCGGACGTTCCTGCGTGGATGATGATGTTCGGGTGGTTCGGGTCTATGACGACCACACGGCTTCACCGGACGACCTGGCGGCACAGGACGGCAGCGAGGTGGGCGAGGTCATCATTCGCTCAGACGCGAAATCGGCGGCGTTTTATTTCGGCAATCCGGCGGAGACAAAACGGCGGTTTCACGATGGCTTTTTCTATACCAACGATCTGGGAACGTGGGATGAAAACCATTTTCTCCGCATTGTAGGCAGAAAAGATGACATGATTATCTCCGGCGGTGAAAATATTTACCCGGTGGAGGTAGAAGAGGTGCTGAATCTGCATCCCGGCGTGGCGGACTGTATCGTCACGGCTGCTCCGGATGTGAAGCGCGGCGAGATCGTGACGGCATATATCGTTCCGGCAGACAAGGCACTGACGGCGCAGGAACTGGAACGCTACTGTAAGGAAAGTCCGTTGCTTGCCAACTATAAGCGGCCGCATTATTACCGCTTTGTCACAGAGCTGCCCCGGAATGTCACCGGGAAGAAGATGCACTGTGTAATGAAACAGCTGGCAGAATTGGATTGCCGCGAGGGCAGACTGACACGCGTGTGAATAATTGTCACAGAAGAAAATATACCGCATTCTGCAAGAGAGTGCGGTTTTTCATTTCTATATAAAATCCAGGATTTTCTGTTGCATCTTTTCGTGAAATATGTTATAATAAAAGATAAACAGATTCGCAGGATACCTTGCGGGGAGGAGCATTTATGAAGAAAATCACCATCATTACCGGACATTACGGTTCGGGAAAAACCAATCTGGCGGTAAACCTTGCCCTACAGCTGGCAGATGCCGGAGAAAAGGTGACTATTGTCGATTTTGACATTGTCAACCCCTATTTCCGCACCGCGGATTTTGCGAAACTGTTTGAAGAACGCGGCGTGACGCTGGCGGCATCTATGTACGCCAACACCAGTCTGGATATTCCGGCGATCTCCTTCGATATGGAGCGCATGGCGTATGAGCCGGGATATCTGATCGTAGATGTGGGCGGTGATGATGCCGGTGCCATCGGTCTGGGGCGGTATGCAGAGGGATTTTCTGCCTATGTTCCCGATCAGCTGGACATGTGGTATGTGGTGAACCGCTATCGCTATCTCACGGAAGAACCCCGGGAAACCCTGGAACTCATGTACGAGATCGAGGCGGTCTCCCGGATGCGTCACACTGGGATCGTGAACAACTCCAATCTGGGGAAGGAGACTACGGCGGAGACGATCCTTCAGGCAGTGCCCTATGCGGAAGAGATCGCAAAGCAGGCAGAACTGCCGCTGGTCAGCACGACCTATCGGCGGGATCTGGAAGTCGCTGTTGCAAACGGGCTGCCGGTGGATGTGTTTGTCAAGCCGGTGTGGGAGGAATGAACTGAGGTTGTCGGGCGAATGAAGAGTGCAATCCTCTCTGTTAGCCTACATTGATATCCCGTCAAAAAGCGCTTATTTCACCGTAGGGGCGAACATTGTTCGCCCGGGATATTCGGAAACGTATCAACAGGCGAACAGTGTTCGCCCCTACAATACCGTTTTATACAATCTTGATTTACAACGCTTTATCTTATAAGTGTTTTGTAGAAAACTCACGCGGAAAGGAGTGAGGAATATGGAGAAAATGCAGGTTCGTTTTGAACGCTGTAAAGGGTGCGGTCTTTGCGTGACAGTCTGTCCCAAGCAGATCGTTGCCCTGCAAAAGGAACACCGGAATGAAAAAGGATATTTCACCGCAGTATGTACCGACCAGGATGCGTGTATCAGCTGTGCCATGTGTGCGATGATGTGTCCGGATTGTGCAATTTCAATTCAAAAGTGAAAGAAGGTTCATAACCAATGGAAAGAAGTCTGATGAAGGGCAACGAGGCATTGGCAGAAGCGGCAATTCGCGCCGGCTGTAAGTGCTTCTTTGGCTATCCGATCACACCGCAGACCGAGCTGTCTGCGTATATGGCAAAGCGCATGGAAAAATCCGGCGGTGTCTTTTTGCAGGCAGAGTCGGAAATTGCGGCTGTTAATATGGTACTGGGCGCTGCTTCTACCGGTGTCCGTGCGATGACATCCTCCTCTTCTCCCGGCGTTTCGCTGAAGGCAGAGGGTATCTCTTACATGGCAGGTTCTGATCTGCCGGCGCTGATTATCAACGTACAGCGCGGCGGCCCGGGTCTGGGCTCTATCCAGCCGGCGCAGTCTGACTACTATCAGGCAACACACGCCATGGGTCACGGCGATTTTCATATTCTGGTGTATGCGCCATGTTCTGTGCAGGAGATGGTGGACACCGTCACACTGGCATTCGACAAGGCTGACCAGTACCGCATGCCGGCAATGATCCTGGCAGACGGTCTGCTGGGTCAGATGATGGAGCCGGTGACCTTCCCGGAACCCCGCACCACCCTGCCGGACAAGTCCGACTGGGCAGCCTGCGGTCACGGCAACAAGCGGGAGCATCACATCATCAACTCCCTGTATCTGGATGCGCCGCTGCTGGAAGCAAAGGTCAGGGAGCGTTTCAAGCGCTATGCCATTATCGAAGAGACTGAGACAGACGCAGAGCTGTACTGCTGTGAGGACGCAGAGATCGTCGTTACCGCATATGGCGCATCGGCGCGTGTGTCCAAGTCCGCAGTCACTGCCGCACGCCGCAAGGGCATTAAGGCAGGTCTGTTCCGTCCCAAGACGCTGTGGCCGTTCCCGAAGAAGGAACTGTGCGAAGCGACTAAGCACGCCTCCCACATCCTGGATGTGGAAATGTCCATGGGTCAGATGATCGATGATGTTCGTCTGGCAACTGAGTGCCGTCTGCCGGTATCGTTCTTCGGCAGAACCGGCGGCGTGATCCCGACTCCGGCAGAAGTACTGGCGGAGATCGAAAAACTGGCAGGAGGTGCAGAATAATGGCTGTTGTATTCGATCATCCCAAGTCCCTGCTGGATGTGTCCACACACTTCTGCCCGGGCTGCGGCCACGGTATCGTACACCGTCTGGTCTGCGAAGTCATTGATGAAATGGGCATCGAGGGCGACACCATTGGTGTTGTTCCGGTAGGATGTTCCGTTATGTCCTATAACTATTTCGGCTGCGACGTAATTGAAGCGCCCCACGGCAGAGCACCGGCGGTGGCGACTGGTGCGAAGCGCGTGAATCCCGACAAGTTCGTCTTTTCCTATCAGGGTGACGGCGACCTGGCTGCCATCGGTACAGCTGAGACCGTCCATGTGGGCACACGCGGCGAAAACATTGTGGTCATCTTTATCAACAACACGACCTACGGCATGACCGGCGGACAGATGGCGCCCACCACGCTGCCGGGACAGGTGACCCAGACCACACCGTTCGGCAGAAACGTAGAGACTGCCGGCTATCCCATCCGCATCTGCGAGATGATGGCGACTCTCAGCGGTACGGCACTGGCACAGCGCGTTGCCATCGACAGTGTGCCCCATATCCGTGAGGCAAAGAAAGCGATCCGCAAGGCGTTTGAGAATGAAAAGGAAAAGCGCGGTCTTTCCATCATCGAGGTACTTTCCACATGTCCCACCAACTGGGGCATGTCTCCCACAGAGTCCATGCAGTTCGTCAAGGATAAGATGATCCCGTACTATCCGCTGGGCGTGTATAAGGATGTTACCGCAGAGGAGGGCGCAAAGGCATGACAACTGAAATCATTTTAGCAGGCTTCGGCGGACAGGGCATCCTGTTTGCCGGAAAGATCCTGGCATACTGTGGTCTGATGGATGGCAAGGAGCTGAGCTGGCTGCCGTCCTACGGCCCGGAAATGCGCGGCGGTACGGCAAACTGCTCCGTCTGCATTTCGGACGAGCCCATCGGCTCTCCGGTCGTCACCACACCGGACTATCTCATCGCCATGAACGGCCCGTCTTACAACAAGTTTATTGATGCGGTAAAGCCGGGCGGCCTGGTGCTGTTCGACAACTCCATCGTAGAGGAGACCTGCGAGCGTACAGATATCACCGCCATCTCCCTGCCGGCAACGGATATTGCGACCAATGCCGGACTGAACGGCGCGGCAAATATGGTGCTGCTGGGCAGAATGTTGGCGGAGACCAGCCTGTTCAGCATGGAGACCGTGAAAAAGGCAATGGAGAAGTGCATTCCGCCGAAGCGCGCGCACCTCATTGAAGCAAACCTCAAAGCCATCGAACTGGGCATGGCAGAGAAAAAATAAGCTATCCCCCGCAAAAAGAGGGACGGCAGAATAAGAAAAACGGCTGTAAGCACAGAGCTTGCAGCCGTTTTTTGTGTGATATTAGAGGAAATTTATTTTCCGATGAGCGAATCCCAGTCTACATCCAGACCTGCGCCCATTTTTGCGGAGTAGGTGAGGATATAGGAAGCGTCCATGGCGTTGATCTCGCCGTCCTCGTTGACGTCAGCAGCCAGGGCATTTTCTCCGGTGAGAACGCCCTCGGTGTAGCCTACCGCCTGTCTTGCGGAGGAAACCAGAAGCGCTGAAACGTCCATGGCGTTGACTGCGCCGTCACCGTTGACATCGCCTTTGAGGTAGGTAATCTCGTCGGCGTTGATGGTGAGGGTGTAGTTGGCGTCGGAGTAGTCTACAGCACTTGAAATTTTAACATAATATGTTCCTGCATCCAGTTTGATGCTTTCAGAAGATGTGGTGAGGGCAGTTCCACTTACATTTTCCTCACTTAGTTTTTCCCCATCCTCACTTAAAATTTGCATAATCCAATAGCTAGTAGAATAATTTTGTCCTTTTTGTTTGAAAGTTAAAGAAACATTGTTGCTATTTTCAAGGGTGAAACTATAGTAATCTACATCATTATCTTTGTAGAGATTTCCTGTGCATGCAGTAGCTACAGGAATTGCATTTGCGGCAGAAATGGTATCATTGGATTCAGCTTCAAACGAACCGGTAGTATCAAAAACATTAGTAATGTTGTAATCATCACTGCTATAGTCACTGCTAGATGATTCAATCTTTACCAAATAAGTTCCCTTTTTCAAACCCATTTTAGATGTTTGCTGACTGTTTGTTTTTCCGCCGATATTCCATGTGCAGATTTTTGTACCATCTGCGTCAGTTAAAGAATATTTCCAGTAATTACTCGAATATGATTGCTCTTTATGCTTGAAAGTGAAAGAAATCATGCCATCTTCAGGAAGTGTTAACTCATAATAGTCTACATCCGTTTTTTTATGCAAATTTCCTGTTATTGTGCTGTTCAATGCAAAAGAATTTGCGTTTTCAATTTCGTCATTATTTTCTGATTCGTATTGTTGATCTTTTGTAGAAGAAGTAAAAATTGCTTGGAAAGTATAGGTGTCAGAAGAAAATTCATTAGAATTTTTTATAGCAATGTAGTATGCTCCTGCACGGAGTCCTGTTGATTTAAATAATGATTTTGTACTTTTTCCACCTTGATTCCAAGAAGCTACTTCAGTGCCATCTTCGTATAAAAGCGAAACATTCCAATAGAAACCGGAATAACTCTGTTCCGGATTTTCAAACTGGATGGCAAGAGAACCAGCTTCTTCTAATGTAACTGCGTAATAATCAACATCGGTATTGTTTCGGATGCTGCCAGAGTATTTTGTGTTTATGGCAATGGTATTTGCTGTTTCCAAGTCATTATTGAACTCTGCCTCGTATAAATCCTTTGCAGAAGAAACCGGGACATAAGTTGTATTTAATGTGTAAG
>CAVAQT010000003.1:0-126742 GCA_963590855.1 Ruminococcus bromii
AATAAATGGGCGGATTTTACGAAGAAATCTACATTTCATAGAAACAAAATGCCATACTGAGAAGATGTGCTTTCCCAGCATGGCATTTTTTATGGTTCTGGATTTGTTCCCTGATACGCTCTTGGCTTGTATGCGTTGTGTCAATTTCAATTTTGTGTATTTCTGATCTTATCCTGACTTGTTCCCGCATACAGAAAAAGGGCATCTCAGCTACTTTTCAAATATTCTCCAAAAAGAAAAAAGTGCCGAAAAATCAGCACTTTTTCATCTATTATCCTTGCTTCCTTGACATCAATACTACGCACTCAACGTGTCCCGTCCCCGGAAACAAATCCACCGGCTGCACCTGTTTTACCGCATATCCCATCCGGTTCAGCATTGCACAATCTCTGGCTGCCGTTGTGGCATTACAGGAGATCATCACGATCCGTTTCGGATGCATCTGCACCATTGCCTGAATCGCTGCCTCATCACAGCCCTTTCTGGGCGGATCGACTACAATTACATCCGGTGCTGTTCCCTGCTTTGCCAATTTTCCCGCAATGCTTCCCGCATCGCCGCAAAAAAACGCCGCATTTTTCACCCCGGCTCTTGCAGCGTTTTTCTTTGCATTCTCCACTGCCTCCGGTACAATCTCCACGCCGATCAACTCTTGAACCGAATCTGCCATGGATAATCCAATTGTTCCGGCGCCGCAATACAAATCCAATAGCCGCTCTTTCCCGGTTAGCTGCGCAAATTCCTTTGCCGCACCATAAAGCCGTTCTGCCTGTATCGTATTCACTTGATAAAAAGACTCTGGCGAAAGATCTACCGCATTACCGCACATTGTATCTGTAATGGTATCCTTTCCCCATAATGTTTCTGTTGTATCGCCAAGGATCACATTGGTATTCTTCGGATTGCAGTTCATACTAATACTTTTAATCTGCGGAAACTGTTCTGTCAAACGCTGCACCAATGGCATCAGCTTTTTCCGAATAGGCTTTCGCACAATAAAACATACCATAACTTCTCCGGAATGCTGCCCGCAGCGCAGGTATAAGTGCCGCATATCGCCCTTTCCACTGGACTCTTCATATACCGGGATCCGATTTTCCCGTACAAATTCCAGTACAACACCGGCAATTTTTCCAAAAAGCTCCGGCTGTAACAAGCAGTCCTCTACCGGAATTACCCGATGACTTCTTCTGGCGAAAAAGCCCAGAACAGGCTGTCCTGTTTTATCCACAGCAAATGGATACTGCGCCTTGTTGCGATATCTGGTGCGGGATTCAGCACCCAGAATCGGTAAAAAATCCGGAGACAGCTTTCCCAATCTGATAAAAGCGTCCTGCACTGCCTTTTCTTTTATGCGCAGTTCAGCAGCATAGCTAATATGCTGAAACAAACAGCCGCCGCACTGGGACAAATCACAAGCAGGCGGGATACGGTCTGCCGAAGGCTCCAGCAATTCTTCCACGATGCCAAACCCGTAGCTTTTCAGCACTTTTACAATTCGCACCCGAATCCGATCCCCTACTGCTGTATGCGGCACAAATACTGCCATGTTGTCCACCCGACAGACACCACTGCCCTCTGTGGTCATATCCATGATTTCTGTTTCAAAAATGTCGTTCTTTTTCAATTCTCCACCGCCTAATATGGAAGCAACACCGCACAAAATCCATTTCACATTTTGTGCGATGCAGCCCAATTATTTCATTTTCTCCAGATATTTCGCCGGAACTGCTTCCGTCAGCCAGACACCATTTACCGAACGGTAAAAAGCATAGCCGTCCTCTGCCATTTTCCCAGTCTGCACCCGCAGCACCACCGGCTTTCCGTGACGTGCTCCTACTGTCTGTGCAATTTCCGGCGTGGCAGACAGATGCACATACAGCCGGCTCATTCGCCGCAGTCCCTCCTGAAAAATCGCCGGCAAAAACCGTTCTGCCGTTCCATGCCACAAAAATTCCGGCGGCAGCACCTGTTCCAGTTCCACATCTACTGGAATCGAGTGTCCCTGATTACAGCGAATCAGCTGCCCGTCTGCACTGAACGAATAGCGATTTTTCGCATCTGTACGAACAATTTCTTCCAGCTGTTCCCGACGCAAAGGGAACTGTTCTGAAATACCGGCAAGGAGTTCGTCCACATCTGCCCAACCGTGCTCGTCCAGCGTGATGCCGATTTCCTCCGGATGATGCCGCAAAATAAAGCAAAGATATTTTCCGATTTGACCAAAGTCCATACGTTCTTCTTTCCCTTCAGGCTCAGAAGATAGTTTCATAATCTTCTTCCTCATACCATGCACCCATACCCTCACAAGGTCCTACATAGAGAATTTTATCCCCACGAATGATCCAGTCCAGTGCATGTTCCGGTTCCCAGATGCAGGCACTGGAAATACTATATCCGGAAACAGCTTCCTCTGGCGGCTCAATGTACATTTCAGGCGTGGTCAAAAATGCCAGCACTTCTCTCCCATGCAATTTCTCCGGAATTTCACGCTGAATGTTTTCTACAATGTCTGGATAGACATCTTCAAATTCTTTCCATTCCTCCCGCATAAACTCACAATACGCAATTGCCATCTCGCAAAATTTGTCGATCATCTGGTCAGAGAGATGATTAAAATGCTCCACACACTGCTCCGCATATGCCATATCTACCCCTGGTTCAATATGAATGGGAATCGCACGCTGAAACAAAACGGATGTAAAGGTTCCGTTTCGGTAATACTCATCTTCGTCTTGTATACAAATCAAACTCATTTTTCTGTCTCCTCCTGCTCCCGAATCCGTTCACAGATCTCTCGCACCTGCTCTTTTTTCTGCATTAGCTGGTCGAACTGGCGGATATACTCATAGGGAAACTTATAATTGTGAATTCGTGTGATCTTGCCGCATGGTTCCACCAGCTTGGTAGAAGCACCACACCCTGCTCCAAAAATGGATTGGCTCTCGTCCATAATCAGAATATTATATAGGGATTCTTTCCCGGCACGGGCATAGCCCACATTCTCCTGATTATCGATGGTATTTTTCTGCCGATACATATAGTACGGCGCATAGCCGTGTTCCGGCAGACGGCGCATACTCTCCTGCACCATCTGCTCCACCGGATTATGTACCTGACGCTCTCCCTCTGCAAAAAGGTTGGCCGCTCGTTTTAGCGTCAGCGCGTGTACCGTAATGCTGTCCGGATCCAATGCCAGAATCTGCTCTAATGTGTCATGAAATCCCTCCGGTGTATCTCCAGGCAATCCGGCAATCAAGTCCATGTTGATGTTATCGAATCCAGCTTCCCGTGCCATATGAAACGCTTCTATAGTCTGTGCCGTTGTATGCTTTCTTCCAATAGTTTCCAGAACACTGTCCTGCATGGTCTGCGGATTAACAGAAATGCGGTCTACGCCAAATCGTTTCAGCGTTTTCAGCTTTTCCGGGGTAATGGTATCCGGTCTGCCTGCCTCAACGCAGTATTCCCGCAGCTGGGAAAGATCAAAATTGTCCTGCACCGCTGTCAATACCTGTTCCAGTTGCTCCGCAGTCAATGACGTTGGTGTGCCGCCGCCGAAATAGACCGTATCCACCAGTAAGCCCTGTTCCCGCACCAAATTTCCCCAGATCACCAGTTCTTCACATAACTTTTCCAGATATCCGGGGATCAGCTTGTGCGCCTGTTCAATCGAATGGGACACAAACGAACAATAGCTGCACCGCGTCGGACAAAACGGAATCGATAAATACAGACTGATGCCATGCCTGGGCGTTTTCTCCAAAAGCGGCTGCTGCACAATTGCCGTGTCATAAACCAGAGACAGCTTTTCCGGGGAAATCCAAAACTTCTCATGAAGCTTCTCACAGACCTCTTCCTTGGAATATCCCTTTCCCAAATAAGGCTGCACCTTCTTCACCGGCCGAATCCCTGTCAGCAGCCCCCACGCCGGATGCAGATCCGTGATCTGTTCCAAAATCCGAAACAGCATGGCGCTAAACCGATATTCACACAGCTGCTTGTCCATTTCCGGAGAACAGACCGGAAAGCACTGCTCCTGCTCCAATGTTTGTCCCAGATACTGTACCCGGACAAAAAAGCGGCTCTGTTCCCCCTGCTGTTCCAATGTCAATACCGCACCCTCTTCTGCCTCTTCCGGCAGCTGCGCAGTATCATAGAGAAACGAAAACTTGCGAATCGGCAAAAATATCTTGCAGATACACTCGATTTCATATTTCAGCGCATGTCCCGAAAAGGCAACGGGAAACGGCTTTGTCAGATTAGTTTCAACATTTGGCATGAATTATAGTCCTCGCATCGTTGGATTGTGTTCCTTTTCAAAAGAAAGCGTCGATTCTTCATTGTGTCCCGGCAGTACCCGAAAATCCCCTTCCAGAGCCTTCAGCTTCCGGAAAGATTCCAGCATTTGTGCATCACTGCCGCCGGGGAAATCTGTTCTGCCCCGAGACATCCGGAACAAGGTGTCTCCTGTATACAGCACATCGCCGCTTTGCATACAAACGCTTCCCGGTGTATGTCCCGGCGTATGAATTATGGTAAACGTATTGTCTCCGAATTGCAGCGTTTCGCCATCCTCCACTGTTTTCCATTCCTGCACCGGCTGAAACGGCTGCGTAGACAGCCAATCGCCCAGATTGGCGCGGCTGTCTGTCAGCATATTGGCATCCAGCGTATGAACATAGACCGGGATTTGATACTTTTCCCGCACCTGCTCTACACCGGCAATGTGGTCGTAATGTCCATGCGTCAGCAGAATTGCCAGCGGTTCCAGCTGCATCATTTCCAGTCGCCGGAACACAACAGGCGCATCACCGCCGATATCCACGATCACGCACTTCCCGTTCCCTACTTCCTGAATATAGCAGTTTGATGTCAGTTCCCCCAGCATAAGAGTTGTGATTTTCATTGCAGCCACCTCACTTTTTCGCACGTTCTACGGAGATCACACCCTTGATTTTCCGCAGCTTATCCATGATTGCCTGAAGCTGATCTGTTCCGGCGACCTGAACGCTTGCCTCAAAAATGGCGTTGCCGTTTCGCAGATTCCGGGATGAGGAATGCACAATTAAAATGTGCGATTCCGACAGGATCTTTGTAATGTCAAATACCAGTCCCACACGGTCGGAAGCAATCACTTCAATACTAGTCGGAATCAGCGCAGAAGTATTATTCGTCCACTGTACCGGCAGCCATCGTGCCATTTCTTCCGGATTGTTTCGCTTCAATGCCGCCTGATAGTTAACACAGTTCTTTGTATGCACAGAAATACCGTGTCCTCGGGTGATAAAGCCCACGATATCATCTCCCGGCAGCGGATTGCAGCACTGTGCAAACTTAAATACACAGTCATCGATCCGATCCAGAACGATACAATCCTTGCCGGCCGGTGCTTCAGACTGCATCACCGGCGCAACCGGATTGGTTTCCTCTTCTTCGGCGCCATGTGATTTGACATACAATTCTTTCAGACGCGGCATGATCTTGGACAGCATAACACCGCCGTATCCAATAGAGGCGTAGAAATCCTCCAGCGTATCGCAGTTGTGCCGTTTCAGATCGTCTGCCAGAAATGTGCCCCATTCTGATTCCGGCAGATTGATGTGACAGCGCTTAAACTCCTGTTCCAGACTTGCCTTACCGGTGACAATATTCTCTTCCCGGCATTCTTTCTTGAACCAGGAACGAATCTTCGACTTTGCTTCGTTAGTCTTAACGATGCCCAGCCATGCACGATTCGGGCCTTTGTTGGGGTCTTTGCTGGTGAGAACTTCACAGATCTGTCCCGTCTGAAGCGGATAATCCAGCGGAACCATCTTGCCATCCACCTTGCCGCCAATGGTTTTGTGCCCGATCTCGGTATGGATGCGGTATGCAAAATCGATCACAGTAGAACCGACCGGCAGCGAAATCGAATCGCCGCGAGGTGTCATTACCACAATGTCCTCCGGAGACAGGTCATTCTTGATGGCACGGACAATTTCTTCCACATCATCCGAGGTCTGCTGCGCCTCAATTACTTTACGCACCCATGCAAGGCGTTCTTCCATCTTATCCTTGCCCTGGATACCCTCTTTGTACTTCCAGTGCGCAGCGATACCGTATTCCGCAGAGACGTGCATATCCCAGGTACGAATCTGGATCTCGAACGGAATGCTCTCCCGTCCCAGGACGGTAGTATGCAGCGATTGATACATATTGGATTTCGGCGTGGAAATATAATCCTTAAAGCGATTCGGCAGCGGACGGAACATGTCGTGCACGATTCCCAGTACCATATAGCATTCCGCAACCGTTGAAACAATGACCCGAACCGCATACTTGTCATAGATCTCATCCATGCCCTTGTGGTTGACATAGACTTTTTTATAAATACCATAAACGCTTTTCACGCGGCCTTCAATGATCGGCTCTTTTGCAAAATGCTCCTGTGCCAGGCGCTTCCGGATGCGTTCCTTGATGGACTCAATAAACTTTTCCCGTTCGTCCTTCTTGATCTCCATAATATGCTCAATTTCCGAATACGCATAAGAGTCCAGATAATAGAACGCCAGGTCTTCCAGTTCATCCTTTACTGTGCGAATCCCCAGGCGGTGCGCGATGGGTGCATACACATTCATGGTTTCCAGTGCGATGCGGCGCTGCTTTTCCGGCGGCAGGAATTTCAGAGTACGCATATTGTGAATGCGGTCTGCCAATTTGATAATCATGACCCGGATGTCATGAGACATTGCCAGAAGGATCTTCCGGACATTCTCTGCCTGCTGCTGCTCCTTGTCAAAAATGGGAATCCGGTTCAGCTTCGTGACGCCGTCTACCAGTACGGCTACATCCTGTCCGAACTTCTTTCGGATATCATCCAAAGTATAGGGCGTATCCTCCACAACGTCGTGAAGCAATCCCACACAAATGGTATCCGTGTCCATGCCCAGATCCAGCAAAATGTCTGCCACAGCCAAAGGGTGAATGATATACGGCTCTCCGGAAGAGCGTTTCTGCCCTTCGTGTGCCTTTTCTGCAAACTGATAGGCAGAAAGGATCTTACTCAGATCATACTGTTTATCGGTTGCCAGAATCTTTTTGGCAAGATCTGAAATCGAAACCTCTTTTTGCGGAATTTGCGGTTTGTCCTGTGCTGCATTTGCCGCAGCATGTACGTCTCCGCCTTTATTCTCCTGTGTCATCTCACACCCACTCCTTTTTTCTGTAATCCCTGCAGCAAAACCGAGCTTTGCAGATCCACTCTTTCCTTTACCGGATTTCGATGTACCTGCTGCGTCCAGAGATCCTGCTGTACCAATCCCAATTCTGAAAAAATATCCAACGCCAGCCGAAGCTTACAGTAATTCATCTGCGGCAGATCCTGCATTTGTCCGAACAAGCCGTCTATTGCAGTGTCCGTCTGCGGTATCCGCTGGTAAATCTGTACCAGGACATCCCTTGTCGGCGTAATTGCCGGATAAAAATTCTGCTGCAATGCTTCTCCCCGACAGTATTGTTCATATGTACCCTGTGCCGCAAAGTACTTTGCCTGTTTCAGTCCGCTCTTCCGATAATCTTTCACAATCACAGAGAGCTGCATTCTGCCCTGAAAGCTTCCCGCTTCTATATTGACAAGAAAATCGCAGACATCCCCGATTTTCAGAGTGACTTCTTCCGGCTTTGTCCGGAACAGCAGCAGATCCATCGCCATGCCGCCATAGGTAATTTTCAATTTGGAATGCGTTCCGCCAGACAGCGGCTGTATGCCCTGCAATACTGCGTGGCAAAGAGCAAATACCGGAACCGGATTTCCCTCGCCAAAAGGCGCAAGCACTTCCAGTCCCGTAATATTCTCCATGGTGATCTCCTGCGGCATCAGCAGCCGATCTGCTTCCAGAGTCAACACCGGCATCACCGGATGCGCTTCCTTGGCATAAAACTGTACTGCTTGTGTGAACTGCTCCACATGCTCTGCCGGCAGAGAAAAACCGCCTGCCCCAGGATGTCCGCCATACCGTGACAACAGGTCGCTGCATGCATGCAGACAGCGAAATGCGGAAAATTCGCCGAATGACCGCATAGACCCTCTTGCGCGGTCACCCTCTATGGTAATGAGAATGGTCGGCTTGCCGAACTGCTCTTCCAATCGGGAAGCCGCAATGCCGATCACACCATGATGCCAATTTTCCCCGGCAAATACCAGCACACGTTCTTTCAGCAGCTGCGGCTTTTCAGCCGCCTGCGCCGCGATCTCTTCCAAGATCCGTGCCTCTTCCGCTTTTCGTGCCTGATTGCGGCGTTCCAGTTCATCAGCAAGCTCTGCCGCTTCCTCCGGGTCTTCACTCAATAAAAGTTCCACTGCTGTTTTGGGTGAGCCGAACCGGCCGGCAGCATTGATACGCGGCGCAATACCGAACGCAATGGAAGTAGAAGTAAATGGCTTTCCCATGAGTCCGCTCTTCTCCAGCAGTGCCAGAAGTCCCGGACGTTCTGTATTTGCCAGCAGACGCAGCCCAAGCTGCACCAGATAGCGGTTTTCTCCGGAAAGTTCCACCACATCGGCAACTGTTGCAATGGCTGCCAGTTCTCCGAACTGTTCCAGTGCCATGGCAGTATCTCCGCCGTCCAGCGCTGCCACAAGCTTCAGTGCAACACCAGCGCCGCACAAATTGTGAAACGGTGAAGTGTCATCTGCCCGATGTGCATCTACAATTGCCGCAGCGCGGGGCAGCGTCTCCAACGGCTGGTGGTGGTCGGTAATAATCAGCGTCATCCCCAGATCAGCGATCAGCTCCGCTTCATCAATGGCAGTGATCCCATTATCCACGGTAATAATCATTTCCACGCCGTCTGCGTGCATCTCCCGCACGGCATCCAGGTTTAATCCATATCCTTCGTCACGCTCCGGAATGCGGTACGTCACATCTGCACCCATTTCCAACAAGTAGGAGTACAGGATCACAGTAGCAGTCACGCCATCACAGTCATAGTCTCCATACACACAAATACGGCTGCCGTTGTCCATCGCCTGGTTGATCTGATCTGCCGCAGTTTCCATATCTGCCGTGAGAAACGGATCTGCCAGGCCGTCACACTGCAAAAATGCCGCTGCCTCCTGCACATTATGCATTCCGCGAGACGCCAGCACCTCTGCGCAGAGCATGGACAGATCGCTGCTGCTCCGAATCTGTTTTGCCGCGGCTTCCGACGGCTGATGAATCTGCCACTTCTTCATCCGATCTCCTCCTGTATTCTAAGAACCTGTGCATTACTCTGTCTGCAAACCCCAAAATACGGGACAGGCTCTTCCATCTTTCCTATACAATATTATACCCGAAAAAGTGACAAATTGCAATAGCAGGAAGAAAAAAACACAACGCTCCATTTTCACAGCAAAAAGATTCTTGCATCGTCTGCCGGCTCTCTGTATTTAACATTTCATACACAAAAAGGAACAGCAAAACCGCATAAAATGTGCTATACTGAAACCAACGCACAACGGCTGTGCCGTACCAGGTGTGCTAAAACAGCATGCTTTCCAACGATGACGGCACATTCCCATCCGAGAAAAGGAGTCCAAACTATGGAAATCACACCGTATACCCGCATGGTATTTTATCATGAAACAGACCGTATGGATATTGTCAACCATTCTAATTATATCCATATGGCAGAAGAGGCGCGAGTAGACTTTATGGACAAGATCGGGGTCGGCTATAACCAGATGGAAGAACAAGGCCTCATGCTCCCCGTACTGGGTGTCACTTGCGAGTATAAGCACTCTCTGCACTTCGGTGAGCATCTTTCAGTATATTCCTACATCACCAAATACAACGGTTTCAAGCTGGAACTGCGGTATGACATCATCTGTGCCGAGACCGGACAGCTCTGCGCCGTTGCCACTTCTTCTCACTGCTTTACCGACTGCAAGATCAAGCCCATGCGCATCCGGGACAAGTATCCGGAAATGCACGCTTTTTTCCAGAAAGCAATGGAAGTGACTTATCCGGAGCACTGAAATCGTATTTTACGCAATAAAAGCAGCGACAGAAGCATTTCACACATGTTTCTGTCGCTGCTTTTTCTTTTATATGCACAGTACCATAGCGCTTTCCATTGGGGTATAATGAGGAAACTTTCAGGCAAAGTTCTCGTCCTTTGCCGCACCAAACGATTCGTACAACGCTGCATAGAACGGCAGCTTCACATCCCGACAAGTCGGAAAATCTCTGCGATACTGTTCAGTATCATTTTCTATGGTCACAAACGCAAGCTCCGGCGTACTGCCGCAGACACAGCGCAGGTTTCCCTCCGGGTCACAGAGACAGCTCTGCCCATCAAAGTGATAGGTTTGCTGCTTTCCGACGCAGTTGACGCCTAACACATACACTTGATTTTCGATTGCCCGTGCCCGAAGCAGGAGCTGCCAATGTGCCGACCGCTGGTGCAGCCAGTTTGCCGGGACAACGATCAGACGGCTTTTCTGTGCTGCCGCCCGAAACAATTCCGGAAAACGCAGATCGTAGCAGATCAGGGTACTCACTGAAAAATCGTCCAATGCCGCATGAATGATCTCTTTTCCGCTGGAATAGAACTGATCCTCTCTGCCGTAGGAAAACGGATGGATCTTCACATAATCCGAGAGCATCTCTCCGCTTTGATTTACAAGCAGATAGTGATTCTCGCCCTTTCCCTCTGGCGTTCGGGTGATCTTGCCGTAACCTACAGCAATTTGATGTACCTGCGCCAAACGCCGCATTTCAACGGAGATCTCCTCCGCATAAGATGCCATTTCATCCACATGCATGGAAAATCCGTTAAAGCTCATTTCCGGAAAGAAAATGCAGTCTGCTTTGGCTTCTGCCGCCTGTGCAATCCACGCTCCTGCTGTTTCCAGATTCCTTTCCGGTGCTTCCAGTATGATTTCAGTCTGTGCAATGGCGATCTTCATATGCGGTTCCCTCCTACTTTCGATTTGCCCCGGTCAGTTCTTTTTCCTTTTCTTTTTCAGGTTCAGCATCCTTCCGCGGCTGTTCCGGGCCGTGATAGAATACGGTATCGCTGCGTTTCCAGTTCTGCCGTGGTCTGTCGTGATATTCTGTCGCATGGGGCACCAGGTGAATGGGGTCTTCCGGCGTGACATTTTTCTTTGCCCGATATGCGGCATAAATGCACAGCGCAATATACAGACCGGAGAGCACGAACCCGGCAACGATCCCCACTGTAAACCACGGAGAATTTGGGAAATTTTCCAGCGCATAGGCATTGAATTTTGTAAAAGAACGATCGACATCCGAAACCGCCACCAAGGGCACTTCTGCGATCACTTCACCGGAAAACTTCAGTTCCATTGTTCCGAGCTGATCGCCTTTTTTCACCGGCGCCATAACATTTTCGTCCAGATGGATCACCTTTTGAATTGCTGTGGTATCCACGTCCTTGCACCACAGCAAAATGCAGTCCTCTTTCGGATGCACCAGCACATAGGAGTTCCCATCCGAATTCATGACTTCCACTTCCGCGGTCTCTTCGTCATCCTCCAGCAGTGTGGTATAGGCAAAGGATTGAAACGCCCAGTTCAGCAGCGCTGTTGCATCTTCAATATGATAATACTGAAGCTTACCGTCGGAATCTTCAAAAGGCGCATTCATCAAAATCACCAGATAGGTGTTTTCATCTCGAGTTGCCTCTGTGATGATGCTTCTGCCGGATTTGCTGAGGTTGCCGGTTTTAATGCCCTTTGCGCCCTGGTAATAATACTCACTGTCCTCTAATGTCATAGAGTTTGCCTGTGTCCAGTTCCAGGACGAAGCATCCGGATGGTTTGCCGGATTTGCTGTCGAAGGCGTAAAAGCAGTTGCCGTTGCGATCTCCTCAAAGCCGTCCAGGGAAAGTGCATAGTTGGTAATTGTCAGCATATCCCGTGCAGTTGTCTGCTGTCTGGCATCATACAACCCGGTAGGGTTCGCAAAAGTTGTTGCGGTGCAGCCGATCTCCGCAGCTGTATCATTCATTTTAGTGACAAAATCATCTGTACTGCCGTCACCGAAATGATCTGCCAGAATTACTGCCGCTTCGCAGGAGGATGTCAGCATCATCGCATAGAGATATTCCCGGACTGTCAGCGTATCTCCATTTTCGATATTGGCATATCGCAGATCATCCGGTTCATCGTAATTGTACAGCGGTCTGTACAGTTCATCACTGGCGGTGATCGTTGTGCCGTCCAGATCACTGCAATTTTCCAGCACTACAATGGCTGTCATGATCTGTGCCAGATGTCCCGGCATCTGTGCCTGGTCTGCATTTTTTTCATAGAGGATCTGCTCAGTATCCTCATTGTATAAGATCGCCGCCTGACTGCGAATGGTCGCATCCGGTGTAAAGGTATATGCCTGTACAGAAAACAGGCTTCCGCACAGAACAACTGCCGTAACTGCACAGGTCACAGCGGCAGCGCAAAATCGTTTTATGAAATGGAACAGGTGCATAAGATGCGTTCCTCCCGAAAATTCTTTATTCGTGAAAGTTTTCAAACTCCACATTCTTATTATAACAAAAAAAATTCGATTGGAAAAGACTTTTTTCAAATTTTTATTTACCTTTCACTGAAAATATGATAAAATAATATAAGGCGCAGGAAAACCGCAGAAAAATAAGCGGTAAAAGCGATTCACTGAGACAATTTTTATAAGTCTGTTCCATATCTTAGCGCAAATCAGACTTTGAGGAGGTTTCCCTTTTGGTATATATCACAGGCGACATGCACGGAGATCTGTCGCGTTTCAAAAATCCGATCTTCAAAAAAATGAAAGCCGGCGACGTACTGATTGTGTGCGGCGATTTTGGCTTTATCTGGGACGGTTCCCGGCAGGAAAAACAGGTTCTGAAAAAGCTGCGGGAAATGCCTTTTACCATTGCATTTGTAGACGGCTGTCACGAAAACTTTGACATTCTGGAGCAGGACTTCCGCGTCGTCAAGTGGCGCGGCGGCAGGGCACATCTGATTGCACCGAACATTTTTCACATGATGCGCGGCGAGATCTTCACCATAGATGACCGCACCTACTTTGCTTTTGGCGGCGGTCACAGCCAGGACTTTGAATTTCGTCAGGGACGCAACTGGTGGCAGCGGGAGCAGCCCACACATGCTGAGATCCGCCGCGCCATCCACAACCTGAACGAACACAACGCCCAGGTAGACTACATCATTACCCATGAACCGCCGGCTTCCCTGAAAGACTGTCTGGGCGTGGATGTTCAGCAGCGCCTGGAGATCCACACCTTCTTTGAGGACATTATCAAGCAGTGTCAGTACCGGAAATGGTTCTTCGGCAAGTGCCACATGGATCGCTTTATTCCCATGAAATTCTATGCCATGTTTGAGGATGTGCTGCCGGTAGAATCAGAAAGCCGCAGACGCAGCCGAAAGCAAATCGCTCCGGAAGAATAAAAACATACCAAAAAAACAGCCCGATGATCTCAAAACAAGAGATCATCGGGCTGTTTTACTTGAGCGCCTATTTGGATTTTTTCTCTCTGGCTTTTTTCGAGGGCAGCCGAATCCATTTCCCCTGCGACTTTTCCCGTGAAAAATGCTGCTTCACATACTGATCCAGCATTTCCCGTACCGGCACACCGCCGTGCATGGGGAAAAAGAAGCGGCGTACATTTTTCTTTTGCAGGGCATCGTGAATGTCCTCCCGCAATTCTTCCACCCGAACGACAATGTTGGTTTCCTTTGCAAATTCCCGAATCTTTACCATCAAGTGCGTGGAATATCCCACATCGATGAGGAAAATGCCATAGAAGAAGCCGATACAGAACGAGAACGCCAGATTTTCCGCGAGCCAGTGCAGCGCAGACAAAATATGCGGATGGATCAGGAAATAGTATACCGCACTCAGCACCAGCCAAAAGAACGTAAACAGCGGACAAATAATGCCTTGGATATTGCCCCAACGGTCGGAGTAATCCCACAGCTTGATCTTCATTCCGCGAATAAAAATCAGTCCTGCCACATATTCCAATGCTGTGATCGCCAGCGCCATGACGATAAAGAGCAGGAGCTTTTTCAGCCACGGACTATCGCCCGGCATGATCGGCTCCAGCATTGCCAACAAATACAGCACGCAAAGACTGGAACCATACAGCGGCAGATACGGGCCAACCAAAAAGCCAGGATTCACCCAGTGATGCGCCGAAAAAAAGCGCCGGAATACCACTTCTAATCCCCAGCCCAGCACACTGCCGATACAAAACAGAAATGCCAGTGTCAAAAATAAATTCATGTTGTCCTCCGTTTCAAAACCTGTTTCATATCTGAATCATGCGAAACAGATCCTCAGACGATCAGGCAATGTGCGCCCCCAGATCGTAAAACGATTGATCCGCCAATGCCTGTTCAATGATGTCATAATGTTCCCGAACAGCATCCATCCCCATTTTCAGATCGCCAATGGTAAAGCTTTTGTAAAAGCGTTCGTGGATCCGCGCCTGCACCTTTCGCAGTTCTTCTGTGCCATCCGAGAGGATCAGATTGATCTGCGCCGAACAGATCCCCCAGATCCCCTGGGTCACACATTCCATAAGACGGTTTCCGGAAGCGTGGATGAGCCAGCGGTGCATCTCCTCATCCGCCCGGATACTATCCAGCGCATTGCCATACCGAAACTCATCCAACAGATTTTTCAACTCGTCCAGATCCAGGTGATCCCGCCGCGCAAACGCCATAGGAAACGCACTGATCTCCATAGAGCGGCGCATCTGGCACACTTCATAAGGCGACACCTGCTGTAACAGGAAAAACAAGTGCATCAGCTCCCGCATACTGTCCTTCATATCCCCGGCAAGTCTTTTTTTGCCGTCCTTTTCGGTGTTGATGATCCCTGCCATTTCCAGACTTTGCAGAATCTGGCGCACCTCACGCCGACTGATCGAAAGTGATTTTGCCAGTTCCTGTTCCTCCGGCAGCAGTCCTCCGGCACGAAGCACACCGTCCTGAAGCTGCTTTCGCAGTTCCTCGATCAGACACAAATACTGATACTGTTGATTTTTCATTTTAAACCACTCCTAACACGGCTAAGCCGATCCATCATTCTTTTTATTATAGCAGATAGTTGTAACAATTTCCACTGTTTTTATTGTTGAATTGTAGACGGATTTGTGCACAATTTCAGTACAATACGGCAAGCTGCATTTTTTCGTGCTTCCAACAGGATTTTTCTTGCATTTTCTGCCGAAATATGATACAATAAAAAAGTAATTTTCCGAAAAAGAATGCAACAGCGTCCCCGGCTTCGTGCCTGTGGGACAGGCGCTGCGGAATAGATCTTCAAAGAAAAGGAGCACCGAAACAATGCATAATATCACACTGATCGGAATGCCCGGTTCCGGAAAAACCACACTGGGCAAAACCCTGGCGGAAGGGCTCGGTTATCACTTTATTGATACAGATGACGTAATCATGGAGACCTATCACAAAGTATTGATGGAACTGATTGACGAGCACGGTGCAGACGGATTCATCGCACTGGAAGGAAAGATCCTGCAATCTATCCACACCAACCGGGCGGTTATTTCCACCGGCGGCAGCGCTATTTACAGCGGTGATGCCATGCAGTATCTGAAATCCACTGGCATTGTTGTCTATCTCCACCACCAATTAGATGTCCTGGCGCAGCGGGTAGGCAATCTGGTAACTCGCGGTGTGGTTTGCCGCAGCGGCTGCAACACCTTAGAAGATCTCTACCAGGAGCGCTGCCCTTTGTATGAGAAATATGCAGATCTGACAGTTGATTTCACCGGCTGTACTGTAGAGCAATGCCACGAAAAGCTGCTGGAAACGGTAAAGGCCTATTTAGGGACACATCCCGATTGTTAAAAATCACAACATACACCTTGCAAAAAGGCGAAGCACAAAGGTCGTGCTTCGCCTTTTTGTTTTATCTTTGCAGGATACGTGAAAACAGATTCTTACACAAACTGATTGCGCTCTGGCTTATAAACGAAACCAACGGTCTCCAGTTTCGCTTTGATCTCTGCCTCATCCAAACACATGGACTTGCAGAGCTCTTCCAGTGAGGGGTAGTTGTCCCGGAGCTGGGTATTCAGGTAACTCATCAGCATGATCGGGTCGTTTGGAATATTCACGCAAATTCACCTCCCTCCGGTGACTGCCGGAGCATATGACGAACATGCTCCACATACAGCGCCTGTACCGCAGGATAAGCTCCAAGTCCCTGAAGCTGCGGTGTCACAGTATAACCATGCCGCTCCAGAACCGACTTCCAGGAATCCGGCTCATCGCCTGCCATATCGTTTTGCGCGTGATCGCCTGCCACCAGCATCATGGGAACCAATACGACTTCCTGATACGAGTGTTCTTTCAGCAGTTCCAGTAATGTTTCCAATGTGGGATAGCCTTCTACAGTTCCCACAAACACGTTATCAAAACCGCATCGCTTGAGCCAATAGTCAAATGCCGGATACGCCTGATTGATAATATGCGATGTGCCGTGGCCCATGAGCAGATATGCTTTTTGGGTGCTGTGCCGGATCACATCGTCTTTCTCCATGGCACGAATCAAAGCCGGATAGTCCTCGGTTTCCGTCAGGAGCGGTCTGCCGATGCGCATCACTGCAAATGCGCCGGCATAGGTTGCCGCGGCTGCACAAAGGCGATCGTACTCCTCGCCGGGAATCACATGCGTCGGTTGGATCATCACATGTGTATACCCCTGCTGTTTCAGCTTTTCCAGTGCCTCCCAGACATTGTCTACCAAAACGCCCTGACTGCGCATCTTCCGGATAATCATTCCACTGGTAAATGCGCGGAATATCGCCGCGGTCGGAAATGCTGTCTGCACCGCCTGTTCCACTGCACCAATGGTTTGCTCCCGGGTATCTGCATAGCTTGTACCAAAGCTTACCACAAGAATTGCCGTTTTCTTCTGCGTTGTTGTTCCGTCTGCCAGGCTGGACGCATAAGCCAGATATGCGCCCTTTCCCTCTTTCCGGTACAAGTCCAATGCCTTTGTTTCAGTCAGCATCCGCAGCAGCTGCATCCGCCGGATACCGTCCGGAATCGTCTCGCGCCACGTCCGCCGCAGAGCACCAAGGTAGGTACAGATCTCACTGTACTCCGCCAGACGCGGCTCCATTTCCCGGCAAATCGCCCCGGCAAGCGCCGGCGCATCGCCCTCTGTCGTCACAGCAAGGGTCACATCGCCATGTCTGCGGTGCGCCGGCACAGCGAAGTCCGGCGTACATTCCGCATTTGCAGTTGCCGAGGACACCAGTTTTCCGGCTGCCTGAGCATCCCGGACAATGCGGTCATTTTCCGCCGGATCATCCGTCGCCGCAAATACCAGTAAGTTGTCTCCCAACAGTTCCGGTGCATATGCCTGCTCCAGATAGGTCAGATGTGCATGCTTCCAGCACTCCGGCATCGGCTCCGGCGCTGCCGCCGTGATTTCTGCTCCTGCTTCCAGCAAGCCCCAGATACGCCGTTGCGCCACCTTTCCTGCACCAAACACGATGCATTTTTTCCCTTGCAAATTCAATGATATCGGATACATACTTACACCTCTTCCAACTTCTGTACTGCTTCGATCATCCCGGTGATATCTGCCTGTGCTGCGGTTTCTGCCACAGGAATACCGTTTGCTTCCGCAGCCCTCGCTGTTGCAGCACCAATGACGATCACTTTTGCGGCATAGGAGACCTGTGCTGTCATTTCGGCAAAAGCGCCTGCTGCCGAACCGCTCGCCAGAAAGACATAGTCGCTGTCTGCCAGTTCCTGAAGAAGCACCTCCTGCTTGCGCTGATCTGTTTGCACCGTATACAGCGGAACATTGTCGAATGCCTTTCCTGCCTGCTCCAACAGCTGCGGCAGCAGCACAGAACCATTTTCCGCGCGCAGCAGCAGCACACGGTCACTCTCTGACAATTCAGGGATCAGCGCCTCTGCCAGGCTGCGGCTGTCGAAATGTTCCGGCACGCAGTCCACAAAGATACCATGATCCGCCAACGCCTGCGCTGTGCCCTTTCCAATGGCGGCAAAGCGCAGATGCAGCAGACAGCGCAGATCGACACCAGCGCTTTTCAAAGCATCGAAAAGCAGTTCCACGCCATTGGAACTGGTCAGCACTGCCCAGGTATAGGATTTCCAGGAAATATTACGCAGCATCTGTGCATCCAGCACCCGTGGATAAATGAGACTGACCTCGGACGGTTCCGCGCCGCATTGCCGCAACTGATCTGCCGCCTTTGCCGTATACTCCGGTGTCCCGGTAAGCAGTATCTTTTTTCCGAAGAGACTGCCCTTTCCATACCACTGCAGTTCCTGCCGAAGCGCCACCACATCACCGATCACTGTCATTGCCGGTGTACGGATTCCTTCCTTTTGGGCTGCCGAAGCGATCTCTGCCAAAGATGCAGTCACAACACGCTGCCGCGCAGTCGTTCCCTCTTGAATCACTGCTGCCGGTGTCTCCGGAGATTTTCCGTTCTGTATCAGCGATGCCGCGATCTGCGGCAGATTCGACAGGCTCATCAGAAACACCAACGTGCCATCAAGCTTTGCCAAGGCGGCATAGTCCAGTTCGGCATGCTGCGCTGTTTTGCGGTGTCCCGTGATTACATGAAACGCCGGAGCATATTCCCGGTGCGTGACAGGAATGCCGGCATAAGCCGGGACACTGTAACAGGAAGAAACGCCCGGCACGATCACAAAGGGAATCCCCTGCGCATGCAGCACCTGTGCTTCTTCTCCGCCGCGGCCAAAAACAAAAGGGTCTCCGCCCTTTAGCCGCACTACCTGCTTTCCCTGCCGTGCCAGATCTGCCAGCAGTTGATTGGTCTCACTCTGCTTCTTGTGATGATTCCCGGCTGTTTTTCCGGCAAAGATCAACGCACAGTCCGGACGCGTCAGGTTCAGCACCGAAGCACAAGCCAACGCGTCATATACTACAGCATCCGCCTGCCGCAGGCATGCTCTTCCCTGCTCTGTCATCAGCGCCGGATCTCCCGGCCCGGCGCCCACCAGAAATACCGTTCCTGTTTTCATGGATATCGCTCCTCAGTCGGCTGCGTGTCGCAGCAATTCTTTTCTTGCGCCGGAAATGGTTGATACCGAAGCATCCACATCCCAGCCATCTTCTTTTTGCAGGATCTCCAGCAAATGCGAGATCCGGGGCAGACGCAAATGGTGCGCCCGGAGCAGTTCCGGCCGTGCAAAGATCTCCTCCGGCGTACCATGTGCGATCACATGCCCCTTGTCCATTACGTCGATCACATCCGCATAGATCGGCACAACATCGATGTCATGGGTAGATAAAATAATGGTAGTGTTCTGCTGCCGGCAGACATCCTGCAACAGGTGCATCAACTCACTGACTCCTACCGGATCCAACCCGGCAGTGGGTTCATCCAGAATAATGACTTCCGGCTGCATTACCATGATTCCTGCAAACGCCACACGCTTTTTCTGCCCAAAGCTAAGAGAATGGGTAGGACGGTCTTTCAGATAGGTAATGCCGATCTGTTCCATCACAGCATTGACGCGCTTGTGCACTTCCTCAGAGGACAGCCCCATATTCACTGCGCCAAAGGAAATGTCCTGATATACAGATGCCGAAAACAGCTGATCGTCCGGATTCTGGAACACAATCCCCACCTTGGAACGCAGCTGCCGCAGCCCGGCTTTTTTATAGGAAATGGGCTGCCCGCGAAAGCGTACTTCTCCGTGTTCCGGCTGTAAAATACCGTTCAGGTGCAGAAACAGCGTGGACTTTCCGGCACCGTTTGCACCCAGGATCGCCGTAGTTTTACCTTCTTCAAATGCAATGGACAGATCCTCAATGGCATGACTCTTTTCATCATAGCCATAGGTCAGATGATCTGCCTCTAAAATAATCCCCATCTGCTGCCTCCTATTCTGCAAACCAGCACCGCCGCAGTCAACAGAACGCTGTATCCGACGGCAAGACCTTTTTGCCAGCCCTTTGTCTCATATGCCAGTCCCAATGTCCGCACCTCGTCTGTATATCCTCTGGATTCCATGGCGGTATATGTCCGGTCTGCCTGCCGGTATGCCCGGAGAAACAGATTGGAGATCAGCTGCCCCGTGGAATAAAATCCGGTTTTCAGCGTCGCGTACCCCAGACGGCACTCCTGTGCGTTGCGTATCTGAGACGCCGCCTCCAGCAGCACAAAAATATACCGGTAAACCAGTTCCATCATCTCCACCAAAAAGCCCGGAATATGCATCCGGCGCAGCGCCGTAAACAATTCGGTCATTGGGGTAGAAGTGGAAAGGAAATACAAACAGCTCACTGCCGCCAGACACTGCAAAAATACCTGTCCAAACTGATGCAGACTTTCTGCTGTGATGCCGAAATACCAGCTCCCCAGAGGGATCGAAAACAGCATCGCTTCTCCGTGATGAGAAAATTGCAGCAGGATCATAATGCATCCCAGTATGACAAACGCCAACGGGATCTGCATCAGGTGGATAACATGATGCCACCGGGTTTTCCCGATGGCAGTCATAGCGATCAGCATGGCGCATAAGATCAACACGCTGATCGCCCAGGTATGTGAGAGCAGGCACAGAAGCAGACTATACAGGGACACAAAAATTTTCCACATCGGAGAAACCTGACGCAGTGCCGAAGCGTATGCGATCTCATCAATGAGGATCCGTTCTCCGTGGGTATGGCTGTGTTTGTGTCGTTTCATCTTGTGCCTCCCCCATTATTCAGAAGCTTTTTCCGATTCGGCATCTGCCGCCGGCACATCTTCCGATTTGGATTTCCGGCTGATGCGTCCTAAGACAAAGCCACAAATGCCTGCACCGATCGCCGACTGTACGCAGAACAGCAGAGACTCGATCTCTCCCGAAGGCGGCTCCCAGAAGGATTCAAACCACGGCGTGTAGCCGCCGTTGATCTCTTCTACTACAGTAGAGCCAGCATCGTCCGAACCGCCGAACTCGCTGTTGCCCAGCAGCATCAGCGGAACAGTCACCAGCAGAACGACGCCCAGTGCAAGTACCAGATTTCTTGCCCACAGCTTGCCGCGTCCGGGGTTGGAAACTGTAATGCCGGACAGTTCCTTCAACTCCTTTGCGCAGTTCTTCTGGATGACATTGTATACAATGACAGTCAGAATGCCTTCTGCAATGGCAATGGGGACTTGGGTCGGTGCAAAGACAGCGATAAACTTTCCGAAAGATGCCCAGAAGTTATCGCCGGGATAAGCTGCCGCCAGCTGTACCGAAGTCAGGCAGTAAGTTGCCATATCTCCGATGGTTGCCGACAGGAATACTGCCAGACCCATAGGCGCTTTGCACTTTTTCAGCAGCCGGAACAGTCCGTAAGAAACGAACGGCCCGAAGATCGCCATAGAAAATGTATTGGCACCCAGTGTGGTCAGACCGCCGTGCGCCAGCAGGATCGCCTGAAACAGCAGTACGATAATGCCCAGCACAGACATAATGGACGGCCCGAACAGGATCGCACCCAAACCAGTACCGGTGGCATGAGAACAGCTTCCGGTAACCGACGGGATCTTCAGAGAAGAAATGATAAAGACGAAGGCTGCGCACAGTGCGATCAGCAGCTTCACTCTTCCCTGATAAGCGATTTTCCGCTTCAGGCTGACTGCACCAGCCACCAGGAACGGAATACAGAGCGCACCCCATGCAATACACCAACCGGCAGGCAGATAGCCCTCCATGATGTGCATGGCAGATGCACCAAATGTGCCGTTTGCTGCCATGTCAGACAGCAGCAGACAGACTGCCAGGACAGACACCAGAACACGACATCCTGTCATGCTTCCGGTGCTGCGGTTCTGCAAAGCAGAGCCATTGTGTTTGTTCATATGAAACCTCTCCTCTCGGAACCCCTCTCCATTGGCTCCCGGCTGAGAATAGAAAGAGGTTCTCAGTTCACGCGGTGTGCAGCGAAAAATTCGTCTGCATCTCCCAGCGTTTTATCTATCTCACGCAGCGTATGTGCGTTCGATACAAAAATTGCCTCAAACTGGCTCGGGCCGAAATAATTGCCCCGATCCAGCATGAAGTGGAAGTATTCCCGGAACTTTGCGGTGTCTGCCTTCTTGGCATCCGCATAATTCCGCACCTTTTCCGGTGTAAAGTACAGGCAGGACAGCGAACCGATACCGTTGACGGTACACGGCGCATGATGCCGGCGGATGATATCCTCCAGACCGCTGCGCAGCCGATGGGACAAAAAGCCCACCTGATGATATACCTCCGGATGTGCCTGCAAATAGCGAAGCTGAGTCAGTCCAGCGCGCATTGCCACCGGATTGCCGCTGAGCGTACCCGCCTGGTAAACAGAGCCAAGCGGCGATACCAGCTGCATGATCTCCCGTCTGCCGCCGTAAGCGCCCACAGGCATGCCGCCGCCGATGATCTTGCCATAGGTCACCATATCCGGTGTAACCCCAAAATGTCCTGCCGCGCCATCTAGCTGTAACCGGAAACCGGTAATGACTTCGTCAAAGATCAGGAGTGCGCCATACTGATCACACAGCTGCCGCAGTCCCTGCAAAAAGCCCTTTTCCGGTGCAACAACACCCATATTGGCTGCCACCGGCTCTACGATCACACAGGCGATCTCTTTGGGATACTGCTGAAACAACTGTTCCACACTGTCCAGGTCATTATAAACTGCGGACAGCGTATCCTGCGTGCAGCCCTTCGGCACGCCGCTGGAATCGGGGATCCCGGCAGTCATGACGCCGGAACCGGCTTTCACCAGCATCGCATCTGCATGACCGTGATAGCATCCCTCAAACTTGACGATCTTATCTCGTCCGGTAAAGCCCCGTGCAGCACGAACAGCGCTCATGACTGCCTCAGTGCCGGAGTTCACCATGCGCATCATTTCCACACAGGGAACGATCTCATGAATCAGTTCTGCCATTTCTACTTCCAATGCTGTGGCTGCGCCGTAGCTGAGCCCGTTGTCCAACTGTGCGCGAACTGCTTCCAGCACCACATCCGGGTTATGTCCCAGGATCATCGGCCCCCAGGAACCGATGTAATCGATATAGACATTGCCGTCCTCATCATAGAGGTACTGATCTTTGGCACGCTGAATGAAGCGCGGCGTACCGCCTACGGACTGGAACGCCCGCACCGGAGAATTGACGCCGCCCGGCATCAAATCTTTCGCGCGTGTATAAAGCGCTTCGGAATGTTCGATCTGCATCTGTTCCATTATCCGATCCTTCCT
The DNA here is from genome assembly GCA_963590855.1 of Ruminococcus bromii. GTDB lineage: Bacteria > Bacillota > Clostridia > Oscillospirales > Ruminococcaceae > Ruminococcus_C. The sequence goes on from CAVAQT010000003.1 coordinate 23,253, forward strand.
TCCCGAATATATTTTGCCAGTTCCATGGCAAAATAGGTAATCAGCAGATCTGCACCGGCACGGTACATGCAGACCGCCGATTCACAGATCACAGCTTCCCGGTCGATATAGCCGGCAGCCGCTGCCGCCTGGATCATGGCATATTCGCCGCTGACGCTGTACAGTGCCACAGGCTGATGGAATTTTTCCTTCAGAGACTTCAAAACGTCCAGATATGCCATTCCCGGCTTAACCATCAGGATATCCGCACCCTCCTGCACATCCAGTTCTGCTTCCAGCAGCGCTTCCTGTGCATTGTGCGGATCCATCTGATAGCTCTTTCGGTCACCGAATGCCGGTGCAGAGCCTGCCGCATCCCGAAACGGGCCGTAAAATGCCGACGCATACTTGACAGAATAGGACATGATCGGCGTATTCACATAGCCGTTTTCATCCAGCACCTGGCGAATGCGTCCCACTCTGCCGTCCATCATATCCGACGGTGCGACCATGTCCGCGCCTGCCTGCACATGAGACAGCGCCGTTTTTGCCAGCACCTCCAGAGTCTTGTCATTGTCCACATCGTGACCGCAGAGAATGCCGCAGTGTCCGTGTGAAGTATATTCACACATGCACACATCTGTAATGACATACAGCTGTGGAAAATCCCGCTTGATCTGCCGTATCGCCTGCTGCACGATTCCGTCCGGCTGCCATGCGCTGCTGCCGATCTCATCCTTTTCTGCCGGGATTCCAAAGAGCAGAACGCTCTTCACGCCGGAATCTGTCACCTGCTGCAAAATCTCAGCCATACGATCGAGACTCCAGCGATACTGTCCGGGCATGGAAGGAATCTCTTCTCGGATATTCTCACCCTCCTGCACAAACATGGGATAAATCAGTGTATCCGCAGAAATGCGTGTTTCCCGCACCATGCTGCGCAGCAGTGCGCCGTTTCGCAAACGGCGCGGACGATTGGTCAAATTCATAGTGATACCTTCTTACTCACTTACTCAGCTTTGCCGCCAGCGCCTGTACCAGCGCCGGCGCATCTTCTTGTTTTCCCTGCACCTTTCCGGTTCTCGGCACACCGTGTATGCCGGAGAAGCCGTACAGTGTTATCACTCCGTCTGAGAGCACCGCATGACAGCCTATCGGTGCAGAACAATCGCCGCCCAACAGCAGGGACAGCTGCCGTTCTGTCCGGGCGCAAAGTGATGCTTCCGGATGATTCAGTGTTTTCAGCAGGTCAGCATATTCCCCGGAACGTGTCTGGATCGCCAGAATACCCTGTCCTGCCGCCGGGATCATTTCCTCCGGCGAAAAGCGGTATGTGATCCGCTCTTCCAGACCCAGCCGTTTCAGCCCGGCCTCTGCCAGAATCAATGCACCATATTCTCCGCGGTCAAGCTTTTCCAGCCGCGTCAGCACATTGCCGCGCACCGGCTTCATCACAGCATCCGGATGCAGCATCTGAAACTGCATGGTACGCCGTGCACTGGCACACCCCACCGGCAGTGAGGCATCCCAATTGGTTTTTCCCTTCGGCAGCACCAGCACATCGCCGGGTGCTTCCCTTGCCGAATACGCACCGATGGGCAGCGCCGGATTTTCTGCGGCAGGAACATCTTTCAGGCTGTGAACACAGAGATCCACCTGTCCTGCCAGAAGCGCCGCATCCAGTTCCTTCAGGAACAAGCCCTTCCCTCCGATTTTGTCCAGAGTTTTGTGCAGGATCTTGTCCCCGGTGGTTTTCATGGTCACCAGTTCCAAAGAGGCTTCCGGCAGGATGCGGCGAATCTCTGCCATCACCAATTCGCTTTGTATCACAGCCAGCCGACTGGCACGGCTGCCGATGCGTATCGTATGTTCCATGCGTTTAAAATCTTCCTCTGTCCTTGATTTTGGCACAGCTTTGCCGCAGAAGCTCCGGCCGGATCTCCGCTTTCATGCTGCCCATGAGCATATCCACCGTTTTTTCCGTCACCATCCGAACCAGTTCTTCCAACTGCGGCATTTCCTGATACGGTTCTGCCGCAGTGCTGTGCAGGATGCGCTGTGCTGTCAGTTCTTTCAGCTGCTGCATATACGGGACGGAATCCCGATAGTTACGCCACATCTGAAATGTATCGGTATACTGCTCTGCAATTTGATGCAGTGCTGCCAGGGCAGCCGCATCTGGTGCAGTGTCGCCGTGCAGATCATCCAGATCCCACAAAGTCACACCCTCGATTTCTCCGCAGGACGATTCCACATCCCGCGGCATCGCCAGATCTAAGATCCATGCCGGTCTGCGGCAGAGATCCTCCAGCTGCTTCCGCAAAATGGTATTATGCGGGCTGCGCGTTGCGCTGATTACAATATCCGCAGATTCCATCTGAGCATACCGCCGCTCGTACGGCACCGGCTTCACGCCAAATGGGATCACCGTTTCACCGCGGTGGCAGGAACGCAGGGTCATGAATACCTGACAGCCGCGCTGCACCAAGAGAGATGCCGCCAGCCGTCCCATGCTGCCGCTGCCGATGACCAGACAGGTTTTCCCTGCCAGTCCGCCGAGCTGCTGTTCCAGCTGTTGTACCGCGCCATAAGAGACCGACAGCGGTACACTGGAGACAGAGACCTGTGTCTGTGCGTCCTTTCCGGCAGATACTGCCGTTCGGAACAGGGTGTCCAGCACGCCGTCTGTACTGTGACAGCTGCGTGCCAGTTCTACTGCATGTCCCACTTGAGTCACGATCTGTTCCTCGTGGAGGATCTGCGAATGCAGACCACAGGCGACTTCCATCAGATGCTGTACCGCATCCGTTTCTGTCAAAATCGTCATTGCCGAAGCATCTGCCGGAGCCGCAGCATACTGCTGCAAAAGCCTTGCCGGAGAAATGGTATCTTCCGGCTGCGCTGTGTTTCCATCCGTCTCCGTCCGTACCGGGCGTTCCTGTAAGGAGAGGTACAGTTCCGTCCGGTTACAGGTTGCCAGCAGCACTGCGCCGCTGATGCCGTCTTTCTGCATCAGTTCTGCCAGAATATGCCGCACCTGTTCTTCCGAAAATGCAAATGGTTCCCGTGCGGAAACATCTGCGGAACGGGCATCTACGCCTGCCATATAAATACACATTTCTTTTTTCAACTCCTTTGCTGCCGCAGACGCAGAGGCTTTTTCTGCTGTACCGCACATAAAATAGGGGTACAATGTCCCGTCTGCCACGAAAAATAAGGCCGCCGCTGTTCTTCCAGTGCGGAAAGAACCGCCATGATCGTGCCGCCGTGCACCACCGCTGCGATGGTGGTTTCCTGCCGATTCTGCAAAGCCCGTTCTAATGCCGTACAGCACCGCTCCACAAATGTTTCTCTGGATTCTCCGCCGGGAAAAGCCATTGTGCCGCCGCTGTCGATCCATGCCTGATATGCCGGATTTCCGGACAGCTCTGCATAATTCTTCCCTTCAAAGTCGCCAAAGTCACATTCCTGCAAACCGTTCACTGCCTGCAATGCCGCACCGGGAAATAAGATCTCCGCCGTCTGGACACAGCGCCGCATCGGGCTTGTCAATACCAGTTCCGGCGAAGGAAAAAGTGATGCAAATTCTGCCGCTTTCTGCTGTGCCAGAACAACTCCCGCAGTACAAAGCGGTTCATCTGTCCGGCTTCCGATATAGCGGTGTTCCTGGTTTCCGGCTGTGATACTGTGCCGAATCAGAATCAGCTGCATGACTTTTCCTCCGATGTACAGACTTGAAAAAACCCGTGTTTCTCAAAACACGGGAATCAGAGTCTTAGGGCATATGGGCGCAAAAAAACTGGACTTTGCAGTTTTGCAAAGCGCAGGATACCGAATGCACTAACAATTTCCTCTATTCTCGTAGATGGGATATATTCCAAAACAGCAGACCGGTATCCCGGCTTCGGTTCAACGCGTTCCATGCGCCTTCCCGGAACAGATCGTTCCAGTAGCATCTGCATGGCGCTCCCCGACACGGTAGCGGAACTGTGCAGGATTCTCACCTGCTTCCCTGACATCTGCTGCCAATTGTTCAGTAAAAAGAGTCCTCTGAGAGAACCCTTTTACTACTATACCATATTTTTTGTCAATTGGCAAGCCTTTTTGCAAAAAAAGCAGCCCATCACAGACTGCTTTACAAAATAGACTTAAATTGTAGGCATTGTACCAAAGTGTAAGATATGAAACAGGTTTTAGATTCACCGGTACAACTGATACAGCAGGGCATTACAGATCGCCGCCGCCACATTGCTGCCGCCCTTTCTGCCCTTTGCCACGATATAAGGCACTTTATCCTGCGCCAGGATCAGTTCCTTTGCCTCAACCACGTTGACAAATCCCACCGGTACACCGATAATCAGCTTCGGCAGGAGTTTCTCCTCCTGAATCAGTTCGTCCAGCCGCATCAGGGCTGTCGGCGCATTCCCCACTGCAAAGATCAGGTCTTTCTCCAGACGGCACGCCTTTTCCATGGAAACCGCCGCACGCGTTACGCCGCGCGCCTTTGCCTCTGCTGCAACATCCGCATCGGACATAAAGCAATGCGCTTCACCGCCCAGTTGATGCAGAGAGCGTTTGTTGATGCCGGAAAGCGCCATATTGGTGTCTGTGACAATGTGTGCGCCGTGCCGCAGCGCATCCAATGCCAGTGCCGCCGCATTTGGTGAAAATCGAAGATTCTCCACATAGTCAAAATCAGCGGTAGTGTGGATCACGCGCTTGAGAATGCTGCGCTCCGGTTCCGGCAGTGCAACGCCCAGAAGATTTTCTTCAATGATCGCCATGCTTCTCGCTTCAATATCCATCGGCTTCTGATATGCTGTCTCCATCAAAAACTCCTTTCTATGGCCCGCAGGATCTCCGGAATGGATGCCGTTTTTTCTTCCGGCGCTCCGATCAGCACCACCGGGATCTGCATTTGTTCCGCTGCTGCAATTTTTTCTGCCACGCCGCCGCGCTTTCCGCTGTCCTTTGTAACCAAAACGCCAATGTGATGCTGCCGCAGCAGTGCGAAAGTGTCTGCTTGTGAAAACGGCGGCATGGCATAGATCAGGTGAGATGCTGCGCCTGCCGCAGCTTTCCGGGAATCCGGCGTATCCAGAATGCGTGCCCAACAGCGCACCGCAAGTCCCGGAACAGCCGCTTCATAGTACAAAAGGGTGTTCACTCCGGTGGTCAGCAGCACATTGCCGGAAGTTTCTGCCAAATATGACGCTGCTGCCTCTTTAGAAGGAACGCGGACGATTTTGTCATATGCATATGTCATGGGCTGCCGTCCCAGCCGAAAATACGGCAGTTGCAGTTCCCGGCAGACCTGCCGCACTGTTGCCGTGACCTCTTGTGCAAAGGGATGTGACGCATCTGCCACGGCATCCATTTCTGCCAGCGCCTGCCGAAATCCGTCTGCATCCAGACGCCCCACATGTACCTGGCAGTGCTGTCCCTGCAAAATTTCTTTTCCGTATGCAGTGGCGGTGAATGCAGTCACAAGATACGCTTCCGGCATGGCAGCGATCAGCTCAGTCGCTTCACTGGTTCCGGCAATCACCGCGATACGCAGCGGCTTCATCCTTCTTTCTCCCCTTGAATGCAGTAGCCCCGGGGCGTAATCATTTTTCCATGCTGTACATAGGTCTGAGAGTTGCCGATCAGCACAACACAAAACATATCCACCGGCTCTTCCGGCAGTCGTTCCAGAGTTGTGATCCAGGCTTTTTCGTCCGCGCGGCCGGCATTCCGCACGATCCCCACTGGCGTCTCCGGTGCACGATGCTGCCGGATCAGTGCCGCTGCTTTCGCCAGATATTCCGTCCGGGAGCGGGACTTCGGATTGTACAGACAGATCACGAAGTCTGCTTCTGCCGCCAGAGAGACCCGGCCCCAGATCAGCTCCAACGGCGTCATGCAGTCGCTGAGACTGATGACAGCAAAATCATGCATCAGCGGTGCACCCAGAACTGCCGATGCCGCGCTTGCCGCCGTTACGCCCGGAACAGCAGTAACTTCCACATCCGCCTGCATTTCTGCGGCGATCTCCAACAAAACACCTGCCATGCCGTAAATGCCGCTGTCGCCGCTGGAAACCAGCGCTACCGTCTTTCCGGCGAGTGCTTCCTCCACTGCTGCACGGCAGCGGTCGGTTTCTTTTCGCATGGGCGTAGAAAAATAGTGCAGTTCCGGAAATTGTTCCTCCAAAAGCCGGATATAGGTCGTATATCCCACTACCAGATCTGCCCCGGTAATGGCATCTATCGCCTGCTGTGTCATGTAAAGGCGGTCACCCGGGCCAAATCCGACAACATAAATATGCGGTTTCATTCTGTTTTCTCCTCCCATTGCAGTTCCGGCAGCATTTGCCGGCAGGCGGCAAATGTCACTCCGCTGTATTTTACCTTTCCGGTCAGCACCTCACCGCAGCCGGATGCCAGGTAGGCACACGCCTCTGACACGGAGGGCAGTCCTGTGATCTGCTGAACAAATGCAGATGCTTCAAAAGGATATGTGCACGCCTGAATGGCATCATCCGAAACGATCTCCAGCGGCAGATCGTACTTCTTACATAAGGCGCGTATTGCCGGTTCGTTTTGTTTCAGGCCGATGGTTGCCAATTTCGAGACGGACAGCAGCGCCAGGCGGTGTCCCTCCAGAAATGTGAAAAAACACCGTTCCAGATGCTCCGGGGCAATATTCCGCTTACAGCCAACTCCCAGCACCAGACTCTTCGGCCGCAGCAGCAGCGTATGCTTTGCCTTACCTGCCGTCATACGATCGGTGATCTGAACAGCACAGGGCAGCGACGGGGAATGCTCCAGCCGAATCAATTCCGGAAGCGCATCCTGTGCAACCGGAAAATCCGTGCAAAGAGAAACTGCATCGCCTGCTACCAATGCGCCGCTGATGTATTTCAGCACGTTCAGATTTTCAATGACAAGATGATTTTGTTTGGCAAACAGATCAAATGCCGGGACATTTTCGACATCCGTAGCAGTGGTAATTACAGCTTCACCGCCCAGATAGGATGCAACCTCCCGTGCCAGTGCATTCGCACCGCCCAAATGACCGGACAGCAGACTGATGACATGCTTTCCCTGCTGATCCAGCACCAGAACTGCCGGATCAGATGCCTTAGATTTCAGCAGCGGCGCGATCATACGCACCGCAATGCCTGCTGCCATCACAAACACCAGTGCCTCTTCTGTACCAAAGGCTTCCTGCACCTGTTCTGCCAGGCCGCTTTTGGGTACAGTTCTGCCGCCAAAATGCTGCTGCAAGTGCTTTGCCAGCGCTTCTCCCTGCGGTGTCAGCCAGAAATACACGATTTTCATGCTTCTGTCCCCTGTCGAAATGCATGGGTAAACGTCTTGTCATACAGCTTAGACAGCGCATAGACATCTCCCAGGAAATCACCGACAGTCACCAATGCAGTTTTGGTGATCCCGGCAGCCTTTACCTTTTCTGCAATATTCAAAAGCGTTCCCGTGACGATTTTTTCTTCCGGCCAGCTTGCCTTATACACAACAGCAACCGGCGTTGTCTCCGGATAGGCGGTACGCAGGCGTTCTGCCAGTTCTGCAATTCGTCCCACAGAGAGAAAGACGATCATCGTGGCACGATGCTTTGCCAATTCCTCGATCCGTTCCCGCGGCGGCACAGGCGTCCTCCCTTCCATGCGCGTCAGGATCACGGTCTGTGTCACTTCAGGCAGGGTGTATTCCTTCTGCATGGCTGCCGCTGCCGCCAGAAAAGAGCTGACGCCGGGCACAACCTCGTGGGAAATTCCCAGTTCATCCAACGCATCCAGCTGTTCCCGAATGGCACCGTAGATCGAAGCGTCCCCGGTATGTACCCGAACGGTGGTCTTTCCCTGTTGTTCTGTCTCCTGCATCACTGCGAGAACCTCTTCCAGTGTCATGCCGGCACTGTCGTAGACACGGCAGGACGACTTCACATCCGCCAGAACTGCCGGATTCACCAATGAGCCGGCATAGATCACCGTATCTGCCTGATCGATCAGCCGTTTGCCCTTGATGGTCAGCAGTTCCGGATCTCCTGCGCCTGCACCTATAAAATATACCATGTTATTTTCCTCCCCGCCGAATCAGCAATGTGGTAAAATAGGAATACGGTTCCAGTTCCGGTCTGCCAATGTATTCCGAAGCCATTCCCACATCCCGAAGCATTGTCGTATGTTCCAGAAGCCCCTGTGCTTCCAACAGAGGCAGCAGCCAGGGCAGCGCTTTTCCGGCTTTCATAATCACCAGATTGTCTGCACGGCTCAGCGCCTGCTCCACTGCTTCTCTGGAAGCGACACCCGGCAGGATCTCCAGTGACTCTCCGTTTTCACAAAGGCTTTGCTGCGCCTTTGCCGCACCGGAACAAAACGACGGCACGCCGGCAACGACCTGCACTGTGTAGCCCTGTTCTGCCAAAAGCTGACGCACATAGGATGCGGTGCTGTACACTGAGACATCACCCAGCGTCACCATTGCCACCTGCTTTCCGGCATCCAGGGCGCTTGTGACCGGAAGAAGCATTCCATTCCGCAGCCGTTCCCGATAATCTGCGTGCGCCTTCATCGGAAACAGCAGTTCCAGCTTTTCGCCTCGCGAAAGGTCTGCCGCCTGTGCTGCAATGGCATATGCCGCCGAAGCACCGCCCGGTTTGGTAATGGGTGCAATAATCACATCGGCCTGCTCCAATACCTGCTTGGCGCGAAGGGTCATATCCATAGGGTCTCCTGCTCCCACGCCTACTGCATAAAAGATTCCTTGTTCCATCCATTACTCCTTTGTCATACACGAAAATAACAGCACCGGGTGGTTGCTGTCCAGCACATGATAGCTGCCCACTGCTTTTCCGCAGCTGACAGACAGCTGCACCACTTCAAACTGCGGCAGTTTCTGCATCAGAGGGAACAGCTCTGCCTGTGTCTCCAATGTCACGGCACTCGCCACTAGCCGCACTGGTTTGTCCAGATCCAGCAGCGTATGCAGAATGACCTTTGCCGCACCACCGCTGCCGCCCAGAAAAACACAGTCCGGCTGCGGCAGCTTTTGCAGCTGTTCTTCTGCTCTGCCGGAGATAATCTGCAAATTTTTTGTCCCGAAAAGCTCCCGGTTTTTCTCTAGAATTTCCAGTGCCGCCGCCTTATACTCGACTGCATAAACATTTCCGAAAGGACACATCCGGGCGCACTCGACGGAAACGCTTCCAGTTCCTGCGCCAATGTCCCACACCACAGCATCCGGGCGCAGCCGCAGCTTGGAAAGCACTACTGCGCGCACTTCCTCCTTGGTCATGGGTGACTGATTACGCAAAAAGGCACTGTCCGGCAATAAGCCCAGACGAGAGACTGGTCTCGGATGCGGATTGCGCACTGCTGCAACACAAAGAGATGGATTTTCCAGCATTACAGCCTGTTCCGGCGTTCCGCGCCACAGATTCTGCGTAGGATAAGTGAGATCTGCTCCTATAAAAACTTCTGTTTCCGTCAAACCGTATGTCAGCAGTGCCTCGGCGATTTCCCGCGGGCCATGGTCTGCCGCACAGAAAAAGAAGGTTTCCGGATGCTCAGACACTGTATAGGCGATAGTTCCGGCAGAGTAATCCCTGCCATGAATGCTGAGGATCGCTGCCTGTTCCATGGTCAAGCCAAACGCTGCTCCCAACAGTTGCAGAGAGCCAACGCCTGGGAGCACCTGCATCTCCAATGATGGAAAGCGGCAACGAATGGTACGGCAAAGGCTGTACAGCAGCGGATCGCCGGAGACAACAATTCCCAGGCTTTCCTGTTCCAGACGTGCAGGCAGGCGTTCCAGAAGCGCAGAGATCTTTCCCATAGGTTCTGTTTTTTTGGCTTGCAGCAGCTGCAAAAACCGCGGCGATGCGATCACACAGTCCGCCGCTTCCAATGCTTTTTTTGCCGCCGGCAGCAGGTAGTCCGCTGTGCCGCTTCCGCCGCCTGCCAGGATCAGTTTGTGCTGCATGATAACCACACCTTTCGGATTTGTTCTGTCTGCCGGCTTTCCGCCAGGATTTTATCGTTTTCATCGAGCAAAATCAAAGCAGTCTGCACCTTTCCGTGCGTCCGCCGATTGCAGTTTCCACAGACGCTTTCCGCGATACTCTGCCAGACCTGTCTGCCAAAGGGAAACGCTGCTAACCGCTCTGTCATCTCGCGTGTCGTGTTGCACTGATACAGCTGCCGCACTTGTTCCCTGTCTGCCCCGGCAAGCGCCGCGTGAGTGCAGATCACTTCGCGCTGTCCGCCGGCAGTATGACTGTGCAGATACATAATGTCTGCCGCCGGCTTCACCAGTTTTCCCGGTCTGCCGGCAAGCAGCACCTGTGTCATACCCATTTCCGCTGCACAATCCAGCAGATATCCCAGATAATTGCTGCACAGCACAATGGCACCCGGATTCGGATACTGCCGTCTCAGCCAGGCTTCTCCGGCATATCCCGTCACAAAAGCACAGGCTGTGCCATATTCCGCCCGGCACATGGAAAGCTCCAGCGCCAGAGACTCCCGCACTGCCTCTTCACTCATGGGCCGCACAATACCAGTCGTCCCCAAAATGGAAATGCCGCCTGTGATGCCGAGCCGCCCGTTAAAGGTCTTTTGTGCGATCTCTGCGCCGTTTGGTACGGAAACCGTGACGATTGCACCCTTTGCACCGATCACGCTGCGCACCGCCTTTTCGATCATTTGCCGCGGCACCGGATTGATGGCAGGCTCTCCCACCGGAAGCTTCAGCCCCTTCCGCATAAGAATTCCCACACCGTCTCCGGCGCGAAACTCCACTGCACCATCCTGCGGCAGGATCTCCACGCAGGCGTTCACAAGGCAGCCATTTGTCTCATCCGGATCATCTCCGCCATCCTTCACCACGCCGCAGGTATAAGCCGCGCCCTGCTGGATCGCCAGGCGCAGTGTTTTTCCTGCCGGGATTTCCAGTTCCACCCACTCGGGACACTTGCCGGAAGTCTGCCACAAGACCGACGCCAGGCTCGCCGCCGCCGCACAAGAGCCGGTGGTATACCCTTCACGCAGATGTTTCATCTGTTTTCCCCCAATTGTTTATGATGGCGTAGATCTGACGCATGTCCAGATTTTCCCGGAGCAGTGCAGCCAGTTTCTCGTATTCCTGTTCCTTACGCGCCGCAAAGTCCAGTTCCGGCACGGCCGCAGCTGAAATGCCCTTTTTGTCCAGAAGCAGCTGCACTAGCTTTCCAGCAAACGCCGGCGCATCAAAAATGCCGTGGAGATAAGTGCCGCAGACAGTGCCATCTATGCTGACGCAGCCGTCTGCCCTGCCGTCCTCCAGAACTGCAAAAGTTGTCCTGTTCCCGATGTACTGTGTCTCACCCATATGAATCTCATAGCCATCCAGCGAACAACCGGACAGCGGCTGCAGTATGCCCGGCAAGGAAACCGTTGCCCCGGAAATTCGAGTGCGCCGTTTCTGGGTACGGAACACGGTTTCCATATCCAATAAGCCTATTCCCCGAAGCGTGCCGCCGTCCTCAGTCACTTCCGGGTCAGAAAGAGATTTTCCGAGCATCTGGAAGCCGCCGCAGATGCCCATGAGAAATGTGCCTTTTTCATGACATTTCAGCAATTCAGCTTCCAGCCCGCTTTCCCGAAGCCACCGGAGATCTGCCATCGTACTTTTTGTGCCCGGCAGAAGGATCACATCCGGCTGCTGCAATTCGCTGCGTTTTGTGACATAACGCACGGAAACTCCCGGAATCTGCGCCAATGCTTCAAAATCGGTAAAGTTGGAAATGCGCGAAAAGCGAATCACGGCGATATCCAGCACCGCACCGTCAGCGGCATTGCGCCGGGACAGCCGTTCTGAAAGACTGTCCTCATCGTCCAGTTCCAACGGAAGATACGGCACAACGCCCAATACCGGAATGCCGGTCAGTTCTTCCAACATGGTGAGGCCTGGTTTTAGAATCTCCACATCGCCCCGAAACTTATTGATGACAATACCGCGGATACGACGGCGTTCTGACGGGTCTAACAGCATGATCGTACCATACAGAGACGCAAACACACCGCCGCGATCAATATCTCCCACCAAAATTGCCGGAGAATCGGAGAGTTCCGCCATTCCCAGGTTGACGATATCCACTGCTTTCAGATTGATCTCCGACGGACTGCCGGCACCTTCCAGAACAATGATGTCATTTTCCGCAGCAAGCGCACGGTACGCTTTCAGAATATGCGGAATCAATTCCTGCTTTTTTGTATAGTATTCCTGTGCGCGCATCGTGCCGAAGATCTCGCCGTTCACGATGACCTGTGAGCCGCTTTCGCTGGTGGGCTTCAGCAAAATGGGATTCATGCGGACATCCGGTTCGATGCCCGCTGCTTCTGCCTGCATCACCTGCGCGCGCCCCATTTCTTTGCCGTCCCGGGTCACATAGGAGTTCAGCGCCATATTCTGCGACTTAAACGGAGCTGTGCAAAAGCCGTCCTGCCGAAAGATCCGGCACAGTCCGGCAGTCACAAAACTTTTTCCGGCAGAGGACATTGTCCCCAGCACCATCAGTGATTTTGCTGCCATTTTCTTTTCTCCTCACCACAGATCTGCCCTAGGCATTGCAGCAGATACTGATTTTCTTCCGGCAGACGAACTGCTGCCCGATAATAGGTCGCATCCAGACCAGGATAATTGTCACAGTGCCGCAGCAGTATTCCATACGGCAATAACTGCTGATCCAGATCGGTGCAGTTTTCCGCCTGAAAGAACACATAGTTTGCACTGGGTTTCCACATCCGAAACCCTAGCTTTCCCAAGCCATCGTACAGTTTCCAACGCTCCTGCTCCAACAAATCCAGTGCCCGTCTCCGATAGACAGTATCGTTTAGTGCAGCGATCCCGGCAGCCTCTGCCAGTTGATTCACCGGCCACGACTGTCCGGTCAGCCGAATGGATTCGATACGCTTTGTATCTGCACAGATTCCGTAGCCTAGGCGCAGCCCCGGAATGGCATACAGCTTCGTCAGAGAGCGCAGCACCAGGACATGAGGAAACTCTGCCAATCGCGGCAGCAGCGAGACGATCTCCGGGTCTTTTTCTGCCATATCACAAAAGCATTCATCCAACAGTACGAAGATCTGCTTTTCCGCTGCTATCCGCAAAATCTGCTCCAACAATTCCGTTGAAATTCCCGTCCCGGTGGGGTTATTGGGATTGCACAGCACCAGAAAGTCATAGTCCCCATGTTTCAGTTCCGGCAGCAACTCTGCACTGACTCCATAGGGAAAAGGCATTTGCCACCGTGTGATACGGCATCCCACTTCCCGCAGTGCAGCTTCGTATTCGGTAAATGTAGGAACGGGCACGAGCGCATGCCGCGGCGCTGCTGCCCGAACTGTCCGGAAGATCACATCTGCACCGCCGTTTCCGCAGACGATCTGCGCCATGAGGAGCTTATGATACGCAGCAATTGTCTGCCGCAGCTTTTTCTGCTGTGGATCCGGATAGTGCACCAGATCATCCATTGCCGCTGCAATTGCAGTGCAAACCGTCTCCGGCATCCCCATGGGATTGATGTTGGCAGAAAAATCCAGCCATCTGCCGTTGCCTTGATAAATATTACCACCATGCTGCGGCATAGTGCCACCTCCTGTCTAAATGAAGAGCTTGCATGTGTTCAAATTGTGTTGCCTTCAATTGCCGCAAATCCAAAGAAATACCATCCGGATCACTCCAAACAGCAGCAGAGAAAGCCCCGATGTCGCCAACATCATGCCGTTGGTTCGGGAAATATCCTCTGGTTCTGCCGGACGAAGCGCCTCTCCGATAGTCGGCTTTTCCACCGTTTCCCCAAAATACACATGAGTTCCGCCCAACTGAATCTCCAATGCACCTGCCGCGGCTGATTCTGTCTGAGCGGAATTGGGAGAAAGGTGATTGTTCCGGTCACGGCAAAAAGTTCGCCAGGCGTTTTTTCCGTTTAAGCCCAGAATGCAGGCAGAAACTGTGAAAAGCAGACCGCAGACACGAGCCGGAAGCCAGTTTGCCGCATCATCCAGACGAGCAGAGGCTCTGCCGAAGTGCAGATACCGGGCATTCCGATAGCCCACCATGGAGTCCAGGGTGTTTACTGCCTTATAGCAAAACCCAAGAGGCACTCCGCCCAGCAGCAGATAAAGCAAAGGGGCTGTCACGCCGTCAGAAGTGTTTTCGGCAACTGTTTCCACACATGCCTTTATCACTTCTTCCGCGGTCAGCTGTGAGGTTTCACGGCCTACCAGATAAGAAAGCCGCACTCTTGCACCCGGCAGATCTCCGGCAGCCAGAAGGCAGTAAACCTTTCGGCTTTCCCGTTCCAGACAGCGCGCCGCCAGGATCTGGTATGTCCAGAAGGTATGCAGCGCAAAACACAGCCAGAATGAAATACAGTATGCCAGAGCCAGAATCCCTAAAGACAGTGCAAAGCAGCCCGCAGGGATACAAAACGCCAGGAGCATGCCGGCGCGGTGTTCTCCCTCCGGCGTTTGCGGAAATTTTCGGCGGAAAAATTTTTCCAGTCGAGAAATGCTTTTTCCAATCAGCACCACCGGATGCGGCATCCAGTGCGGATCGCCCAGGCAGAGATCCAGCAAAAAGCCTAGGCAGACACTCAGCAGAAGCCACATGGTTTCACGCTCCTTTGAGCACCATGCCGATGCCGCAGCAAACTCTTTCCACCGTTTCGGCATGTTCTGCGAGAAATGTGTTGAAACGCCCGATCGCTTCGCGCTGCTGCCGTTGTTCTGCTGTGATCGGGACAAGTCCGCAGCCCACCTCTTGTGTTATACAAACGGCATCATGCCACCGCTCTAGCCACGGGTGCACCGCCGTACAAGGTGATTTTCCCTCTGCCAGCCAGAAAACCGCCAGTTGCTCCGCATGGAGGATCAGCCGCTGTCCCTGCCACTGTGCCAAAGGCTGCACCGCCGCATCAAAGCAGTCCGATTCGGTCAGATGGTATTTTTGCATGGCGTATGCAGTTCTGCCGTTGGCATAGCCGCCCAGAATCAGTTTCATGCCAGAACACCTCCCAACAGCGCCGCCCCCAACACATACGCGGTTTCGCACAGCACCAGAAAAAAGCCTGCCAGATCGCCGGTAATGCCGCCGAACTGCTTTTTTGCCATATGGGAACAGCCGTAAAAAACGATCAGCGAGATCCAGGCTAAAGCGACCGCCAGCCAGCCCCAGAACCAAACCAGAAGCAATCCTATGATGCCGTATATTATCACAAGCAGTACCCGGACATGTTTTCCTGCGCTCTCTCCAAAGGTTTTCACCAGAGAACTGGAGGGAGCAATCGGCAGCGTGGTAACTGCGATTCCGCTGAGACACCGGGACATGACAAAGCCTCCGGTCAGCAGCCAGATAACACTTTTCCCCTGCGTCTGATACAGCTGTACATATGCTCCGAAGCAGATCAGCAGTACCAGTATTACGCTGAACACGGCAAAAGGACCGCAGTTCGGGTCTTTCAGAATGCGCAGTTTTTCCTCCTGCGGTCTCCTGGAATAAAGCGCATCTGCTGTGTCACAAAAGCCATCCAGGTGAATGCCGCCGGTAACCAACACGCCGGTAAGTACCGCCAGTGTGCCAAACAGGACGCTTCCCACATGGAGTAAACCGCACACCGTCCAGACAACCCAGAGCCCTGTGCCGCAGAGCAGCCCGACCAGCGGAAAGAATACCATTGCATTCCGCAGGTTCTTTTCTGTCCAGTTCAAACATTTCACCGGAAGTGCACTATACATGGAAATCGCAATCAGCATTGATTCCAGCCATGATTTTATCATATTGTGTTTCTCCTTTCCAGAGCACCGGCATTCCGGCACAGCACTCGATCACCACATCCGCCTGTGCAGCAATAGCGCAGTTGAGTTTTCCCAGGTTTTGCAGATACTGCTGCATAGAGCGATCCGGCGGCGTGCCATCTGAAAACACCTCGTTGGTCACGATGACCAGATGCTGTGTATTTTGGCGCAGCACACCGATCCCCTCCCAAATCGTCTGTACGGGATCGCCGCCGCTGCCGCCAAACTGTTCATTTGCGACCAGATTGCTAAGGCATTCCAGCAGCGCAGTTCCGCCCGGTTTTAACGCTGCCGCCGCTTCTGCCAGACGGGATGGCGCTTCGATCGTTTGAAAGCCTTTTCCGGCGCGCTGCTGCCGATGCCGCGCGATTCTCGCTTTGCACTCCGCATCCCATACCTGCATCGTGGCAATGTAGAGAAACGGTTCTTGCTTCAGCGCCATGCTGATCTGTTCCGCCAGTTGAGACTTGCCGCTGCCGCTGCCGCCTGTGACCAGGATCAGCATGATATCCGCTCCTTTCGGTATGCCTGACACTGCGCCGCAAAGTTGGACGGCACTTCCGGATTGGACGGAAAATACAAATGCGGAAATCCGGCGGTGATCCGTCCGACAGACTGCACTGCTTCCCAGCATTTTCCGCCGGGACGCTGCACCAAAAAGGCGCTGCCATTTTCTGTACTGTCCGCATAGTGAAATTCGTGGGCACGGATGGTTGTGCCTGCACGTCCCAGGATCGTGTCTGTCTGTGCGGTCAGCGTCACATAGCCAAAACGGCACAGCCGCTTTCTCAAACGAGAAGTCCCTGGCAAAAGTCCTGCCAAGGGATAACAAGCACCGTCTGTCCCCGTCATCGACTCCTGCAAATACAAGAAGCCGCCGCACTCACCCCAGATCGGGATGCCATTTTTTGCAAGCCGACGGAGAGACTGCAAAAAGGAAGCATTTCCGCTCAGCTGCGGCAAATACAACTCCGGATAGCCGCCGCAGAAATACAAACCATCCAGTTCCTCCGGGAGCGCATTATCTTCCATCGGAGAAAAATACACCAGTTCTGCGCCGCACCGCTCCAGAAGCTCCAGATTTTCTGCATAGGTAAAGCAAAATGCCTTATCTCGCGCCACGCCCAACCGAAAAGATGCATCGATCTTTTTCGGCTTTGGCAGTTCCGGGAGGGGCGGTGCGTTTTGTGCCAACGTCAGAAGCTGCTCTAGTTGTATGGTCTCCGCCGCAGTCTTTCCCAAGAGCCGGATCTTTTCGTCCAAGTCTGCCACTTCTCCGGCAGTCATAAGTCCCAGATGGCGGCTTTCCAACTGGACTTCCGGCAATTCTGGCAAATACCCCAGTACCGGCAGACCCGTTTCACGTTCCAACAAGTCTTTATAATAGGAATACATTCCGCTGCGGACACGATTCAACAGGATACCGCAGATGGGATTTGGCATGCGAAATGTCTGAAAGCCGCGGCAGACCGCAGCTGCGGAACAACCCATTCCCTGGGGAGAAAGCACCAACAGCGTAGGCGTTTGGAGCCAGTCTGATACAGTATAGGCGCTTGCCTCCGAGGTGCTCTGTATGCCGTCGTAGTAACCCATTGCGCCCTCCAGGATCGTGCAGTCCGCATCTGCACTGACACGAGCAACCAATTTTGTCATAGCATCCTGCGTCAGAAAAAACGGGTCTGCGTGATATGTCTGCCGCCCGGTAATATGGCTGTGAAACATGGGATCGATATAGTCCGGCCCGCATTTCAGGCTCTGGACGCAAAGGCCGCGGTCGCAAAGTGCTGCAAGAAGTGCCGCGGTAACTGTTGTCTTTCCGGCACCGCTGCCGGCTGCACTGATCAGCAGCCGCGGAATCGCTCTCTGCATCTGAAAAACTCCTTTCTCAAAAGTGAAACCAGATTTCTAAACATAGTATATCACAATTCCGAGTTTTTTTCAAGGTGAACTGTGCAAAGATGTGCGGTGCTTTCTGAAATTTGTTTTTCCGGCCACCTTGACAAGCAGATATTTTTACGATATAATCAAAACGATATCAAAATCGTACAATTTGTGCACGATTTTGGAATCGATATCACATATTCTGCAAAGCATTTTTCTTCCCCTACAGATTTGTACGATTGTTATAACGATTCGGCTGAATGTTATAGAAATCGGGTTTTCTTTGTCTTATAATATCATTCGAAATCGGAGAACAGCATGTCATATGCAAAGCTGTCAACCGAACATTTTTGTGTAAATACACTCTGGATAAAGGAGATTGATTTTATGACAGCGCAGAACAATCGTGCAGAATTTCGCAAAAAGCTGATGCACCTCATGATTCCCATTTCCCTGCAGCAGTTGATGATGGCACTTGTCAACGCCTCAGACGCGTTTATGCTGGGATTTGTCAGCCAGGACGCTTTGTCGGCTGTTTCTCTGGCGGGACAGATACAGTTTGTATACTCCCTGTTTTTGTTTGCGATCACGGCAGGCGTCTCCATTTTTGCCGCACAATACTGGGGCATCCGAAACCAAAAGGCGGTAGAAAAAACACTGGGCATCGGTCTGGCATTTTCCGTACTGCTGTCTCTTCCGTTTACCATCGGGGCAACCTTTTTCCCGGAACTGCTGATGCGCGCATTTGCATCTGATCCGGTACTGATCGCAGATGGTGTAGAATATCTCCGGGTTGTGGGCATCTCTTACCTGCTGCTGAGTGTTTCGCAGATTTACCTCTGCATCCTAAAGAACTGCGGAAATGCCGTACTGAGTGCGGTAATCAGCTCCGTGTCCGTTGTCATCAACATCATTTTGAACGCATGTTTTATTTTCGGCATCGGCTTCTTCCCGGAGATGGGCATTGCCGGCGCTGCGATTGCAACGGTAATCGCAAAGGTCATTGAATTGGCGTGGGCACTTCTGGTCATGCTGAAAAAAGACAGCATCAAGATCCGGCTGAAATGGGCGTTCCACCCGGACAAGGTACTGCTCCGCGACTTCTGGAAATACACCGCACCGATCCTGGGCGATGAGCTGATGTGGGGACTGGGCTTCACCATGTACTCCGTAATTATGGGACACATGGGCAGTGATGCTGCTGCGGCAAACTCCATTGCGAACATTGTGAAGAACCTGGTTATCTGCTTCTGCACCGGTATCGCTACGGCAAGCGGCATTATGGTCGGCAGCCTTCTGGGACAGGGCGAACTGGAAAAAGCAAAGGAATACGGCAGAAAGCTCTCCAAGACTTCGATTTTCGCAGGCATGATCGCCGGTGTGATTATTCTGGGTGTCATTCCCTTTACGCCGCTGTTTTCCACGCTGACCGACACCGCAAAAGAATATCTCCGTGTTATGCTGGTGGTTTGCTCCTACTATGTTGTGGGTAAATCCATTAATATGACAGTGATCTCCGGCATCTTTGCCGCAGGCGGTGACTCCAAATTCGGCTTTATCTGTGACGGTATCACAATGTGGTGCGTCACCGTTCCCATCGGTCTGATCGCAGCATTTGTGCTGAAGCTTCCGGTGCTGACAGTATACATTCTGATTAACGTAGATGAGATCATCAAGCTCCCGGCAGTGCTGAAAAACTATCGCAAATACCGCTGGGTCAAGAATCTGACCAGACAGGAACAACCCATAGAAACCGAAACACTGGCACAGGCAGCCGCTTAAGAACCGAAGGAGTCTTTCATGTATAATGCACTGGAACTGACCGACAACAAATCCGAGATCATCCAATATAATGTTCCGAATCTGCCCATCAAAGCCTCTCACTTTTCCCAGGAGGATTATCCCTCTCTCTCCATTGTAAACCATTGGCACACAGAGTTTGAGTTTATCCATGTAAAAAATGCACCCATGTGGTACAGCGTCAACGGAGAACAGTGCAAGCTGCTGCCGGGGCAGATGATCTTCGTCAATTCCGGACAGATGCACTATGGCTTCTGGGAAAAATCCAGCAAGTGGGTGTATGACTGCGTGCTGTTTCCGCCGTCTCTTGCTACCAATCCCACAACCAAGGAATTGTTGGACGACGTGATCCACCATGCACCGCCCTACCTCATTCTTCATCCGGAGATTGCCGCAGAAAAGGCAGTCATCACACAAGTATCGGAGATGTTCCAGTGTGCCACAGCACAGCAGAGCGGCTATCCGCTGCAATTGTTCGGCTGTATTTTCCGCATTTGCTACTCCCTGTGGAATCTGATCCAGAACAACGCAGAACCGTGGGAACCCAATGACAGCAAGCGTCTGGAAGCCATGCATAAAATGGTAGGCTTTATCCAGCAAAAATACAGCAGCAAAATCGCATTGCAGGACATCGCCGCAGCCGGTTATGTCTGCCGCAGTAGCTGCTGCTCCATCTTCAAAGAGTATCTGAACCAGACACCAAATGCCTATTTGACAGAATACCGCATCTCCAAAAGCGTGGAGCTTTTGGCAAACCCGGATCTCAGTGTTACAGAGATCGCCATGCAGTGCGGTTTCAGCGGCTCCAGTTATTTTACAGAAACATTCCGCAAGGCAATCGGCTGTACCCCGTCGGATTATCGGCTGCGAAAGCAGCAGCGGCGGTAAGCAGGCAACCAGAAAGTTACAATCCCGCTTTTATAGAACAAAAGGAAATTCCCCGAAGGCAGCCTTCGGGGAATTTCCTTTTTTGGAGCATGCAATCCAAGTCGCAATGCCGCCTTATTCTACGTTTTTCAGTGCATCGCCCATCGGGATCTTTTTCACCTTGCGATTCAGCAGGAATGCTACAACCGCATAGCAGATCACGCCGGCAGCAATGACTTTAACATATGTCACCGCAGGAACATAATAAACGATCCAGCCGGAATATTCAAAGAACACGATCTTCATTACTTCTGCCATCACCCAATTGCAGAGCGGTACAGTGAGCAGAATGCAAAGCAGTACCACAATGGTGGTGGAATGCAGATAGATTCGGTTGATTTCCCGGTTGTTATAGCCCAGGATCTTTACCATGGAAATCGATTGTGCATTTTTCTCAATGATGATCTTTGACAACAGGTACAGAATCAGAATGAACATCAGTGAACCAAATACCAGGAACAGACTCATCATGCTGCCCATAGAGCGGATCATCTGGCGGGATGTCTTTGTCAGATCGTCTACTGTGATTTCGGTAGCGATTACAGCATCGTCAATGTCTGTGATCTCTTCGTCTGAGAAATACGCATTGAAGTATGTATCATCCTTATCAAATGTCTCATTGTAAAGGCTGCGATCCATAAACACAGCAATGGTGGACGGGTAATCATAAATACCGCCGACCTTGAATTTATACTTGTCGCTGCCGTACGGATCTTTCAGGGTAATGGTATCGCCCTTTTCTACGCCGTACTTTTCGGAATATGCACTGGAAATTTCTACCTCATCGTCCGAAACATCCAGTTTTACATATTTGCTGTCCGGCTCTACACCATACAAGGAAACGCCCTCACTGCTGCGTTCCTCACCCAGCGTATCCAGACTGCTGAGGCAGAACTTTTCTGCATCCTCTTCCGCTGTTTCCACCGGTGCTTTCAGCACATACTGGTAGGTAGACAGCACATTGTCTGTGACCATATCCTGGAAATGCGTCATCATCGGATGCAGAATCAAACCGAACATGAGAATAAAGTTCGCAAAAAAGACACCGAAAAAGATCATGACATGGTTCGGCAGATTCTGGAAAATCACACGCAGCTGAAAACGACGCATGATCGGGATGCGAGTATTCAGACGGAATGCCTTTTTCTTCTTCCGCTTTGTCAGATCACGCCGGATGAATTTCAGCGGCGAAATGCGCATCTTTATTGTCAGCATGACAAAGTTGATGAGGAACAGCAGTATCAGAGGAATCAGTGTGGTCAGCAGGAATGCCTCCGGATTCAGCAGCACCTCGTAGGTCGGAAAGCTATAGCTGCCCAGATACTGGTCAGCAAATATCTGTTCCAGTAGAGTGTAACCTAAAACATTGCCGACGATCGCCGCTACAAGGAGAACCAGCATTGGCATAATGATATAATGCCGCACCATCTCTCCCCGGGAATAACCGGAAGCGCGCAGCGTACCAATGACATTCGCTTCTTTGGTAATGTTGTTGGAAATCGTAATGGAAAATACAAATGCCAGAATTACCACAACAATGTACAGAAATGCCATAATCATGGACTTGTCGCCGCCCATGTCATCTCCGGTAAAGATGATCGCCTGGTTCAGATATTCCGGCAGGAAGTTGGTCAGCACACCGTTCTGCCCCAGAATCGGCATCAGATCTTCTGCCATATCCTTTGCTTCGCTGTCATCCTCCGGCGAGTCATCATACAACCAGCTGTAGCTGTAGTGGATGTGGTTGTCCCGCAATGCTGCAAAGCCGTCATCGGTCATCACGCCGACACCGAATTTATCGTTGTCGAACATCATATCCGAGGTGTTCTGAAACAGCGCAGAATAATCAGAAAGCGCCACAATACCAGTAATATTCAGCGTTTCTCCTGCCACTCCAAAGGTATCGCCGATCTCCAGGTCATGATTTTTGGCATACAAACGGTCTATGGCAACGTCTTTCTCATCGGAAGGCATTTCGCCATCCAGAAGGCAAACCTTGTCGATCTCCTTGCGTTCTCCGAACACACGGAATGTACTGTCAAAATCATCCGTTTTTTCTTCCTTATAGAAGTTCGGATAGATCTTGACCTTGCCGTCTTTCTCGGCGGCGCTTATTGCATCGTCTGCAGCCTCTTCTGCGTACTCAAAGTTGCCGTCCTCGATGCTGTACTTGTCAAAGCTTTCATTGTAAGAAGCAATCAGGCTGTTATCAGCCACCAAAAAGCCGGAAACCAGAGAAATCGACATGATAAAGAACAAGAAGATTACCAAATATTTTCCCAGTTCGCTTTTCAGTTCCCGCGGTAGCCGACGGTTCAACGGATTTCTTGTCTTTTTCGCCATCGCTTACCACTCCAATTCTGCTGCCGGAATCTTTGTCTCGTTGACAAAATTTTTCCGAATCTTTCCGTCGCGCAGCTTCACGACCCGATCCGCCATGTTCTGAAGTGCATCGTTATGCGTTACCATAACAACTGTATTACCGTACTTGCGGCTGACATCTTCGATCAGTTTCAGGATCTCTTTGGAGGTATTATAGTCCAGCGCACCCGTCGGCTCATCGCACAACAGAATGTCCGGATTCTTCACGATCGCTCTGCCGATGGCAGTACGCTGCTGCTGACCGCCGGAAAGCTGGTTCGGCAGCTTATGGCGATGCTCATACAAGCCCAGCGTTTTCAGCAGATCATCCACATCTAGCGGATTATCGCTGAGGTATGCCCCGACTTCTACATTCTCTTTGATATTCAGGTTTGGAATCAGATTGTACATCTGGAAAATATAACCCAGATGCTTGCGGCGATACAGTGTTAGATTCTTTTCATTCATGTCACCGATGGTCTCGCCGCTGATAGAGATCGCGCCGCTGTCCGGTGTTTCAATACCGCCGATAATATTCAGCAGCGTGGATTTTCCCGAACCAGAGGGCCCCAACAGCACACAAATTTCTCCCTTTTCGATGCTGATATCAATGCCTTTCAGCACGTCTACCCTGCTTTCGCCTTCTCCGAAATGTTTTTTGATTTGTTTGATCTCTAAAAACATATCACACCGTCCTCTAATATTTTTTCTGGTTGGTTAGCATCTGCTAACCAACCAATAGTATACCATAACTGGTACACATTGTCAAGTCAGTATTGCAAAGAAATAAAAAAATGACAAACAAAATCAAGAAACAATTCGGACAGGATATTGTGCAAATACTGCAAAAAAGAAACGGCGAGAGACTTATAGCTGCTGCATCAGCTGGTCGATGGCAGCACGCTGTGCCAGGCTCTCTGAGAAAGCTGTAGCGCCGCCGGCAGCTGTCCCCAGTTTCAGCGCATGGGCATAATCGCCGTCTGCGATGCCTGCCAAAAAACCTGCCAGCATAGAATCTCCTGCACCGACAGAATTTTTTACCGTACCCTGGCAGACACCACAGGTGTGACACTTCCCGGTTTCATCCAGAAGCACTGCGCCCTCCTCTGCCATGGATACCAGCACATTCCGTGCCCCCATCTCCTGAAGCTTTCTTGCATACACTGCAATCTCTTCCTTGCTGTGCAGAGTTACCCCAAACAGTTCTTCTAGCTCGTAATTGTTCGGCTTAATGAGAAATGGTTTATATTTCAGCACATTTTTCAGCAGGTCTTTTGTCGCATCCACAACAGTTCGGATCTGTTTCCCGGACAGATGCGCCAAAATCTTCTCATAGGTATCAGAGGGCATCGTACTCGGAATGCTGCCGGCAAGCACGATGGTGTCGCCGTCTTGAAGTGCATCCATCTTCCGGAACAGTTCTGCCACTGCCGTTTCCCCAATTGCCGGGCCTTGTCCGTTAAGTTCCGTCTCTGCGCCGGATTTGATTTTTACATTGATCCGGGAAAAGCCTTCTTTTAAATGTACGAAATCAGTCGTGATACCCTTTTCCTGCACCCCTTTTTCGATGGCATCTCCTGTGAAACCGGCAACAAATCCAAGCGCACGGGATGCTACGCCCAATTCTTTTAAAACGATGGAAACATTGATTCCCTTTCCGCCGTAGTAAATTTCCTCGCCGTGGGCACGGTTCACCATGCCCACCTGCATTGCATCCGCATGAACCACATAATCGATCGCCGGATTAAACGTCACTGTATAAATCATGGAAAAATCCTCCTGTCTGCTTTTTGCTGCTCCTATTGTACCACTTCTTCGCCGAATTTGCAAGATGGTTTGCCGACATTAACGGTTTATGCTCTGCCGGGATATGACGCATAGAATACAGAATCTGCACACATCATCTGGATTTTTGTGCAGTATCACCTTGTTTTTTATGCTTTCATATTTGATTCAAAATGTCTCGCGGAAATCTTTTCAAACCGGACTTGACAGCACTTCAAAAGCGTGATATACTAAATTTGTCATTCGTTAGACACTACTAACTAATAGAGGAAAATGCCGGATACACCGGTACTTTCTTGGAGAAAGGGTTCTATTGCAGATGAAATATACGCATCTTTTGGCAGCCGGAATTGCCGGACTGCTTTGTCTGACTGGCTGTCAGAATACCGCCTCGTCTTCCGGCGGCGGTGCAGCCGGGAGCAAATCGGATTCTGCTGACAGCGCAGAGTCAAGCACTGCCTCCGATGCGGTTTATGAAGATACTCAGGAGTTCATGGGAACTTATATTATGGTGCGCGCCTATGGTTCGCATGCACAAAGCGGCGTAGAAGCCGCCTTTTCCCGTGCCAAGGAGTTGGAACAGGTGTTTTCCAACACAATTGCTGATTCCGAAGTGAACAAGGTCAATGCGGCGGCAAAAGCAGCTGTTGGAACGGAGATTCCCATTTCAGATGACATGGGCACTGTTTTAAATGAAGCGTTGGAATACGGCGCAAAGAGCGGCGGCATGCTGGATTGTACCATCGGAGATCTGATCGACCTTTGGGGCATCGGCACCGATCATGCCGCCATTCCGGCGGAAAGTGATATCCAGGCTCTGCTCCGGCCGGACGGCTGGAAAGATGTCAGCTATGATGCCGACAGCAATTCCCTCTCCTTTGCCAATGATGCGGTAACACTGAATTTCGGTGCGATAGCAAAGGGATATATTTCTGACGAAATGAAAGAGGCTCTGGCGGACGAGGGTGTCACCTCTGCTCTGATGAGTCTGGGCGGAAATGTCATGACGCTCGGCACAAAGCCGGACGGCAGCGACTGGACTGTTGCCATTACAGATCCGTTTTCTCCGGAGAGCATCACTGCTTCTGTTACAGTAACAGACAAGGCTGTAGTTACCTCCGGCAACTATGAGAAATACTTTGAGGAAGACGGAAAACGCTATCATCATATTCTGGATCCGTACACCGGAGCACCGTCAACATCTGATGTTGTGAGCACAACAATCATTGCCGACAAAGGCATCGACTGTGATGCTCTTTCTACTGCCACGTTTCTGTTGGGCGCAGACAAGGGTATGGAGCTGATAAATTCCCTGGACGGCATTGAAGCCGTATTCATCCAGTCCGACGGAACTATGATCGCATCCGATCACATGGATACCTATCATTTGCAGCAGGTGAATGCTTCATGAAAAAAACGCTGATTCTGATCTGCATTACTGTTCTGCTTCTCGGCGGCGGCATTTTTGGCAGCTGGTATGTCTTGTCACACAAGCAGCCCGAAAAAATTGCACGCATCTATCAGCAGGACAAGATGCTGTATGAGATCGACCTTTCCAAAGTGGAAAAGGCATATACCATCACCATTGACGGAGACAACGATGCGGAGAATGTTATCCTGGTAGAACCAGGGCAGATCTCCATGCAGTCTGCAAGCTGCCCCGATCATCTTTGCGTAAAGCAAGGGACAATTTCGGACGGCATTCTGCCCATTGTCTGTCTGCCCAATCACATCCGCATTTCCATTGCATCCGATGAGGAGGGTTCTTACGATGTCCAAGTCCGTTAAGCACATGGTAATGCTCGCGCTGTTTACCGCAATCGCGCTGACCATTTTTGTGGTTGAGGCGCAGATCCCAGTTCCTGTCCCCATTCCGGGCGTAAAGCTGGGACTCGCAAATGTGATTACCCTGATCGTTCTGGTAGTCTATCGTCCGAGAGATGCATTTGCCGTATTGGTCATGCGCATTCTGTTGGGTTCGCTGTTCACCGGAGCACCGGTTTCTATGATCTATTCCCTCAGCGGCGGTATCCTCTGCTTTTTCGGCATGGCGCTGTTGTGCAAACTGCTGCACCGGAAACATCTCTGGTTCATCAGCATCATTGGCGCAATTCTCCATAATGTAGGACAAATTGCTGCCGCAATGGCAGTGATGCAGTCGGTTCAGGTGATTGCCTATTTCCCATTTTTGCTGGTGACCGGCTGTATTACAGGACTTTTCACGGGTCTGGTTGCCGGATGGGTCGTCCGGTTTCTGCCGAAATCTATCTTTCCAACTGCAAAATAAACTGGGATCATTGTATTCCAGTTATTTCTTAAATATTAAGTTAGTCTAAACTAATTAGTTTGAACTAATTGTGTATTTTCTTGGTAGTTCGTCTCCTGTATACTTTTGCATTTTCTTTGAAAAGCAATGCCGTTTGCAGGCAGACTGCTATAGATTTATTTTCATACGATGTACCGCAGATCGCAATACGGTGCATTCCGAAAAATTTTTAGGAGGTCATTATGCGAGAGATTCACTGGAAAAAGCTCGTCGGCGCAGCATCTGCCGCTGTGCTGGCAGCAACACAGGTCGCTCCGGCGATCACAGCTTATGCAGAAGATGCTGCAACAACGGATTACGTTTACTGCTATGCAACTATGACATGGGCAGAATACTGGCAGAATGAAGGCGTTTATCTGGACAGCGCCGCAAACGGCAACTTAGAAGCATCCTCTGATGAGATCGATGCACACAACGAAACTGACATGGGCGCATTCGATGCAGTTACCCGTGCCACCAGCAACCACGGTCTGCACCGCGGCAGCTTTCAGTGCGTAGCAAAGGTATTCGACAAGGACGGCAAAAGCTACGATTATACCGGTAAGGGCCAGGGCGAATCCGTTGACGTTGTCAAGGACAAGGATACCGGCGAAACCAACATCACTGTTGACGGCGAAGCAGTTGGCACATACGACCACTACATCGTAACCGGCCCGAAGTATGTTCCGGTCGCTGTTCCGGCAGCAGATTATGAGGACTTCAAGAAGGCTTATACCGTTTATGAAAACGGCACAGAGCTCACCGGCGGCTACTCTGAGGGCAATCTGGTCAACATTGACGAAACTGCCAAGATTGATGCCAACACTTCCGGCATCAAGGTTGCAGAGAAGCAGGAGGACGGTACATTCCAGTTCTCCAAGCGTGAAACTGCTGCAACAGCTGACGGCAAGGTGGTAGACACCGATGCTATTGAGATCGGCGAAGTACAGCATGATTCCGGCTATGGCGATTTCATCCGTGTAGACATCAACGGCGATTACGGCGACCTGGGCGCACACATGTACGCAGTTCGTTGGGATTATTACGGTGACGGCGACACCGTTCTGGCTACCTACGGCACCAAGTTTGCAGCAGACAACTGGATGCACAAGGCAATGGGTATCCAGCTGGGTCTGACCAAGAGTGACCGCTGCCAGCTGCCGGAAGGCACAGACGGCTACGGCAGATGGGATGTTACCATCTATGCTACCGGCTATCAGGACTTCACCTTTACGGTAGACAATGAGCCGGAAAAGTATGTTTATGGTACGATGAATATCCCGTATGCAGATTACTATTACGGTGAACTGAATGACGTTAAGGAAGATGCAACTATGGATCTGGAAACTGCTGATCCGGCTGCTTCTCTCCGTGCAGAAGGCTGCTATGATGCAGTAACCAGTGCAACCAACACAAAGTCTAAGAAATATGATACCACATACTTCACCGAAAATGAAGATGGTTCTGTTACAGTAGAGGGCATCAAGGATGTTGCAATTGCAGTTCCGGAAAAGCTTTATAATGAAGCAAAGACTGCAATTGAAGAGGGTAAAACCTGCAACAACCAGCTGCTGAACATTGTTGGCAATATGACAGTCAATGAAGATCAGACAGTTGTTCCGACAGAATACAAGATGCTGAACGGCGACGGAACACTGTCTGCAATGGTAGATTCCAACGAAGCAATTACAGTTACCGACGCAACCGTTACCGCTTCCACCAACACAAGATATGGTAATTATCAGCTGAGCATCACAGAAAAAGATTCTGAAAACAGCGTACTTCCTACTGCTGAAAATATGGAAGGTGCAATTGTCACCATGACAGACGGTTCTAAGTATGCAATGCTGCATGTAGATAATCTGTGGCTGAGAACTGGTGAAATGGCATGGGCAACAACAGACAACTTTGTTGTACACAATGTAAATACACTGAAATACAAAAATTTTGAAGATACTGTCGGAAAAACAGTAGCAAGTGTTCGTTATATTGTCCGTGACGGTGCAGATGTAACTTTCACAGCAGATGCATATTTGCCGCTGCTGCATTCTGGTACAGCAACAGTAGAAGCTACTCCGGTTTCTGCTGGCAAAATTGCTGTAACAGTTGCTGATCTGCCGGAAGAATATGATGCAACTGCATCTATCGCAGGCATTGAAACAACATATGCAGATGGCGTTCTGACCTATGACCCTGCAACAGTTCAGCCGGGCAGCTATAACATCACTGTTTCTGATACAAAGGGCGTTTATGCACCGATCACTGTTAGTGTTGTTCTGACAACCGAAGATATGCCGGCTGCATTTGATGCAGAAAATAAAACTTTGATCGCAGCAGAAAATGCAGACGAAGCTGCATTTGCAAACTATCTGTCTAAGCTCTCTAAGGCTACTGTCAATGGTACGGAATATACCCTGTCCGGAAGAGGTTCTACCAAAATCTTCGACACCAAAACTGGCGCATTGAATGTGGATGCTGCAAAGGGTGATACTCCTGTATTTGCAGAATCCGGTACATATGAAATTACGGTAGAAGCAACCGGCTATACCACACCGCTGACCTTTGAAGTTAACATCACCGTAACGGATGAGCGCGGCGACGTAAACCTGGACGGCAACGTAAACGCTTTCGACGTTGCTTATATCCTCCAGTATGCTGCAAACATCGCTGTCGGCAACGACGACTTTAAGCTGAGCGACGATGCAGATACCAATGCAAAGATGCTGTCAGCAGCCGACATCAACGGCGACGGTACTGTAAACGCATTCGATGCAGCTTATGCACTGCGGTACTCCGCAAGCGTGGGTGCAGGCATCGACATCACTTGGGATGAGATCCTGAAGTAATTTCACTTAGCCTTCTCAATATTTTAAAAAGCCCTGCGGAACGAAGCATGTCCTCGTTCTGCGGGGCTTTTTCTTCGTCTGCGTCATAACGCCATTGCCTTACCGCATGATAACCTTGTACGCCTGCGCGATGTGTAAGCAGGCACGAAAAAAGCAGTCTGGATGCATACCAGACTGCTTTTCATATCTATGGAATATGTTTTAGAAAGCTTATACAATAGCCTTAGATTCCGGCCAGGATCAGCACAGCAGCCAGAACCACAGCCCGCGCAACTGCAAACCATACCTCGTTGCCGCGGAAGAACTTCACACCGCTCTTGGCGTTTTTCTTCGGGCAGATCTCCAGGCACTTCTGACACTGGAAGCAGTCGCCGTTTCCATTCCAGCTGCCGTCCTCCGGCAGAGAAAGATCTGACGGGCAGACCTTTTCACAGGCGGTGCAGCCCTTGGCACAATTGGCTTTTTTCCGACGAACTGAGAAAAACGGCAGGATCGGCAGCAGAGAGAATACAGCGCCCATCGGACAAAGAAACCGACAGAAAAACCGCTCGCAAAATACCATTCCCACCAGAATTAATGCAAGCAGAATGCATCCCAGCCAATATGCGCCGACCTTAACATTACCAGAACGGAGCATAGAGAATACATCCCACGGACTCCATCCGGTGATCTCTCCGTACACACCCAAAAAGCACAGGAGCACGATCACAAAGAGCACCAGATATTTCACCAGGGAAAGCGGCTTCTTCCAGCTCTTTTTCAACAGGATCGGCTTTTTCTTGCATTTTTTACAGAGAAACAGATACAGCGCATGCACGGCGTCTCCCAGTGTACCGAAAGCACAGGCATAGCCACAGAAAAATCTGCCGAACACAATTGTATAGGCACACAGCGCCAGAAGCACTGTCAGGAAAGAACTCAGCGCAATGGGATTGCCTGCACCAATCTGTGTCATCAGCGACTTGATACCAGAAAAAGCAGTGGTAAATGCTGACGGCAGAAACAGAAAGAACAACAGCTGTATCCCGGCACGAACGTATGTATGGATTTTCTTTGGTGTAATGCGTTTCTTATTCATGCTGCACCGCCTTTTCCAGAGCATCTGCGACTGCGCCGAGAATGCCCTTTGAACTGAATGTTGCACCGCTGACGGTGTCTACATCGGCAGACTGTTCCGCCAGCACATCGTCCAGCACGGCTTGTGCCGCATCAAAATAAGCTGCATCTTCTTTATCCGCAGAAAGCACAGTACAGTCTGTGATCTTTCCGTCAGAAATCGTCACTTCGATCTCCACTTTACCGCCATATCCCTGCCCTTCTCCGGTATAGACACCGTCGGCATAGAGAGAAGCCGTTTCTTCGCTTTTGGCAGCGGCCTGCTGTGCTGCAAACTGCTGTTTGACTGCATCTTCATTGGCTTTTCGGTCGCTGACAACAGCATGATAAGTACAGATCATAGAAATGACAAGCATCACGTTAATTGCTTTTACCGCAAATGTCTGCATCCGGATCACGCTCCTTTCCGTGCCTGTTCCAGCGCATCTTCTACTGCGCGGACAATGGCATCCGAGGAACAGGTCGCGCCGGAAACGGCATCAATTTGCTCCGTATGCTGTTTTTCCAGGATCTGTGCAATGGTACCCTGAATCTTTTTCGTACCGTTTGCCGCGCGGGAGATGTAGTTGTCATTTAGCTTATCATAATTATCACCGCTGCCGCTGACACTGGAAATGGTGAGGATCTGGTCATTTTCGATCTTCACTTTGACGGAGAGCACATACTGCGCAAAGTCCTCGTCTGCATCCGGATAGCAATCCGCTGTTCCCACATAAATGCCGTCCTCATAAATTTTTTCAGCCGGCTCTGTGGTCGTTTCAGTGCTGGTTGTGCCTGTGACAGATACGGTTGTGGTTTCGGTGGGAGCAGTTGTTGCCGTTGTTGTGACCGCAGGCTGTGCCGCCTGTTTCGCGGCATCCAGTGCCTCCTGAATCGCTTCCAGGATTCCTTCCGAACTGAAAGTTGCGCCGGAAACCGCATCCACCTCTGTGGTTTGCCGCTGGATCACCAGAGAGATCAGCGTCTCTGCCTTCTGGAAAAACGGCTTGTCATCCTCATTGGAAACAACATGGATCTTTTCGATCGTTCCGTCTTTCAGGGTCAGTTCAATTACCGTCGTGCCGCCGTATCCCGTACCGCTTCCGGTATATACCCCATCCGGATACGGGAATGCGCCTTTTTTCTGCGGCACAGCAGATGTGGTGGTTTCCTCTCGTTTTTCTGTAACTGCCGGAGCCGTTTCCACTTCGCCGACGGCTGCGCCTGCCAGGGCATTGCGCACCGCTTCGATCAATCCGGCAGAACTGTACGTCGCACCGGAAACCGCGTCTACATTGGTACTCTGGGCTGCAATGATATTTTGCAGCAATGCACAGGCGTTTTGCAGATACGGGCTGTCATCTTTCGAGGAAAGCACCTGAATATCCACGATTTTTCCGCCGGAAACTGTGACCTGTACTGTCATCTGACCGCCAAATCCAGTTCCCGTTCCGGTATACACACCGTCCCGGTACGCCGCCGGTTCTTCCACCGCATCCACTTCCGGTGCATTCTCACTGGACTTGTTCTGGCTTTTCGCAGCTGCCAGCACCGGGAGTGCACTGTCAGAGGAGCTGCTTCCGCCTGCCTTTTGCAGCGCATCCCGCACCGCGGAGATCAGTCCTACAGAGCTGTATGTCGCACCGGAAACGGTATCCACATTTGTACTCTGCAAGGCAATGATCTGCTTGAGCAGTGCAGATGCATTCTGGAAATACGGGGCATCATCCGTTGCAGACAGCACCGTGATATCCTTGATCTTGCCGCCCTCGATCACCACTTGTACGGTGATCGGGCCGGAAAATCCGGTACCTGTTCCGGTATAGGTGCCATCCTTATAAGTCCCGCTCTCTGCAACCTGTTCCACTACCGGCACTGCCTTGGTTGTAACAGCAGCAGTCTTGCGCTCTTTGCGTTTCTCTGTGGTTTTTGTCTCCGTCTGTGTTTCCTCTCCGGATGCATCCACAGACAACACCGGTGCTGTATAGTCACCCAGAGATACTGCAATACAGACTGCCAGCACCGCCGTAGGCAAAAAACCTAGCAGCGGCAGATATTTCTTGGGATTTTCCCAGAATTTCATGAAATTTCGACCTCCTGTGATCTCACATCTCTATAGTTAGTTACCTCTAATTAGTATAACATAACCGAGTCAAAAAATCAAGAAAATTTCTATGTACAAACTTTCTAAAAATCAATTCGCCGCAAAAAACAGCACAAAAAAACGGCTTGTGATATCAGAATCACAAACCGTTTTTCACAAACAAAAAAGCTTTTCCATTATTTCGCTTTTTCAGATTTCTTTTTTGCAGTGTCCTTGAGAACTGGAGTCATACTCTTTGCGCAAATCGCCATTGTAGATGCATTGTGCAGAAAAGCAGAAGTAGTCGGTGCAATGACACCAAACAGACCGAACAGCAGCAGCGAGGAGTTAAACGCAATGATAAAGCGATAATTCCGGTGAATCCGCTGCATCAGTTTCTCACTCAATGTCCGCAGTGTTGCCAGTTCCGTCAGATCTGCACCGCGAAGGGTGATATCTGCCGCTTCCCGTGCAATGTCAGAGGCATCGCTCATGGCAACGGATACATCTGCCGCCGCCAACGCAGGCGCATCGTTGATACCGTCGCCTACCATAATCACGCGGTGACCTTCTTCTTTCAGCTGTTCCACATAGCGGTGCTTGTCCTCCGGCAGCACCTGTGCAAAACACTTGGTGATGCCCAACTTTTCCGCAGTCACTTCTGCCGCCTTCTGACTGTCGCCAGTCAGCATAACGATATTTTCAATACCTGCCTGCTTCAGAAGTGCAATAGCTTGTTTGGCTTCTGCGCGAGGCGGATCGGAGATGCAGAGCACACCAGACAATTCACCGCCGATCGCAAGGTATACCACAGAACAGCCATTGGCTTTCGCTTCGATCTCTGCCTGCTGCTGTGCAGTAACAGAAACGCCCTCATCTTCGGAGACAAAATGGTGACTGCCAATTACGGCGCGCTTGCCATGCAGTGTCGTAGCAATGCCGTGCGCCACAATATACTGCACTTCGGCATGCTCCTCCTGATGGTTCAGATTCCGCTCTGCCGCCCCCTTTACAATGGCACGCGCAACATTATGCGGAAAGTGTTCCTCAATGCAGGCGGCGATTTTCAGGATCTCATCCTCTGTATAATGGCTGAACGAGATCACGCGCTCCAATACCGGTTCTGCATTGGTCAGCGTACCTGTCTTATCAAAGACCACGCTATCTGCTTCCGCGAATGCTTCCAGATATTTTCCGCCCTTGACGGTGATATCATGGTCAGCCGCTTCACGAATCGCAGAGATCACAGAGATCGGCGTAGAAAGCTTGATGGCACAGGAATAATCCACCATCAAAATAGAAACAGCCTTCGTGATATTCCGGGTCAGAAGCAGTGTCAGACCAAAGCCCAGGAAGCTAAACGGAACAATGCGATCCGCCAGGTTTTCTGCACGGCTCTGTACGCCGGCTTTCAGATTTTCAGAATTGTCGATCAGTTCAATGATCTTCTGGATCTTTGTATTTCCACTCAGGGCGCGAACACGAATGTGGATCGTTCCCTCATCTACCACCGTGCCGGCAAATACAGTAGCACCGTCCGCCTTGCGAACACTCAGCGGCTCGCCGGTCATAGATGCTTCGTTGATATTTGCCTCACCGGAAACAACTGTGCCGTCTACCGGAATGATGCTTCCGGTGCGGACGCAGATCACGTCGTCCACCTGCAGTTCCGACATGGGGATCAGAACCTCTGTGCCGTCCTGTACCAGCCATACCTTATCTGTCTTGATGGCAAGGCTGTCTGTCAAGGCTGCCTTTGTCTTAGCTCTGGTATAATCCTCCAACAGGGAAGAGATCGACAGCATGAACATAATCGTTCCCGCTGTCTTAAAGTTCCGCTGCAGCAGGCACGCAGATACAGAAGCGCCATCCAGGACATCGACGTTCAGGTGTCCATTCAGCAGTGTCTTGACAGCACGCCATGCGTAGCGGATTCCCTTTACCAGAATGATCGCATTGGCAATGGGTGCCGGCAGAAGCGCTTTTCGCACATAGCGCTTTGCAACCAGCTTTACCAGATCGGTTTTGAAATCCGAGTCGATTCGTTCGCTGCTCTCATCCGGGCCAATCGGCACCAGGATACGGGGATCCAGTGCAGCAACAGCACGGATCACCTTGTTTCTGGAACCGGCTTCATAATGCACCAAAATGCCGCCGTTTTCCGCATGTGCTTCCACTTTTTTCACTGCCGGGTGTTCCAGCATCTGCTTCTGCACTGCCGTTTCCAGTTCTTTGTCAAAGGCGTATGCACCGCAGCGGAACCGGATTCGACCCGGCTTATCATAAACGATCTGATATCTCATTATGCATCCACTTCTTCTACAGTTTCTTCTCCGTCAATGCCTGCCTTTTCCTTGGCATCGCAGCAGATATCCTGTGCTTCGTCCTTCATATTCTGGAAAGCAGCCTTTGCATCATTCTGCAGCTTCATGCCCTTTGCCAGACCGGATACAGCCAGTTCACGGGTTTTCTTTGCAGTAACGATTTTCTTACCAATAACCATTGCAGCAGCGCCGCCAACAACACACCACAGTTTTTCGTTCTTAAAGCATTTCAACATAGTAAAGACTCCTTTTTTATTTAATAGATTAGAATAAGCGTGTGTAGAAACACGTCCCAGAATCGAAGCAGTACATCTTGTCCGCTTTTCAGATTCTATACTTAGTATACACCTAGATTTTACAATTGTCAATCATTTCGCAGGAAACATTTTGTAAGAAAAATCGACAGAGAATTTGTGAAGAGTGCGTATATTCTATGAAATTCGGATAGTTCAAGCGAACTAACTATGATGAAATTATATACAACTAACTCCAGATCCAATAAAAATTATTCTGTATCACACTGTGTTTTTTGTCACCCTGCAAAAAAGCACTGTTTTCGCTCCAAAAAATGTCATTTCCGGAGTGCTGTTTCGCTTGACAAATGTGTAATTTTATATTACAATAGAAAAAAATGAAACGAGATACATTTCGTGCTATTGTGCGCGAAAGCAAGGATAGGAGGATTCTGTATGAAACAGTGCATGGATGCAGAAAATCTGCACCGCCGCCTGAAAAAAATCGTGGGACAGGTGCAGGCTATCGACCGGATGATTGACGAAGATGTCCCCTGCGAAGACATTCTTTCTCAGATCAACGCAGCAAAATCTGCCCTTCATGGATGCGGCAAGGTGGTATTAGAAGGGCATATCAAGCATTGCGTCCGGGATGGCATCGAACACGGCGATGCAGACAAAACCATTGAAAACTTTACAAAAGCCGTGGAGCGCTTCTCCAATATGGGCTGATCGCTCATTCTTTTTCACAATTGTACAACATTCTAAAGCAGTTCAACAAAAATCGAACTGCTTTTTCTTTTTGCATTGACAAACATATACCCCTTACGGTATAATATACATATACCCCATTGGGTATAGAAAGAAGGATGTTGTCATGAAAAAATGTATGGAAAAATTGGAAGCGCTCCTGGAGTTTGGCGGCGTCAAAAAAGATATCACGCTGTTGGTGATATCCGGCATCGCGCTGCTCTGCTCGCTGCTGCATGTTCCGCTTCCCTTTTCTCCGGCATGGATCGCCATCATCTTATGCGGCGTTCCGATCGTTTTGGAGGCGATCATCGGACTGGTCACTAAGTTCGACATCAAGGCAGACGTATTGGTTTCTATTGCGCTGATCTCTGCGGTATGCCTGCACGAAAACTTCGCCGCCGGAGAAGTGGCATTTATCATGCAGCTGGGTGCGCTGTTAGAGGATCTGACTGTTGCCAAGGCGCGCGCCGGCATTGAAAAGCTAGTGCATCTGACACCACAGACAGCAAGACGGCTTCTGGGACAAAAGGAAGAGATCATTCCCGCAGAAGCAGTACAGACCGGAGACATACTTCGGGTGCTGCCGGGTGAAACGATTCCGGTAGACGGCATTATCCTTTCCGGAGAAACGGCTGTCAACCAGGCGGTCATGACCGGTGAATCCCTGCCGGTGGACAAAAAGGTTGGCGACAATGTGGCAAGCGGCACGGTAAACCAGTTTGGCGCATTCGACATGAAGGCAACTAAAGTAGGCGCAGACAGTTCGATCCAGCGGATGATTCGTCTTGTACAGTCGGCAGATGCCGGAAAAGCAAAGATCGTAGGGCTGGCAGACCGCTGGGCGACCTGGATCGTTGTCACCGCACTGACCACATCCATTCTGACCGGATTCATCACCAAGGATCTGATCCGTGCCGTGACCATTCTGGTTGTCTTTTGCCCCTGTGCACTGGTTCTGGCAACGCCTACCGCAATTATGGCGGCTATCGGAAATGCCACAAAGCACGGCTTTTTGGTACGGGAAGGCGACGCCCTGGAACGTCTCGCCAAGGTGGACACCATCGCTTTTGACAAAACCGGAACACTCACCTACGGCACACCGGAAGTGATTCATGTGGAAAGCTGCGGCGAAAAGCGTGAAGCGGAATTGTTCCAGATGGCAGCTTGCGCAGAGCTGCTCTCAGAGCACCCACTGGGAAAAGCTGTGGTTTCCAGTTATCAGAAAGCGTATACCACGGCAATTCCGAAACCGGAAAATTTCACCATGCGCATCGGCAAGGGCGTTACAGTCACCCTCGAAAACAAGGCGATTCTGGCAGGCAACGAAAAGCTGCTACAGGAAAATAACATTGTTGTTCCAAAAGCTGCTGCAAATGCTGCAAACGCCTACCTGCAAAAGGGCTGCACTGTGATCTGGCTGGCAGAAAAAAGCTGTCAGGGATTTCTGGTGCTCTCGGACACCATTCGTCCGGAAAGCAACCGTATGATCCAGGCGTTGTCCGCTGCAAATGTGACACCGGTGCTTCTTACCGGTGACAATGCCAATGCCGCCCACGCCATCGCCGGACAGCTCGGCATCGCACAGGTGCGTTCCGGCTGTCTGCCGGAGGACAAGCTGAACTTCATCCGCAGCACACAGGAACAGCAGCACCATGTCTGCATGATCGGTGACGGCATCAATGATGCCCCGGCGCTGAAAACCGCACATGTGGGAATCGCCATGGGCGGTGTCGGCAGCGACATTGCCATAGATGCTGCTGACATTGCACTGGTGGATGACGAAGTCAAGGAACTGCCGCACTTGTTCCGATTGGCAAAGCGTATGATGGTCACTATCAAATGCAATCTGAGCTTTTCCATGGGACTGAATTTCCTGGCAATCATCCTTGCCATTACCGGAATTTTAGGGCCGGTCAGCGGCGCACTGGTACACAATGCCGGTTCTGTACTCGTCATCATCAACTCAGCCTTACTATTGAATTGGAGGAAAAAGTCATGATTTTTAACATTATTTGCATTTTGATTGGTGTGCTCATTGCCGGAGGTGCCGGTTTCTATCGAATCAAGGGAGAAAAGGATCAGGAGTCCAAAAAGATCAATACCATTGGTGTGATCGCAGGTCTGGCGATCCTGGCCTTTGCCGTAATACGAATGGTATTTTTCTCCTAAGGCAATAAGAGACATGCAAAAAGCTGCTGCACCCGATTCCGGATACAGCAGCTTTTCTGCGTTTGTCTTTACAAAGTGAATACGCGCATTTGCACAAATGTGTATAGTTCGCCAAAGTGAACAACAGGTGCTTTAAAGCTTCCAGGCAGCAGATTGATTCTGAAGCTCTGCCATATGCCGGAAGATGCCTTCTGTTTTCAGCAGTTCCTCCGGTTTTCCCATTTCTGCCACATGACCGTCTTTCAATACCACGATCTGATCTGCACCGGCAACGGTACGCATTCGGTGTGCAATCATCAAAACGGTTTTGTTCTGAATCAAACGGGAAAGTGCCGTTTGTATCAGCGTTTCATTTTCTACATCCAAAGATGCAGTGGCTTCATCCAACAGGATGATCGGCGCATCCTTCAAGAAAGCACGGGCAATGGAGATACGCTGACGTTCACCGCCGGACAGAGCGCAGCCATTTTCACCGATGTTGGTTTGATAACCGTTAGGCAGTTTCTCCGCAAAAGAATCGCAGTTCGCCAGTTTTGCTGCGGCAAGCACTTCTGCATCCGTGGCATCCTTTTTTCCCAACCGGATGTTTTCCATAATGGTGTTGTTAAACAATGTGACATCCTGAAATACAATGGAATACAGCGAGAGCAGCGACTCCGGGTCGATCTTGGAAATGTCCATGCCGCCAACCTGTATCTTTCCCTGTGAAATATCCCAGAACCGCGCAGCCAAACGAGAGACGGTAGTCTTTCCGCCGCCGGACGGGCCAACCAGTGCAGTCACTTCACCCTGCTTTGCCGTAAAGCTGACATCGTCCAAAATCGTTTCTCCGTTGTCATAGGCAAATCCCACATTGGAAAATGTGATGTCGCAGCCCTGATTGGTCAGCTTCTCGCTGCCCTCCTGCACCGGGTGATCCAGGATCTCGTTCATTCGTGCCACATTGGTGCGTATGGAGATCACTGCCGCCAGATTCTGTAATGAGCCCTGCAGCGGATCATACAGACGAGATGCCACCAATAGGAACATGAAAAATGTCAGCACATCCAAAGAACCATTCAGCAAAAGTACAGAACCAACCAGTGCAACGGTAGCAATTCCTAGCTTGAGGATCATTGTGGCAGAGACCACAATGGAAGCGGTCAGAAATTCTCCGATGATGGAGCGCTTTTCCACCGCGCGTACTTTCTGCTCCAATCCGCCCAGATAATCCTGCTCCGCATTGTTGGCTTTGAGATCCTGCAATGTTTCAATGTACTCCTGAATGCCGTCTGCACAAGCCATTTTGGCATCCATGGATTTCTGATGTGTCCGTTCCTGTAGTTTGACAGAGATGCCGATAATGGCAAATGCCGCCGGAACGACCCAGAGCGCCGCTAACGCCATGCGCCAATCAAAAAACAGCAGGCTCACAGAAATCAGAACGGTGGAGATCATAGAGCCAAACAGCTCCGGCATAAAATGAGAGAATGCTGTTTCCAGCACTGTGCAGTCTGCCATAATGGTGCTGGTCAGATCTGCAAGGTCTTTCTTCCCGAAAAAGGAAAGCGGGATTTTCCGCAGCTTTTCCGCCAGAGAGATACGGCGCACACCAGTCTCTACATAGGTTGCCAAAAATGAAGCATTATACTGAAAACCGGTAACACCGAAGATCAACAGCAGGCATACCACGATCCCGGCTATGTAAAACCAGATGCCGTTGTCAGCAATGCCGCCGTTCAGCAAATCTTTTACCAAAAAGTAAAGCAGTCCCACCGGAAGCATCAGTACAATATTTTGCAATGTGCAGCCGATCACGGCTTTTATCAAGTCCTTTGCGCCTTGCTCGGACAGTGCAAAGGCACGCTGTATTTTCTTTAGCATGACGATTTTTCCTCCTTTGCCACTCTCCACTGTACCGATGTCTGATAGGCATCCCACATTTCCCGGAAGATCCCATTCTTTTGCCGCAGTTCTGCCGCGCTTCCCTGTTCTGCAACTTTGCCGTCCTTCAGAACAAATACTGCATCTGCATTTGCGACTGTTGACAGACGATGAGCGATCATCAAAATTGTGCGTCCCTTTGCCAATTCAGTAAATGCCGCCTGCACCTTCGCCTCATTGTCCGGATCTGCAAAAGCAGTTGCCTCATCCAAAATCAGGATCGGCGCATTTTTCAGCATGGTTCGTGCAATGGCAATACGCTGCTGTTCTCCTCCGGAGAGATAAATACCGCCGGTACCGATCACAGTATGGATTCCCTGCGGCAGCTTTTCCAGAATATCGCCGCACTGCGCACGCGTCAGCGCCTCCAATACCTGCTGCTCTGTCGCATCCGGGCTGCCTAGCTTTACGTTTTCCAAAATCGTACCCTTTATGAGACGGCTGTTCTGGAATACGAAAGCAACAGTTTCCATCAGTTTTTCTTTTGGAATTTCCTTGACATTGACACCGCCAATGCAAACCTCACCCTCCTGTGCATCAAAGAACCGGCTGATGAGGTTTGCCGCCGTGGTCTTTCCGCCGCCGGAAGGCCCGACAAATGCTGCTGTCTGTCCGGCAGCGATCTCCAATGAAACATCGTCCAGTGCATTGCGCTTGCCGTCATAGCTGTAAGTCACATGCCGCAGAGAAATGGAGTTATCCTTCGGCATTTTCCCCTGTTCCGATTCTGAAAGCGGCTGCATTTCCAATACGCTGTCAATTCGTTTCAGAGCATCATCGACGATCATGCCATTTTCGCTCATGTACATGACCTTCGTCATGGTAAGCGAAATGACCGGCGTGATGATGATATAGAACAGCAGATTCAGCAAAAACGATTCAGTCACGCCGTTTCGAGTCATTGCCACTGCCGCCAGGATCAGCACGGCAAAAACCGCATTGATCACAGTCGTATACAGCATCATCGGAATCCGCAAATCCTTGGTATAGGCGATCGCCCACGAACTATAGCGGTCAATGGCATCTTTCAGCCGCCGAAAAGAGAAAACGGTTTGTCCGAATGTTTTTACCACCGGAATGCCGCGAACATACTCGACTGCTTCGTTGGACATATCCTCCAATGCGTTTTGATACTCTGTCATCTTTTTCCGCATATTTTCTCCGGTCATGGTCGTCATCAGCAAAAATGCCAATACTACCGGGATCAGGCTCAAAAGCCCCAGCTTCCAGTCAAATGCGATCAGAAGCACCAACAATCCGACAGGTGTCGCGATGGCGCTGCATGTATCCGGCAGCATATGCGCCAGATAAGTTTCTGTGGCATTGCTGGACTCGTTAATGATCTTGCGCAGCTTGCCGCTGCCAAAACTTTCGGCAAATCCCAGGGGCAGCAGAGAAAGATGGCGCAGTGTGGCCAGCCGCAAATTCGTTGCCACACGAAATGCCGACAAATGAGAGCACATCAATCCGGCAACATAAACCACAAAGGACAAAATTGCAAACAGCATTGCCATCCATCCATTGTGCGTCAGATGTTCTGCCTTGCTGAAATCCGGCATAACTGCCAATACTTCCTGCATGATCTTCCATAAGTACCAGAACGGCACAAGCGCCAGCAGTGCACTCAGTGCCGACAGTACCCATGAGGCATAGGTCAAATACCGGTGACTGCCGGCATATCCCATCAGCCTGGATAAACTTGATTGCTTCTTTTCCTTCAAAAGAATCCCTCCTGTTTATAATTAGTTTGTACTAACTTATATATAAAAAAATATTGCAGCAAGCAATATTTTTCTGCACGCCATGTTCCAAGCGCCTGCGAAACAGGCTCTAAAACTTCAGCTGCATTAATTCTTCCCACCCCGCCTGGTAAAAACGGCGCAGAGCATTGACATAGTCTTTTGCCTTTTCTTTCGGCATATCATGTATGACGATCTCAAAGAAACCGCTGAACATACTGCTGCTGACAATGTGACAGAGTTGCCGGTCGATGGACGGGACAGACTGTCCCAATCGCCGCAGCGTATCCAGAAAGCGATATGTAGCATCCACTTCGGCTTCTACCATCTGGTGTACAAAGTTTTCATAAGGCGTTCCGTCAGAGCAGCACAAAATCAGCTTGAAAGCATCGTAGTGCGCCGGATCGTCATATAAGTAATCTACCACCCAGTTCAGACATTCCCCGGATTCTGTACCCATATGCCCCGGCTGCTGTGCGTCCGGGAGCTGCGCAAAGTGATCCTGCGCCTGCATAAACTGCCCCATCACAGCCGCTGCATGCGGTTCTACCAGTGCGGAAAACAGCGCTTCCTTATTGGAATAATAACCGTAAAATGCACCGGTCGTTACCCCGGCGGTTTTTACGATATTGCGCAGCGAAGCGCCCAGAAAGCCCTTTTTCAAAAATTCTGTTTTTGCCGACGCCAGGATGCGTTCCTGTGTAGTCATATCTGTATTTTGCATATCTTTCTCCCGCTGTAACACTGTTATATAACGGTGTTATTATAGCACATTTCGCTGGTACTGTCAAGTGTTTCTTTGCATATTCTGCAAAAAGACGCATATGCTACACATGAGGTGATATATGTGGCATTTCCAAATTTGCAGGCACTTCTGCGCCAAAGCAGTTCTTCCCGGCAGTTTCTGCTCTCACTTCCGGTAAAAGTACAGCTGAAACTCCACGAACGGAATCAGTTTATTCATACACAGCAGGAACTGCGGCGGCATGCAGCATTTTTAGAAAAGTATTAGAGCGTTCTCTGCGCATAGAAAAACAGCAAGCCCCGGACATGATTTCGTCCAGGGCTTGCTGTTTGTGATAAATCAGTTGTATCTTCTCAAATCCGGATCAGGTGCAATGCCGGAAGTTTTTATCTGTGCAGAGTCTTGCTGCAACCAGACCCATAGGCAGCGCCATGACAATGAGAATTGCCTTCGTCAGCCAGAGAGAGCCGTCGCTGATATTGTTCAATCCAATATAATAGATACCGCGGTACATAAACAGACCCGGAACCATAATGACGATTGCCGGAACCGTCAGCGAAATACGGGGATAACCGATCTTTTTCTTCACAACAGATGCGACGCAGCCAGTGAAAAATGCACCGATAAATGCAGCAACGCCTACCGGGAAATTTGCCAGATCGATGAGTTCCAGACGCAGCGTATTGGCAAACATACCGATCAGACCGGCTGTCATCGCCATCTTTCTCGGGCTGTTAAACATCAGGGAGAATCCATATACGCCGAAAAAGCTAGTGATGATACGCAAAATAATCGTCATGCCGGTGTCGATCTGCAAGTCCGGAAAATCTGCCGGCTGGAAACGACATACCAGAGCAGTCACCCATCCGGTCATCGTAGCGGTCAAAATAATCAGCAGTGCATAAGTGATGCGTTCCAGACCGGAGCGAATGTCCAGCTTCGCCAGGTCGATGCCGCCGGTAATCAGCGGGAATCCCGGAATGACAAACAGCATCGCACAAATATAACCTGCCTGATGCACCTCGGACACGCCAAAGATCGCCTGCGCCAACAGAATGGTCAAAACATAAGTGACACAGGAAGCCGCCACGCTGACCGCAACATTTCCCAACAGGGAAATCTTTTTCTGCAGCATCAGCTTTCGCACAAAGTTGCCTACGCCTGCGCCAAAAAAGGCACAGATCATTTCCATCGGGCCGCCGCCCAGCAAAAACGTAAATGCGCAGCAGGCGATCGCCGATGCAAGTCCCAGATTCCACGCCTTATAATTCGCCGGCTTTTTCTGGATCTCATCCAGCACCAGGTGAATCTGCTTTACCGAAAAGTGCTCCGCCTTTTCCGGGAAATCCCGCATAAACGCTTCCAGTTCATTCAGCTTATCTGTATTGACGCCAGTCGTCGGCAGCGAGATCGAATGCGTATAAGTACCATTTTCCTCATAACATGTGTACTCGATAGACAGCAGTCCGATATCTGCTGTGCAGGAAATGCCCAGCGTCCGTGCCACCTCATTCATAGAATTCCGGACACGCCACGCGCCGGTTCCGACAGACAGCATCATCAGCCCCACGCGGCCTACCAATGTCGCTTTTTCCTTTAAGGTCGCCTCTGTGGACGGAACACTGTCATCGCTTACAATGTGCTTCCAGTGTATCGTCATATGCTGTTTGTTGATACTCCCCATGTGTGTTATACCTCCCACTCAACGAAAAAGCCGCCCATCGTCTATCAGGCGGC
The DNA here is from genome assembly GCA_963590855.1 of Ruminococcus bromii. GTDB lineage: Bacteria > Bacillota > Clostridia > Oscillospirales > Ruminococcaceae > Ruminococcus_C. The sequence goes on from CAVAQT010000003.1 coordinate 67,779, forward strand.
TGTTTTTTCAGCATTTATTATTATAGTAAAATTGTACTTTTGTGTCAATGCTTTTTTCGTGAACACAGGAAAATATCTCACGGATTTTCTGCACAGTTTTTCATAAAATTTAGACAGCTTTATATTTTGCGATCCTGCCTAGAGATAGCACCGATAACACACAGCGTTATTTCTGCAATTTACGTTATATTTACAGAACAGAAATAAAAAAATCGGTTTGAGCTATTGACACGATCTGCATTTTCTGCTATAATAATAAAGCTGAATGCAAAAAACATGATGCGAGTGTGCTGGAATTGGCAGACAGGCACGTTTGAGGGGCGTGTGCTTCGGCGTACGGGTTCAAGTCCCGTCACTCGCACCACTTCCTCGATTGCAGGAAGCAACATATGGACAGGTGGTTGAGCTGGTCTAAGGCGCACGACTGGAACTCGTGTATACGTTAATAGCGTATCGAGGGTTCGAATCCCTCCCTGTCCGCCAGTGAGAAAGCAGTTTTCAAGTTGAAAACTGCTTTTCTTTTTTTGTCAGAATTATATGATACAAATCGAGGCAAAATATGCGCATGATTTTTGTGAAATAAAACGAATAAAAAATTGCAGTTTGCTATTGACAAGCTTCGACATTTCTGCTATAATAATAAAGCTGACTGCTGAAAAGCAGGATAGTAACACATGGACAGGTGGTTGAGCTGGTCTAAGGCGCACGACTGGAACTCGTGTATACGTTAATAGCGTATCGAGGGTTCGAATCCCTCCCTGTCCGCCAATGATTCCCGAAACGATATGGTTTCGGGATTTTTTATTGCTCTGACGACACAAAAACAGCTCGCATACCCAAACGTATGCGAGCTGTTGCTGTTATCCCATAAAATCAGATATTTTTATTTCAGCATCTCAGCCACATCTTCTGCGATCTGTTCTGCCGTCAGGTGATTTTTCTGCAGCACTTCCTGTACATCATAGCGGTCGAGGAATTTCTTCTGCAAACCGTAACACTTCGTCTTGACGGTTGAATCACCATAGAACCGCGCGATCTTTTCGCCGAAGCCACCGTCCAGAACGCCATCCTCCAGTGTGATTACAACCTTGTGGTCAGCCTTCAGCTGTTCCAGCAGTGCGGTATCCTGTCCCGTGATATAATACGGATTGATGACAGTCGGTGTAACTCCTGTTTTCTCCTGAATCTTCTCGGCTGCTGCCACACCCAGGTGGTAGAACGAGCCAAGTGCCAGAATTGCCACGCTGCTTCCCTGCTGTGTCACTTCATAACGATTCAGTTCTCCAAAGTTCTTTGTCACTGCCTTGCCGTCAGAAATATACTGTGCCGGCACACGAATCGCAACCGGATGCGCATCCTGATCCAGTGCCCAATCCAGCATTGCCTTGTAGTCCTCCACCGTTACCGGCGCCAGATAAACCAGATTCGGAATGTTGGAGATCATGGGAATGTCATAAATGCCCAGGTGTGTCACATCATTCATGCCAAAGACAGAAGCCGCAAAGACAGCAATGGTCACAGCGCTGTTGTTGATGCAGACATCCTGAGACAGCTGGTCATAGGTACGCTGCAAGAAAGAACTGTACACGCCCCAGAACGGCTTGCCGCCATTTTTGGCGATACCGGATGACATAGCGACAGCCTGCTCTTCGGCAATGCCCACATCCATAAACTGCTTGCCCGCCTTTTTCCGGATGTCCTCTGCGAATCCGAATACCGTCGGTGTTGCGGAAGTGATCGCACAGACACGCGCATCCTCTGCCATTTTCTTTTGCAGATATGCAGAAGTAAAGCTGCCGTAATCCCCTTCGCTGTCAAAAGAGACAGTGGACTTTCCGGTGGCAATGTCAAACGGCATGCACCAGTGCCACTGTTCCTTGTGCTGCTCTGCCGGCGCATAGCCCTTGCCTTTCAAAGTCACAATATGCACCACTACCGGCTTGGTGCTGTCCTTGACCTGCTGGAATGCTGCGATCAGGGACGGGATATCGTTGCCATCCTTGACAAAAACATAATCCAGACCCATCGCACGAAACAGATTGCACTCCGACTTGCCGTCAGTTTCCCGGAGCAGCTTCAGGTTTTTGTACAGACCGCCGTGATTCTCAGCGATGGACATATCGTTGTCATTTACCACAATGATAAAGTTGGTATCCATTTCACCGGCAAAATCCAGACCTTCCAGTGCTTCACCACCGCTGAGCGAGCCGTCACCGATCACCGCGATCACGTTGCCGCTTTCGCCTTTCAGATCCCGTCCCTTTGCCAGACCGCTGGCAAGGCTGACGGAGGTAGAGGTATGCCCCACAGTAAAGAAATCATGTTCGCTCTCGTGCGGGTCGGTATACCCCGAGATATCGTCAAAGTGCTCCTCGTACAGATAGGAATCCTTTCTGCCGGTCAGCATCTTATGGGGATAGCTCTGGTGTGAAACGTCAAATACGATCTTGTCTTTGGGGGAATCAAAAACATAGTGCATGGCGATCGTCGCCTCTACCATGCCGAAGTTCGGGCCAAAGTGACCGCCGTGTTTGCTCAGACGGAACAGCAGCGCCTGGCGCATCTCTTCTGCCAGCGCTTTCAATTCATCCTGATTCAGTTTCTTGACATCTTCCGGTGCATTGATTTTTTCCAGATACATGATCGTTCCTCCTAATCTTCCTTTTCTGACGGGTCTTTCTCCCAGGAAAGCACCCCAGTCTCCACTGCCGCCTCATACCGGCTGATCTTATAGTTCAGGCGATCTAATGTGGCATTGATCTGCGCCTTTTGTTCCAGCAGTGCCTCACGCTGATCCAACAAAAGCTGAAGCCGCGCCGGAATGGTATCCTCTCCCTGCTGACAGAGTTTGACGTACTCGATCATTACCTCAACCGGCAGTCCGGCGCTGCGCATACAGAGAGCAAGTTCTACCCATCCCAGATCATCCGGCTGATAATTCCGGATGCCGCTGGGCGTTCGCGTCACCTTTGGGATCATTCCCACACGCTCATAATAGCGCAGCGTATCCTGAGAGATCTGATATTTTTCACTGACTTCTTTAATGGTCATTTGCTCACCTCCAGCGACTCTATTATAACACTTAGAGTTTGCTCCAGGTCAATAGCTGCTCCGCAGATTTTACATTTCATTCACAAAAAAAAGCTTCCTGAAACGGAAAAGTTCCCAGGAAGCTCTTTGGTGAATTTATAATTGTTCAATAGAATCCCGCTTTTTCATATCCAATCTCCTATTGGATCGAATCGATCTTCCATTGACCGCCGTCCATTACGATTTGTACAGTCAATACCGCAGCTGCGCCAAAGTTGTCGTACTGCATGGAAGCGGCAAAGGAATTTTCTGTGACATCCGTCACTTCCACCTGCTCCGGATCTAACCAGGCAAAGCCGCCGCTGGTCGCATACTGTCTGCCGTACAAACCACCGTTTGCATCAATATACAGCGGCTGGTCTGTTCCCAAAATCGCAGAATACCGCGCATCGATCATTTTCTGCGTCAGGTTGGACTCCAGATACACCTTTAAGTCTGCCGTGCTGGAGAACTGTGTCTTTGCCACCTTTTCATATACTGCGCCGTACTTTGCAGACTGCACAATATCGTTTTCATCCTTGGGCAGATTGCCGCTGCCGATGCGGTCAATATAGTCCAGCGCACCCAACAGGCGCTTGGCTGTCTCTGCGTATTCTGTCGTATTTCCTGCATCTGCCGCAGTGGTTTGTGCTGCTGTCTCGGCCGCACTGCTCTCCTCTGGTGCCGGAATCGTCTCTGCGGTTGTCTCCGCATTGGATTCGGTTTCTGATGCAGTTTCTGCTGCCGTGGTTTCTGTTGCCTCGGCTGCTGTAGTTTCTGTGGAGGCAGTTTCCGCATCCGATGAGGACACCGGCGTTTCTACCTCTGTACAGCCGGCAAAACCAGTCAGCACTGCTGCGGACAAAAGCGCTGCCAGCCATTTTTGTCTATTTTTCTTTTTCATAGGGTGTTCCCTCCTGTTTTTTCGCGTGAAATTCTTTCAGTTTCTCATTCATCTCATTCGCGGTTCGCTTATAAGCCTGATAGTTCATCTCCGCCGTAAAGCTGTAAACTGCCGCGATCGTAATACACATGCACAGAACGCCGCCAAACGTAGGCGCGTACCATCCGTAAAAATAAGTACAAGTCAGCACCACTGCCGTAATCAAAACATAATGGATCACCAGACGGATCATTGCTTCCCGATTTCCCATGTCTTTCTTTTGCGGCAGAATGAGTTCCGTAATGATGCCGGTCAGCACGCCGATCAGCAAAATCTCCGGCAGCATGATAAATGAGATCTGCCCTTGAAACGGCGGATTCCCATTCACCAGATTGGTAATGCCGCCCCAGAATATACAGGCGATCAGCGTCCCGGTCGTCGATGCCGTTATGATCGAAAGCATTTTTTTGATTCTATTCCACATCGCCGCACCTCACAATCCAAGCCGCTTTTTCACATTCGGAACATACTGCCGGGAGATAATGACTTTCTCCCCATTTTGCAGCATGGCTTCAAATCGCCCGCTGAAAGACGGCGCAAATCGCTCCACCTTCGCCAGATTCAAGATCATGGACTTCGAGATCCGGATGAAATCCGTTCCGGAAAAGCGCTGTTCCAGCTCGTACAGTTTATATTTCAGTTCTGACACCTCTGCTCTGCCGTAGGCAAAAACCTTGTTATCTACAGACTCAAAGTAGAAAACCTCTTCCGGATGGAGTACACTCATACTGCCATCGGTATGATAACACATCAGCTTTTCATTTTCCAGCTGCAATGCATGCAGAAGCTCTGTCACACGCTCTGAAAGCACATTGGCCCGGATGATGATCTCCTCTTCTCCGCCCGGCGGCAGATTTTCAATAATCACTCTCATGTATGGCTCTGCTTCCTTTCTGCTATGATATGCAGCGCCACATACGCTCCTGTCAGCAGCAGAATCGTTCCCACAATGCAAAGGTACATCGCCGGAACAGAGACCACCCTGCCGCAAAACTCTACCCGACAATCCAGAGAATCCCGGATTCCCTCGCGGCATGCTTCTGGAATACCGTCTGTTTTCATTTGCGCTAATACGCCGCCCATGGCATGATTTTTCACCAGAGCAGTCGCATAGGTGCTTGGCAAAAAGGACAAGACCCTTTGCAGACCGTCTCCATAGCTGGAAAGCGGCATATATGCGCCGCAAATAAAGCCATACCCGGCGCTGACGATCGTACCCACCGCGGAGATCTGTCCCTGGGTAGAGAGGAAAAAGTGGATCAGCGAAGAAAGTGCCGTGCCAAACAATACCAGGAGCACCACGTCCCCGACAAGCAGGAGCACATCCTTTCCGGTATAAAACCATCCGGCTGTATAAACATAACCCAGACAAGCCGCAAGTGCCGCAAAGCAAACCAACAGAGAGGAGATCAGCGTACTGAGAAAATAGCTCAGCGGCAGAACCGCCGGACGCAAAGGCGCAATGGTCAGATCCTTTCGCGCCCCGGTGATCTTATCCTGCACCATCAGCATATTGGAGCAAAAGGGCACAGTCACACAGGAAACCGCCAGAATGGATGCCGCCAGCTGTGCCCCGACCATGCCGTCCACCATATTCCCTGCAAGAGACACGCCCTCCGGTATAGCACCGGTAAAGCTGTCATGAAAGACCTTGCCCAAAAAGGTCGCATACAGCACCAGCAAAATCGCCGGCGTGATGAGAGATGTAAAAAACATCCCTTTATCCCTGAAATAGAGTTTGACATTACGCAGTACCAACGCGCGCAGCATAAGCATCACCCCCACTTGATTTTCCCGTCACTGCCAGAAACACATCATCCATCCTGCCCTTTACGATCTCATAATCCAAAAACAGCTCCGGATGCTGCACGATGAGTTTCGTTGCCGTCTTTGTGTCCGGCACTGAAATGCGAAACGCTTCTCCGGTTTTTTGATAAGGCATTTTCAAAGCAGCCACAGCCGATTCCTTGACATGATACAGCGTCACATAATCCCCGGTGTAGCGGTTTTTCAGTTCCAGAGGTGTCCCCTGTGCAGCAATCTTCCCTTCATCCAAAATCACCACCTGGTCTGCTCCGGCAGCTTCCTCCATATAGTGCGTTGTCAAAAACACTGTCATACCCTTTTTCTGCCGCAGTGTCTCGATCACATTCCAGACTGTCTGCCGTGTCTGAGGATCCAGTCCGGTAGTCGGTTCATCCAGGATCAGCAGCTTCGGCCGGTGAAAAATGGCACGGGCAATGTCGATCCGTCGCCGCTGTCCGCCGGAAAGCTTTCCCACAGGACGGCGCAGCAGCGGACGCAGTTCCAGCAGCTCGTCCAGTTCCAGTAAGCGTTTCTGAAACTCCCTGCCGGTAATGCCGTAGAGGGCGGCGCGATACCGCAGATTGTCCTGTACTGTGAGCTGTCTGTCCAATGCCGAATTTTGAAAGACAACGCCCAGATCTCTCCGGACAGCGTCACGCTCTTCCCGGACATTTTTCCCATGAATGCGGATCTCACCGGCATCCTGCCGCAGCTGTCCGCACAGCATGGAAATGGTTGTGCTTTTTCCGGCGCCGTTTACCCCCAGAAATGCAAACAGCTGTCCGGTCTGTACCTGAAGAGAGAGGTCGTTTACTGCGTGAATATTTCCAAATCGTTTTTGCAGATGTGTGATTTCAATACATGGTTCCATTTGTCATCGCCGCCTTTCAGAAGTTATGGTTTCATTATATCGCACCTGCCGCCGATTTTCAAGAGAAATCCGGTAAGTGGTATTTTTCTGTATGTAACCTGCACGCTTCATGACAAAAGCGACCGGGATATCTCCCAGTCGCTTTGTTCCATGTATGCAATCTCGTTTTTATTTGCGCACGGCTTTTTTCATTTCATTCCAGCAATCCGCTGTTGCTGCGCTCGCACTCTTTTGCGATTCCGGGCGCGTAACAAAATAGAACTGTACTTTTATGGTTTCACCGTTAATATGAAAGCTGTTGTTTCCATCATATAAGCCCTGCTCATTCCATGGGTATATTTCCGTCCATGCAGAGCCGTTATAGAAGAGTGGATAAGTATTCTTGTCCGGCCAGTAGATGATGATGTACGGCTGATAGGTTTTCTCAAAATCGCTGTTCTTATAGGTATCATAATCACCGAGTCCCACGATCAGCATATAGGGCTTTCTTTCAAACAAGTCATCTGCTTTTTGCGCAAAGACCCGCCCGATCTCAGAAGAAGCACAGTCTGCATCCCTGGCATCTCCATAAGTAGCTCCGCTGAAGATCTGATGCGCATCTTTTGCCGGCGGATGAAATGCATAAGACTCTGCCAGAGCAGACTGCACGCCGGTCACACAGAGTTTTGCTTCCTGCATGTAAGCAGCATTGCGGCTCTTTTGGATATACCCCACCAAAGAGACAGCCACCACCGCAGATAGAATTGATATAATCAACAGAACCACGATCAGTTCAACCAAAGAAAATCCAGCGCTTTGCTTTCGCTTCATAACATCCACCTCATTTTCCACAATTCAAACAGCCTCATTATAGCACAGCACGACACAATTGTTGTAAACAATCCATGAATCCACAAAAAAAGCACACACTCTCCAAATTTTTTTCAGAGAGCGTGTGCTTTTTCATCAATCTGCCCATGCAGATCTTTTGGGATTTACTTTTTCTTTCTTCTCGTCAAGATCGCCAGCAGCAGTGAGAATCCGCAGGCCGCAATCAAAATGGTGATGTGCAGCGCATTTTCTCCTGTTTTCGGTGTTCCGGGGATATTTTGCTTTTCCGGAAGCGGAATCCGCTTCTTGATCGAAGTGTGTGCAGAAACATCAATGGTCGTGGTAGTTGTCTGTGTGCTGCTTCCGTCATGGCGGTCGGTTGCGCTGACCGTCGTTGTGGTAGTTGTTGTCGTGTCGATGCTAACATGATGTTTCCGAGAAGTCGTCGTCTCCTGTGCACTGCCAGAGGTTTCAGTGTCTGTGTGGTGTGTTGTTGTGGTTTCTGTTGTGCGCTTGGTGGTTGTAATGCTGTGGGTATCGTTGCTGACATGCTGCTTTGTCGTGGTAGTTGTCCGACTGTCAGCCGTTGTCGAAGTCGTGGTGACTGACGAAGCGCCTGATGTGCCGGATACAGACGAAGCCGTGGTTTGACTGCTTGTCAGACTTGTGTGCGTTGTGGTATGTGTCGTGGTCGTAGTTGTGGTCGTTTCAGACGGCAGCGTCGGCCCTGCACTGGAAAGCGTCGTCATCGATGTCGTCGTGTGTGTATCTGTGGTGTGTTTCTTGCTAGTGACTGTTGTCAGATGTGTGATGCATGTTGTATGGGTGGTATGTGTGGTTTTTGCTGTGGATGCTGTCGTCCGGGTCGCCGGCGAGTGCGTCGTCTGACGCGTGCTTGAGGTTGTGGTATGCCGTGTAGTGGTGGTTGTTTTTTCAGAAGTGCTGGTTGATGTTGTATGAGTTGTGTGTGTTGTGATATGCGCCGATGTTGTTGCGGTGGTGTGCTTCGTTGTCGTGGACGTTGTCTGCGCGGTCATTATGGTTGTCGTTGTTGTTTTGGTTGTTTGCGATGTCGATTTTGAAGTTGTGCCGGACGTTCCCTTCTGAGAGGTACTCGTTGTCACGGTAGTGTGTGCCGATGTGCTGTCTGACGATGCACTGCCGGAGCCGGATGTTGTTTCCGAAGATACAGCACTCGACTTAGTCGTTGTCGTCTCAGCAGTTTCAGACGGCTTAGAGGTACTGGTGGTTTCCGCCGTAGTTTCCGAAGCGGATGTTGTAGTTTCCTCCGGATCCCGGTTCAGATATACATCCAGCGAATCGGCATCTGTGCCCTTTGCAATGTTATATCCGTCCAGACAAGTTCCCGAAGTCAGATCCTTTTCCTCCGGCAGTCCCAGTACGAGACAACCGTCCAGAATATTTACGTTTCCAGTCAGATGGATCTCCGTCTGTTCGACATCTGCTCCGGCATATGCCCTTGCATGATAGCCGTCCGGAATCGGATCGACCCACAGACGATAGCCTGCCAGATAGGTCTTGCCGTCGATCGTAACAGAAAGCGGCATGTCTGCAAAGCAATATGTGCCGTCTGCACCGGTTTCAGTGGTACGCATTCCATCCGGAAGCAGTTCCCACTTTCCGTCCTTGCGGTAATACTGCCGCAGCACGATCCGTACATTTGCGATGCCGGATTCGTTTGCGCCGATCTGCTTGTCGCCATCTGCATCATCCCAGACAATGCCGGAGATAGATGCGCCGATATCCTGCGGCACGATGCCGCCGTCCTGACCGGAGTGATCCTTTGCCTTGACAATGTCATAATCGATACCGCGTACTGTGCGCTGATATGCCGCAGAAACATCTGCCGCGTATCCTTCCGCCAGAATGATAAATTCATCCAGCTGCTGTAGTTCCAGTGTTCCTGCAATCAGGTCGCTGTCCTTCATGCGGTCTGTTCCGGCATGATATTTTGTTGCCGCACAGCCCTCCGGCATCTGGCAAAGCTTCAGCTGATATCCTGCCACATATGCCCTGCCGTTTTTCACGACACTGACGGGCAGGTTTTCAAACCGGTAGTCCCCGTTGGACGCCGATGCCGTCGGTGTTCCGGTAGCGATAGGGATCGCCGCCGTTGTGCCAGTTGCCACCGGAGCAGCTGCCGCGGTTCTTGCAGTGACCGGTGTTTCTGTTGCCACCGGTACGCCAGCCGTCATTGGTGCAAAGTCCTCATCCAGTATCCACATGCCCTGATCTTCATCATAGTAGCTTCGTGTCAGCTGAACCAATGCTGTTGCAATTCCCACTTCTGCTGCATCCTGTATGCCGTTATAATTTGCGTCATCCCAAATATGACTTGTGATGGATGCCGTCTCTACCGCGGTCAGACCGCCGTCATAATCCGTGTTGCTCTTTGCCTTGACGATGTCATAGGTCTTGCCATCCACGGTACGGTCATAGTACGCATTGCCAGCGGACGCTTCCGCCAGAATGATTACCTCATCTGCACTTCCGTACAGATTGAGCGTATCCGCAAAGAGGTCACTGTCATCTGCTGGGTGTCCTGCCACGCGAAGCTTTGTCGCTGCATAGCCCACCGGCATCTCGCACAGCTGCATCTGATAGCCTGCCAGATAACGCCTGCCGTCGATCTCTACGAATGTCGGCAGATCATCAAAGCGATAAGTGCCGTCAGAAGCCGAAGCCGTCGGTGTGCCTGTTGCCACAGGAGTTGCTGTCGCGACCGGAGTGCCCGTTGCAACCGGAGTTCCGGCAGTCATTGGCGTCGCAGTTGCAACCGGAGTTCCTGTTGCCACAAGGACAAAGCTGTCGTCCAGTTTCCACTGCTTGTCAGCATCATCATAATACTTTCGGGTCAGTTTTACCGAAGCTGTGGCAATGCCCACTTCCTCTGCATCCTGAATGCCGTTATAGTTTTCGTCATTCCAGATGAAGCTTTCGATAGACGCAGTTTCAATGGGTGTCAGACCGCCGTCATAGTCCGTGTTGTCCTGTGCCTTGACAATGTCATAAGCACGATCTCCCACAGTGCGGTCATAATAGGTGTTGCCGCTGGACGGTTTCGCCAGAATGATCACCTCATCTGTATCTTGATACAGATGCAGTGTGCTGGTGCCAGTCGCAGCCTGAACGTATAAGTCGCTGTCCGCTGTGCTGTCGTCGCCCATCCGGAATTTTGTTGCAGCGTAACCTTCCGGCATCTCGTTCAGACTCAGCTGATAGCCTGCCAGGTAACGCTTTCCGCCGATCTCTACAAATGTCGGCAGATTGTCAAAGTGATAATGTCCGTCACTGGATGCTGCTGCGGTCGGCGTATTTGCTGCAGCCGGTGTGCCCGTTGCCACAGGAGTTGCCGTTGCAGTCGGTGTGCTTGTTGCCACAGGGGTTGCGGTGGCGACTGGTGTTCCCGTTGCCACTGGTGTGCCAGTTGCCACAAGAACAAAGCTGTCGTCCTGCTTCCACTGTTTGTCGGCATCATCGTAATACTTTCGGGTCAGCTTTACTGACGCTGTTGCAATGCCCACTTCGTCCGCATCCTGAATGCCGTTGTAATTGGCATCATTCCAGATATAGCTGTCAATGGACGCCATTTCAATTGCCGTCAAACCGCCGTTGTGCGATGCGATCGACTCTGCCAGATTTGCCGGTGCATAAGCGATGCCATCAATGGTGACGGTATGCTCTGCCACACCTTCGGTTGCCCTGGCTGCCAGAATGATATGCGATTCACCGTCTGCCATCATGCTGCCGTTTTCCGGGTTCAGGAAGCTGTTTTCCCGACCCTTATCCGATTCCGCATACTGCTTGGTCACCGCATAAGTATCCGGCACTGTCGTCAGATCCAGCTTGACATGATAGCCATAGATGTGATCCTTGTTGTCCGCAGTGCTGCCGTCAGACAGATCTACCGGTACATGAACATCCAGACCATCAAACTGATATACCCCGTTGTCCACGATCTGAGAAACTTCGCCGAATGCATCATCCGGTACCCATTTTCCATTCTCATAGATGTCACGAGTCAGTATCACACGAACAGAAGTGGCTACCGGCACTTCATCCAGGTTATACAAACCGTCATAGTTCTTATCTTCCCAGATCGTGCCGCGGATAACGCCCTTGTCCTGCTGCTTGAGTCCGGCATCGTAATGAGCCGTATCCTTGCCGCACGCCAGATCTACCTGGTACATTGTACCATTGGCATCCGGCACATTCCGTACCGAAGCACGGTTTGCTGCTCCGCTGGCATCCGTACCTGCATCCGCCGCCGGAATGATAAATTCGTTTGGACTTGTCAGATAAGTGCTGTCCAGTGCGAGGTCGCTGTCCTTGGTGCGGTCTGTTCCCACGCGATACTGTGTTGCCAGATAGTTTCCGCGGAGATTTTCCAGACAAAGCTGATAGCCTGCGGCATAATCCACATTGCCGACTCTTACCCAGGTGGGCAGATTCTTTAGTGTGTACTCGCCGTCTGCATTTGTGGAATCAGAAAAGGCATTGTTGGCCGGCTGCCACTGGCTGCCGTCGTAGTAATACTGGATTGCCTTGACGGTGACGTTTTCGATTGCCGCCTTGTCCTCTGCTGTATTTGCACCATCATCCTGGATACCGTTATAATTGCGGTCGATCCAGATCCGTCCGGAAACGTCTCCGGTTGCCATGGGTACAAAGCCGGCATCATAACCAGAAACATCTTCCTTTCGGAGAATGTCCATGCCATCCACAGCATATGCCGTGCTGTCTGTATCCACAGCCGCACAAGCAAAATAGGTGTCTTTCGTCAGATAACGGCTCTCCGCATCCAGGTCGCTGTCTATTGTCGGATCATCGCCCTGCTGATACCAGGTAATGGTATAACCGTCGGGCACTTCGCTTGTCATCTTCAGCTGATAATAGCTGAGATAGGTCTTACCGCCCACATTGCAGAACGTGTCTACATCGTTGAACTGGTACTTGCCGTCTGTGTCAGAAGATGTCTTCCATGTGCTTCCGGTAGAATGATAGCTGCCGTCTGCATCACAGTAATACTGCTCCAGTGTGATCTCCACATCGGAAACATTTCCTTCGCCGTTATCCTGCAAGCCGTTGTAATCCGTATCATTCCAGACGCGGCCCACGATCTGTGCCTTTTCGACCTGCTTCAGACCGCCGTTCCAGTTGTCCTGGTCTGCGGCATCTGCAATGTCGTATGTCTTGCCGTTATAGGTTCTCTGGTATTCGCGATCCGTTTCCGGCTTTGCATCTGCTGCCGGGATCAGGTACTGATCCGGTGCCGTCAGATAAATGTTATCGCTCTGATAGGGATCTGTGATCCAGAATCTGCTGTCTCCGCCTGACTTTGTGATGCCATAAGTGATCTTGCCATTGGCATCCTTCGGCAATGCGTCCAGTTTCAGCTGATAACCAGCCAGATAGCGCTTACCGCCGACTTCCACAAATGTGGGAACATCATCAAACTGATAGTTTCCGTCGCTGTCGGTTTTTCCCGTTACAGTAAATGCAGTCGGTATCCAGCTTTCGCCGTCCCAGTAGTACTGTTCCAGCGTCATCGACAAGCCGTCCATGCCGCTTTCGTCAGCTGCCATACTGCCGTCATAATCCGCATCGTTCCAGATGCATCCGATGATGGATGCGTTCTGGAATGCCCGGATGCCGCCGTGGTACGCATCCTTGCTGTCACGGCTTTCTGTGATATCGTAAACAATATCTGTACCCGGAACTGCACGATAAGTGCGGTCGTAGTACTCGTTGTACTGCGGTGTGCTTCCGATGCTCTCGCTGGTGTACGACTGTGCCTCTGCTGCAACGATCAGGTATTCCTGCTTGCCCATCAAAGTGAGTGCGCCGTTGTCCCAGTGCAGCTTGTTGTCATTGGCGAGCACGGTAACCGCATCGCCGTCCGGCAGTGCATCCAGATGCAGCTGATAGCCAGCCAGATAGCGCTTGCCGTCAACCTCCGCATAAGTGGGAATGCCGTCAAAGTGATATCGTCCATCGGAATCTGTCACTGCCTGCATTGTGACTGCCGTCTTTTTCCAGGTAGTTCCATCCAGATAATACTGATACAGCGTCAGGTGCAGATCCTTGCATCCGCTTTCGTCAGAATCCATTTTGCCGTCATAGTTTGCGTCATTCCAGATTCGACCTTCCATTGCCGCGGTTTGCATGGTTTTCAGTCCACCGTTATACACGTCGTCAGAATTTTCTGCGGTAACAATGTCATACTTCACATTGCCATATTCCCGTACATAGTATTCGTGGAATCCCGTTTCACCGCTGCCAGCTTCGCCACGCGCCGCCTGCTTTGCCAGCAGGATATACTCGCCCGGCTCGTTGAAGTCCACGGTATGGTCTGGGTTAGAATCCTGAGACGCTGCCAGCAGGTCACTGTTGATGCAGCTTCCTGTGGAATCCAATGCCCGGTACTTGGTCACCGCGTAGCCATCCGGCACGACATTCAGCCGCAGACGATAGCCTGCCAGATACATCTTTCCATCAACCGTTACAAAGGTCGGCTGGTTGGAGAACTGATATTTGCCTGTGTTTACCGCAGTTTTTGCGGAGAACGTCTGATGCAGCTTCCAGTTTCCGGCATCGTCCAGATAATACTGGTCGAGATATACGGTCTGCTGTGTCAGCATTGCCGATTCACCGGTTTCTTGTAAGCCGCTGTAGTTCTTGTCGAACCAAACTGTGCCTTGAATCGTTCCGGTTTCAAATGCTTTCAGACCGCCGTTGTAAACGTCGATCACATCTGCATTCAAAATGGAATCGTATTTCAGATTTGTGACAGGATCCGTCAGATCATTCAGATCATAAGGATCGTTGTTCTGTGACGGTTGTGCCGTCAGGAAGTAATCCCCGTTGTCCGGTGCAGTCAGATAATTCGTTTTTGCAATCCAGTCGCTGTCTGTTTCCGTGTCACCCGTTGCCTGGCGATACCGTGTCACCGCATAGCCCTCCGGCACGTCCGCACGAATGCGGTAATATGCCAGCTGGTCTTTGCCGCCAACCACAAAGTGCGTCGGCACCTTGGTGAACTGGTATACACCATCGGCATCGGTTTTCACAGTTACATCGTTGTTCATGCGGACAAACTGCTTTGCAGTGGTATCGTAGCGATACTGTTCCAGAGTGACAGAAACGCCGCTCTTGCCCTTTTCGCTGTTGTCCAGAATGCCGTTATAATTCTGGTCATCCCAGATCTTGCCCTTTACCGTTGCAATACCACGTTCTTTCAGACCGGCATTCAGATCAGTATAATCTCTTGCCTTTACCAGATCGTAGTACTTCTGCTGTGCAGTGTTCGGGGTGTCAATGCTTTTAATGTTGGTATCGCAAACATATGTCCAGTTATAATCGGTATACGGTTCTGTACTGTTGGACTGCGTGCCTGCCTGTGCCTCCTGTGCCAGAATCAGCATTTCGTGATTGCCCTTCAGCACGGTGATGGGCAGGTCGCTTGTCCGCTGGCTGTCCTCGATACCGTCGGCATCGGTCACATACAGCTTGCTGTAAACCTTGTCCGGGTCTGCATCATTCCAGTACTTCGTTGCCGCATAATCCTCCGGCAAGGTTTTCAGAACAACCTGATAGCCTGCCAGATACTTTACGCCATCCTTTTCCACATAGGTGGGGAGATTGCTGAACGTGTATTTGCCGTCCGTTTCTGTTTTGTGCGTCCGGAATTCTGCATTTTCCGGCACCCATTCGCCGTTGCGATAGAAATACTGCTGCAAGTTTACAACAGCCGGATTGGTCTCACTGCTGTATGCAGATTCGCCCTCGTCCTGGATTCCGTTGTAGTTGGTATCCTCCCAGACAATGCCGCTGACAGATGCAGATTCAAATGCTTTCAGACCGCCGTCATAGCCGTCATAATCCTTTGCCTTGATGTAATCGTAGGCATAGTCATGATTACCGTCGTTCACTGCCGCATCATCATAGAGAATGTACGGTTCAAAATAGGTGCTTCCGTCAATGCCCGGCTTTGTCTCCGGCTGAGATTTCTTTGCAGTGATGAAATAGTCACCGTCTGCCGGAGAGGTCAGATAAGACGCAATGTCATAATCGGTGTGGCCTGCTCCGTGCTGTTCGTTCTGCGAGATCAAGTGGCTGTCCACCACCTGAGTCTCTGCATCGCCGTTCTGACGATAACGGGTAACAGCATAGTTTTCCATGCCGCTGGGCAGCGACAGCAGTTTCAGACGATAATGTGCCAGTACCTTTTCCCCATGGATTTCCGCATATGTGGAAACATTAGAGAATGTGTACTTGCCGTCTGCATCGGTTTTTACCTGGTAGGTGTGAACCAGTTGATAGCTGCCGTTTTGCAGCACATACTGCTCCAGCCGGATCTCTGCATCGGCAATTCCCTTTTCGTAGAATTGAGTCGTGCCGTCCGCATCGGTCACGGTATTGCGGATACCGTCATAGTCGAATGTCTCCTGGTATTCCCCGGCTGCATTCCTGCCATTGTCCTCCCAGAGATAACCGGTTACTTCAGAGGTTTGGATCTCTGTAAAGCCGCCGCTGTATTCCAGAAGGCGCTGTGCCTCGCCCATATCATAATGGGTATCCTGATAGTCAATGACGTTGTTCGTACTTGAATCAACTGTCGTTTCTCCGGCAACAATGATGATGTCAGCGTCTGCATCATAGTTGTGATGCGTTGCTGTAACATTGCCATTCTCATCATACTCGAACCAGTCGTCACCAATGAGATAGTACTGCATCTTACCAGTATATTGCAGATCACTGTTTTCCGCAGAGCGGCTGTTCGGATACTGTTTATACTTGGTGATCGCATACTTTTGGTACAGATCGGCATTCTTATCCGGATCGACATACAGCCGATAGCCTGCCAGATATGTCTTTCCGTCCTTCTCGTAATAGCTGGAAACATTCTGGAATACATATGCGCCGGATTCCGCTGTCTGAATGTCGCGGTCTTCACCGGCAATGTACTCCCACTTCTTCGTGTTCCCATCATAATAGAATGATTGCAGAGTAACTGTCACATTGCCAATACCCTTTTCATAGGTATCCCGAATGCCGTTATAGTTGGCATCGTCCCAGATCCACTGTCCGATAAAGCCGCGGGAACCATCCACAAATCCCAGAGAAACACTCTTGTTGATCTGGAATGTCTGTCCGTCGTCTTCATACAGCGGTTTATGATTTTCATCATAAGGAACGCTCGTCAGGAACGGGCTTGTGCGGAAGCTGCCTGCTACCTTCATCAGGTCGTTATCATCATCCTTTTTCAGCGGATCATCATACAGCATAAAGGGTGACGGCTTATAAGGAATGCCGGAAGTTCCGTCATACCTTGCAACTGCCACATAGTTCTTGTTCGGATACAGACGGAACTGATAGTAGCCGTCTTTTCCCGTGCGGAATGTTGCCGGGTTGCCGTCGCCGTCAACGGCGATCTCCGAAGAGATATTGCCGTCTGCATCAACTTCGTGCATTTCTACAATGACATCTCCCAGCTTACCTTCGGTATCCTGCATGATGCCATCGCTTTCGATTGTGCCGTTGTTATCTGTTTCATCGACCCATGTCCAGCCGCCGTAGGTATAACCTCTGGAGACACCCAGCATATAGGATGTCATAGCGGTGTCATAAGCCTGATGCTTTGCCGCATCTTCTTCCACTGCGGCTACATGAATCGGTGCAGTCTGTACGACAAGCTGTCCAACCGAAGCCTTTGTGTTGGCTGTCTCATTGGCAAGAGCCGCAGTGTCACTTGCGCCGATGCCGTTATAGACAACCGTTCCGTTCCGGTAAACCTTGAGCGCCGTCTTTGTCTGTCCCAGTTCCCGTGTGGTAACGGAATACTGATCGTAATCCTCCGGCAGCGTATACCGCAGCAGGTAATCACCCGGTGTCAGATTCGACAGGATGAAATAGCCCTGGTTGCCGTAATAGTCGCTTTCGGTGGTGTACGTTACCGGGCCGTCGGTGGTGTACTGATATGCTGTCGGGTTGTTATCCACACTTGTCAGCATTGCGCCGGTTTCAGGATCCAGCAGTACATAACGCGGTGTATCCGGATCGGGGTTTGTAGACGGATCCGGGTCAGCTGCAACCGCTTCACCCTTTGCATTGACTGCATAGCCCTTTGTGGTCAGCAGTTCGACCTTGACGCCGTTGATGCCGGGATCATCCGGCTTTCCGTCAAAGTCAATATCTGTCGTCCACTTTCCAGTGGGCAGCAGCCGTCCGTTGGCAGATACTGCATACTCGGCTTCGTTGCACTGTGCATCATAATTCAGATCGCTCCAGACATAGCTGCCGATATAACCCTTTCCGTGCGGTGCAGAAATATATGCGCCTGCCTGCTTATTTTCGATGAGCTGATAGCTGCCGTCTGTTGACGAGCTATCCCGATAACCGCCGGCAAAGCTGTTCCACTGGGTATACTCCTGTACCGCGCTCTTGATATTCTCTGCGTTTTTCGGATCTTCCGGATTAGATTCCGGCGTTCCCACATATTTGGGCAGATTCAGCGGTGCATGCATCTCATAATAGAGTTCCAGCCGGCTCTTCTTACGCAGTGCTGTGTCTGCATTGTTCAGTTCAGCCCATATTGCACGAATGCCGCGCACCAGCGTCTCATATTCTGCATCCGAAATCTCCTTGTTCTCGTGTGCTGCCATCAGATCTGACAGCTTTACGAAATAGGCATCCTTCGCATGCACTTCACCGTACATATCCTCATAGAATTTCTTTTTGTCTACGTCTGTTACAACGTCGTCCGGCGGTGTCGGAAGCTGATCGATGTTCTGCAATACATACTTTCCGTTTTGTTTTACGATCGGCCCAACCCAAATGGTATACTGATCCTGCTGCAGCGTCGAAGAGACGTTTTCCACAACCTGTTTCAGTTGTACCGACTCCGGAATGAGATAACCGTTCCACTGTGAGTTACGCGGTGTATTTTTGTCGCTGACCTTGGTGTCGCCTTGATACGGCAGCACATCATAGAACAAAAGCTTGTTATACACCGTGTCACCGCTGGAGGAGTTTTGCAGAGAGGAAGCATAGGAATACATGCTGCCTTCCGGCACCTGCACCGGTATGGTGCTGTTCACCGTATCCAGCTCCGAAGTGGCTGTTTTCATTTGTGTCACAGTATCAGTAGACATCAGCGTGATTGCCTGCGAAGTAATGGTGATCGCCACATCACGGCTGTTGTTGTTCTGGTTGACATCATGGCTGTCAACCTCATAAGCGACCATCTTAACACGATCCGGCTTTTCCGGGATGTACGGTTTGAAAGTACCTTCCTTAAAGCCGTATGCCTTCGCCTGCATCAGTTCTGTAGAAACCATGTTGTTGTTGGTCGTATCCAACGGTACCATCATTTCCACTACGATCCGCAGTCCCGGCGCTAATGTTCCGGAGAACTTGAAGTTTACGATTTTCCGGTTCAATACATTGGTAGAAATCGGCTTTCTCACAAAGTACGGATTCGGTTCCTGCTGATCGTCCAATGTGACCTTTGCATTTTCCGCATTGACATAGGCTTTATTTTCCACATCTACACCGACAAGCTTCACGTCTCCGCCATTTTTCAGGGAGACGAACTCGCCCTTTTCGTTTTCGATGTGCCATGTCCACTGCGGTGTCTTTTTGTCCAGATTTTCCGCCGGTGACTCAATGCTGTTGTCTGCACCAAGCACCGCGGTACTCTTGTAGTTATCCCCAATATAATAATCCGGGATGCTGCCGTTGGAGTCGTCCTGATACTCCACATAGTCAAACGAACTTTCTGACAGATTTTCCAGATACGGCAGCGCCAGGGAAACCGTCGGATTGGACAGGTTGTCATCCTCCTCATCCTTTCCGCCATACGCCTGGGTCGCCAACAGATCATGACTCAGATTCTTATAGGTGATCGTATACTTCATCATTTTACTGTTCTGGATGTTGATGCCGGTGATATTGCTGCTCCATCCAAATTCGCTTGCCTTTGCACCCGTGAAATACTTCGCATCGATGTCAATGCCGAGCCACGGAAGCTCCGGATCCAGGTAGAAGCCCACACGAGAACGTGTTCCGGAAACTGCATACTTGAAATCATCACTGCGCAGGATCACACTGGCAAAATGGTTATTGTGCAGCGAAATCGAGACAGAGCTGTCTGCCGGGCGTGTCTGGAATGCAACATGTGCACTGTTCGTCTGAATATCTTCGCTCAGTGCCTTCAATCCATAATGATCCGGGTCTACTTCGTTGCGATCCTGTCTGCCCTCGGTCTCTGCATCTGCATCCACGTCCATGTACAGTCCCTTGGGAACGGGATAATACCGCGGTGCTTCTGCATCATTCAGGGTAACTGCACCCTCTGTAAAACCCTCTGTCCGAATGACCCACCGCACCTGACGAATGGATTCGTTCAGATCAAGCTGTGACAACTGCTGCTGGAGCTGCTGATTGGTGCTGTCAAAATGGAGATTCTTCTCTTCCAACGCAATGGCTGTGTTTGCATCCAGGGCATAGCCATTTTCGTCACCAATGCGTACCCACCAGCTTGTACCAGTTCCGGAATTGGAATAGGTGTTGGAATAAATGCCGTCATCCTGCTCTGTTTCCGGCGTATAGAATCCGGTCTCCTTGTCCGGTTGTGTGCTGATGAGCACATAGGGATAGACTTTCAGGTGTTTTTCCAGGATGTCGTGTACCTGCTTTGCGTCTGCGGCGTACTCTGTTTCCAGTTCACTCGCCGATGGGATCGCCCATTTACCGGTTGAAATTTCTGAAACGCTGGGATAAACCAGTTCAGAAACATGGGGTGTAACATCGGAATAATTGACCGGCGCTTCCTGATCTGTACCGCGCAGTGTCGCATAATTTGCCAGGTTATAGTTTACCACAAACTCATTGACCGATGCAGTATCGTTAGATACCTGGTCAATATAAGTGACTGTTTTATAAACCTGCTTGATATGCGGATCTTCTGCGATGACCGTAGAAGAGTTCGGGTCGTTGACGCGCACACGCTGATAGTTCAGGTCGGCGCGCACAGTGGTTTTGGGTGCGATCACAGCAACCTTTGCAGAAGATGCTGTCAGATAGATCTCACCCGGCACAACGCCGTCAAAGGGTTCGATCTCATCCAAAGTGTTTTTCTTGCTGCCGGTGGTATCCTTGACGCGTACAGCATTTTGCAGCTGCATGCCCTCCATGGTCTGTCCGGAGAAGTTGAAATCATAGGTGTTATAAGCCAGTTCCGATTCCGGCACTTCCTGTCTCTGCTGCTTTTCGTAGACGATATTGCCGTAAGCATTATAGACATATGCTCCGTTCTCGTCCCGTTTCGGCATGAGGCAGCCGCCGCGGATATAATACTTGCCGTCTGCATCCCGTTCGGCAAAGACGCCGTCCTTTGTGATGGCGAACTTGCCGTCTGTATCCTCAAATGTCACATAGACCTTGGAATAATAATCCTCCCAGCTGCTGTCGGTGTCGTCCGCCAGTTCCAGGTTGTCGATCCGGGTCTTGATCTTAAAGTTCAGCGTGCCGTTGAAATAGCCTGCCGGATGATTGCCTGCAACATAGGTCTTGTCGTCCTTGCAGTCGAAGCCTGCATCCTTCGGCGTGGTGATCTCGAATACCAGTGTTTCACCGCCGCGCTTGGTAGCAGAATCCGCCCGTGTCAGCTCGGCATCCGCATTTTCCGCCGGCGCAACATTCTCGGCAAAGTACCGCTGTGTCAGTTCGATGCCCCAGCCTGCCGCTTTGGCTTCTGCCATGGTCAGCTTTTGTGTCGTACCGGACTTATCGGTGTACTCCAGATAGTAGTCGTCCATCAGGTCGTCCTCATCCCAGTACCGCACATTCTCCGGCAGCTGGAATGTCACCACCATCTTCGCGTGGAAGATACTGCCGCGATAACGGTAGTCCTTCTCGGACTGACTGGACACCTTGGCACTGTACCAGAGAATATCGCTGTAGTCAAAATCCTTTCCGCTGTTCTGATACTTCTGACGAGTGTCTACTTCGTCCAGGTCTTCCGTGTCTTCGGTAAAGCCCTTCTTACCCGTTTCTTTTTTTTCTGCGGCTACCATGTTCTCCGCCTTCAGGGACGGTGTCTGGGTGCGGATCTTCAGCGTATTCACAACGCCGGAATCCTGCATCGCTTCGGCAGAGGTGAAATCCGAGAAAAGCATATCCGTATTTCCGTCATACGGCGAAACGTCACGGTTCAGTGCAGAACGGATGCTTTCCGACAACAGCTTGTCCTTCCGGTACTCGTCCATCTGCATTTCTTCATTCTCGGCATACCGCTTCATGCTGCCCAGCATATAGGTGCCGTTTTCGTAGTGATGGTTCAGCAGAACATAGGGATCCGAACTGGTTGAAGAAAGTCCGTCTTTGTCTGTATCCGGACGCATGGGCAGGGTGTCTTTGGAAATGTAGTACATTTTTTTGCTATTGTATTGCATCACTGTTTCTGTATCAGTTGCTGCAACTGCGTCCTTTCGCTTGTCTGCACTCCGATAAGCATACGTATCATAAGAATTTACCGCTGCTCTCAAATTTGCCGGAGAGCATACCGTATACGGATTGCCTGAAATGTCATTGTCCGTGATAAACCGGTAAGCGTTCACTCTGCTGGAAACGTAAGAATAATTGTTCAGATAGTTTTTCAGCAGATCTTCATCTTCCACGCCGTTTATCATATCATCCGGCTCTGCATAGGTAAAGGTCTTGATGCAGAAATTGTACAGGCTGCCGTTTCGGATCGCCGCATCCTTTTTCTGCTTTTCTTCCAGCTGTGCCGCTGTCATTGCCGTTTCGGTATCATTTTCTTCCTTGGCAAAGATCTGCACCACATAACGCTCGGTAGACGCATCATAATAGACCTCAGTGTCATAAAGCGCCGCCTGTTCAGTCAGTTCTGTTGCCGCATCCTTGTCGTACAGCTTCCACTCCACGGACTTTTTACGATTTTCCGTGTTATCCGTGGTATAGCGTGAGCCATCTGATGCCACCGGAACGATACCGTAAGGCAGAATGTTGGTGATGACCGGCAGAGAAAGCGAACCCTTCTGACCGCCGTCTGTGCCATAGCTGTGCTGCGACTTTTCATTATTATAGCCACGTATTCCGACACTGCCGCTGTAGCCATACTCATCCCAGCAATAATTGTTCTCCACATGGACATTGATCCAGTTGACCTCGCCCTGTGTCTCGGTGTAATACTGTTCCACCGTCTTGCCGTACATCTCGGTTTCATTGCTGCCGATGGTTTCGCTGATGGTTGCCCAGCTGCGCACCAGAGGCTGACGCTGTACAGCTCTCGTACCAGTTTCGGCATAGAACATGGTCTTACCGCTGGCATAGCGGGAGATGTCTCCGTTGTTGGTAAACTGATAGCTGCCGTTCTTCTCCACCGTTTCTTTGTTCTGGATGTTATAGCCATTGACAGAAGACGTGTTCGGAGAAGCCGCCAGATACTTTAACTTATCCGGCTGCGGATCAGAATAATACCAGTGATAATATGCTGGACTCCAGAGGTAATCCATGCCGCTCAGCTGGTTGTGCTTTGCCAGTGTTTTGGTCGAGCCGTCCCAGTGATCGATATCATAGATCTGATAATAAAGATGGTTTTCGCTGTTGTTTGCCACATAGGGCTGTGTGAGCACACGGTCATACCAAGTACCGCTTGCTGTGTTGGTAAATACTCTCGCCGGAAGTGTTACCCGGGTGATATAACCAAAGTCACTGCCTCTGCCGTACCACTTTTTCAGCGGCTGTTTTACGGTGATCTTTACCACATACGGTGTATACTGTTCCGCAGTGTAATAACCATCCGCTTCGTCAGTGATCGCTGTATTCTGCGCCGCATCGCGCATTGCCTTCGGCGCAAGATACTTCGGATTTTTCGTTTCCGGTGTCTGAATGATCTCTGCTTCTACATTCGTCGCATCGATCGCCGCAAACTTTCCGGACTTGGAATCGCCGGTGTTGGTATATGCCAGCACCTGGGAGACATCCAGCTTTCCGTTGTCATCCACTACCGGCTTCATGCCGTAAGCGAATGTATACAGGAATGTCACACCATCCAGATCCCAGTCACCATAGTTGTATGCCTGAAGCTGAACGGTCGTATCCTCGTCATATTCCAGGGCAACAGCGCCGGAACGGTCTGTGATAGAATGAACCGTATTTCTGTAAGAATTATCACTATAGGAATCACTATATGTACCGAAATACGGATAATTCGGGTCGGTCAAAATGCCGTCTGTGCAGTCGCCGCTGGTCGCTTCGTACTGAATATTTTTTCCCTCGCTCAGGAACTCTGTGCTGGTGGCAAGCCATGCCTTTTGCAGGTGGAGACGCGTTTCACTCCAGATCACCGGCGTGTCCTTTGCAGCATCCAGTGTTTCCCAGTCGGCATGATCAGCATTTCGCTGATGCATCGCCAGCCTGAACCAGTCGCGATTGATGTTGTTTGCCTTATATTCTACCGTCTGAGGCAGCTGCTGCAGCTGATCGGCTGCAGTGATACTGGAAGCCGCATTGTACCATACCTTCTGCATATTCTTTGCAGTCTGAGAATCTTCGTCCAGCAGCACAACGTTTTGACCGCTGATATTGCCGCTTGTGGTAGACGAGCCGGGGATATGGGTGATGGTCTGATCCAGAAATTCCCACATATCCACTTGTGTATTCTTATCTGCACTGAAACCGATATCATGCATCAGATAATCCATATCCATCAGGATATTGCTGTTCTGTATCTGTTTATCGTTATTTTTTGCATCCCCATTGTTGGAAAATCCGCCCGACAGCATGGGGTACAAATTGCCGTTGGGAGAAAGTGTTTCATAATTATAGTGTACCAATCCATTTTGATAATACTCACCAATGCGCGGGAAGTATGCCGGATGCAGTCCGGCAGATCCAGTCGTAGACGCTGCGGTATCGTCTGCATAGGTAGAAGCCGTGTATACCATAGGCAGATCTTCCTTGCGAATGGTTGCCGAATAGCAGAATTCGATCTGCTCGCCCGGCTGCAAAACGAAGTCCTTGTCATGGTCATCTGCATAACGCAGGCGCAGTTCGTATACCGTAAACGAAATCGAGAAAGTATTGTTGCTGTCGGGCTTCAAATCCGCAAACGCTTTCCGGCTCGCATTGCCGTTGGTGTAACCGTCGGTATAGGTCATCTTTCCGCCGCTGTCATAGCCGGTCACTCCTGTGGTTCGATTCGCCAGATACAGCTCAATATTAGTCAAATCCTTCTCGTTGCCGTCAGCATCCAGAAGACGCAGATGAAAATTGGGTATGCTGTCGCCGACCTTATACAAATCGTACAAAGCCGAATCAAAATATTCCGGCATCTTATCATAGATCACCGGGTTGATGAGTCTGCCCTCCTCGCCTGCCTGTTTGCCGCTGCTCAGCGCCGCCAGGTTGTTTTTCAGCGTCACCTTCTGCCAGATGGTTTCGCCCGGACGATAGCTTGTTTTCTGTGCCGCATTCTCCGCATACTTTGCAGCAGCAGCTTCCTCTGTGGCAAATGTCTGGGTGTGGAACGATGCAATGGGATTTTCCCGATAGATCGAATGGGTCAGTTCTTTTCGGTCTGCCGTCTGGATCGTATGGGATGTGGCTGTAGCATCCGCAGCAACTGTGCTTCCGGATTCGGTCACAGTAACCGCCTGGATATCCTCGCTGTGAATATGGGTATAGGTGTTCACTGCGGTGAAATGCTGAGAATAAGTGTCCGCTTTCTTTGCAGTGCCGTCTGTCAGGTCCTGGTATCTTCCCACACCGGTCAGCTTGACATCTTCCAGCTCGATCTTGCTCTTTGCCGTACTGCTGAACTTGGTGTCAGTTGCGCTGCCTTTCAGATCATAGTAGATCCAGCGTACTCCAACTACATTCGGCAGATCGGCATCTGTCATAGCTGCCTCTGCCAGCTGCCGTGCTTCGCCGGCTGTGTAGGTGTAGGATTTCCAGGTGGTCTTTATTTCGTCGTTTTCGTCTGTCTGGAAGGCGATGTTTTCATCTTCTGCAAAGCGCGGGTCTGTGCTGGGTGTTGCAACTGCATAGAGCACTTCTACCTTGCTGAACTTGTCTGGTTCAAGTGAAACGGTATACGGTTCTGTCAGTTCAAAGCCGCGGTAATACTTGACACCGCTGTCCTTCGTTTTCTTTTCCAGGAAAGAAACATCTACAGAATAGGTGTCGCAGTTGTGTCCGGTTTCCTGATACAAACCGCCAATAGTCAGCGATGCGCCCTTTCCGTCGTAATTCTGCTTCGGGTCAGCCGCCTGATAGGTCAGTGTGACCGGAGCGGTAGACTGATATTTCAGAGTACTCTGCACATGAGCATAGTACTGCGTCTGCGATGCCGCATCCTTCTGAGAATAGCGGTAATAGTAGAGATAGCCTGCCAGATCTGTTCTGCGGTCTGCATAAGAATTGGTGCTGTTTGGCTGATAGTTTCCGCTGCCGGAAGCGTTATAGATCGCATACTGCGGATAAGCATGCTTCTGTGCAGCGTGCACCTTTACATCTACTGTGCCGACTGACACATCATCATAGCTTCCGCCGTTCTCGGTGAGCTGTGTCGTCACACGGAGATAAACCGCTTCGCCCGGATTGATCTGATCGTCAGACACTGCGCCCTTGCCCAGTTCAGCCGTCAGACTGCGGTAAGCCGTTTCTTCCGGATCACCGTCTGTCTTGTTCAGCAGCGTATACTTTACACCCTGTGCCGCTGCGATCTTTGTGCTGCCGTCGGACAATTCCGCGGTGATGTCCGCCGCCGGAATATTCTCAGATGCATTCCCCGTCGTCAGAACCTTGCCGCTTGCATCCACAACATCCCACTGAACAATACGCTGTCCCTTGGGGACGCTGAAATCCACGGAAACATGCTCCAGCGGAATCAATGCGCTGTTTGCTGCGCTGATCTTTGTGGTATATTCCACATAATCATAGGGAGACAGATGGAGATAGTCCACAGACTGGATATCGCCGGTCTTGGAATCCAGATCATACATTTTCGTCCGGGAAACATCGACCTCCATGATTCCGGTCAGGTTCTTGATGTTATAATAGGAGGATTTGTTGCTTTTTGCGGCAGATCCATCCGCATTGGTATAGGTATAGACATCGGCATTGGGGTCAATGGAAGTAAACGCTACGGACAGCTTGTTCTCAGCGCTTTCCTGCGCATAACCATTGGACTTTTTGCCGAAGGACGGCGTGGAGTCTGCATCCCAGGTATCCGAGGTAAAATCGTCAGGTGTCCGGTCAACATAAACGCCGTCATACAGGAATGTGCATTTTCCATTGGTTTTATCTGCGGTCAGATACTCTCCGTCTGCCAGAACGGTGCTGTCCTGGCTGCGGTCGGCGTTTTTCGCCCGGAGATCCAGCTGGAAGCTGCTGACATACGCCTTGACGTAAGTGCCCTGATCGAACGAATTGGTATAAGTGGGAAGCAGATCCGAATTGCTCTTATACAGCTGTCGGAGGATCTGCTCTGTATCTACCGAGTAGACCGCTTCGCCGCCGATGGTCTCTGCTGTTCCCACATACACAGTGTAACCGCCGTTGCCATCCGGCCCATCGACACCTGTTTCCTTTACGACATTTACCGGAACAGTTGTCTTGCCGTTTACGGTGAGGATCAGCTGCGATACGGCAAACCAATCTCCATCCAGCAGGAATGTCGGCAGGTAGATATGCTCCAGGCGATAACGGCTGTCCATGGTGTTGACAGAAGAAGCCTCGCTGATTCGGGCAGCCGCCTCTTTTCCTGTCGCCTGGTTCTTGTCCTGATTATAGATTCTGACCCGATAGAGTCCTCTGTTGGGTGTATTATTATCAGTCTCACTGTAATCATAATACAGATTTTCTGTGGTGTAATTCGACCGGGTTTTCAGTTCATATCCGCCTTTGAAGTTAATGAGATAGCCCATGATTCTGGCGGTATCCGACTGCTCATAGATCACCTGATCGGGCGCATAGTCAGTGGAAACACTTGTTGCTGCAGTGTTGGTACCGTATTTGTTGTCATGTGTTTTCGAGATTGCATAAGGCTTTCCGTGCACCAGGATATCCCACTGGTTCGACTGATGGGTATCGGCTTTTTCCTGATCGGTCAGTTCCGCGGAATAGTCGCCTGTGCCCGGAATGTCATACATCGTCATGCGATAGTCGGTGACAAATGTATCTTCGCCCAACGCAATGACATATGTTCCGTTTTCCTGTGTGATCTGATAGCTCGGTTCTACTGCCGGCTCGGTATCCGGTTCCGTGGTATCTGTCGCAACCGGAACATCGCTTCTCACCTTGTCCGGATAAGTAAAGTTCACATACCAGTCGTTTTCTGTGCCATACAGCTTCTTCAGATCTGCTACAGAGATGGAAACCGTCTGCGCTGTGCCGGTCTCTGCGCCGGTAGAATCCTTTGCTTTCAGCGTAAAGGTGATCTCGTTGTTGTCCCGGAAATACTGATAGATCTCTTTCTTGATCTGGATGCCGGTGGTCAAAAAGCCCTTGTAATCATAGACGTCATCCGGCTGGATCTCCGGCAGCTTATCCGAAAGTACGACCTGATCGGTAAACGCCAGCTTCTTCACCCAGTCATACTGATCTGTCCGGATATACGGACTGTTCATTGTCCAATGGTAGTCGTTGTTGTTGGGAGCGCTGTGCGCACCTGACCAGTAAACATAGGAGGTAGGAACAGAAGTTGTTCTGCCCTGGCGATAAAAGCTGATGGCAAAGCTGTTGTCCTGTCCGAACTCAGCTTCGTCGTTGGTGTCAACAGACGGTGTTTCACCCACACCCTTCAACACGTTGTCCTGGTCGTTGACAATGTGAACTCTTGTGCTGGACTGCAAATGTGTAGCATTATAGTCATACTTGGTCTTCTCCCAATAGTAACCATGACCATAACTATGGTACGGTTTCCATCCATAATAATAGTTCTGGAATGACCAGGAAGAGCTTTTTGTTGTCTCACCGGAATCGGTACGCTGCATGCTTCTGCCATTGGTCTTGTTGCCCACAGTAACATCGGCATGCGCAGTTGCCACAGCTTCCTCCATCCGGTAGAAGCGTCCGGTCACTTCAAACGCACCCTGGGTAGAGGAATCTGTCTGATCGTACCAGATGCCGTAGTCCGGAGATGCTGCATGCTCCCCGTCATTGTTCACTGTCTGGTACTGGTTGATATCGATGGTCACGACGACCTGTTTTACCGGATTCGAGGGCGCTTGTCCCTGATAGCTTTCCGGCTTCTTATAGAAGTATTTTTCGTCCGAAGAGAAGGTGTCTGCCTCTTCGCCCAAAAGGTTGAGACGGGCAAATTTGCCGGCAGCATTGCTTTCCGCCGCATAATATACGATATCTTCGCCGGAGCAGATGCGTTCTGTATCGTCCTGATAGATCACCTTTACCGACTGAATGTAGTCTTTTGCACGCGGATCAACTTTCAGATAATATGCGTCAAAGGAATCCGTCGGCAGATCCAGGGTCACATCCACGGTAGCTGCCGTGTTCAGAGAAGCATCCCGCACATAATTATAGGACTGGTGCTCCTGTCCGGCAAGTGTCGGCTTTGCAGCCGGCAGGTTGCTTCCGGTATTGCAATACTGACGGAAATCCACTGCAAAAGAACCTATGGACTTATAGCCGATCTCCAACTCGGAGTTATCGGCACTGTCGCCCCACATACTGCTTTCCGAAAACAGATAACCATTGCTGCCGTGCACATGTCCGTCGGAAACGATATTTTCTGTCGGCTGTGCATAATTCTGGCGAATGTGTTCCAATGAACTGGATGCAGCAGCATACTTTTTATCATTGGCAGTGGTGCTGTCCTTATAGAATGCCATTACTGTCGTGTCGAAATACATCTTGGAAACATAAATGGCAGTGGTGTCCTTTGCAGTTACGATATACTTGTTGCTGTCATATGTCTCGGTAACATAGCCCTTGGATTCCCGGAAGCCGTCCAGGTAGTTGTGTGTGACAACTTCCAATGTATCCGTCTTGCCAAAGAGGGAATCGTCATAGCCATAGCATTCGACATAACGCTTTTCATCCGAAGCGGAAGCATCTGTGCACTGTACCAGTCTGCCGTTCAGCTCTACATTGGTCAGATTTTCAATGCCGAAATCCGGGAAGAGTCTGGTCTCCTCATCTCTGGTAAATGTCAATACGCCATTATAAAAGGTATACTGCTTGCTGGTATCGCTCTCCAGGTGGAATCCTGTCACCTTTCCGGTCTCGTCAGTCTCCGGCAAAAGGGTAACCTGCTGTTCCTGATCGTCCGCATCTTTTCCGGTGAGAATAATGTTGTCAAACGCGCCGAACTGGTCGATCAGATCCTCATAAATGCGCAGTTCTGTGGTATGGAAGCCTGTGCCGGTCTCGCCCTGTTTCTCATAGGGAATATCCATCAGGATCTGTGCATCATCCAGAACGGAGATGGTTTTGTTGGCGAACTCTGCGCGCAGCATGAAGTCACGGTCATACGGAACGCCGAAAATCGTTTCGTTTCCATCGGTATTGCCCGACTTGGAACGAGAAGATTCCGTCTGATCGTTGTAGAAGATATGGGTGTTTACGCTGAGCGCCGGACGATCGACATGGAATTTTACAGAGGCAGACTTCGCCTGCTTTTCCATCAGCGCATGCTGCGGTGTCACCGTCATCGTTGCGGTCAGGTCATCGAACCAGTCACTTGTGCCATAAATGCGCAGTTCCGGTGCGTTGTCCTGCGCCGCAGAGAGGTCGCGCTCCAGATCGGCATAGCGGATCTCAACATTGGCAAGGTACAATCCCTGCGCTTTCCAATCGGACAGGTCGATCACCAGATCGCCGTCTGCGTTCTTGTTTGCTTCCAATTCTGTCAAAGTAAAAGTTTTCACAGGCGCAGGCCCGGAAACAACCTCCGGCAGAAATGCAGTCAGTTGGATGCTTTCGATCTTGCCGCTCTTCGCATAGTTGGAAGAGAGGGTCACCTGATCCGACAAATAGCCCTTTACAATTTTGGCGCCGTCTTTTTCGGTCTTAACGCCAACGCTTTTCAGATCCACGGAAACCACGGACTTTCCTGCCTTGGAATAACAGCTATTGGTATCCTTGTTTTCCAGCAGGAAGCCATAGTACAGACCCTCCGCCTTATTGGGCACGGTCAGGCTTGTTTTGCTGCTCTCGCCGGTCTCCGGACGATTGGCAGTGGGCGTGATCGTCAGGTTGGTATCTGCCACTGCCATGGTTGCATTAGAACTAGTACGCGACTCGGCATTGATGCTGCCGATCACTTCAAAATTGGCACTCGCTTTCAGAGAGCCAGTCCAGTCTGTCGAACCGTACAGTTTCAGCGTCAGTTCTTTCAGGTGATTCAGATCCTGGTTGCCGTATATCCGCGAGAAAATGATGCGCACGCTGCGCAGACGGCGGATGCTTTCCGGCACTTCGTATGTCACAACGCCGTTTTCGTCTGTCGTCAGGGCATCCGAAGAAACCGTCAGATCCGGTTCAATTTCAGAAAGCGAATCTGCGGTATATGTTGTATTGTCCCAGTCAAACAACTGGATCTCTTTGATCTCGGCAGCCTTGCCGCTGCCGACACCCTCCAGAACGATTTTCCGGGTGTCGAAGCCCTCCAGATCCTGGAGGCAGTCGTTCGGCTCATTTCCCACACTGTCCATATTCACCTGGAGCAGCGCATTGGAACTGGTAGAACGGGAATTATTGGTCAGCAAGAACTGATACCATGTCTGCTCCGTCTCGCTGCGGTTTGGGACAGCCAGAGACGGATAGACAATGCGTGTGCCGTTTTTATCTGTGACCGTGTGCTGTGTCTCTACGGCTTCTGTTCCATCTTTCCGGATGGCGTGCACGCTTGCAGTCAGCTGCGGCAGTACCTTAGACACATCCAAAGTTACAGTAGCTTCTGCCACAGTATCCTCAGCGGTCTGGTCGTGGTCGCCAAAGCTGTACGCCGTTTTCAGTTCAGCGTGCGGTGTGATCGTCTGCTCCGTGGTGGGCGTACCATTGATCTGGATGTAACAGTTGTCATCGCTTGCACTGTCTGTATAAGTGATCTGTTTTTCGATGCGCCGGAATCCCAGAGAAACGCCCAGCAGGTAGGACAGCGGCCGTTCCATGCCGCCTTCGGGATCACCAGATCGCCGTCTGCATTTTTCGTATACTGAGAAAGATCCAGCGTCACATCTTTGTTTACCAGTGTATTTCCGGTATACCCTTTTCCGTGCAGCACAACAGACTGGATGTCTGCATTTTCCAGCAGCGACTTGCTGAGGACAATACTGGAAGCCACCAGGCCGCCTCCGCTGTAGTTGTCATTGGGATACAACCCAGTAATGTCCATGGATGCCGGCATGATACGGGAAATACTGTCATTGGAAATCACGAACCGCACACCGGCAGTATCATCATTCAGGGATACCACCTGGGGATTTCCCTTTTGCTCTAAGCCGCCAATGGGATCATCGTATACACCGACGCCTTCCAGCACCGGGTTAGCCTTTTCTGTCCGAATCACCGCATTGGCATCATCTACGCTCAGCGGATCCTTGATCCATCCTGCCTCACTTGATGCACTCTGCGGTTGATAATAATGGAACTCGTAGGAAGTGCTGATCTTATTGTCATATGTCCAAAAGTGCGGAAACGCACCGCGCATGGTAATCAGGCCATTGAAATCTGTGTACCGCGGAATCTCTTCCCTGAACAGAAACTGCACTTCCCGGCAGAAAGTCAGTCCGGACTGGGCTGTGAGCGCCGTTCCCAGCGAAAGTGTCCAGAACTTGGAATCCGGGTTTTCCGCTTCGGCATCTGTATCTTCTGTCAGATGCAGTCCCAGTTCTGCGGCAGTTTTATAAACGGTCGTCCCGTCCGCCTGTGTAAAGCCAAAGCAGATAAACTGGTTAATATCGCCGTTCTCCACCAGAAACCAGTCGCTCAGCTGGATGTCCGGATAATAAAGCGGATCGTTATCCAGGCGGATGTCAATTTCCTGCAAGTCGAAATCCTCCGGCACATAGTCGGTCGTCACCGCGTGAAATACCGGAACATTGCCAATACTGTTAAAGCCGTCCAGATAATAGGCATCCACATCGCCGATGCCCACCGTTTTTTCTGTCAGTTCATTGCCGTCTGCATCCATTACATACTTGTGATGCTGAAAATTGTCTCTTGTAGGCGCTGTAAAATCCGTTGTGTTGCTTGCCGTTTTTGACCAGTGAATGCTGCTGCCGCCGCCGAAGGTGATCGTCGAGATCAGTCCTGTTGTGTTATCGTATCCTGTTCCGGAGTGGAAGTTGTTGGAGTACGGCACAGCGACCATATAGGTATGTGCATTGTGATATGTCACATCTGTGCTGTTCTGGTTCAGTTCAGCTGCCTTTTCCGCAGAATACAGCATGTGAGACTTATCTTTTGCTTCCTTCCGCAAAATGATATTGCCGGAACCAGTATAGCTGTAAGGAAGGGACTCCTGGGTGATGTTCGAGAATTTTTCCAGATCCCATTCCGTCTGCCAGTCAGGAATGTCGGTGACATCATAGATCAGCACGCCGCCCTCATTGGGCTTTCCGATAAAATCGTGCTTCTGATAAAAATCAGAGGAGACATCTTCGTTTCGCGTATCCGGAGCATCCTCCGGCCAGCACAAAAGATCCTCATCCAAAACGCTCTTCATGCGGTCAGGTCGATACTGCGTTTGCAGGGTCAGCAGATAGTTGTCGATGGTACTTTCCTTCTCAGTGGAATCATTCGACACGGTGATCTGGTATACCATATAGTTATACTGCTGCCACATCACCGCACTGCTTTTATTGGTGTCATCCTTTTTCAGCTTTACAGTCGGCACACTTTCGATGCTCGTGTTCCAGATCAGATTGGAATTGACGAATGTGACACGGCGCTGTGAAAGCGTGGTATCGTCCAATTCATCTGTAGACCATTCTCCGCCCAACTGCTGTTCATTGGCGCTATAGAAGCTGCTGTAAGAAAACTTCATGCCAAGCGTTGCCGAAGCATTTTCCGGAATTGCCATCGTTTCTGGATTTGCGCTGTAAAACTGAATCTCAAAGCTCGGTGTTGCAGTTCCAGACAGATTATCAAGGCTATTTTTCAAAATGATTTTTCCGTAAGCATAATTATCCGCGCCAAGCCGATTACCATCTGCATCATATACAAAGGTGGAATCGCCAAATCCTGCAAATCCTTTTGATTTGGCGCGAATCCCGATATATTCTCCTGTAGCGCGCTTCGATTCCGGGATTTTCTCCAGAGAGTCCACCTGTACCAATACACCAGTAGTGTCATCCAGATACAGATAAGGCAGACTGATCTCCAGTTCCTGTCCCTTTACATAGCCTGCACTGAAGTCCGCAGCAATGATCGCTGTCAAAAGGATCTCCTGGCTATTCGGAACCATGTAAAAACTGCCGTCTTTTCCGTCTTCGCCGTTTTGCTCCGGGTTCACCGTCGCACCGCCCACGGTTACAGTGCCGAAGCGCACCTGGAATGTTCCGTTTTGCCCCACAGAAGCGGCAGCCGTGTATAGCATCCCCCAGTTGCACGAAGTCAGCAGCATTACTGTTGCTAATATACCATAAATCAATCGTTTCCATATGCCTATTTGTCGATTCATCACAATTCCTCCTGTCGTATTTTCCTTTTAGCTAATTGAATTAACAGATGCGATCTTTTTTCTGCGTACGCTTTCTCACTCGCAGACTGCAAAAATTGCGGTACTTTATTTCGCACCCTGTTCTGCAAAATCGCATAAATTTTGACTTGATTTATCGCGCTATCATAGTATAATTGCACAATCAGACTACAATTTACGCTTCATTTTATTATAACATTTTTATGTGGAATTGTCAATACGCAAAATGGGCAAATTTGGAATATTTTATTGTCGTTTCCTGAAATAAAAAAATTTCTGTGAAGAGGGAAAAGAAAAGACCACAGGGTCAGAATGAATTGATCCTGTGGTCTTTTGAACCGGATATTTTTCGTTTTCCGGGAAGTCTTCTCTGGCTTTCAGGCAGATTCTCTGCATCGTTTTGCCAGAAACAGACTCACCAACAGCAGCACCGGGAATAGGATCGCCGCCAGAATGCCCATGTGCAGGTTATTTCCAAAGGCACTGGACACCAGACCTGCCAGTGTCGGGCCGCCGGAACAGCCCACATCGCCTGCAAGCGCCAGCATCGCGAACATTGCCGTACCGCCGCTGCGGATGCCTGCGGACGCCTTACTGAATGTTCCCGGCCAGAGGATTCCCACAGAAAAGCCGCACACGGCACAGCCCAAAAGGCCTGCCAGCGGAACAGGCACAAACACGATGCACAAATAAGATGCCATACAGAGCAGACAGCTGCCGCCCATAAAGCGATCCAGATCCAGACGATCGCCGTATTTTCCGTAGATCAGCCGTGCAATTCCCATCAGCAGGGCGAATGCCATCGGGCCGGCGAGGTCACCCACCGTTTTGGTAACGCCGAGACCCTGTTCTGCAAAAGTGGAAGCCCACTGGCTCACCGCCTGCTCCGAAGCGCCGGCGCAGAGCATCATGAGCAGAAACACCCAGAACAGCTTTCGGGAAAAAAGCTGCTTCATCGTCAGACCCTTTTCCCCCTCCTCATGGAGCGAGTAGATCGGCGCTTTGGCAAAGAGCAGGATATTGCAAACCGGAATCAGCACCCAGAACACTGTGAGTATTTTCCAATGCGCGATCCCGAACAGCGCAAAGAACACGGTGGAGACCAGTACCACACCCACATGTCCCCAGCAATAAAACGAATGCAGCAGGCTCATTGCCTTTTCCTTGTTATCCGTGGGGCAAGCTTCGATAATGGGACTGATGAGAACTTCGATCAATCCGCCGCCTACCGCATAGATGCCGACAGAAAGCACGATTCCCCAATAGGGATCGGAAAACAGATCGGGCAGTATCGTCAGCCCCAGCAGTCCCACAGAGGCACAGACATGGGCAAGGATCACAGAGGCGCGATAGCCGATCTGATCCACAAATCCGGCGGAAACCAGATCGACGACCAGCTGGATGCAGAAATTGATCGTAATCAAAAATGTGATGCGCGACAGAGAAATCCCGTAGCTTTTCTGAAATGTCACAAAAAGCAGCGGTACAAAGTTATTGACTACCGCCTGCACAATATAGCCGATAAAACAGGCGTACATGGTTTTCTGATAGTTCTGCCGCATGGTTAACCTCGTTTTCGGAGCAGCGCTTCCGGCACTTCTTCTGCCATTCTGGCATATGCCGTCAGACTGGGGTGCAGATGGTCGCCGCTGTCATAGCCTTGTGCAAAGGCAGTGGGATGCGCCGGGTCACAGACGGCACGGTCAAAGTCCACGCAGCCATCGATCTCATCCGTGGTACGAATCCACTGGTTCACCGCCGTGCGCAGCTTTTCCCGGAAGTCCGCATAGGTGCGCCATCCCTCAATGGGGAGCAGCGTGCCGACATAGACACGCAGTCCGGCGGCACGGGCAGTGCGGATATAAAACCGCAGTCCCTCGATCATCTCCTCCGCAGTGGGCAGATCACTCCAGGGACGGAAACGGTTGACTTCTGTTCCCACCGGGTGAATGATATCGTTGATACCATGCTGAATGAGCACGGCTTCTGCGCCGGAGACCTGGATCTCCCGCGGAAAGCGCGTTTCGCCCTTCAATCCGTAGGAATCATAGGTGATATTATCATACTGCCGCAGGATGCGCGTACCGCTTGCCGCCTTGCGGATCACCGCTGTAGTGCCGTCACCGCAGCGCAGTGTGCGTTCGATGAGATAGTCCGGCCACGCCTGAGCAGTGATGGAATCGCCGTAGCAGATCAGCGTGTGATTTTCCGGCGCTGTCCGCACATCGATATCGCTGAGAAAATATACCGTATGCGTCTTTTTCGAGGTATCCATATCCAAAACAGCGGCATCCGTCTGGTTTCCCACCGCAAAATAACCGCCGGACAGCGGCCCGGTAATCACCACGCCGGAACGCATTTCTGTAAATCCGGCAAAGTAGAGACTCACGGCAATGGTCTCGCCCTTTTTCACCGGGAAATCCACCGGGTCGCTTTGCAGGCGCTCTCCTGCCGGAATGACGACGCTTTTCGCGCCGGAAAAGGTCAGCGACACCCGGCTGTCTGCTGCAATGCCGTCTGCGCCGTCAGAGCGCGCCATAGAAGCACAGGTCAGTGTCACGGCATCATGACCGCAAAAGTTGTCCAGTGTGATCCGCAGTGCACTGCCGTCCAGCATCATTTTTACCGGATACCGCAGTGTCAGATCTTTTGCATAATTTTCCGGTCGGCGCTCTGCAACGGAAATTGCATTTCCCCAGGCCGTAACCCATTTTTCATTCATATATCTTCTCTCCTGATCCATAAATTCATAAGTTCCTCTGGTATTATAGCATATTCACATGCGGAATACAAGAGGGAAATGAGAATCCATTGGCTGATGGGCGGCGCCGGGCAAAATAACCCATCTCGCTCACACAAAAAAAGCGTATTTCTGCCACCCACAGAAATACGCTTTTTTCAACTCTAATACATTGTAATGCAAACTACACTGGCAGATACATGCGCAAAAATGCGTCAACAGGCACTCACAGCAGCATTCCGCGCAGCAGGCACAGGTCAAATCCATCGAGTCTGGCATCGCTGTTCAGGTCTCCTGCCTCCCAGTCGGTCACACTGCCCTGTCCCAATAGCCATTTCTGGAGCATAACGGTGTCCGCCACCGTGCACACGCCGTCTGCGTTGACATCTCCGGGCACTTTATGGCTGTTCTCGATCAGTTCCAAAAGCGTGATCTCCAGGATATTTTGCGCCGCATCATGAACAAACTCGATCCGCACCTGGTCTCCTGCTTCATAATGCATCAGATTTTTGGATGCATCGTCGCCGTAGTAAGCAGTTCCGCTGAAATAGTAGGTGCCATGCTCGCGGAATGTCACCTGACCGTCCTGTATTTCTGCAATGGTATCGGTAAATGAAACCGGATACCGCTCTGGCTCTGTTGTGTCGGCAGTACTTTCCGAAGTGGCAGCCGCCGAGGAAACAGTCGTGGTCTCTGTCGTCACAGTTGTTGTCGTTGTTGTTGTCGTTGTGACCGTCGTTTCTGTCGTCGTTGTTGTCGTCACAGGTGTTTGCGGAAGATCAAAGCGTCCGGCTTCATCTGCCAGATATGACCAGAGATAGCGGAAAAACCAACCGTCAAAGTCCGTGATCGTCTGTGAAGAGCCTGCCATCATGATCGAAGTTCCGCCGCCTGGGAATCCTCCGGGCGGAAAGCCGTCAGATTCGCCTTCGCCGCCGTAAAAGTCCGTAAGTCCAAAGCCGTGCCCCATTTCGTGTTCCAGAATATGGATGCTCGACGTTCCATCGATCAGCCCCAGCACTGCGTTGTCAGAGAGCTGCTGTCCCCAGTGATAGCCAAAACCGCCCATATCGATCATGCCCTGTGTTGCCTGGAGATACATATCATAGCGATTCTCATAGCCGCCGGGATATTGATAGGAAGTATCCGCCCAGTGGATATACCGATAGCGCGTTTCATCTCCGATCGGTTCCAGTGTGGGCAGTTCTCCGACTGCCATGCTGCCTGTGATATAGCTGGTGTCTGCTGGAACTGTCTCTGTAAACACAGTTTCATCCGGCTGCAGATCCAACAGGCTGTCTTTGTCCAATACCGCCCAGCCCACAATGTTCACGTTTACATGCTGGAACGGCCAGTTGTCATAGCCGACCAGCCAATCTGTCCAGTCATTCACGGCAGTTTCCAGAACTGTCTGCAATTTTTGGCGCTGCTCCAATGTGATAGTCTGCTTGGTCTGCCATTTCACCACATAGTTCAGCGTTCCGTTTCCGGCAACGATCTGGTCATAGATCGTCGCCCAGTCCTTTACAGAGCCTTCTGCAAGAATGCGGTTGTTCAAGATCCACTCCGCGGCAGTCTGATAGTCTGCCGGCATCTCCGCCGGGTCTGTTCCGGCTGAAACTGCCGCCGCCGAAAGCGGTACTGTCGTTCTGCCGGAAACCGCCGCTCCGCTCACCGCAGAGATGCAGCATGCTGCCGCCAATACAAGGGATAGCCATTTTGATCTCATTCTGATTTCCTCCAAATCCAAATCATGAATCCGATTTTTTTGTTGCTTTTACTATAGCATATTTTATCTTTTGTGTCAATTGTTTTTTATATCATTCGATTTTTTTGTGAAATGTGACAGGATTTCCTTGCGATATTTGAAAAGTCAGAGAATCCTGCTTGCAATTTTCCGAGAAACGCGCTATACTATTCCCATACTGATACCGTATTGGAAAAGAGGTTTTTTCATGATACAAGACATTGCGCCCCACCGTTTTTACAATGCCTATGACGCAGCGGCGCATCCTGCGCCAGACAGTCCGGTGCTCTGCTATGACGGCACAAAAGTCCTGCTCAAAGCCGGACATCAGCTCCCGGTGTTTGCCGAACTGCATCCGGCGCACTGCCGCTATCTGTTTCGAGTCGATGACACGAACTACTTTTTCTCGCCGGAAGTGCTACCTGCACCGCAGGGCTATACCTATGAAACCGTCCGCGGCGTGCGCGGAGACGAAATGCTCCCGAAGCATCAGCGCTATGCGGTTCTGACCGGAAAGCACTTAGCAGACTGGTACCGGGACAGCAGGTTCTGCGGCAGGTGCGGCGGCAGAATGACCCACGATCCGCAGGAACGCGCCATGTTCTGCCCGGTCTGCCAGAAGCGGTTTTATCCCAGGATCATGCCGGCGGTAATCATCGGCGTGACCAACGGCGACCGCCTGCTCCTGACAAAATACCGAACCGGTTTCGCTTATTATGCGCTGGTGGCAGGTTTTACGGAAATCGGTGAGACACTGGAAGAGACTGTGGCACGGGAAGTCATGGAAGAGACCGGGCTTCGCGTCAAGAACATCCGTTACTACAAGTCCCAGCCCTGGGGAATCGCAAACGATATCCTCGCCGGGTTCTACTGCGATGTGGACGGAGACGACACCATCCGCATGGATCATTCAGAGCTAAAATATGCACAATGGGTGAAGCGGGAAGAGATCATTTTACAGCCTGATGATGCCAGTCTGACCAACGAAATGATGCAGCGGTTCCTGGACGGGATGCCATGCTGAAATCTTAGCATCTGTTTTCATTTCATATAAGGCAAAAGCCAGGGGTTCCAATGCAGAATCCCTGGCTTTTTATGGTATTCAGAAAAATGCCGTTTTTCAAAGTGGAAATGCAGAGCTACGCTGCTTTGGCAGGTTTATTCCTCTTCTTTCCGCTTGAGAACACCCGATGCCTTTACCGCACCGAATCCGAATCCCAGGAACAATACCGCGCCAAAGAATACGATCCAATTGGTCATGGCGTTGTTTCCCGTCTGGGGCAGATTGACTTCTGCGTTGGAAGAGTCCGTGCCAGTGCCGGTTTTCGGGTCAACGGTGTAGATGTCCAGCACATTGCCGTTTTCATCGGTCAGCGTGATCTCATACGCGTCCTCTGATCTCGCGGTGATCTCCGCATTTGCCGGTGTGACACCGGTTTTCTTCTGGTAATCGTTGATCGCCCAGCTGCAAAGATCTTCGTCTGCAATATTGGTTTTGCTTGTGGCAGAGGATGCCGTAGTCAGACTGGTTGCTGTTGTGGCAGACTCTGTGGTAAGCGTTGTCTGTGTTGTCTGCATCGTAGATTCTGTCGTAGTTTCTGTCACAGACGAAGCCGTGCCTGTCACTGTGGAATTCGTCTCGGAGGTAGAACCCACATTGCTCGTAGACGCACTCGCCTTGGTGGTGGCAGTTGTTCCGCTTGCAGATGCGCTTGCCTTGGTGGTGGCAGTTGTTCCACTTGCAGACGCGCTCGCCTTGGTAGTAGCTGTCGTTCCGCTTGCAGACGCGCTCGCCTTAGTGGTGGCAGTTGTTCCGCTTGCAGATGCGCTTGCCTTGGTGGTGGCTGTTGTTCCACTTGCAGATGCGCTCGCCTTGGTGGTGGCAGTTGTTCCGCTTGTGGATGCGCTCGCCTTAGTGGTGGCAGTCGTTCCGCTTGCAGATGCGCTCACCTTAGTGGTGGCAGTTGTTCCGCTTGCAGACGCGCTTGCCTTGGTGGTAGCTGTCGTTCCGCTTGTGGATGCGCTCGCCTTGGTGGTAGCTGTCGTTCCGCTTGCAGACGCGCTCGCCTTGGTGGTGGCTGTTGTTCCGCTTGCAGACGCGCTCGCCTTGGTGGTGGCAGTCGTTCCACTTGCAGACGCGCTTGCCTTGGTGGTAGCTGTTGTTTTGCTCGTAGACGTGCTCGCCTTGGTGGTGGCTGTCGTTTTGCTTGTTGTTGTGCTTTCCTTGGTGGTGGAGGTAGTCTCCTTTGTTGTTGTCGTTGTTGTCTGTGCGTTTACAATAACCGTCCCGGTCGCTGTGTAATAGTTGTCGCTGTCCTCCGGGGTAAATTCCCACATCAGGGTATTCTTTCCGGCAGCCAGCGCCTTGATCTCGCTGATGATCTTCACCGTACCCTTGGTGCTGTTTTCGCTGAGACGCAGCTCCAGTTCGCTCACCAGATCGCCCTCAGTGTGGCTCTCGCCGTCCACAGTCACTTCGACTGTCGGGTCAGCCTTGGCGATGCGGAAGGTCAGTGTTGCGCGCCTGGATGCGCCATTGCCTGCCGTCAGGATCAGTGTGGTTTTCACCGCATCCGCAGCCTTTTCCGGTGTGCCGGAAAGCACGCCGTCCTCTGTCAGCGTCAAGCCCTCCGGCAGAGCGCTGTCTGCATCCACCTGGAAGTTTACGCTTTTCAGAACGTCAAAGTTTGTGACAAACTCAGTCAGATCAAGACTGCCCAGAGCCTTCTGATAGGTGAGAAGGAACACCGCGTCAAATTCCTCAGAAAGTTCGATCTCCACCGGCACTTTCTTCACAGTGAGCACGGTATCACCGGTCAGTGTATGGCTTTCGGCAAGCTGCTCCTCGCCCTTGAAATACTGATAGGTATACGCCTTATCCGGGGACGCTTCCAGCTCGATCGCATCGCCGGCATTATGATAGGTTGTCTCGGTCGCCGCATCTTCGCCGAAGCTTTCGTCATAGGTCAGTTCCAGACGGTAGACCTGCTTGGAATCGGCGTTCAGCGTGGGATACGCCTCAGTGGAAGTGTTCTGGTAGAATACAACGTCGGACTGGTCGCCGTTCAGCAGGTAGCAGACCTCACCGCCGGCGAATTGGTCAGCGGTTTTGCCGAATGAGCCGTTACCGTTGTCGCTTTCGCTGTCGGCAAGGTAGTAGCAGTTTTCAACTATGCCGTCATTACTCTTAACCACGCCACTCATACCACCGCCTGTAAGCGTTCCAGTATTGTAGCAATTTTTAATCGTTCCCCCAGAAAGATTCCAGGCGACTATTCCTCCGCCAGTATTTGCACCAGCTGTAATATTTCCGGTATTATAACAATTTACAATCGAGCCAGAAGAATAATTATTAGAAACTAAGCCGCCAACATGACTCTCCTCAGCTACAATAGTTCCTGCGTTATAGCAATTTTCAATACTTCCGCTGTTGACTGCACAGATACTGCCAACGGTATCTTCTCCCTTAAAGTATGAGTTTTCCAGACCAATATTCTGAATTTTTCCATTCTTATTTAAGTAAGAAAATAAACCAATAGTCGTTGCGTTAGTATCATTAAAATACAGTCCGCGAATCACATGCCCCTGTCCATCAAATGTACTTATATAGTGAATACCATCGATCGGTGTCCAGGTTCTCCAAGTATTTGCACTTGTGCCGTCATAGTTTGTAAGGTCGCCCTCGTTTACTGTGATATCCGCAGTAAGAACAGCATTGATGTCCCCCTGCTCCGCAAACCAATACAGCTGACCGGCGTTAGAAATCTCGTATACGTTTTCCGTGTTTTTCACTGCCGGCTGGTAGTGGGTATCGTCATACCGGCAGAAACCGTTGTCGTCCCAGGCGTGAATTGCACTTGTGGAATCTCCATCATTGGTATAGCCGTCTACGCCTGTGCAGAGCGTTCCGGGGTAAACTACACCATGGGTGCTGTCCAGAACCGGCAGTGCATCCGCCGTCTGACCGTTATCCAGGTTCTGACGGAAAACAGATG
The DNA here is from genome assembly GCA_963590855.1 of Ruminococcus bromii. GTDB lineage: Bacteria > Bacillota > Clostridia > Oscillospirales > Ruminococcaceae > Ruminococcus_C. The sequence goes on from CAVAQT010000003.1 coordinate 110,473, forward strand.
TGTCATCCGATGTGCTGCCGTTCAGCAGGTAGGCGACTTCACCGCTGGCGAATTGGTCGGCGGTTTTGGCAGTTGTGCCGTCTAAATCGTCGGTTTCGCTTTCGGCAAGGTAGTAGCAGTTTTGCGAAGCTGTGTATGTATCCATACCGCACACAGCACCAACTTCATCTATTTCTGTTCCTGTAACAGTTCCTGTATTGTAACAATTTTGAACTATTTTACTAGCATTGTTACCAATTATGCCACCAATAATTTTTGTGCCTGTAATATTTCCTGTATTGTAACAATTTTTGACAGTACAATCACCATAAGCACTTGTACCACAAATACCACCAAGTTTCTGAGTACCTGTCACATTTCCGGTGTTGTAGCAATTTTCAATAGTGCCATATGTTTTTGAACCGGAAAGAACGTTACTATACGAATCATTGAAACCGCACACTCCTCCGACGTTTGAGCTGCCTTCAATATTTCCTGTGTTATAGCAATTGCTTACAGTTCCATAACTATAACCAACTATACCGCCAACAATTATACTTGTGCCTGTAATATTTGCAGTGTTATAACAATTGCGGATAGTTCCACCACTATTACGACCACAAATACCAGCAACCTCTGTTTCTCCATAAAAATAAGAGTTTTCCAGACCAATGTTTTGTATTATGCCAGTATTATCTAATTTTCTAACAATACCAACATCTTCACCATCAAATTGATCTTCATCTGGATTGCATTCACCGTAAAAGTACAGTCCAGAAATCGTGTGTCCCTGTCCGTCAAACGTGCCTTTGTAACCATGATAGCCATCTCCAATCGGCGTCCAGTCTATCCAACTTTCATCCTTTGTGCCGTTACAGCCTGCCACATCACCCTCATTTACCACAATATCTGCGGTAAGAACGGCATTCAGACTAACTTCCCCATTGGTCACCTGCGCTGCGAACCAGTACAGCTGACCGGCATTGGCGATCTGATACACGCCGCTGTCGTCTGTCCCCGGCTGCTCATACGGCGCATCGCAGCTTTCCTCCGTGCAAAAGCCGTTGACGTACTCGTGACCGTTCTCTGCGCTTGCGGACAGCGTCACGAATCCCTCAACGGGAATACTTGTCACGCCAGCGGCAGACAGCCCTGTGACAAGCGCTGTCGCCAGACTCGCCACGCGCTTGGAAAATTTCATTTTTGCTTGCATAAGATTCCTCCTTATTTTTGAAAAATAAAAAACCGACATTTCATTTTTGTGTGAACTATATGATGTATACATTTATTATATCATATTCCGCGAATTATTTCAAGATGTTTTTTCAGATTTATCAATGTGATCGCACAGAAAAATCGAAAAAAAGACAAAATTGTGTGCTGCTGCCGTGGTCGGTGCATCCGGCAGCGGCAGAAACCGTACTGAACGCCACTGCCTTGTCCATTTGGATAGAAATTGTCCGAACAGGTATTGCAGCAGCCGATCCTCTCTGCTATAATTTTATGTGTTAGCGAACACTAACTAAGTGAAAGGAAAAGGAGAGAGATCACATGGATTTCAAAAAGGTACTCTGTGCGGCGGCATCCCTGGCGATGGCTGCATCTATTTTTACAGGCTGCGGAAAGAGCGAGGAGAGTTCGGCTTCCAAGGCGGAAAGCTCTGCCGTATCCGAAAGCGCAGCTGACGAAAACGCAGAAGCTGCGGACAAGCTGCTCACCGATCTGAGCGGTACCTACCGCGAATTGTGGCCGGTGATTCTGGCGGACGACTATCACCAGACCTGGCTGGACGACAGCGCAAAGCTGGTGGGCGAGGAAAATGCAGAAGGCGCATTTGAAAAAATGTCGTCCATGGTGACCGGTACTGTGATCGGCGAGGATGCCGTAGCGAAATACGCAGACGGAAACATGGCATACTGCTGTGAGTTCACCCAGGATGTAGACACATTGACTTTTGACGGCGCTACCATTTCCGGTAAGGATGCAGACGGCAGCGAGTTGTTCGAGCACAGCTATCACTATATCGGCATGGAAGATACCAGAGGGCTGTACATCTATGAGAGCGATGATGCGGATTCCGGAGAGTTCACCTACTTCTGCATGGCACCGGATACCATGGCAACCACATGGCACATCGAGTTCCGCTACGGCAGCGATCTGGACGCGCTGAAACAGTACGATGCCGGCGAATATGCATATTGGCTGGCAGCTGGTATTTCCGTGGATTGCACGGAGGACGACATCAGCAACTGCATCGAGCTTTTCTGCACGGAAAATCTTTCGGAACAATAACACGCTGAGCGCCCAGCGTCTCGGACAAAAAAATACCATACCGGGAAAAGGTTCGTTCCCGGTATGGTATTTTTTTAGTTGGGATCGACAAGCTATATCTGCTCCAGATCCCGGTATGATTCCAGTACAGGACTTTTATCGCCGACATACCAATAGTCACAGCAATCGCCGCCGCGTGCTTCCGTCTGTGTGCGGATCAGACGCGCGTGCATCACCTCGGCAAGGTAATGATCGGTCTTGCAAAGATACGGCAAAAGGGCTTCATACCCGTGTTCTTTGGCATGCCTGGCAATGGGACACCCTACAAGATGAAAGCAGAAGCCTTCGGTGCGATGCTCCGGATTGAGCACAACGCGCCAGCTGTCCATCCATTCGCCCTGTGCCTGATGCGCCTTCTGCATCCGGATATACTTCACATATGTCTTTTCAAACAGCTTGTACGGCCATTTCTGCCGATTGCCGTCAATCAAATGCCCCAGGAATTTCAGCTTATCCACAGCGCGCCGCTTGATCTCAAGCAGCACTTCGCCGTCAAGCTTGTGTTCGCTCGCCTCATAGAACGCGAGGATCGTAAACCAGTCCAGCATGTTTTTCGCCATCATATTTTTGCCCAGGTCGGGCATTTCCTTCATAAACGCAAGATAGGATTCCTCCGCTTTTGCAAAGATCCGTGGGGCATCATCGGGAAATTTCTCCCGGCAATATTGCTCATACGGCTTTGCATAGGACGACTTCGCGTATGCTCTTTTCACAGCAGCATCCCTCGCCTTCTTTCAAAAAATCAATGTGATGAGTTCGCCCACGATCTCCGCTCCTGCGACCCAGACGAGCGCCATAATGCTTCTCTTTTTCAACACCTGCCGCCAGGTCTGCACAAACGGCACATCCTCCAGCCCCGGCAGCACCCAGAACCGGCTGTGGCCGACCCAGAGCTTATCGATCACAACGCCGTCATAAATGTTCATCACCTCAAGAAACAGCAGCGCCTGCCAATAGGCTGCACCAAAGGTGGAAATGCCGTTCCATCCCCCGATGATCAGTATCAGTGCCGCAAGCATCACAAGGGAAAATATGGTCATGAACCATTTTCGCTTCCGGTTCACAGTCTTTCGGTCAGTCAAGCCCATGGCAATGGCACGTTCCTGCACCTCCTGGGGATAGAAGTACAGCCCGTTGACCGCTCCGCCGATCACGAAGAGCTTTACCATTACCGTGAACAGCAGGCAATAGAGCAGCAATTGTAGCAGAATCATATTTTTCTCCTCCGTCTGTGCTTATGCGTCCATGGCATTCAGGAAATCGCGAATGGTTCGGATATAGTCCTCCGCTTTCAACATCGTGGAAAGATGACCGCCGGATACATAGACGATCTTCGGATCGTGCATCAGCTGAATGAGATCCTCCTGCATTTTTCCAGAGAAAAAGTCCTGATCCGGCAGAATCAGAAGGATCTTTCCCCGAAGCGCCGCAAAATCCGCCGCTGTCACAGGTGTCTGATGCATCAGATCGGCAAGAAGTCCCGAAATATGTACATCCTTTTCCTGCTTATAGTCCTTGAAAATCGTCTGAAACATGTCTTTCGCATAAGCGACTTCTTCCGCGCTTTCGTTGCGAATGTGACCCATTCCTGCTTTAATGAGTTTCGGCTTCAGCTTTTCATAATTGCAGTGCTTCATATACCACAGCATCAGCGGCGCCAAGAGGTATTTCCGTTTCAGGCTTTTGAGCGTATTGGCATCCATGCCGCCTGTTGAGATCAGAACCAGTCCGCCGACTGCATTAGGATACTTCTGCGTATAGATCTGTGCAACCATACCGCCGTCACTCGCACCGACAAAGACAGGTTTTTCCACCCCGATCTTTTGAAAGAACCCATGCATTCCCACAACCAGTTCCTGATTGGTGCGCAGTTCCTCCGGATAGTCAAACAGAAGCACGCAGAAATCGCCGGACATTGCGTCAACGTAGTCCATCCACATTTCCAGCGTGTTCATTCCGCCGTTTAAGAACACCAGCGTCTTTCCATGCCCCTTTCCGCTCAGGATATAGCGAAACCGTGCGCCATCGACGGTGATCTCCTCACAGGGATGCATCGCCGTAAATACGCCTATTTTTTCCGAATACAACTGCATTGTTTTTCCTCCTTTATTTTGCGCCGGCAGACAGCAGAACGCCCTCGCAGACCGCCGGAACAGCTCCTGCGCATTCTGCACTGCAAAGACGCATTCCAAACACAATACATGCACGAAGTTAGAAAAAGCTAACCTCGACGCATTGAAAAAGCCGCCCACAGCAGCTTCTCCATCTCTTTTATTATACCACATCTCCGGCGCAATGACAACCATATTTTTTTACATGCAGCGGTTTCCGCGCCTGCTCTTCTGACATCGCCATTCTCTCATAGCGCATCCCCCTCTGCTCCGGAATGACGCGCGCTTCTCCGGCGCAGGCAGTGCCGCCCGTTTCAGGGCGGTGCTGTCCTGCGGTATGACAATTACTGATACTGTTACTGTACCAGTAACAGTATCAGTAACAGTAACAGCTTGTTTTGTTATACAAAAGATAGCTTTGCTTGTTTTGTTAAGCTTAGCTTGTTTTGTTCGTTTTGCTTGTTTTGTTTGTGTTTGCTTTTGGGCTGCCAGAGACAGCGCTGTCTCATCGGAACTTCTCCCCAACTCCATTTCGTTTTTGCCCATCTAATATTGATCTGCGATCTCGACTTCTTCCAACTGCGCAAAATCAGAGTCCTCATGATTTCTCATCCTGACATAGTCCTGATCCGCATATACATTTAAACTCACATGCATCCTTCCGCCGATCTCACTGACATGCTTTTTTAATTCTGAAAATTCGTTTGCAATGTCAGAATGCTTCTGATATTCGCTCTGAGGAATATTTACATATAGCGTGAATGCCGGTCTTTCTTTGGTGTCCTCTATGCTGCTCATTGATTGGAGGATTTCTTCTGCCGAAGCATCCGCATCGCATTCCCCTGGAAACTGGTTGGTTGCGGAAGAGAAAAATGAAACGTCATATGTCTCCAGATCTGTACGGCGCACATATGCATCAAGCCATTTTTCCATCCTTTCCCCGATCACCTGCCCGTAGTACGCCTCGCTTTTTACATATAATGCGTCAACACCATCCACTTTTCTGCCGTATACATTGACGTAATACGCTTGGTCAGCGCCGCTGTCGGGAATCGTTGCCATGACAAGATAATATGGTTCTGCCGACGGATCCGGGCCTAAAAAAACGCCTCCTGCGATCACCTGATAGGTAACAGCAGTCTGCACATCATACTTTTCTTTAAAATAGGCTGTTACAACGTCATCTACCTCGCCCTCAAGCTGTTTCAATTCCGTTTCCGAAATACGCGATGCATCGCCTCGCCTGTTTTGATCCAGACAGCCGGTAAAGCAAGCTACACCAATTGCAGCAAGTCCGAAAGGCAGCAATATGCTGCATAAGAAATTTCGCTTCATCTGATATCCTCTATTTTTTATCCAATTAGAACAAATCGTATCTTCATTATTATATCACAATTTTGGAGAGATTGCAAGCAAAAGCACTGCTGTTTTTCCCATCGCAAAACACGATCTCTCATGCTTTCCGTTGACAGGCGCTTGCTTTTTCGCTATAATAAAAACGAATCCACATCAGAAAATGCGTGGGAAGCACAGCAAAACAGGAGGGTTTCAGGATGGAGAATGCACCATTTTCAAAAGCGCCGGACAAATTTGATCTGATCGCACTATACGGCAGAAATACGGGATATTCTGACAAAAGCGCTGACTGTAGACGCTATCATCTGAACAATGAAACGGGGGCAGGGACAATTACGATCTATCAGGTCTTTCCGGGGATACAGGCAGCCTTCAACGATATTCACATGGCATACTGCAATTTGCAGCAGAGCACTGCGTCAAATGTGATAGAGATCAACCACTGCACAGAAGGGCGGTTTGAATGCGATACCGGCGAGCAGCTGTGCTGTTATATGGCGCCGGGGGATATGGCAGTCAAAAGCGCCCATACCTGCTCCGAAAACGCCTGCTTTCCCACAAGGCACTATCACGGCATCAGCATTTTTATAGAGCCGGATCGCTTTTCTGCGGAGTTTCTCCCCGTTTTGCAAATGCTGTCCATTGATCTGGACAAGGTCAATGCGCTGGTATCCGGCAAAAGCGCCATCCTGATCTTACGAAAGAACGAAGCCGCTTCTCATATTTTCTCCGAATTATACACGGTCAGAGAAACGCACCGCGCCGGATATCTCAAGCTGAAGGTGCTGGAGCTGCTCCTGTTTCTGACCGATATCAACGTCACGGAATCCGATCGTACCGCGCACTGCCTTGACCGCAAAAGTGTCTCTCTGGTAAAATCCGTCCACGATTTCATGATCTCCGATATGCAGAAACACCACACCATTTCAGCGCTGGCAGAACGGTTTCATATCGCTCCGACAACCTTAAAGAAAACCTTTTCCGATATCTACGGCACTTCTATCTATGCATATCTCAAAACATACCGTCTCCAGGAGGCGCAAAAGAAGCTGCTCCGCACAGAGCTTTCCATCGCTGAGATCGCAAATGCGGTAGGCTATGAAAATCCGGCAAAGTTTTCCACAGCCTTTCAGAAGGAGTGCGGCATGTCCCCTTCTGCCTTCCGGAAGTACGTCCGAGATCGTGTCGATCATAGCTGAGATGTCTGTTTGGATAGGTCTTTGAGGGGCTTAGACTGCTGTTTCTTCGGCAGCCGCTTCCAGTTCTGCTGGTTTCTCCGCTGCTGCGGCCGTCAGAAACGGCATCTCCTCAAAAACTCTTTTTTCGTCCAAACAGATTCATTCCTCTCCTATTTTCTCATTGATCACAGCTGAAACTTATGCCCCGATCTCATCCTTATAGGGAATCAAAGTCAGATAGATCTCCTGCTGCTTCTGGTCAATGGCATACTGGATATACTGATCCACATTTTTCTTGGTGACAAAGTCGGTTTTTTCCAGAAGTATCCGAATCAGTTCCAGATTGCCGCCGTCGATCAGCGTCTTTACGCCCCTGGTGAGCATCTTTTTTACATACGCCCTGGCATCCGCGTTGTCGTACAAATCGATCAGTTTCACAGCCAGCTGAAATTTCAGACGCAGCGGCATCTTCACCGTGGTGTCCATTTTTCCGGTTCGCAGCATTCTAGTTACTGCAACGATATCTCTTTCTACTTTATTATAGTTGTCAACAACAAAATATTGTTCATCAGAAATCGCAATTTTAATGCTGGTCAGACTTGTGCAGTCATCAAATGCTGAATTTCCAATACTGGTCGCATTGTTCATAATTATGACGCTGGTCAGACTTTTACACCGCGAAAACGCATATTCGCCGATACTGATTACTCCGTCCGGAATTGTGACACTAGTTAGACTTTTACACTGCGAAAACGCATAGTTTCCAATACTGGTTACACCGTCCGGAATGGCGATATTGGTCAGACTCGCACAACCATGAAACGCATCATCTCCAATACTAGTCACACTGTCTGGAATGACAATATTCGTCAAGCTTTCACAAAACGAAAACGTATCATCTTCAATACTGGTCACATTATTCGGAATGGCGATATTGGTCAAGCTTGCACAACCATCAAAAGCATTATTGTCAATATTGGTCACACTATCTGGAATTGTGATACTAGTTAGACTTTCACACTGCCCAAATGCACTATCTCCAATACTAGTCACACCATCTGAAATTGTGATACCGTGCAAGCCTGTACAACCCTCAAAAACAGAATCGCCAATGCTAGTCACACTGTCCGGAATGACAACATTCGTCAGACTTCTACAATACAAAAACGCTCCATCTCCAATACTAGTCACACTGTTTGGAATAACGATATTCGTCAGACTTTTACAAAACAAAAACGCATATTCACCGATACTAGTCACACTGTCTGGAATCGTGATACTAGTTAGACTTTCACACATCGAAAACGCAGAATCTCCAATACGGATTACGCCGTCCGGAATAGCAATATTAGTCAGGCTTTCACATTCATAAAACGCCCTCTTTCCAATACTGGTTACACTGTCCGGAATCACAACATCTTTTTGGTTTCCCTGATAACGATGTAAAATCTGATTTCCAACAATTACAAAATCACCTTCATATTTTTTTAGCCAAATTGTATTATCAAATGCCCCATATCCAATACTGGTCACATCGTCCGGGATGTTGATGTTGGTCAGACTTGTACAACCATAAAATGCTCTATCTTCAATAGATGTCACACTGGCCGGGATGTTGATGTTGGTCAGACTTGTACAATTCTCAAACGCATAATGACTGATACTGGTCACACCGTCCGGAATCACAACATCTCCGCCTGCACCGGTATAGTATTCCAGCACACCATCTCTAATCTTAAAATCACAATTGCGGCTCATTTCATCCCCCTCTCCCTATGGTTCAACATTATCTATGTTAATTATACACTTTTCAGAAACAAAAAGCAAGTGTTATTCCAAAATTTCCTGTTCTGCGAGCTGTTCCATCATTTTTTCGCGCAGCGACTTCGGCGGGTCGAGTTCGAGACCGCCTGAAATGCTGTCAAAAAGGGCATAGTTAAAACTGGGGATATCTACCATAAAGCCATGCCCTTCTGCTTCTTGGATATAATATTCCTGCGCAAACCTTTTGGCGATATCCAGTACATCCATATACACGCTGTACACACTGTTCGGATCGTTGTCTGCGATGCGGAGAACACCGAGTTTTGTGAAGTGCTCTGTTCCCGAAGCCAGATCCAGTCCGCACTGGAAGTCGAACTGTATCATATTGCAATCATGTGCAATGACTGGATCTTTCTTTTTTTGTCCAGGCATATAGCCGCGGTTCCAGTTCCAGAAATAAAACAGCAGTACGCTGCCAAACGAATCAACAAAGATCTTATTCCATTGGTTCAAGTTGGTCTCATTTTGCACAATGCCGGAGTACAGCATCGCCCCTGCCATTGCAAGGGTCTCCACCTCGTCGCCGTAGAGGCGGAGCTTCTGCGGCAGAAAGCCTTCGGTGAAATCCAAAAAGTGGACGGTTGACTCGCAGAGCCGTACAAACTGCTTTTCCGGCTTGGTCAGCGGCTGCAGCTGCTTTTTGCTCTCTGCAATGATCGCGCAGAGGGTCTTTTTGTCATAGAGTCCCAGCTTCATAATATCGTTTCCATGCAATTTCATTTGTAATACCTCCGGTAAAAGTGGTGTGATTTCCTTTGATGGGAATATCATACCACTTTAGCTTTTCAGATTTGATATAACTGAAAGTTTTTTCAAAACAAAAAGCCGGTTTTTACACCTGCTCCTCGTACTGCATGATGCATTCCCTTGCTTTTCAATACCTTGTCTTTTGGTTGGACATGTGATATAATGAGAGGGAAATCAAATCTTGAAAGGATGGATGCTGTTATGTTAAAGTATGGGATCTATGCAAAATCGGTAGAGCTCTTGTGTTTTCATTCGGCACTCGCAAAGCTTTCCGCGATCTATCCCGAAATGGATATGAAAAGCTACAAGAAAAAAGTAAAACACGAATACAAAAATATGCTCTTGCGAACGCCGGATATCGGCGGCAGTTCCTTAGAGATGAATCTGTATATTGCGGCATTTGTTTTTTCTTTGCACAAAGCAGCACCCGACAGGATCACGCCCGATGTGGTGAACGCAATGGTGACAGCTGTATTCGATTCCCCGATGATGATAACCGTACACAAAAATAAAAAATGCACCTTATTCACAGATAAGGTGCAGAATAAAAAGGTACAGGAAAGCATCGCAAGTCAAACGTCAAAATATACACTTGACTGGAAATTCCACTATGAAAAAGGGGTCGATGAGTTCTATAATACCTACACAGAATGCGGTATCTGCAAGCTGGGCATCCGGGAAAACTGCTTTGAATTTGTCCCCTGCCTGTGCAATATGGACGAGCGGAATTACAGAAATGAGGGCGGACAGCTGCACCGCACCAAAACGCTGGCACAGGGAGATGACTGCTGCGATTTTCATGTTACGAGAATAAAATCCGGGAATGCTGACACTATATGAGTTCACCGGCAGCTTCATGGCTTCAATGGAGCTTTCCTTCCACAAATTTGTCGTACTTTCTAAGAAGAAGCGCTTCCATATCACGCCAGTTGGAATAAAAGTACCCTGATTCCAGGCATCTGCCTTGCGGGTACGCATTTTCCGGCATCTGCACCGGCAGTTCGCCAAGATGGAAAAACGTATCCGGCATATTTCGCTTAGAGGTCATCGTCAGCCCCAGTTCGTAATCCCAGCGAAAATCGCCGATAGGTCTGCCGTGTGCATCTTCTTTTTCATATCGTTTGGCAATTGGGATAAACGGATACGCTGACACGTCCCGGAGCAACGGGCTGTTTTCGTCCGGCGTATATCGTATCGTTATCACAGGAATCATATGATGCGGATACCACGGAATTGCCCTGACTTTTTGGATTACGATCCAGTGATGGTAGAGAGTGTGTTCCTGAAACGCTGCTGCGCCAACTTGAAAAGCAAACACATCGCCGATCTCCCACGGGCAAATATAACGGCGTTCTTTGGGGATGCGCTTTTCCGGAGGCTGCGGCTGCATGAGCTTTTCCTTTAACCTGGTGAGGGAGCTTCTTGAAATCGGGAATGTCTCTTCCGCACCGTCACAGCATCTTTCCAGGCAATGTAACGCATGCGCTTTTACCTCTGGCAGCAAGCGTCCCATTTCCCACTGTGTATCTGCCAACGCAGCCCAAAAGCAAATGCAGTCGTCCGCATCTTCCAGATAGTCTGTGCATTGCGCCATTACCAGATCTGTCGCTTCCTGGTTACGCTTGCCGTCTTTTAGCGCACGCAGATAAATTTCCCTGACATCGTCAGAGACATCGTTTTGATACAGTCCAGTTCCCCAATATCCCATGTCAACCTCCTGGGTTTTGTGATCGGAAGCATCGCGAATAAATGTTTCCGCACACATATCACACATATTTGTACTTATTGTAACATAATTTGACAGATAATGCAATATGCGATCTCCGTCTAAGAACTTGTCTTTACAAGAAATCAGTGTGGATCTTCCAGCATGATTTTGTTGCAGACAAGGCAAAAATACGCAGTCGCCCGGCAAGTGTTTTTCATGCAGTATGCAGCAAAATTTGCCGAAAAGACACTTGTATCCGCTTGTAAAGACAGGTTCTAAATATCCCAAAAACGAGGAGCAGGTTTTTACGCCTGCTCCTCGTGCTGCTTGGTGAGAGTCTGTTCAATCGCTGAGAAAATTTCTAATCCTCCAACAGCCCCACCACAACCTGTCGCTGCGTTCCGTCATCGGTGCAGGTGATGATGGTGATCCTGTTATCGCCGAAATCGTTGAGTACCCAGACGGCATCCGGGTCAACGATCTTGCTTTCGGTCACAGTATAGCGGTACACCTGCTTTTGCTTGTCGTACAGCGTGATCTCCATGCCGATCTCGACGTTTTTCAGATTGTTGAAATATTCCTTGTACAGTGTGCTGCTGTGTCCGGCAACGCAGTAATTGCCCTTGCCAAAATCGCCGCTGTCCTTGAAATGCCCTGCCGCCTTGGAAAGCGTCTCGTTGTCAGTCCCCTCTAAAATGGGGGCTTCGATGTTCAGGTCTGCAATTTCCACAACGGGATTATTCTCCAGCAAGATCTGCTTCTGATAGATGCGGTACACCTTTCGGATACCGAAAAATCCCAGGATGCTGACACCGATCAAAATCGCAGTCAGTCCCGACAGAAACAGCGCCCACTGCTTTTTGGTCTTACGCATCTTCTTTACGCTTGAGAACACCAGATGCCTTTACCGCACCGAATCCGAATGCCATAAACAATACTGCACCTGCGCACAGGAACCAGTTTGTCATGGCGTTGTTTCCGGTCTGGGGCAGGTTGACTTCTGCGTTGGAAGCATTCGTGCCAGTACCGGTTTTGGGGTCAACGGTGTAAACATCCAGTACGTTTCCGTTTTCGTCAGTCAATGTGATCTCGCATGCTTCCTCCGAACGTGCAGTGATTTCTGCATTTGCCGGTGTGACGCCGGTTTTCTTCTGGTAGTCGTTGATCGCCCAGCTGCAAAGATCTTCGTCTGCAATGTTCGTCACGTCTGTGGTAACAGATGTCGTGGTCAAGCTCGTTGCCGTGTCAGTTACCGTTGTGATCGTGGTCTGTGTTGCAGAAGTTTCTGTGCCGGACTCTGCCGCAGAAGAAACGCTATTTGTGGTTGCGGAGGTTGTCTGAGAAGTGGCAGTTGTTCCGCCGGTAGTAACGCTCTCCTTGGTGGTGGCAGTCGTTCCGCCGGTGGCAGCGCTTGCCTTGGTGGTGGCAGTCGTTCCGCCGGTGGTAACGCTCTCCTTGGTGGTGGCTGTTGTTTCACTGGTGGCAGCGCTTGCCTTCGTGGTAGCTGTTGTTTCGCCGGTGGTAGCGCTTGCCTTGGTGGTAGCAGTTGTTCCGTCAGTGGTGACGCTTGCCTTGGTGGTAGCAGTTGTTCCGTCGGTGGCAGCGCTTGCCTTGGTGGTGGCTGTTGTTTTACTGGTGGCAGCGCTCTCCTTGGTGGTGGCTGTTGTTTCACTGGTGGTAGCGCTCTCCTTGGTGGTGGCTGTTGTTTCACTGGTGGTAGCACTTGCCTTGGTGGTGGCTGTTGTTTCACTGGTGGCAGCGCTTGCCTTGGTGGTGGCTGTCGTTTCACTGGTGGTAGCGCTCTCCTTGGTGGTGGCTGTTGTTTCACTGGTGGCAGCGCTCTCCTTCGTGGTAGCTGTTGTCTTGCTTGTCGTTGTGGTAGTGCTTGCCTTGGTGATAGAAGTTGTGGTGGTCGTAGTGGTCTGCGCATTTACAATGACAGTACCCTTTGCGCTGTGATAGTTCTCGCTGTCCTCCGGGGTAAACTCCCAGGTCAGGGTATTCTTTCCGGCAGCCAGCGCCTTGATCTCGCTGACGATCTTTACCGTGCCCTTGGTGCTGTTTTTGCTGAGGATCAGCTTCAACGCGCTCACCAGATCGCCCTCGGTGTGGGTGTCGCCGTCCACGGTCACTTCAACCGTCGGGTCAGCTTTGTCCACCAGGAACCGCAAGGTCAGGTCTGCGGTATTGCCGTTTTTCGCGGTCAATGTAAAGGTCACTTCCTTGCCGTCCGTGTAAACCTTTGTGGGTTTGCCGGAGAGCTTACTGCCGTCCAGCTGCATGCCGTCCAGCATAGTGGAACCAGTTGCAACCTTGACGGAAACTTCGCCCACTGCATCGGCATTTTCCACATAATCCTGTAGGTCGATCTCGTCCATGTCCTGACCATAAACGCATTTGATCGGCGTAGTCGCTGTGGCAACCTGAACCAGAATCGGTTTCACCGTTGCCGACAGCTCCACTGCTTCAGCAGCTTCTGCATCTGTTTCGTCAGACAGGAAGTACTTTTTGCAGTTCTCACAAGTCCAGTATTCCACGTTTCCGACCTCGGTGTAAGTCGCATCCTTGGCATTGGTTTTCACGAGAGAATGACGATACTTTACTTTTTCAGACGCATCTCCGAATGCGTCACTGGTCAGCGTAGAGTCGCAGGCAACAGAGATTTCGGTCAGATTGGAACAATTCTGAAATGCACTGTCTTCGACGCCAATAACGCTGCTCGGAATTGTAATGCTTTTCAAACTGCTACAATTATAAAATACTCCATGTCCCATATATTTTACGCCATCCGAAATTGTTACATCAACTAATTTTTCACAACTATGAAATGCATAGTTTCCTATCTTAACAACACTACCAGGAATTATTATTTTTGTTAAATTGGTACAAAGGCCAAAAGTGAAATATCCTATACTTGTCACGCCGTCCGGAATTTCTATATTCGTTAAGTTCTTGCATTGATTAAATACATAAACACCTATACTTGTGACACCATTTGGAATGGTTACGCTTGTTAAATTACTGCATTGAAAAAAAGCGTGGTCTCCTATACTTGTGACACCATCTTCAATCACAGCTTTTTTAATGCTGTCTTTGTTTTGGAATGAAGGACTTTCTCCTTCCTTATAATCTTTCATCGCTCCTTCGCCGCTGATGGTTAGTGTGCCGTTGGCGGTGAGTGTCCAGGTCAGACCGTCACTTTCCGTCCAGCTCTGATAGCTTAAAATCTTATCTTCATCTACACCAAGGTCATTGTTTGTCAGCGCAGAGCCGTCTTCAAGGTATACGGTCAGATTGTCGCAGCCATAAAATGCATGATCTCCTATGCTAGTGACACTCTTTGGAATCATGATACTTGTCAATCGTCTGCAGCCGCAAAACGCATAATTTCCGATGCTTGTAACACTCGTTGGAATCGTGATGCTGGTGATGTTAGTGCACAAATAAAACATCCTGTTTTTTATGCTTGTGACATCATCTGGGATCTTAATATCTCCCGAGCAGGCACTGACATCGATCAAGATTCCATTTACAACCACAAGTGGGTTATCTTTTTGTTTGGCTTTTAACCAAGCTGTTTCATAAAACGCATCATCTCCGATGCTTGTGACACTCGTTGGAATTGTGATGCTGGTTAAGCCAGTGCAATTGGAAAACGCACAATTTCCAATGCTTGTAACACTACTTGGAATGTCGATGCTTGCCAAGTTGCTGCAATCCTTAAACGCATAATCTCCGATGCTTGTGATACCATTTTCAATCACAACTTCTTTTACGCTGTCACAGTTATTATATGCAGGGCTATTACTAAAGTAATTCTTCATCGCCCCTTTGCCGCTGATGGTCATTGTGCCGTCGGCGGTGAGTGTCCAGGTCAGGACACCTTCTGTCCATGTCTGCGATCCCGATTCTGTCCCTGTGCCTGTGTCCTCCGCACTTGCCTTGATTCCCCACGAGATGCTTTGCAGGGTGTCGCTCGGGAAATACAGCAGCGTCGCCGCCGCCATGACCACCGCCGACGAAAGGGCAGCCAGCCGCTTCCATTGTTTCTTCATAATATGCCTCCTTTATGTTTCGGGTATGTCATACATTTTCAACATCTTTATTATACCATATACACGCGTATCTTGTCAATCAATAATCTTATATTTGTGCTTGATTTTTTAAAGTTGGCATAAGAGAAAAATTGCATATAAACTTGCGACATTCCACACATTGCAGTGCGTCCTCATATTGATGCAAGCCCATAACGCCCAGTGTCTGCAAAATTCCAACTAGCTTTCTGGCATTCTTCCTTATAATAATATTGCAAATTTTGTATAATGTAGAAAAAGAACGCATGCCGAACCGATTTACACTTACGCCGAATTACATAAAATTCTCCCCTTCTCTGTCTTACCCTCTTCGGCCTTGTGATCTGATTTCCATTGACATCATAGAACACACCATAAAATAACAATATTATTTTTTTACTTCTTTTACTAAATGTAGATAGGATCGTGCATAGTAAGAAAGCATCATAAATGATAGAATTAAGCACATCACACACGCAAAAGAACCATCAGAGTCTATTGGAACATTAAAAATGCACAATATTTTTGAAAGCAATTCAATTGCGATACCCATGCAGCCTACACCAACGGATAACTTCAACATCTTTGTGTTGTGATTTATAAAGAAGTAGGCTCTGTTTAAATACGGTAACTTTTTCTCATCAACATTCGGAGCTCTTAAAAGATACAAATTTAGATTTGTAAGAAGTCCATGGATTTTTTTAGAATTATATCTATCACACAAATATTCATCTATATCTTTCATACTACTATCTGCTTGACATTCATTTCCCGGATTAAATGTAAAAAAGTATTTGTTTTCACTCGGATTGCTTTTCTTTAAAAAAAATATCCCTGGCCAAAGAAAAAAGACACACTCCATTCCCCTTCTTCGAGAAAATTCTAATTTCTTTTCAACTTTATTTATTCTGTGTAGTAATAATAATGAGAAGACAATCTTCATTCGTTACCCCCCAACCAAAC
>CAVAQT010000004.1:0-1834 GCA_963590855.1 Ruminococcus bromii
AAATTACAGTGATGATCTTTCATAGGCCAGGAAAATAAACTTTTTTAATTTTTGCAAGAGATAATTGACTGAAATCTTGTTGGCAAATTTGTCATTTTACTTTTGTAGACTAACCCGATATAATAGAAGCAGTGATAGCAAAACACTCAGCTGAAAACAGTTGTCTCAGAGGTTTTGACATCACATTCAATCTTACTGAGAGAGATTGATTATCAGGATAGAACAGATATACTGTTGTGCAGTTATCTTTCCGTCTGCTCAGAAAGGTTGAATTATGATGGGCAAAAAACATTTTTATTTGAAGTTGGATCCCTCAGTTCCGGACGAAATTGAGAGACAGTATAACCGAATTGTCAGAAATGAGGAATATCTGCTTGAGAAAGATGCTCTTGGAAGTGCGTATTTCTTTGGGAACGAGTCTGATCTCTGTAAATGCAATATCATGGCTTGTATTGCTCGTGATACAAGAGAAAAGGCTGATGCAGAAGAATATCAATTGAATTTGGAACTTCTCCAAAAAGCCCTCTCAAAACTAAAAGAAGAACATCCTTTGGAATATGCTGTGATTATGAGTTATTACTTTTCAGAAACCAATAAAACTATGAGAGAAATCGGAGAAGAAAGGAATATCTCAAAACAAGCGGTGAACAATGCTTTGAAACGTGCATACGCACACTTAAAAGCATATATCATTTTGTACAAATCAGAATCTTGAAATTTGTGCAGTGATACAAATTTTATCAATTATCAAAATTATTTTTCCCAAGTGACGTTGACAAACGGCATTTTTTACGGGTGTATTATAGGGAGGGAATATTCTGCCCTTTTGCAGAAACAAAATTCTTCCTATTGCATCTTGAAAACTGAATAACAGAAACGCAAAGTAATTGTAAAATAGGAGTATTAAGCTATGCCGAAAAAAGATCTATATATCAGGGTATATAACATAATGTTTGCAGAGTATCCTGATGTCGTAAACGTAAAAGAAGTGAGCAGAATGCTTGGTATTGGAAGAGACAAGGTTTATAAACTTGTGAAAACCGGTGAAATTCAGAAAATACCTTGTACTCGTTCAATAAAAGTACCAAAAGCAAATGTCATTGAATACATTCTCCGGTGCATTTAGCCGAATGTGTTATTTTAAATAATAAATTTGTAGAACTCGCTTGAAATTACAGATTTACTGCGCTATAATAATAAGGTCAGCAGCAGACTTCTGCCACGAGCTATAATCAGGAGGTAGTGACTATGGTGGCGAATCTGCCCTTTAATTACAAAGTTTACGCAAAGAAAGGAAAACTCTATGTAGTAATAAGTTACAAAGATAGCAACGGCAAGTACAAGAAGAAGTGGATAAGGACTGGTCTTGATGAAGGAACCAAGAAAAAAGAGGTCAATACGGTAGCTGATCAAATCGTTGCTGAATACTACAGTTCTATGAGACTGGAAGGAAATGTAATTGATGCAAGTATATCAATACCGTCAACCTCATCGGCAACAATTGCTGCTGCAAACGCAGGAAAAGATCTCATCAGCTTTTTTGATTTTATAGACAAATGGCTTGAGTATAAAAAACCGAGAGTTTCAAAACTCACATATCAGTGTTATTGCAGTGGTATAAAAGATGTTAAATCTTTTTTTGCAGGAAAAGAACTGTATATTCAGAATATCAAACCACTTGATATTCAGGAATATTATAACAGTATTATTCAAAGAGGATGCCTAAACTCAACTGTAAAAAACAGACATCTTTGTCTGCATAATGTTTTTGAGTATGCTGTAAGGCTAGATCTCATTCCGTTCAATCCGACCACTAAAATTGAACTGCCTAAAG
>CAVAQT010000004.1:1844-107649 GCA_963590855.1 Ruminococcus bromii
GAATTGGACAGCTTATTTAAGGCGTTTTTGGGTGATCGTATGGAACTTGTGGTTCACATAGCAGCGTACTACGGTTTGAGGCGAAGTGAGATTCTTGGTTTACAATGGGATGCGATTAGCTTTGAGCAAAAAACACTTACTGTATGCAGAAAGGTTATTACTTGCTTGGACGAAAATGGAACGTATAAAACTATTTGTGAAGAAGAACTCAAAACAAACGCAACCAGAAGGACACTTCCGTTAATTCCGCATATAGAAAAAATGCTGTTAAGAAAAAAAGAATCACAGGAACATTTTAAGAAGCTTCTTCGTAATGGATACTGTAAAGACTATCTCAACTTCATTTGTACAGATAACTTTGGAATGCTTATAAAGCCAGAATATGTTACAACTCATTTTAAGTATGTAATTTCTAAAAACGAATTACGGCACCTTAGATTTCATGATCTCAGGCATACTTGTGCCAGTTTACTTTTGGCAAATCACATTCCGCTTAAATCAATTCAAGATTGGTTAGGTCATGCGAATTTTGAGACTACAGCAAACATTTATTCACATCTTGATTTTAGTTCAAGAGTGGAATCGGCAGATATGATTGCAGGTGTGCTTGGCGATGCTGAATCCAGTTTTACACGAGACGCAGAACTGGTAAAGCATTCAAAAAGAGGTAGAAAACCAAAAAGTAATTGAATGTCAACACACCAAATTCAAGCCAAAGAAGTTCTATGAAAAATAGTAGAACTTTTACGAAACTCAGAGAATGCCTTAACTTGTTTGTAGAACAATCAGTAGAATTCATAATTGAATTTGGCTATATTTGTTCTATTAATCAGAAAAATCTTGTTGATAAAATCGCAGTTTTACGGGAATTTTTCGACATTTTGAATCAGTATTTTAATTGAAGGTATTGAAGTAACGCTTATTATATGCTATAATGAAAGCATCTGATTCCAAACCGACAGGAGAATGCTTATGAAATGTCAAACCATATCCAAACCGTTCCTTGCTCTGCTGCTGAGTTTCACGCTTGCCCTTGCCGGTGTACCGTTTTCTGCAAATGCGGCAGACAACACCGTACAGCAGATCAATAACATCGTTCTGTTTGCGCAATTTCCCGATACCGACGGGAACTTCATGGCGGACAAGACTGACGATGCTGTCGCCATGTGCAACAGCACAGACACCTATCGCTCCCTCACCAGCTATATGGATGCCATCTCCTACGGAAAAGTACATGTCACCTCTTATTTTCCGCAGATGCAGAATGGCGTCATTCAGCCATATACGCTGGAAAAGAACCGCAGCAGCTATACGGATTACACACAATATGCACTGGAAATGGTGCGCAATATTGCGATTTCATCAGACACGCCCTTAGACGGAAACAACGATGGCGTGATCGATAACATCACGCTGGTGATCGACGGACAGGCAGAATCCATGAGCGATCCGCTCTGGGCAAAGGCGTTCCACCTGGATGGGGCTGTGCTCAACGACACTTATGTGGGCAGCATCAACCTGCTCAGCAGCTATACCATACTGAGTTCCACCATTTTCAGCGGTGTAGGCACGCTTTGCCACGAGTTTCTGCACAGCATGGGCTATCCTGACCTTTACCGCCAAGACACTTCTTCCGGCAATCCGGTGGGACAATGGGATGTTATGGCAACCAACTCGATCTTCCTGCAATACCCTCTGGCGTACCAGCGCTATGCCGTCTCCGGCTGGCTGGATGCCGAAACGATCACCAAAGACGGGACATACACCCTATATCCGGCTTCTTCCGATACAGGCAGCCGGCTTTATCTGTTGAAAGCACCCTTTTCCGACACGGAGTTTTTCGCCGTAGAATACCGTATTCCCGGCAAGCAGTGCAGCGATGAACTGGACACCAAGATCTATGGCGAAGGCCTGGTGGTATACCGCATCAACACCGCTGTCCAGGGAAACTATCGCGGCAGCACAGACGGCATCTACGTCTTTCGTCCTGGTGAAACCACACTGAATGAGGGGCAGGGTGACCTCAAGCGTTCCAACTACGGCGGCACAGATGCACCAAATACCATCGGTTCTACCGATTTGGAAAAGACCTTTCTGGACGGCGCACTCGTCTACACCGACGGCACCAACAGCGGCATTGCTTTAGACAACATCCAAATCAACGACGACGGCACACTTTCCTTTTCCGCCTCCTTTGCCGATGTCTCTGACCGTCAGCTTTGGCAAACCGTCGATGACAGCACATTTTCTCAGGAAATGACCGGCTATGATATGTGCACCGCCGACAACGACAACCTTTTTCTCTTCTGTGCCGCAGAAAACAGCGGCACACTGTATCAGATGCAAAACGATAAACTCCAAGCTGTCAGCACGCCGCTTTCCGGCAATATCCACAATCCAAAGCTTGCTTTTTGCGGAGAAACACCGTATCTTCTCTGGCAAGATGACCAGTATCTCCTTCGCCTGAGCCGCTGGAATGGTACTGCCTGGGAAAATTGCTATACGGGAACAGAACTGGCACAGTACGCTGATCTTGCCGCTGACGGCAGCCATATCTGGCTCACCTATACCACTGGTACGTTCCCCTATGCACTCCACGGTGCGATCTATGATCCGGTTTCCGGCAGCGTCACAGAATTGGGCGACATAATCGCAGAAAATGCCTGCAATATGGAGATCGGTATTTGCGGCACAGGTGTCTGCATCGGCTATCGGGATCTCAATGCCAACAGCGTTCCGAAGCTTGCAGTGTGGGATGGCAGCAGTTGGACAAGCATAGCGCTGTCAGACCAGGACTGCGGTACAGTTTCGGTTCTGTCCGGTGCAAACGGCGTATGGATCGCACCCTCCGGCGGAAAGACAGATGTGTACCACTGGAACGGCAGCAGTGTCACTGCGTACCCTCTCCCGGAAGCGGTACAAGGCCGTGCTTTCCAGATCGTTCCGACAGAATCAGGCAGCACATGCTATCTGGCAATTAATACCCAAAATCCGGAAGAGTTCTCTCTCTATGCACTGCACCCGGAGACCAAGACCTGGTCACTCACAGGAAACCCCATTGCACAGGAAATGGTGAACCAACCGGTTCTGGCGGCACAGGGCAATGCCATGTACTGTCTCTACACCACATCGGAATTGCAGCCGCAGCTGAAAAAGCTTCTGCTTAGCACCCCGGCAGAAACCCAAACGGGTGACCTCGATGGCAGCGGCAACATCGACTTGGCGGACGTTGTACTGCTTCAACAATATCTGCTGGGCATCTCCGATCTGAGCGCTTCGCAATACAGCCGAGCAGACCTTTTTGCAGACAGCACCATAAACGGACTGGATCTGGCACTGCTTCGACAGAAGCTGATGGAGGGATGATCCATGGATCTGAAACTGCTGCTTGCACACACCGACACAGTTCGCCGGCTGATGCATCTTCTTTGCCAGAGTCAGTATACCCCTGCTCAACTGGAAGCGCAGTTTTCCCGGAATATTCCGGTACAAGCACTGTTGAACAGCATGGAAGATGCCGGGTTCCTGCTCCATACAGGAAAATATCTTTCGCTGCACAAAGAGCATCTGGAACAATTACAACAAATCCTCAACCTTTACACAGCTGTGCAGGAACAGCAGGCAGAACAGGACTTCACCCACTTTCTCTCTGCACAGCGCGAAAATGAACAGCCGCATGCGATGTTGGGGACAGAAGCAGCTTTTTTTGAGAGCGTTGTCTCCGGAAACAGCGACACCGTTCATCTTCTCTACTCCCCGTTGGGCGGAAAGGGATACGGCAAGCTGAGCAATGACCCTTTGCGCAACCTGAAATATCATCTCATTATCACCATTTCTATGCTGACACGCTACTGCATCCCCGGCGGCATGCCGCAAGAGGAGGCGTTCAGTCTCAGCGATCTGTACATTCAGCGTGTGGATGCCGCAACGACGGAACAACAGATACGACTGATTCACTATCAGGTGATCCGGGACTTTACCGGAAAGATGCGTCAGCTCCAGGACAATACCCTTTACTCCCCTTTGGTGTTGAAAGCCATGAACTATATCAGCATTCACCTCCACAGCCGCATCTTTGTACAAGATGTGGCAGACGATGCCGGTGTCAGCGCGCCGCATCTCTCCCGGATGTTTCAAAAAGAGGTGCACCTCAGTCTCAGCGAATACATCACCATCAAAAAAATCGAAGCGGCAAAGAATCTGCTGCAATATACGGAACAGCCGGCATCTGCCATCAGCATGCTTTTAAATTTCAGCTCACAAAGCTATTTCATCAAGGTGTTTCAAAAATATACCGGTATGACTCCGAAGGAATTTCGCAGACAATTCCATGAAAACGGGCATTTCCGGTAAAACGAAAACACGTCTGAAAGCAAAAAAGAAAACAGCACCATAGGCAAACTGGATCTGACCGATCCCAAGCCTATGGTGCTGTTTTTTAGAAAATGGAACGCAGTTCAGAGAAGCCAGACTGCGATATAAGCCGACGTGGAACAGGTGTCAGCTTTTGGTTGCTTACGGCAACACCGCACATTCCATGCACGGCATTGCCTTTGGAAAAAAAGAATGGAGATGAAGTTTGTTTAGTTTGCTTTCGGTGTACTCTGATATGTCACCCACTCATAGCTTGCAGTCAGCGGTGTTGTACCGTCAAACGCTTTTAGCCAGTCGTTCACGCCGATGCCCGGCCATACATTCATCATGATCTTGCCCGGTGTGACCGGAATATTGGTGCTCGCTGAATAAACAGCCTTGCCGTCCACATACCAGGTGATGGAATCCTTCTGCCAGTCGAAGCCATAGGTGTGATACCCCTCGGAAGCATCGAAGCCCAGGTCATACATGTATTCATGATTCCCCACACCGTTGGTGTAATAGTTGAATTGCACCTTTGTGGTGTCCTTTCCCAGAACCTCTACGTCGATCTCATCCCAGGGATTATTCTCTGACGGCCCGGTATAAGTAAAGAACGAGGAAACCACGCCGTCATTCTTGATCGCTTTCATGGACGTCTCATAGTAACCATATCCATAGTGATCGATAGAACGATACTCTGCGCCGGTGTAGTTGTACTTTCCGGAGGTATCCTTATCGATGGTCAGATTCAACACACCATTGTCAAAAGAGGTGTTATTTTTCGTCCAGCCGCAGTCAAACGGATTGCCGTTTGTCCAACCGTCTGACGCTTCAAACAGACTGGTGGCACCCTTTCGGAAATCAGCCAGCACCTCTGCATCTGCACTCGGCGTGTTGCCGCCGGAGTTATCATTGCCGCCTGGATTCGCCAGCTTCTGCCGCAGCGCTGCCAGATCAAAGCCATTGACACTGCCGTCCTGCTGCACATCAGCATTAGCAGCCTGCACTTTCGTCAGATCTTCTGCACCCAACAAGTACTTTTGCAGCAATACCAGATCTGCCGCATTGACTGTTCCATCTGCATTGACATCGCCGGACAATGTGTCATCGCTTTCAGAAACTGCACTGTTCATTGCCAACAGACAGGTCAGCGGAGAGTTCCAGTAGATAGTGATCTCGTTGGTGGAATAGCTCTCCCAGTTGTCCACATAGCACTTATCCGGTGCAGCATCAGCACAGTATGCCTTTGCCGCGCTGTCCTCCAGGCTGGAGTTTACACCGCCTACCAGCATGCCTTTCATCGCCTGATTCTTTGCCATAGACGGACGATGATGGGGATGTTCCGGCGAAACTGTACCATAGCCGGTAACGAAGCACTCTCCCAAGGGATTGCTGCCCAGAAGATAGTGCAGATTGCTCCGTGAAGTATCCAAATAAGCACTGTCGTTTGTCAGCTGATAAGCAAGCTGTAGCATCATGCCGGCATTGGCAACCGTCATATTGCTGCCCCAGTTAAATCTTGAAACGGATACGCCATAGACGCGATCCTGCGCCAAGTCCTTTAGTTTCGTTGCTTCGCGTAAAACTGCGCTTTCTGCGCGGGTATATACCTTTGCAGTTTTGTCAGCATCCGGCATGGTCAGGATGGCAATGTTGCCGTAATCGCCCACTGTCGTCCAGTCTGTTCCGGTATAAACCGACATCTTTTCCAGTGCAGACAAATAGGTCTCATCCCCGGTAGCGCGCCACATCTGCGCAGCTGCCCAGTATCGCTCGTCTGCATCAGAAACATCGCCATAGTCTCCGGTGGTGATATCTGATGGGTTCTGGAAGATAAACTTCGGGTTCTCCTCCAGGAACGCCCACGCCTGTTTTGCGGCATCCAGACACTGCTGCGCAAATGCCTTATCGAAGTTCTGGTAATATTCATACGCCATCGCCATTGCCGCACAGAAGTCTGCCGTTGCCGTAGTGGAAACCGGTGTCACGATCAGTTCATCCGTTTCCATTTCCGGCATCACATAGCCCGGAAAGCTCTCACAGCTGACCTTATGGTGTACACCGCCGGTGGTGCTGTCCTGCATTTTCAGCATCCATTCCAGTTCATACCGTGCTTCATCCAGAACATCCGGCACACCGTTTCCGCTCTCCGGAATGCCGATGCTGTCGCTGAATGCATCCGGATTTGCAGCATAGGCGATCAGCAGATCCGCCACGGATTTTGCACCCGGGACAACATATCTGCCGTAGTCTCCGGCATCATGCCATCCGCCGCTGACGTCGATCTTCTCATCGGTGTGGTACAGTGTTGCCATGGTATTATGGCACGCTGCATGCCCAAAGGCAGTATCTTCCACTTCTGTGCCGCAGCGCTGAAGATAGAGCATCCGCACCGTGTCATCCAACAGACTATCGTATACATCGCTCCCGATGGTGAACGAATAAGACTGATCCAGTCCGCCGCAGGTGATGTAGTAAGTGCCGGGTGCTGTCACTGCGGAAAAATCACCTGTCCAGTCGGTCTCATCCGCAGAAGTGTTGTTGACCGCGCCAGACAGTTCTCCGGTATAGACGACCTGACCGCTGTCCTGGCTGACCACGGAAAAAGTGGTTTCTGTAGTCACATCCCGGAAAACGGCTGTTTTGGTTTCCTCCGGTGTATAGCCCACCTGGTCAGTCAGAATATCCGGTGCATAGGGTTGAAAAGCACTGTAGTCCACATTGGAATCGTCCACCAGTTCTACCTTGACATTATCCAGATAAATCGTATGCGCCGGGAGGTCTTTTCCGTTTTCCAGACCGCAGTTAAACACTAGCTTGGACATAATGTCCGTATCCTGCTTCATGGTAAACTCATAGTCCACGGTCTGTGGTTCAGAAGAGATATTCAGTCCCTTCCAGGTATATGCCTGATATGTCCCGCCGTTCTGCTGGATCATTGCCTCTACATAACGGTCTGCGGTAGAAGAAATGTCAAAGCTGACGTGATACACACCGTTCTTGTAGAGCGGAATGATGTCGTAATAGCACTGCACAGAATAGTTCAGTTTGCCCACCGAATCCACTTGCAGCGCAAGCTTTCCGTCCTGTGAAGAGAGTGTGGCGCTGCCGCCGCTCTCCTGGTATTTGCCCCAGCCGCTGACACCGCTGTCAAAAGTCGCGTTGCTGATGAGATTGCTCCCCACTGCTGCCGAAGCCGGCATTGCCGCCAGACTCCCCATGCTCAGCACCGCAGCACAGAATACCGCCAGACAGCGTTTGAGATTTTTCATTCGCATCATAGTCAATTTCCTCACTTTCACGAATCTCTGCGAACATTTCATTGTCTTTAGTATAGCATATTCTGCACAAATAAAATACCACTTTTCATGAAATAAGTAGTAATTTCATGATACCAAATCAAAAAACCTGTGGTGGAACTTCCACCACAGGTTTTTCCGCATCAGAGCGAATCAGACTCTGCTGTTTCGTATGCCGCCAGCATCTGCCGCAATTCTGTCTGCATCTCTTCCACCAAACTCTGCGGCGAAAGCACCTTGACCCAGGCGCCCTGAGACAACAGGTACATGACAATGCCTCTGCCATGGTTCACTTCTGCTTCTATGATGCTGGTATTGCCGTTTTGCTCCACCACCTTTGCCGTCGGGAGACGATCTAAAATCGCCTGCAGCGACAGGCCGGAAAACGAGAACCGGATCTTTTCTGTCCGCCCCGGAAACAAAAACTGATTCTTTTCCCGCAGCTCTCCCTCATCAAAATCATATTCCCGTGCCAGTTCAAAACGCTCCCGATGCTCTGTCATGGCATAGATCCGATCTACGCGGAAGAACTTCGGCAAATAAGTTTCATCCTCTGCTTCATAGGCAATCAGATAAAAATAATACTCACTGAACAGCAGTGAAACCGGCTTAATCTTCCGCTTGACTGCTTCACGGTTCATTTTGTAATATGAAATGGTCACCAGGCGTTTTTCCTCTATGATCTGGATCAGCTTCCAGAGATTATCCATCAGTCCGTTACAGTCCGTCTTGATCTCGTGATAATGATATACCTCTTTCCGCACCAGTTTTTCAAACTTTTCCCGATCCTGGGTGGTAGTAAAGCGCTTTAGCTTTGTAATCAGCCGCAGCACATCTTCTTTTGGCAAACACCGGCTTCCCAGCATCACCTTGACCAATGCAAAAAGCTCCTTATTTTTCAGAAACTCCTCGCTGTTGAGATGATACGCCTTATCTTTGTACGAATACACCAGTTCCGCCTGCTGCATGAGATCTCGGTGTTCTGCCAGAAATGCCTGGATCTTTCCGATATCCCGGCTGATGCTCTTCGTGGAAACGCCGTATTCCTCCGCCAGTGCCCGAACCGAAACAGTCTCGCCCCGCAGCACCCGGAAAAACAATTCCAGCATCCGGCTATTTTTTTCCGATTCCATCATCTATGCCCTCCCGTCTTTCTGTTGTCTTTATTATAGCATATCGCCGGGACAGCGGTCTGTCTGTTCAAAAAAGATTTACATCTTCTCCTGCACCATCTCAATTGCCTTTTTCAGCTGCGGATCTTTTTCCGGGTTTGGATTGTCATAATCGATAGCATCCTCTCCCGGCTCTACCACCTCATCCGGTGTGATGCCCACTTTGTGATAGCACTCGCCCTTAGTCGTCTGGTAAGTGGCAACTGTCAGCGTCAGCGCACCGCCGCTGGGCATCGCCTGTGTCACCTGCATAATGCCTTTTCCGAAGGTCTGCGTTCCCACAACAGATGCCTTCCCAAAATCGTGAAGAGATGCCGTAAACAGTTCTGCCGCACTGGCGGTATTGCCGTTTACGATCACTGTCATCGGCAGATCACATTCTTCGGCATCTGACTGTACCAGCGTCTTGGTCGTGCCGTCCCGATAAGTGGCAATGGCGATATCGCCCTCCGGCAGAAGCGGATCTAAGATTTTTTCCAGTGCGTCTACCAGTCCGCCGCCGTCGTCCCGAAGATCAAATACCAGAGCCTTTGCGCCATCCGACACAAGCTGATCGAATATTGCCTGAAACTGCTCCGGCGTGTTTCCTTTAAAGGAACTGATTCGGATATATCCGATATCGCCGTCCAGCATTTCTCCCTGGGCAGTTGTGACTTCCATACTCTCCCGCTTGACGTCCAGTTTCAGTGTTTCGCTGCTGCGTTTGACAGTGAGCTGCACAGTTGTGCCCTCTTCGCCGCGTACTGCTTCCACTGCGCCCTGATAGCCCAACTCTGCTATATCCTGATCGTCTGCTGCAATCAGTACATCCTCGGACTGTACACCGGCTTTGTCTGCCGGAGAATCTGCATTGACCGAGACCACTCGCAGATAGCCATCCTCCGTCTGCTGTACAGTCACACCGATACCTACTGTTTGCCCGGCTTCTTCCGTCTGATATGCGCTGTATTCCTCTGCCGTCATATACTGAGAATACGGATCGTCCAGTCCAGCCACATAGCCTTTCATAGCGCCCTGCATGGTTTTTTCGGTGTCCACATCGGTGTAATAGTTCTGGTCTACCGTTGCTGCGAGCTGCGCCAGATCACCGTATGTCTCCTGCGTCCGCCAGTTCCGATAGATGCCGACGCCTGTGCCTGCTGCCAATACGGCGCAAAGGCACATCAACAAAATCAAGGTCGATTTCCGCACAGGAACTGTTTTTTCCCGCTGCGGCGCTTCCGTAATCTCATGCTGCATTTCTTCCATCTCTCATCGCGTCCTTTCTTCCAAAAAAGGCAGAGGGTTCATATGAACACCCCTGCCCTTTTTCTCTGGTTTCTTTTCAAATGTGCTTTACAGGTACTGCATCGGGTCAACCTTGGTACCGTTTACACGCACCTCAAAGTGCAGGTGGAAACCGGTGGAGAAACCTGTGCTTCCCACATAGCCAATGGTCTGACCAGCGCTGACTGTCTGACCGACAGAAACAGAAACCGATGCCATATGACCGTACAATGTAGAATATGTACCGTCGTGCTGAATGATGACATAGTTGCCGTATCCGCCGCCGCAGCCGCAACTGCCGCTCTTCGGATAGTTATGGGAGCATCCGGTTACCACACGAACCACAGTGCCGCCCTTTGCAGCTACGATTGCCGCGCCAGCATTGCCGCCGGCAATATCGATTGCGCCATGTGTTGTACCCCAGCGGTTGCCGAAAGTACTGGAAACGGTATAGTACCCCGGGCACGGCCAGGTAAAGCCGCCGCCCGACGGTGTGGTGTTGCCGCCGCTGTTATCAGAGCTGCTGTTGTCCGAACTGCTGTTGCTATTATTACTGGAACTGTTGGAATTATTCGAGCTGTTGGAATTGCTGGAGCTATTGGAACTGCTGCTGTTATTCTTGTTGGAATTTTGCTGTTGCTGCTGTTCCTGTTTTTTCTGCTCTTCCAGCTTTTTCTTTGCTTCTTCCGCCGCCGCAGCTTCTGCAGCTTTCTTTTTCTTCTCTGCTTCTGCTGCCGCAGCAATAGCTGCCTTGATGTCCTCTTCTTCGGCATCCAGTTCCTTGTTGTTTTTCTCCAAGGTTGCAACGTCACCGTTCAGCTGTTCTTTCTGGCGCTCCATCTGTTCCTTTGCCTCATCGGTCTCTGCATAGGTCTGCTGGAGATCTTCGATGGCAGTCTTGAACTCGTCCTTTTTCTGCTGCTGGTCAGTCTGCTGTTGTTCCAGGTCAGACTTTTCCGTTTCCAGTTCTGCCTTTTTTTCGTTGCAGGTTTCCAGCTTGTCCTTCAGATCATTGACCAGTTCGTTATCGTGGTTGGCAACGCGAGACATCAGCTCATACTTGGAAAGCAGATCGTAGAAATCAGTTGCGCCAACCAGTGCAGATGCCAGGCTGTCATTGCCCTGAACATACATAGCACGGAGACGCATTTTGAACTCGTCCAGACCAATGGCAATGTCTGCCTCCATGACCTTGATATCGTCCTCCGCCTGAGAGATCTGCTGCGTCGTCTCATCGATCGACTTGGCGATGCGATCCAGTTCCTCTGAAACAATGTCCAGATTTTCCTGCTGCAATGCGATCTTCTCCTGCAAAGTCTTTTGGTATGCTTCTTTTTCCTTCAAATCAGATTGCAGAGAATCCAGCTGTTTCTGTTTTTCAGCGATCTTCGCCTCATTGCTCTTTCGCTCTTCCTGCAATTCTGCCAGTGTTTTTGCGGATACCGGGATATCCTTTACCGGTGTCCAGTTTGCCGCAACACCGGCAGTCAGTATGGACAGACACAGTGCCGCACTGGTAAGGCGCAGCGCTGCACGCTTCTTTTTGCTTCTCATTGCAATAGCCTCCTCAGACATTCAGATGTTTCCGCATCGAGATCATACTACCAAATGCGCCGAACAGCGTACCGGACAGCAGATACGCGAGAGCCACCTTCCATGCCAGTGCACGGAACGGAATGATGCTTCCCATGCCGATGACAGACAGAAAATCTACCTGTCCCGTCAGCAGACCCACCAGTGAATCATATCCAAACCATGTGACTGCAAGAGCAACACCGCCGGCAAGAAAACCGGTAATCATGCCCTCCACAAAAAACGGGATTCGGATAAAGGAATTGGTCGCACCGACATATTTCATGATCTGAATCTCTTCGCGGCGGGCAAATACGCTCGCCTTGGTCGCATTGGATACGATCACCACAGAGATCACTACCAGAGCTGCAATAATCACGCCGAATACAACGGTCACGATCTTTCGCACCTCTGTCAGAATGTTGACAAAATCCATAGGAGCACGAATCGAATAGATATGATCCAGTTCCTCGATTTGCGCAATCGTCGTCGAGATCTGTGAAATATCTTCAATACGAATGCGATAACCATCGATCAGCGGATTGTCATCACCCAAAGAATCGAACAGCACCTCATAATCCGACATGCTGTTTTTCAGATCTTCAAACGCCTGCTCTTTGGAATAAAATGTGATACTGGAAATATTGGGGATCTGCGACAGTTCTGACTGAAAATCAGCCAGCTGCTGATCGGTCGTTCCTTCATCCATATAGATAATGACTTCGTTTTTATCCTCCACGCCGCCGATCATAGATGTCAGATTCATATAGAACAATACTGACATTCCGACCAGCAGCAGCGATACCAACAGTACGCAGAAGGAGGCGAACGCCATCATCCGGTTTTTCCAGATATTCTCAACGCCCTGACCTACCAGGTACTTGAAACCACTAGCTTTCATGGATCAGATTCCCTCCAATCACTTCGTCAAAGACGATCTGTCCCTGATCGATGTTGATGATTCGTCCGCCGAACTGACGCACCAGGCTATGCTCGTGGGTTACCATCAGAATCGTCGTTCCGATATCGTTGATGCCCTGCAGCAGTTCTACGATCTCATAAGAAAGCTCCGGGTCGATGTTACCCGTCGGCTCGTCCGCGATAATCAGCTGCGGGTCATTCACCAACGCACGGGCAATCGCCACACGCTGCTTCTCACCGCCGGACAGCTCGTCCGGATAGGCATAGGTCTTATCCTGAAGCCCGACCAGTCCGATTACATACGGCACACGCTTTCGGATATATTTCGTCGGCGCATCAATTACACGCAGAACAAATGCGACATTTTCATATACCGTCATAGACGGGATCAGACGAAAGTCCTGAAATACAAATCCAATTGTTCGCCGCAGTGCCGGAATCCGCCGCCGCCGCAGCTTGTTTAAGTTATACCCATTGACATAGATCGAACCGCTGGTGGGATTGATCTCTTTCAGGATCAGCTTGATCATGGTACTTTTACCGGCACCGGAAGCGCCAACCACAAAGGCAAAGTCTCCGTCATTGATTTTCAGGTTGACATTGTGCAGTGCGTCTACGCCGCTGGAATATGTCACAGAGACATCCTTCAGTTCAACCATAGTTCACACACATCCTTTCTTTTGGTGCTGACCGACATTTTTGTCTGTCATTTCCGTTTTGGGGTCTGCTGCAAGTGCACTTTCTTTTTTCAAGTGACCGGCAGCAGGGGTTCCGTTGATCGCAGGCATCCAATTTTTGCCAATCTATACCATAAGCGCAAAGTAACCGCCGATGCAAAAACGCCAGAAGCTGCACCAGCGGTCTTTGTAAACGGAGCAGCCTTGCACTGCTCCCAAAAATGCAATTAGAACTTTGCCGGATTTGCGGAGAGGTATTTCTTTACCATCAGCGCGATCTTAAAGATGATCGCGTGATCGAATTCCCGCAGATCCAGACCAGTCAGCTTTTTGATCTTCTCCAAGCGGTACACCAGTGTATTTCGGTGTACGAACAGCTTACGGGAAGTTTCTGATACATTCAGGTTATTCTCAAAGAACTTCTGAATGGTGAACAGTGTTTCGTGATCCAGAGACTCGATGTTGCCGCGCTTGAATACCTCGTGGAGGAATGTCTCACACAGTGTCGTCGGTAGATGATAGATCAGACGTGCAATACCCAGGTTCTCGTAGCTGACAATTGCCTTGTCGGTGTCAAATACCTTTCCGACTTCCAGTGCCATCTGCGCTTCCTTGAAGGAACGGGACAGTTCCTTGACGCCGGTCACGATCGTACCGATGCCCACGTTCACGCGGGTATAGAACTCACTGCTCAGTGTATCCGCAATGGAACGCGCCAGCTTTTCCAGATCCTTGGCGTCCACAACACCCTTGATCTCCTTTACCAACACGATATCTGTCTCGGAAATGGTAAAGACAAAGTCCTTATTCTTATCCGGGAACAGGTTCTGAATGACATCATAGGCAGAAACGTCATTTGCTGATACAATGCGTACCAGCAGTACCACACGGCTGACTTCTGCATTAAAGTGCAGTTCACGCGCCTTGATTACGATATCCCCCGGCAGTACGTTGTCCAGGACAACATTCTTGATGAAGTTGTTGCGATCATACTTTTCATCATAATACTGCTTGATATTGAACAGGGAGATTGCCAGGATATTGGCATACTTCGCAGCGGTGTCATCCATGCCCTCTACAAAGACCGCATACTCCGGCTTTGTCCGAGAACCGAACGGCTTATAGGTATAGCCATCGCGGATGAAGATGTCGTGCACATCACTGAGATCCAGGGAGACAAACTCGTTTGTTGTTCCCACCTTGGTCAGGTCGCTGCAGGCAATAATCGTTGCGGTATCGTCTACAACACCGACAGTTGCGTCGATGGTGTCCCGCATCTGGTGAACCAATCCTTGAAATAATCTGTTCGACATATGGAACTTCCTTTCCTTTTCGGCGCGCTGCGTCTGTCAGCACAGCCTTTTTCTGTGATAACCGATCGCACGGCACAAATCCAATTCGCCTGCTCAATATATTACAAATTGTAACACATTCCGAGACGTTGTTTGTGAATGCATCGTTAAACTTTATGAGGTATTTCGAGTATTTCGTCGTTTTCTCCGGCTTTTCGCACAATTTCAACGGAAAAATCTGTATATTTGCTGTAACCTGTTTGTAATGTTTCCAGTTTTGGAAGCGATTACATTTTCTCCGGGCAAGTCACTTTCAGGATCTGCAGCGTGTTTGCAATGCCCTGACGCGCTGCTTCTGCCAACAGCAGACGTGCCTGTTTCAGTTCCGGTGTTTCCGCATACTTGATGCTGCATACATCATAGAACTTGTGGAACAGCGTTGCCAGCTCGGTCGCATACTTGGTGACCTTGGACGGGTCGTACGCCTTTGCTGCGGCATCCAGTTCCGACGGCAGCGCAGCCAGATGACGGATCAGTTCCAGTTCCTGGGGCTGTGTCAGCAGAGACAGATTGTTGTGGTCACACTGTTCCAGTGTCAGCCCTTCTTCTGCCATTGCACGGAGCAGGCTGCAAATTCTGGCGTGTGCATACTGGACGTAATATACCGGGTTCTGAGAGGATTGCTCCACAGCCAGATCCAGGTCAAATTCAAAGTGGGAATTTGCTTCTCTGGTGTTAAAGAAGAACCGCGCCGCATCCAGCGGGATCTCATCCAGCAGTGTCACCAGTGTGATTGCCTTGCCGCTGCGCTTCGAGAGCTTGATGACCTCGCCGTCACGCATGAGCATAACCATCTGCATCAGTACAACGTCCAGACGGCTTGCATCTGCGCCCAGAGCAGTCAGCGCTGCTTTCAGACGCGGCACATAGCCGTGATGATCTGCGCCCAGAATATCGATCGCCTTATCGAACTTCCGCACCATCAGCTTATTATAGTGGTAAGCGATATCCGGCACGACATAAGTCGGGATACCGTTGGCGCGTACCAGAACGAAGTCCTTGTCTGCCCCGAAGTCAGTCGCCTTGAACCAAACCGCGCCCTCCTGCTCATAGGTGTAGCCGCGCTTGGTCAGTTCCTCTACGACCCACTTTACCTGACCGTTCTGGTGTAGGGTGCTCTCCCGGAACCAGTTGTCATAGACAATGCGATACTTCTTCAAATCCCGTTCCAGTCCGGAAATGTTCTTCGGCAGCGCAAAAGCCACCAGTGCATCCCGGCGTGTCTTGGCATCGGTGTTGACGTATTTGTCGCCGTTTTCCGCAATGAAATTCTCGGCATGCTCTACAATATCCGCACCATGGTAAGCATCCTCCGGCATCTCTACCGACGGATCAAAGTGCTGCAAATAGCGTACCTCCAGCGAAGTAGCGAACTTTTCGATCTGATTGCCGGCATCGTTGACGTAAAATTCACGCTGCACGTCCCAGCCAGTCCACGACAAGATCTCTGCCAGGCTGTCACCCAGTGCACCGCCTCTGGCGTTTCCCACATGCATCGGCCCAGTGGGGTTTGCAGAAACAAACTCTACCAGTGCGCGCTTGCCTGCGCCAGTCTTGGTCTTGCCGTACTGATCCTTTTCCGTCAGAACCGTTTCTGCCACATCAGCAAACCACTTTTGCTGCAGGAAAAAGTTCATGAAGCCAGGGCCAGCGATCTCTGCCCGTTCAAAAACAGTACCCTCCAGTGAAACCGCCTCCAGCAGCAGTTCTGCGATCTTTCGCGGTGCCATGCGGAATGCCTTTGCGCTGACCATTGCCACATTTGCAGCAAAGTCGCCGTGGGATTTGTCTGCCGGAACTTCTACCCGGAATGCCGGGATCGGTTCTGCCGGGAGCTTACCCTCTGCCACCAGACGCCCCAGCGCTTCCACCAAAAGCTGGTGCAGCGTCTCTGATGCTGTTTTCATACAATCTGCCATATTTCAATTCGTTCCTTTCATTTCATCGTTTTCCTGCCGTTCCCAGTGAATGGTGATGGTATTCTCCGACAGAAAAGCCGCATTCATATCAATGGTATATTCCATCTCCACCGAACCGGAAGCCTCATCCAGTTCGCAGAGCAGCCGCTTTGCCTGAACGCCAATGGTCATTGCGCCAAAGGGTGTCTGATACAGGCAAAAGTGCTTTTTTCCAAGTTCCAGCGTCAAATTAGAATTTGCCGTTCCGGTGCGCAGAATGGTCACCAAAGAGGCATCTGCGATCTGTACCGTTGTAGTAGAACCGGCAAATCCGGTGGCATCGGTATCCTCATAGGACAGTTTCAGCACACCATCCTGAAACGCACAGGTTCCGGCAGTCATCAGCTCGGTCTCTTCGTCATTGTCCGGGGTGATCTGCCGCGTTTTCATGGTTATCAGAACAGATTCCAACGTCACCTGCTCCTTTCTTCCTTATAAATTGCAGCGAAACACCTTTCCGACAACATTCTGGTGCAGAAAATGTCCTGCATTTTCAATGAACATCTCCGTGCTGTCGCTGACATAGTAAATATTCTCTCCTGCTTCCTGGCGGTCGGACAGCAGATCCTGTTCTTCCAGACAGTGCCGCGCATATTTTGCTGCTTCCGCGCCGGAAGAGATCAGCTGTACCTCCGGCCCCATATAATCCGCAATGATATCCCGGATCACCGGATAATGGGTACAGCCCAGGATCAGGGTATCCACCCCGGCTTTTTTCACCGGTTCGAGATATTCTTCTGCAACCAGACGCGTCACCGGATTGTGCAGGTTAGTATAACCATTTTCCACCAGGTGAACAAACAGCGGACATGCCTGCCCAAATGCTGTCATTTCTGGATGCATCTGGTGAATCGCCTTTTCATAGCTGCCGCTGCGCACCGTTGCCGGTGTGCCGATAATTCCGATCTTTCCGTTGCGGGTCACTTCACAGGCTGTCTTTGCCGCAGGAAGCACCACGCCGGTAAACGGCATATCTGTCACAAAAGGGCGGTCGCCCACGATGGAACTAACTGTTCCGCAGGCAGCAATAATCATTTTCACTGCATGCTGCCGCAAAAACGCCACATCCTCCTGGGCGTAGCGCAGCACTGTTTCCGGACTGCGGCTGCCGTAAGGGATCCGGGCGGTATCGCCGAAGTAGATGATATTTTCATGAGGCAGAATGGCGTTCAGTTCTTTCACTGCTGTCAGACCGCCCATGCCGGAATCAAAAACGCCGATGGCATCATTTCTCATGGTGTCTCTTCTGCTGTTCTCTGTCCAGAACAGCATCTCCTTTCCTCAGAACATGATTTCTCTGTTATCGTAAAAGAAGACAGCTCAGGTTCTGGCAGCATTCTCCATTGCCTGTTCAATGAGTTTATCCACCAGATATTCCTGCTTCATGCCCAGGTGCTCCATCAGCTTCGGATACATGCTGATGCTGGTGAAACCCGGCAGTGTATTGACTTCGTTCAGGATCACGCTGCCGTCCTTCGCCAGGAAAAAGTCCACACGGGACAGTCCCTTGCAGCCCAATGCCTGATATGCCCGGAGTGCAGTCTCCCGAATGCGGTCGGATTCCTGTTCCGTGATCCGCGCCGGGATATACAGCTTGGAAGTACCGTTGACATACTTATCGTCATAGTCATAAAATTCCGCAGCCGGCTCGATCTCGCCTACATAGGATGCGATCGGTGCATCATAGCCGAACACAGCAACTTCCAGTTCTCTGCCGTCGATAAATTCCTCGATAATGACCTTTTCGTCATGTGTGAAAGCGATCTGTACTGCATCTTTCAGAGATTCCAGATCGTTCGCCTTATTGACACCTACAGAAGAGCCTGCATTTGCCGGCTTGACAAACAGCGGAAAGCCCAGAGTCTCTGCAATGGCAACGCACTTTTCATCCAGCTTATTCAGATCGCGCTGATGCACGCTCGCCCACTTTGCCGTCTGGATGCCATTGTAATCCAGGACGGTATGAGTCATCGCCTTATCCATGCACACAGCACTGCTCAGAACACCGCAGCCCACATACGGGATACGCGCCATTTCCATGATACCCTGAAGTCTGCCATCCTCGCCGTTTCTGCCGTGCAGCACCGGGAAAACAACATCTACCTTTTTAATGTAAGTTTCCCCGTTCTCGATGGTGATGATGCCGCCGTGCAGCGGATCCGGTGAAAGGATCGCAGCGCTGCAGTCCGGGTTCTGTTCCCACGCGCCAGTGGAAATCTCCGAAACGTCTCCCGGGAAATAGAGCCAGCGTCCCTTCTTGGTGATGCCGATGCACAGCACCTCATACTTTTCCTTCGGGATGCTGCGGATAACATTTTCTGCCGAGATCAATGAAACGTCGTGTTCACTGGATACGCCGCCGAACAGAACGGCTACTCTGATTTTTGCCATGTATCTATACTCCTTTATCAATTGTGATCCAACCGCCGGTGATATGGTATACTATTATATAATTCAGGAACAGCACGGTTTAGAACCGTTTTTCTGCACAGCCGGAATGCAGCGTATTTCTGCGAAGTTCCGGAAAAACACACAGCGGCGCAGATATCTCATTCTCTATTTTATCATAATTCACAAAAATCTGCAAGGGGTTTTTGGAAAAAAAGATGCCCGACCTGTGCTTTTTCTCGAAAATTCAAATTTTTTTCGGAAACCACTTGACATTTCCCCGGAGATATGGTATACTGGAAGCACCTCATTGCATGGGGTTTATTTTTTTGCACTGACGCAGGCAGATGTTCTGCGCCCTTTTGTGCTGTAAAGCCCATGCGGATTCTGAGGGAGGCAAATGAATCGGAGCACTGCCGTGTCACACGGACAGGAAGCTCCGGCTTCCGCAAATCGGAAGAAGTAAACGAGCAGGAGGTGCCGATCATGAGAGTGAAAGTAACACTGGCTTGTACAGAATGCAAGCGCCGCAACTATGTCACCAAGAAGAACAAGCGGAACAATCCGGAGCGGATTGAAATGAACAAACACTGCAAGTTCTGCCGGAAGCATACGCTGCACAGAGAGACAAAGTAATGGGGGTCCAACGCAATGGCTGATAAGGAAAAAAACGCCGGGCAGGAAGCTGCTGTAAAGAAGGCGAAAAAAGCAGCGACCGCAGACTCCACCAAATCCGGCAAGAACAAAAAAGACGGTAAGGATAAGAAGAAAGGCTTCTTTTCCCGCATTGCCGGCTGGTTCAAAGACCTGAGAAAAGAATTCAAAAAGGTCGTTTGGCCAGACCGCAAGAAAGTTTTTAACAACACACTGGTCGTTCTGGTAGTTGTTGTCGTGGGCTCCGTTCTTGTGGGCCTTATTGACAGCGGTCTGCTGAAACTGATGCAGTTCCTGATGGGACTTTCTAACTAATTTTTGTGACCAGAACAGGAGGATCAATTATGTCAGAGGCAGCAAAGTGGTATATCATTCACACCTATTCCGGCTATGAGAACAAAGTCAAGCAGGATATCGAAAAGGTGGTTGAAAACCGAAAGCTTCATGACCTTATCCTGGAAGTTCAGGTCCCCACCGAAACGGTGACAGAGATCACAGACGGCAAAACAAAAGAACTGGAGCGCAAGACGTTCCCGGGCTATGTTTTCCTGAAGATGGTCTATACAGATGACACATGGCATGTGGTAAAGAATATCCGCGGCGTGACCGGATTTGTCGGCCCCGGATCTGAGCCGACTCCCCTTTCTGAAAGCGAAGTGGAGAAGATGGGCGTTGATCTGGGTCGATCCATTGAGGTCAACTACGCTGTGGGCGATACCGTCACCATTTCCGGAACCGCAATGGACGGCTTCTCCGGCGTGGTACAGGCCATTGATCTGGATGGCGGCACTGTGGATGTCATGATCTCGATGTTTGGTCGTGAAACAGCTGCTACCCTGCAGCTGAACCAGGTGATCCGTCAGGATGACTGATTGCATGAATGCAAAAACAATTCGGAGCCGCTTGCGGTTCCGGTGGGAGAGACACAGGCTGTCTCGCCATTAACCACAATATGGAGGTGTGCAGTATGGCACAGAAGGTAACAGGTTTTATTAAGCTTCAGATTCCCGCAGGTAAAGCAACACCTGCTCCTCCGGTTGGCCCGGCGCTGGGTCAGCACGGTGTAAATATTATGGCGTTCACAAAGGAATTCAACGAGCGCACCAAGAACGATATCGGTATGATCATTCCGGTCGTTATCACTGTATACGCAGACCGCTCGTTCACCTTTATCACCAAGACTCCGCCGGCTGCTGTTCTGATCAAGAAGGCTTGCGGAATCGACACTGCTTCCGGTGAGCCGAACAAGAATAAGGTCGCAAACATCACCAAGGAACAGGTACAGAAGATCGCAGAACAGAAGATGCCGGATCTGAACGCTGGCTCTCTGGAAGCTGCTATGAGCATGATCGCTGGTACTGCCCGTTCGATGGGTATCGTTGTCGTTGACTAACGGGAGCCGAACGTCGGTGGGAGGAAATTTCCGCTAACCGGATCTGCGACGAAGCAATCCGGTACTACCACTACACTAGGAGGATTAAAATATCATGAAACACGGAAAGAAATATAATGACAGCCGCAAGGCTGTAGACAGCACAAAGCAGTACGCTTCTGACGAAGCACTGTCTCTGGTTTGCACAAACGCAAAGGCAAAGTTCGATGAGACCATCGAAGCACACATCCGTCTGGGCGTTGACTCCCGTCACGCTGACCAGCAGGTTCGCGGCGCAGTTGTACTGCCGAACGGTACTGGTAAGAAGGTTCGCGTTTGCGTATTCTGCAAGGAAGACAAGTATGAAGCAGCTCAGGCTGCCGGTGCAGATTATGTCGGCGGTCAGGATCTGGTTGACAAGATCACCAAGGAAAACTGGATGGATTTCGATGTCGTTATCGCTTCTCCGGATATGATGGGTTTGGTCGGCCGTCTCGGTAAGGTGCTCGGTCCCCGCGGCCTGATGCCGAACCCGAAGGCTGGTACCGTAACACCGGACGTTGCTAAGGCAGTTACCGAAGCAAAGGCTGGTAAGATCGAGTATCGTCTGGACAAGACCAACATCATCCACTGCCCGATCGGCAAGGCTTCTTTCGGTGCAGATAAGCTGACCCAGAACTTCGAGACTCTGATGGAAGCTATCGTAAAGGCAAAGCCGGCTGCAGCAAAGGGTACTTACCTGAAGTCCTGCGTCGTAACTTCTACCATGGGCGTTGGCGTAAGAGTTTCTACCAACAAGTATGGTGTCTGAGTTTTCTCTCTGAGAAAAATTTGCAAATTTACTTCCCTGCTGTCGGTTTCGGCGGCAGGGATTTTTGCATTCTCCAAAAAAATTTTGATTTTTTTGAAAAAAGGGCTTGACAAGTGCTTTGAAGTGTGCTATACTGTAATAGTTGTCAAACACAATATCGTATTCTAAAGACAGTTGGTGGCTTTTGCCGTAAATCCAACCGAGGAATGTGCAATGATCTGTGAAATACAGCGCACGATTCTCTGTCGAATCGTGCTTTTTTATTGCGATTTCAGATACGATACATGAACTATCGGAGGTGAAATCTCATGGCAAGTGAAAAGATTTTGGAAGGCAAGAAGGCTAAGGTTGCTGCTCTGACTGAAATGCTTCAGGACAGCGTATCTTTCGTTCTGGTTGACTACAAGGGCATCAGCGTAGAAGATGATACCAAGCTGCGTAAGGAACTGCGTGAAGCAGGCGTACACTATGTAGTTGAAAAGAACTCCATGCTGCGTTTTGCATTCCAGAACATGGGCATTGATGCATTTGATGATGTTCTGCACGGTACAACTGCTGTTGCACTGTCTAAGGACGATCAGACTGCTCCGGCTCGTGTACTGGGCAAGTTCGCAGAAGATCACGAAGACTTCTTCAATCTGAAGGCAGGTTATGTGGAAGGCGTTGCTTATGACGCTGCCGGCGTAGAAAAGCTGTCTAAGATCCCGTCCAAGGAAACACTGCTGGCACAGCTGGTTGGCTCTCTGCAGGGCCCGATCCAGAAACTGGCTGCTACCCTGCAGGCAGTTGTGGACAGCAAGTCCGAAGATACTGCTGCATAAGTATCGCAGGGATATTCGCCCTGCAAACCGTTTAATTTATTGTTAAAGGAGATTATTATCATGGCATCTGAAAAGGTTGTAAAGTTCGTTGAAGATATCAAGGAACTGTCTGTTCTGGAACTGGCTGAGTTGGTTGACGCAATTCAGGAAGAATTCGGTGTAACTGCTGCTGTTGCAGCTGCTCCGGCTGCAGGCGGCGCTGCTGGCGCAGCTGAGGCTGAAAAGACTGAGTTCGACGTTGTTCTGGCATCCTTCGGTGACGCTAAGATGGCTGTTATCAAGGCTGCTAAGGAAGCTCTGGGTCTGGGTCTGAAGGAAGCTAAGACTCTGGTTGAGTCCGCTCCGGCTACTCTGAAGGAAGCATGCCCGAAGGCTGACGCTGAAGCTCTGAAGGCTAAGCTGGAAGAAGCAGGCGCTACCATCGAACTGAAGTAAGTTTTTTCTTACATTTTAAGCTCGTAACAACGGGGACATCTCTTTTGAGGTGTCCCCGTTTTGTGTTATCTCTATAAAGTAAAATGCAGTACGGCCATCAAGATCACACCCGGCACACCAAGAATTGCTGCTTGTATCAGATGTAGCAAATTCAGTGCCGGCGCAAATCCGATCCAACTGCCGGCATAATGCAGCACAAACAACGCCAGTATGCCGCTTCCTGCGCCGACCAACAGCGATAAAAAACGCCGTTTCCGCCGCAGATAATACAGCAGCATTAGCACGCCCAGTACCGCCCAGATTCCCCAGAAAATCACATCTTGCATCTTATTATCTCCTTATGTGAGTAGATATGCCAGCGCCATCAACAGCTTTTTGTCGCAGCCGTCCCAGCCGCCGTCCTTATAAAGCATGACCATCATCGCAAGAATCAACATCGTATCTCCGTCCAGATTTGACAGCAGCCCGGTAGGATGAAACGGCAGATTCCCCAGAAGCGGAATCTTGGGCGGTGGTGCTGCCGGCTTCGACGGCTCAGGTGCTTCGGTTTCCGGCGGATAATCCGCATATTGCGGCGGAAGCCGCCCGGGAGGAATTGCCGGATGCACACGCTGCTGCATTTCCTGCGCCCTCCGTGCCGCATCCCGGCGCATGGCATTTTGCTCCGATTGTGAAAATTGTGCCATCCTCTCTCTCCTCCTCCGAGCTGCGATATGCTTCTTGCTACAACAAATCCTGGAGCATGCCGTTTTCCCTGACGGCGCTGAACACCGCGTACAGCTTCATCAGCTTTACTGCCTGATCCAGCTTCTTCTGCCGCGGCGTTTTCAAATGCGGCCGCAGCGCCAACAACAGCTGTGCGTCTGCGTCATTCTGCTGCATTGCGCCCATCAGTTCCTGGATACGCAGCAGCATGCTCATATCAAAGCCGCCGCCCTCCTCCGTCTCTGACGGCTCTGGCTTCGGGGCATGCGTTTCGTCGCTCTCCTGCTGCAGCATCTGCGCCAGTTCCTGTAACTGCTGCACGCTTTCCGGATCAGACAGGATCGCACCCATTTTCCCCAGCATATCATCCATGTATTTTCACCGCCTTTTCATGTACGGACAGTCCGTTGCAGACTGTCCCCGAAGAGATGCTTATTTCCCGGAAAGCTTCTGATAGAGCGCCTTTGCCTGGGGCGAACTAATCATTTTTTCCATCAACTTCGGATTCTGCATTACCTTTTGCAGCATCGCCGAATCCTTCTGGCTCATGTTTTTCAGTACCTTGTCATACTTACCGGATTCCAGTTCAGACCGCAGCTGCTCCGGCGGTACGCCCAGCTTTTTCCCGGCAGCCTGCAGCAGCTGATCGACCTGTTGGGGATTCATATTCTTGCGTTCCATAAAATCTGCTCCTTTCAGAACTTTTCAAAAAGATGTTGTCATCTCTCTGAAATTGTGCTATAATAAAAGATGATACTTTTCTTTAGGAGGTCACTATGCGAATCATCGTTCTTTCAGATACACATCAGTATTATCGGAATTTTGAAACCATCGTTCTGCGCCATCCGGACGCTGACATGTTCATCCATCTGGGTGACGGCGAAAGCGAATATCAGCTGTTATGCCGGAATATGCCGGAGATTGCTGACCGATTCCACTATATCAAGGGCAACTGCGATTACGGCAGCGAAGCGCCCCAAACAGAAACCATTGATGTCATGCCCGGACACCGGATCTTTGCCGCCCACGGACACCGCTATCGTGTCAATTCTACCCTGGACTATCTGGAA
This sequence comes from Ruminococcus bromii, assembly GCA_963590855.1. GTDB lineage: Bacteria > Bacillota > Clostridia > Oscillospirales > Ruminococcaceae > Ruminococcus_C. The sequence continues at coordinate 26,674 of CAVAQT010000004.1, forward strand.
CAGGCTGCCCTGGAAGAAGGCTGTGACATTGCGCTTTATGGTCACACCCATGTCTCCAAATGCACCTATGAGAACGGCATTTATGTCATGAATCCCGGCAGTGCTTCCTGCCCCAGAGATGAAAATCCGCCTTCTTATGGGATCTTAGATGTTTCCAGCGCCGGCGTTATGACAAACATTGTTTTCCTGGAGACAAAAACCCGATTCTGAACGGCTCGCTATATTCTATGCAGCATCGCACATTTTGGACACAAAAGGAGCAACGACCCATGAAATCAGCTATACTCCGCCCACCGGCACTTCGAGAGGAACTGCGCCGCTATCTTCTGGCATTTCTGCTGGGATTTGGCGCGCTGTTGGTAGTGATCCTGCCGATCATCATTGCAGACGGCGGTTATTACATTTACTATGGTGATTACAATTCTCAGCAGATCCCATTCTATAATCTGGCAAACGATGCTGTCCGCAGCGGCAGCTTCGGCTGGAACTGGTATACAGATCTGGGTGTCAACTTCATCGGCTCTTATGCATTTTATCTGCTGGGCAGTCCCTTTTTCTGGCTCTCTGTTATTCTGCCGCGGAGTTGGGTCACCTTTTCTATGCCATTCCTGCTCTGTCTGAAACATGGCATTGCCTCACTGACTGCCTACGCCTATATCAAGCGGTTTGTACGGAATCCCAATGCCGCTCTCATCGGCGGAATGCTGTATGCTTTCTCCGGATTCCAGCTGTTCAACATCTTCTTCAATCACTTTCAGGATGTCACAGCGTTCTTTCCGCTGCTGCTCATCGCCATGGAAGAACTGGTCAATCAGAACCGCCGGGGTGTATTTGCCCTGACCGTTACACTTCTCGCAGCCATCAACTACTTTTTCTTTACGGGACAAGTGATTTTTCTGGTGCTGTACTTTATCGTGCGCTGTTTCTCCAAAGATTTCCACGCCACACTGAAAAAGTTCTTCCTGGTATTCCTGGAAGCTGTGATCGGCGTCATGCTCGCCTGTGTGATCCTGCTGCCGTCGGCACTGGCAATACTGGCAAACAACCGGGTCTCCGAACACCTGTTCGGCATGGACATGGTGGCATACGGCGACCGCACCCGTATCTGGCGCATTCTGCTGAGTCTGTTTATGATCCCAGATGTACCGGCGCGGCCGAACCTGTTCTCCTCAGACTATGCCAAGTGGGCATCCATCGGCGGCTATCTGCCTATGTTCTCCATGGCTGGTGTCCTGGCATTTCTCAAGCAACGCGACGGACACTGGGCAAAGCGCATTACGGTGATCTGCGGCATCTGTGCCTGCATCCCGATTCTGAACAGTGCATTCTATGCGCTGAACGGCTCCTATTATGCACGATGGTTTTATATGCCCATCCTGATTCTGGCGCTGATGACTGCCTATAGCCTGGACAACCGCGAAATCCGCTGGAAACAGGGCATCGGTATTTGTTTTGGATTCTTTGCTGCATTCCTGGCGATTTCACTGCTTCCCACCAAAAAAGACGACGAGATCCACTGGTTCTCCTTTGCACAATATCCGTTCCACTTTTATCTGGTACTGGCGGTCTGCGCCGCCGGACTGGGTGTTGTGATCTTCCTGCTCCGCATGCGGAAGGCCGGAAAACCCTTCCTCAAATATGCGCTGATATTTACCACAGGTCTCTGCATTGCATGCACCATGACAGTGGTTTACTTCGGTGCTTTCGAGCCGTCCCGTGCAAGAACCTATGTAGACCAGGCGATCGACCCGGAACAGGAGATCTCAGTCTCAGTCTCCGAGGACAACTTTTTCCGCATTGATATCTCAGAGGACTGCGACAACTACCCCATGTTCTGGAAGCTCCCCTGCATGCGGACATTCCACAGCGTTGTTCCGGCATCCATCATGGACTTTTACAAAGAACTGGGAATCACACGAGATGTGGCATCCCGTGCAGATACCACTTATTACGCACTTCGGGGACTGTTCTCCGTGGAATACTACTACCAGCGGCAGGAGATCGGCGATGTCAGCCAGATCACAGACAAAGAGCCTTCCTGCGATCTGCCTGGATTTGTATATGACACAACCGAAAACGGCTTTGACCGTTTCAAAAATACTGCCTATGTGCCCATGGGATTCACATTTGATTCCTATCTTTCCAAGGGCATGTGGAACAGCACCTCTACCAGCTATCGCAGCAACCTGCTGATGCGCGCGCTGGTGCTGTCCAATGCACAAATTGAAAAGTACGGTGACTGGATGCAGCCGCTGTCAGACAGCAATGTTTCCATGACCGAAGAAGAGTATCTGGAGGAATGCAGCAACCGCGCCGCATCTGCCTGCGACTCTTTCCAATATGATTCCAGCGGATTTACGGCGACCATCTCCCTGGACAACCCGAACCTGGTATTTTTCAGCGTTCCCTATGACGAGGGATGGACTGCCACCGTCAACGGAAAGCCAGTGGATGTAGAGGAAGTGGACAATGGCTTCATGGCGGTTCCAGCAGAAGCCGGCGATAATACCATTCAGTTCCACTATGAGACACCGGGACTGCACATGGGCGCATGGATCAGCCTGGGCGGCGCAGTACTCTTCCTGGGATATCTGCTGCTCTGCCGGAAAATGGGCATCCGCCGAAATAGAGAAATCGTCTGCTGCTTCGACTACCCGTGCTCCGCAGAAGACGAGACACTTTTGACAGAAACAACATCGGAAACCGACAGCACAGATACCGCAGAACCCATTGTCCCGGTCGGAAACAATACCGGCCATTCCGACGAAACCAATGCAAACGATATGGAGGTATGAACAAATGCACTTACAGGAAAAAACAACCGACAGCGAAAAGGTCTATCAGGGCAGAGTGTTCTATGTCACCAAAGATACCGCTGAACTGGAGGACGGCAAAGCGGTGCAGCGTGATGTAGTGCACCACTCCGGCGGTGTCTGCGTCGTACCGCTCACAGAAAACGGTACCGTTCTCATGGTAAAGCAGTTCCGCTATCCCATGCAGCAGGTTACATTGGAAATTCCTGCCGGAAAGCTGGAGCCGGGAGAGGATCCGGCGACCTGCGGCAGACGGGAACTTCGGGAAGAGGCAGGACGCACCTGCGGCAAATATACTTCTCTGGGCAAACTCTTCCCCACCCCGGCATATGATACAGAAGTCATTCATATGTATCTGGCACAAGAATTATCTGCGCCGGAAGCACAGGATCTGGACGAGGGCGAGTTCCTGGATGTCACAGAACTACCCCTGGAACAGGCGGTGCAGATGGTCATGAATGGTGAAATTCCCGACGCAAAGACCCAGATCGCCCTGCTGAAAACCTGGGTGCTGCTGCAAAAGAAAGCATAACACTTTGCATTGCGGCAGACTGTATAGAATGCCATGCAACGCCGGAAAACACAAAAAAGCCGCCGGAGCGATCACTCCGACGACTCATGGAACGTCTAAGATAAGAAATACAAGTGGATTTATACCGCAGCTGGCTGTGCTTCCGCAGCTGCCTCGGCCTGGGCTTCGGCTTCCATCAATGCCAGATGCTCATGGTACGCTTCCAGGATCTGCGATTCCATCATTCTTCTGGCGGCGGCAGAAATGGGATGCACAATATCACGGAACACGCCGTTCTCGTCCTTGCGGCTCGGCATCGCCACAAACAAGCGCTCGTCACCTTGTACGACCTTGATGTCATGCACTGCCAGCATGTTGTCTACGGTAACGGAAACAACTGCCCGCAGCCGTCCCTCGGTAATGATCCTTCTGATTTTGATATCTGTGATTTCCATAAGATGACCTCCTCCATCTGCTGCTGCATTTCGTTCTGTCATTTGGAAAACGGCCTATGCTGACTCCTAGTGAATGCCGTTTCCAGAGAAATGCATGCAGAAATTGAAAAACGAATTTTCAATTCCGTAACAAAAAAAGGAGAAACGTCCGTGTAAACACAAACGCTTCTCCTTTGAAGTACGTTACCTATAAGTATACACGATAAATTTGAAAAATGCAAGAAAGAAAAAGGTGATTTTTTTGAACATTGATATCTTACAGGGAAAAAAGCACATCCATTTCATCGGCATCGGCGGCAGCGGCATGTATCCCCTGGCGCAGATCCTGCACACCAAAGGGTTCTACCTCACCGGTTCCGACAATAACGAAACCGAAACGCTCCAGGCAGTCCGCGACATGGGGATTCCGGTTTATCTGGGACAGCGCGCAGAGAACATCGAAGGCGCAGATCTTATCGTCCATACCGCAGCCATCATGGCAGATAATCCGGAGCTGATCGCCGCCAAAGCAAGCGGTGTTCCGGTATTGGAGCGCAGTGAACTGCTGGGCATCGTAACCAGCTGGTATGACAATGCCATTTGTGTTGCCGGCACACACGGCAAGACGACCACCACTTCTATGGTGACACAGATCCTGTTCACTGCTGGCGTAGACCTGTCCGCATTCATCGGCGGCAAGCTGCCCTGCATCCATGGCAGCGGCAGAAGCGGCTCCAGCGACATCATGACCTGTGAAGCATGTGAATTTGTGGACACATTTCTGAAGCTGTATCCGGACATCGCCGTGCTGCTGAACATTGACGCAGACCATCTGGACTACTTCGGCACAGTGGAAAATATCATCAAGTCGTTCCACAAGTTTGCACAGCTCACCTCCAAGGCCGTTATCTACAACGGCAGCGATGCCAACACCTGCAAAGCAATGGAGGGCATCGAGGGGAAAGACCGCATCACCTTCGGCAAAACGCCGGAATGCGACTACTATCCGGCTGACATCCGTCACGTTTCCGGTCTGGAGACCCATTTCCAGCTGATGCACCATGACGTATCTCTGGGCGAGATTGTGCTGCATGTGGCCGGCGAACACAACGTGCTGAACGCCACTGCGGCTGCGGCTGCGGCAATGTATGTGGGCGTTTCCTTTGCAGATGTGGCAAAGGGACTGGCAGAATTCCGCGGTGCAGGCAGACGCTTTGAGAAAAAGGGAGAGGTAAACGGCATCACGCTGGTAGACGACTATGCCCACCATCCCACAGAACTGACTGCCACCCTGAAAGCTGCAATGGAAATGCCGTTCCGCAAGGTGTGGGCAGTGTTCCAACCGTTTACATTTTCCCGTACCGCCATGCTGCTGGATGAGTTTGCCCAGGCACTCTCCATCCCGGATCACGCAGTACTGACAGACATCATGGGCTCCCGGGAAAAGAACACCTACAACATCTTTACACGGCAGCTGGGCGAAAAGATTCCCGGTGCCGTCTGGTTCCCGCAGGATGAAAGCAATCCGGAGACCACCGACAAGCGCAAGTATGAGAACTTCGACCAGGTGACCCAGTATATCTGCGACCATGCACAGCCGGGAGATCTGGTGATTACGCTGGGCTGCGGCGATATCAACAAAGTCAACAAGCTGATCCTGGAGGAACTGGAGCGGCGGCAGAACGCGGAATAATGCGGCGCTTCCGAAAATTTTCCAAAATACCCTCTTTTCAATCTGCGAAAAATGTTGTATAATAGAAAAAGCAGTGCAGCACTGCATCCAAAGGAAAGGAATCACAACGCTATGTTAAATAAAGTTAAAGTCGTGATCTGCGGCAAGGACTTCACCTTGCAGACCGCAGAATCTTCCAATTATGTTTTTGGACTGGCGCGAACACTGGAATCCCGCATCACGGAAATCACCGATGCCAACAGCAGCGCCTCTCCGTTTACCGCAGCCATCATGGTGGGTATGGCAACGCTGGATGATCTAAACAAGGCAAATGCCAAACTGGACAGCATCCGTGAACAATCCAAGGAATATGTGGACGAAGCCGGAAAGACCCGCCTGGAACGCGACGCAGCCATGCAGCAGGTCGAGACCCTGAAATCCCGTATTGCAGAACTGGAACGGGAACTCCGTGAGAAAAATGCCAAATGAGAACGCCTGAGATCTTAGCCCCTGCCGGCTCAGAAGAATCCCTGCTGGCTGCGCTCCGCTGCGGTGCAGATGCCGTCTATATAGGCGGAAAGCTGTTTTCTGCCCGGCAGAATGCAGCAAACTTTGATCTGCCGCAGCTGCGCCATGCCGTAGAATTGTGCCATCTCTATGGGGCAAAACTCTATCTGACGGTCAACACGCTGATTCTGGAACATGAGTTCCCATCACTTCTGCAATTTTTGCTGGAAGCCATTGAAATGGGTGTGGGCGCATTTTTGGTACAGGATCTCGGTGTACTGCGGCTGATCCGTCAGCTCTCGCCGGATGTACCTATTCATGCTTCCACGCAGATGACCATCCACACACCGGAGGGCGCGCGCTGGGCAAAGCAGCACGGCATTTCCCGTGTGGTTGTCTCACGGGAACTCTCCCGACAGGAGATCGCCGCAATTTGTCAAACCGGCGTAGAAGTCGAAGTCTTTGTACACGGTGCGCTCTGTATGAGTGTTTCCGGACAGTGCGGTCTCTCCGCCATGATCGGTTCCAGAAGCGCCAACCGCGGACGATGCGCGCAGGCATGCCGCCTGCCGTTCTCCGCAAAAGGCACAAAAAACACTTGCGCCCTCTCTCTGAAAGATCTATGTCTGGCGCCCTATGTAGCAGAACTGACACAGGACGGCGTGGCATCTTTGAAAATTGAGGGGCGCTGTAAGCGGCCGGAATATGTTGCCGCCGCAGTTACCGCACTGGTGCAGGCGCGCGCCGGAGAAGAACCTGATCTGAATACCCTCCGGGCGGTTTTCTCCCGGAGCGGTTTCACCGACGGATACTATACCGGAAAGCGACAGCAGATGTTTGGCACGCGCCAAAAAGAGGATGTCATGCAGGCCAAGGAGGTTCTGCCCCGGCTGGCACAGCTTTACCAGAAGCCAACGCCGCAGGTCGCACTGAACATGCAGGTCACCGTGCAAACCCGGCAGCCGGCAGTGCTGACCATGCAGGACACCGACGGCAACTGCATTACGGTCTCCGGTGAAACGGTGCAGCCTGCCCGAACCAGGGCAACGGATGCCGCACAGCTGGAACGGCAGTTGGGCAAACTGGGCGGCACAATCTATACCCTTGCGGAACTGCATGCAGACTGTGACGGTGTGGGAATGCTCCCGGCTTCTGCCTGGAACGCCCTGCGCCGGGACGGTATTGCCGCAATGGATGCTGCAAGGATCGCAAACCACACACCCCATGCATCTGTACAACCGGTACAACTGGCAAAACCGCAGCAGAGGCAACCGCAGCCGCAGAAGTTTCGTATCATTCTGCCAGCATGGAAAGATACTTCCGCCGCGCTGTTGGAACAGCCGGACATAGAAGCGCTGCTGCTTCCGGCACATACTGTTTCTGCTGAGATCCCGGCAATATACCGGGACAAGATCTATCTGACACTGCCCCGGTTCTGTGCAGACGAGGAAAAACTTCTCGTCTGGCTGACCCAGGCAAAAGCACTGGGATTTTCTCACATTGTTTGCGAAAATGTCTCCCATTTACAATTGGGAAAACAGTTAGGGCTGATCCTGCACGGCGGCATGGGATTGAATGCGGCCAATCCGTATTGCCTGGCATTTCTCAAAGAGGAAGCGCTTCAGGATGTGATCCTATCTCCGGAACTGACAGCATCCCAGAGCAAGACCTGCACCGGACTGCCCATTGGTCTGTATGTCTATGGGCATCAGCCGGTTATGACTATGCGAAACTGTCCCATCCGGGCAGAAGTCGGATGTCGGCAGTGCACCCATCATCTCATCGACCGCACCGGACGGGAATTTCCGGTATACTGCGATCCGGCTGCCAGAATCTGCACCATGTACAATGCAGTTCCCACCTGGATGGCGGACAAGCCGGAGGCGGTGTCTCACGGTGATTTCCTGGTGCTGGACGGCACGCTGTGCCCCGATATTTCCGCAGTTTTAAAAGCCTGGCGTACAGGCAAAACCGCAGCCGAACCCATGACACGCGGCTTGTTTTTCCGCGGTGTTGAATAAGGAGCTATTTGTTATGTACTTATCTGTTCAGAAACTTCGTCCCCATGCCAAACTGCCGAAGCGCGCCACCGCGCAAAGCGCAGGCTATGATCTCTATGCACTGCCGGAAGAGCCGCTGACCATTCAGCCCGGCGAGATCTGTAAAGTCCCCACCGGCATCGCCGTAGCGCCGTCCCGTCCGGACGTTGCCCTGTGTATCTTTCCGCGCTCCGGTCTCTCTGCCAAGCACGGCATTACCCTGATTAACAGCGTCGGTCTGGTGGACAGCGATTACCGCGGCGAACTGCTGATCCCGCTCATCAATCACGGCACAGAACCTTTTACCATTGAAGAAGGCATGCGCGTTGCGCAGCTGGTCGTTCTGCCTATCCTCACGCCGGAGCTGAAAGAAGTACAGCGCCTGGACACCACCGAGCGCGGCGCAGGCGGATTCGGCGCAAGCGGATTGTCATAATATCAGAAAGGAGCTATCCCCACCGGGATTTCAATCAATATGAAAAAATTTCTCGTCTATCTCTGCTCTATTGTGGTCGCAGTGATCCTGGGCGGCGTTATCGGCAATCTCTGCATGAAATATGCGCCGCTGAGCTGGCTGAACTATGCTCCGCCGCTCCACTTAAAGACCCACTCCTGGAATCTCTATGTCGCAGATCTCACCTTTGGCATCCAGTCTAAATTCAACATTGCACAGCTGCTGCTGACGATCGTGGCGATCTTTGTTGCACCTAAGATCGAGCCGCTGATCGGCAAAAAGAAATGATCTGTGTATTGTTACATTTGCTGTAGTTTTTTCATTATCTCTCGTTCAATTTTCACAAAACGATAAAATTTCTGATCCGCAGAAAAAACCTGAAAAAATGATTGCCACACCGCATTTTTCGTGGTATAATAAAAAAAGAGATTTTGAGACAGCACGGTGCAAAGCCGTCAGATATGCTTTTTTCGCATGCTGTTCTCAATATGCTCTGATTTGATTCAAAAATCAAGCAACCGGACACACTGCACCGGAATTTTCGGCAGCAGTGTTCTCTTTTCTATATAGAACAACGCGCCGCACCGGTCTGTCAAAGGGCGCTATGCGGTGCTGCAATCGGTTTACAGGGGAAGATGCGGAACAGGAAAGCGCATCCAAAGGAGCACACTATATGTTTACAAAAGATATTGGCATTGATCTGGGCACAGCAAATACCCTTGTCTATCTGCGCGGCAAGGGAATCATTATCCGTGAGCCGTCTGTAGTCGCTGTCAACACACACACAGACCGCGCCAAATATGTGGGAAAAGAAGCAAAAGAAGTCATCGGCAGAACGCCCGGCTCTATCGTTGCTGTGCGTCCGCTGAAAGACGGCGTCATCGCTGACTTCGAGACCACAACCATTTTATTGCAGGAATTCATCCGGAAGGCGATGCACGGCAAGATGTTCGCCCGGGCGCGGGTCATTATCTGTATTCCCTCCGGTGTTACAGCAGTGGAACGCCGTGCTGTACGGGATGCCGCAGATCAGGCAGGTGCAAAGCCGGTGCTCATTGTGGAAGAGCCAATGGCAGCTGCCATCGGCGCAGGTCTCCCCACGACAGAGCCTACCGGCTGTATGGTAGTAGACATCGGCGGCGGTACTTCGGAAGTAGCTGTTATCGCTCTGGGCGGTATTGTGGTTTCACAGAGCGTCCGCTGTGCCGGTGATGCATTTGATGCCGCCATCATCAACTACATCAAAAAGCGGTATAATCTGCTGATCGGCGAACGCACCGCAGAAAGCATCAAGATCCAGATCGGAACTGCCTATCCGGTCGATCGGGATGAAATGATGCAGATCAAGGGCAGAAACCTGATGAGCGGTCTGCCGGAAAACATCAACATCACCTCCAAGGAAGTCCGGGAATCTCTGGCTGAGCCGCTGTCCCGGATCGTCGATGCCGTGAAGTGTACACTGGAACAGACTCCGCCGGAGCTGGCGGCAGACATCATCGACCATGGCATTACGCTGACCGGCGGCGGCGCGCTGCTTCGCGGCCTGGATCAGCTGATCCACAAGGAAACCGGCATGCCGGTCTTTATTGCGGAATATCCTCTGGACTGCGTTGCCGAAGGAACCGGAAAGATCCTGGAAAATCTCGACAAATACCGGGATGCTGTTTCGGAAGAATCCAAGGGCTTCGAGTGAGAAAGGAGGCTGACTTTCCATGGGCGGTTTTTTCCGCAGCAAAAAATTCCGCATTATTTTATGCATTGTTGCCCTGCTGATCGGCATCATGCTCTATGCGGTAACACAGGATGGCTATACCCTGCCGACAACCGGTTTTTTGGGAAAGGTGCTGAATCCGGTTCGCTCGGTTTCCAACAGCATTTCCTCCAGTGTTCAGGATACTCTGGATGTGTTTACCAAATCCAAGGAATATCAGACTGAAAACCAGGAACTGCGCCAGCGCGTGGCGGAACTGGAAAGCCAGATGGTGGACTATGATAAGACCAAACAGGATCTGGCAGATCTGTCCGAGTTCATGGGCATCAAAGAAGATCATCCGGACAACCAGTTCTCTGATCCCTGCACCATCATTGGCTATGTCGAAAATGATCCGTTTCACGGATTTTATATTGACCGGGGCAGCGATGACGGCTTGTCGGTTTATGATCCGGTCGTTACCGCAGAAGGTCTGGTCGGCATTATTTCCGAAATTTCCGAAACCTATGCCACAGTAGAGACCATCTGCTCCCCCAACCTTTCCATTGGTGCAAAGGCTTCCAACAAGTCGGAATCCGGCATTGTGGAAGGCGATGTGACATTGGCATCTGAATATCGCTGCCGGATGATCTATCTGGAAAAGGATACCACTTTGAAAAGCGGCGATCTCATCACAACCTCCAATTCGGTAGGTATTTTTCCCCAGGGGTATCTGATCGGCTCGGTAGAATCCATCGAGCCCATGGACAATGGGCTGAGCTACTGCGCAGTTATCCGTCCGTCGGTGGATTTGGAAAATCTAAAAAATGTGATCGTCATCAAGGACTTTGCCGGAAAGGAGCAGCAGAATGCGGCAAACTAAGCGAAAGCTTCTCATGCAAAAGCAGCCGCGCCGCCCGAAGCTGCGCAATGTCATCCGGTGGGTTCTCTATGTGCTATGCATTTTCCTCGCGTTTGTCACTGCAAACGGCGGCGACTTTAAAAAACCGCTGCTGCTGATCCCTGTGGCGCTCTGCATTTCCTCGGTTTCGGGGACAGTCGTGTCCGGGGCGATCGGCATTATCTGCGGTTTGCTGCTGGATATTTCCTGCGGCACATTGCCGGGATACCATGGAATCCTGCTGTTTTTGATCTGCCTGGTGATCTCCCGGCTCTATAACCGCCTGCTGCTGCAGCGGTTCTGGAACATGGTACTGCTCACCGCAGCGGCGTCGTTTTTGGTCACCGGTTTTGACTTTTTGTTTCAGTATGCGATCTGGGGCTATGACAATGTGTCCCATCTGTATCTCACATACTCCTTGCCATGTCTGGCATACACTGCCATCAGCAGCATCGTGATCTACCCTATTTTCGCATTGATGCATCGTTTTCTGCTGCCGAAACGGCGGCGCGCCATCGAGAAAAAGCTCAAGCCGTTAGAAGAAACCGCCTGACCATTTTTCTTGTCCCCCTACTCTCCGGAAAGGAGCCATCTTATGAAACACACGGCATCCAGCTATGTCAAACTCACACTTGCCAGTATGCTGGTACTGCTTGCCAGCTGCGCTTGTGCGTGGCGGCTGATGAAGATCCAGATCGTCGAGAGCGACACTTATACGGCAAAGCGGATCTCCACGCAGAAATATACACAAACCATCAGTGCGACCCGGGGTGAGATCGTCGATTCTTCCGGAAAGGCAGTGATCGAGAACAAGGTCGGCTACAATGTTATCATTGAGCCGGACACATTTCCGGAGGATAACAAAAAGGGAAACCAGGTACTTCTGGCTCTGGCTGATATTCTGGATCAAAACGGCGTAGAGTGGAGCACATCGCTTCCCATCTCTGAAACAGAGCCATATGTTTTCACTGGTGATGATGATGCCTCTGCAAAGCTGAAAGAAAACCTCAATATGAATGTCTATGCCACCGCTGATAACTGCATGGACAAGCTGAAAGAGGACTATGACATTGATGACAGCTATACGCCGGAACAACAGCGCCTGCTTGCCGGAATCCGCTATGAGATGCAGCTGCGCGGCTTTTCTCTCAGCAATCGTTTTACGCTGGCAGAAGATGTGCCCATAGAAGTGGTGACAGAACTGAAGGAACGCGGCGTTACACTGCCCGGCATGGACATTGTAGAAGAGGCCATCCGCTCCGTTGCCCAGGGCGATGTTGTCCCCCATGAGATCGGCACAGTCGGCCCGATTTATGCGGAGGAATACGAAAAGCTGAAATCAGAGGGCTATGCATTAGATGACTCTGTGGGAAAGAGCGGCATTGAACGTGCCATGGAGAGTACGCTCCGCGGCACAGACGGCATCAAGGAGATCACAGTAGAAAACGGCGTTGTGGTTTCTTCGGATATGAAAACACCGGTCGAAGCCGGAAAGACCGTGCAGCTGACCGTCAACAGCGACTATCAGCGGGAGTTACAGAGCATTCTGGACGGGTTTATCCAAAACTTTGACAGTCTGCGCGATTCCAAAACAGAGGAATTAGGACTGAAAAAGGTTTCCTGCGGCGCGATCGTTGTACTAGATGCCAAGACCGCCGGCGTTCTCGGCATGGTCACCGCACCCACCTATAATCTGGAGGACTACAAAACCGATTACGCCTCGATCCTCAACGCAGAAAATACGCCGTTGGTCAACCGTGCGACAGATGGTCTCTACCGCCCGGGTTCAACCTTTAAGACCATTACGGCAACTGCCGGACTGAACGAACAAATCATCACCGGCAGCAGCACCTATTTCTGCGGACACACCTATGTCTTTAAGGATCACACTTACAACTGTACCGGTTCTCACGGAGATATTGCCGTAACACAAGCGCTGCGTGTCTCCTGCAACATCTTTTTCTATAAGCTTTCGGAAGAGCTGACCATCGACCGTATTTCCGAATATGCTACGAAATTCGGTCTGGGGCAGTCCACCGGATTGGAAACCGGTGATGCTGCCGGACATCTGTCCAACCAGGAAACCTTTGCGGAACTGGGTGCAGACTGGACTGTTGGTCAGGTATTGCAGAGCGCTATCGGTCAGGGTGAATGGGCGGTTACGCCTTTGCAAATGGCAAATGTGGCATGCACCATTGCCAACAACGGCACACGCTATGAGCCGCATCTGGTTGACAGCATCTGGGATTACAGTCATACCACCAAGCTGGAACAGATCGAACCCGTGGTGGCAGAGCAGATCAAGCCGGTCAACGACAGTGTATTCCAGTATGTGGAAAATGGTATGATCGCAGCCTCCACCAACAATTTCCCGGCGCAGTATTCCCTGTCGAACCTGGGATTTGATGTTGCGGTCAAGACAGGTACGCCGCAGGTCAGCGGACGCGTGCAGGATTCCTTCTTCATTGGCTATGCGCCGGCGGATGATCCGGAAATTGCTTTTGCCGGCGTGATCGAAGGCGGCGAATATTCCAAGTACATGATCCGTTCCATCATTCAGGCATACGAAAAGACCGTAAAGGGACAACAGACCAATGTGGATGCAGTCGGTGCAACCACGGCATCTACAGACACTTCCGGAACAACAACCACTACATCGACGACAACAACGGTGCATTGATGCTTTTCGTCATATTGCACAAGGAACAACATGGGAAGCACCATATAATCCACAATTTTATATTTTTCTGACGGAAACTCTTTGACAAATCACAATTTTGTGGTATAATAGTTGTATAAGCAGAACTAGAGCGTGTTCCCATAAAATCGGTGCATCTGCTCCGGCTTGCAGCACGAATTCTACAGAACATAATTGTTGAGTTTTCAATTGCGATATCATAAACAATGCAGAAAGGAATGGTTATCCCACATGACAATTGCACTGATTGCACACGACGCGAAAAAAGAACTGATGATCCAATTCTGTATCGCCTACTGCGGTATTCTCTCCCGGCACACCCTTTGTGCCACAGGAACTACCGGCAAGCAGGTGGCAGAAGCAACTGGTCTTCGGATCCAGCGGTACTTAAGCGGTTCACAGGGCGGCGATCAGCAGATCGCGGCACGGATCTCCTGCAATGAGATCGATGTGCTTCTGTTCTTCCGCGATCCCATCAACCGCAAGGCTTCAGAGCCCAACGAGATGAATCTGCTTCGTCTCTGTGATGTACACAATGTCCCGGTCGCAACCAACATTGCTACCGCAGAAGCGCTTATCATGGCGCTGGAGCGCGGCGATCTGGACTGGCGCGAGATCGGCAACCCTTCCATCTGAGCGCATATTGGCAGTGCTGCACTGCCGCTAAGATTTTTGTACAGTTATCTCCCCTTTTTCGGAAGGGGAAATTTTTTGCAGTCCGGTCTCCGGAATGCGAGGAGGTTTTTCAAACATGGCAATCAAGATCACACGCCCCCAGGGCACAGAAGATGTGACACCCAAACAGATTTACAAATGGCACACCGTAGAGCGGATCGCACGGGAAACCGCGGAAAGCTTCGGTTTTCACGAGACACGCATCCCTACCTTTGAAAGTACAGATCTGTTCCTGCGCTCTGTTGGCGAAACAACAGATGTCGTGCAGAAAGAGATGTATACAGTCAAGGCAAAGGAAACCGAGTTCACCCTGCGCCCGGAGGGCACTGCCGGCACGATTCGTTCCATGCTCCAGAATGGTCTGCTGAACGACGCTCTGCCGCAAAAAGTGTTTTACATTCTGTCCTGCTTCCGCCACGAGCGTCCGCAGGCTGGCAGACTCCGGGAGTTCCACCAGTTCGGCATCGAAATGGCAGGCAGCCAGGGCCCGGCTTCTGATGCAGAGATCATTTCTCTGGCAAAAACCATTCTCGACCGGGCAGGCCTGAAAAACATTGTCCTGAACATCAACTCCATCGGCTGCCCCACCTGCCGTGCAGAATATCACAAGGCGCTCCGTGCATACTTTGAGCCGAAAAAGGACGAGCTGTGCGAGACCTGTCTCACACGTCTGGAAAAGAACCCCATGCGTATTCTGGACTGCAAAAGCCCCATCTGTGCCGGCATCGCCAAGGATGCACCGATCATTCTGGATTATCTCTGCGACGAATGCCGCGACCATTTCCAGAAGCTCCAGGAATACCTGAAGGCATTGGACATTGACTATACCATCAATCCGAAGATCGTTCGCGGTCTGGACTATTATACCAAGACTGTTTTTGAGTTTGTCACCACAGATATCGGTGCACAGGGCACTGTCTGCGGCGGCGGCCGGTATGACGGTCTGATCGAACAGATGGGCGGAAAGCCGACTCCGGCAATGGGATTTGCCATGGGCTTAGAGCGTCTGATCCTCACCATGGACAGCCAGGGCTGTGACTTTGAAGAGCCGAAAACCTGTGATCTGTACATCGCACCCATGGATGAAAGCGCAGTGCCGCTGACCATGCAGCTGGGACATCAGCTGCGCGTATCCGGCTATCAGGTAGAATACGATGTGATGCAGCGCGGCCTGAAAGCACAGATGAAATATGCCAATAAGATCGGTGCCTCCTTTGTGATGGTACTGGGCGGAAATGAACTGGCAGAAAAGAAGGCAAAGCTGAAAAACATGGAGACCGGCGAACAGATCGAGATCGCACTGGACGATACGTTCGAGGAAAAATTCGATGATATTGCCGTGCAGTACATGTTCCATGATATTGTAGATGATTTTGAAAAGGAGTGTCAGTAAACATGGATTTGATGCAGGATTTGCGCCGCACCTGTTACTGCGGTGAAGTGACGAAAGCAGGAGAAACAGTTGTTGTCGGCGGTTTTGTGCAGAAAGTGCGAAACCTGGGCAATCTGATCTTCATTGATCTGCGTGACCGCACCGGCATTGTACAGTTGGCATTCAACGACCAGACTGACCGCGCCATTTTTGAAAAGGCTGCTTCCTGCCACAGCGAATATGTACTGATGGCAAAGGGCGTGGTTGCAGAGCGTTCCAGCGTCAACAAGGAAATGAAAACCGGCGCTGTGGAGATCCTGGTAGAGGATCTGCGTGTGCTTTCCAAGGCACAGACACCGCCTTTCGCAATCACCGATGAAACCAAAACAAACGAAGAACTCCGTCTGAAATACCGCTATCTGGACTTGCGCCGTGCACCGCTGCAACATAATCTGATTATGCGTCACAAGATTGCACTGGCTGCCAGAGAATATTTCTATGCCAACAACTTCATTGAGATCGAAACCCCGATGATGATGAAGTCCACCCCGGAGGGCGCGCGGGACTATCTGATCCCGTCCCGTGTGCACAACGGCAAGTTCTATGCCCTGCCCCAGTCGCCGCAGATCTACAAGCAGCTGCTGATGGTTTCCGGCATGGATCGTTACATCCAGATCGCACGTTGCTTCCGTGACGAGGATCTCCGCGCAGACCGTCAGCCGGAATTCACCCAGATCGACCTGGAAATGTCCTTTGTGGATGTGGAGGATATCCTCCAGATCACAGAGGGATTTGTCAAGTACCTGTTTCAGAAGGTGCTGAATATGGATATCACGACACCGCTGCCCCGCATGACTTATCAGGAGGCAATGGAGCGCTACGGTTCAGACAAGCCGGATACTCGCTTTGGCATGGAGCTCCAGGATCTCTCCGACGTTGTCAAGGATGTAGACTTTATGGTATTCCGCTCCGCACTGGAAGCCGGCGGCAGCGTTCGTGCCATTGTGGCAAAGGATGCAGCATCGGTGCTGACTCGTAAGGAGATCGATAAACTCATCGAAAAGGCAAAGGGCATTGGCGCAAAAGGTCTGGCATTCATTCGTTGGCACGACGAAAAACCGAACTGTTCTTTTGCAAAGTTCCTGCCGGAGGGCAAGTTGGATGAGATCCTGTCTCACCTGGGCTGTGAGAAGGGCGACGTGGTTCTTATTGTTGCAGATAAGAACAAGGTCACACTGCCGGTTCTGGGCGCGCTGCGTCTGGAAGTTGCCAAGAAATTGGATCTGGTTCCGGAGGGCAAGTTCAACTTCCTGTGGATCACCCAGTTCCCGTTCTTTGAATGGAACGAAGATACCCAGCATTGGGATGCAATGCATCACCCGTTCACCATGCCCATGGACGAGTGCCTGCCCTATCTGGACAGCGACCCGGCACGGGTAACGGCAAAGGCATTTGACCTGGTACTGAACGGTACAGAACTGTCCTCCGGTTCGATTCGTATTACCGATTACGAATTGCAGGAGAAAATGTTCCAGGCACTTGGTCTCACCGACGAGGAGATCGAGGCAAAGTTCGGCTTCCTGGTAGAAGCTTATCACTACGGCGCACCGCCTCACGGTGGTCTGGGCATTGGTCTGGATCGTCTGGCAATGGTAATGCTCCAGGCAGAGAGTCTGCGTGATGTAGTGGCATTCCCGAAAGTACAGAACGCAAGCGAACTCATGAGTGCCTGCCCTGCCCCGGTAGATGCTGAGAGTCTGGATGTCCTGGGCATTCAGGTAACACACAGCGAAGATGACGAATAACGCTTGAAAAAAGCCGCTATAAACAGAAACGCCAGCCTGTGGGAATTCCCATAGGCTGGCGTTTTGTGATATTCGGATCACTTTTCTTGTTTCAGCAGCATGTCCATCGCCAGAAACGCTTCTCTTTCCGGCAAAACGTCGCCATAGCGCAGCGCATTATAGGCATTCGTCACGGTTTCCCATTGAGAAAGCGTGTACTCCTGTTCCGCAAAGGTTACACGCAGAGACGCAAAAATTTCTGCTGGGCTGTCCGACGGTCTTGCCGCATCTTCCGGCAATTTTGCAAGAAGCAGCGCATACCCCAACCGGAAGCGCTCTGCGCCCTGGGATAGTTTGCAATACCGTCGATATGCCTTTTTCCAGCTGCGGCTGCCATGCAGTGCAGCCATATTTGCCGCCGGCTTTTCGTGCCGCAGCAGATCCTCTACATAGTCGCAGTATGCACCGCCTGCCTGTTCTTCTCGGGCAGCGTGATTCTTTTGCAAATGCGCCCGAAACCACTGCCGCAAATTGAGCCATGCCGACAAAATCGCATCCCCGATCTCGTGCCGCTTCCAAATTACCAGCGCCAGTGCTGCCGCCAGAAGTACCAGTTCGATCACCAGCCGCACCCAGCCAGAAGTACTGTTCTGGGGCAGCTGCATCAGGCTTTCATTTGCGCTTTCCGGCATATCTGCCGCATCAGAAGTGCTTCCCAATGACAGCAGCCAGCGCAGCGCATAAAAGCATCCTGTGTAAAACCAGCGCCAGAGCCACCGCATTGCCTTTGCCAAAGGACGGCTGCACAATACCAGCACCAATCCTGTGCCGCAGAGAATCCCCATGAGTTTGCCATTGCTGCGGCGAATCTCTGTGGGCAGTTCCCAGGTGTCGCCGTCTCTGCCGGACAGCATCCGCTCCATAGCGTCCCGGTTATGTACCAAAGCAAAGAGCGCCGCATTGCCGGCAAAGAGCAGCACCATGGGCAGGAACGACAGCTTCGCACCGTTCAGATAGATCAGGAAACCGGAAAAGCAGTTCCAGACACACAGTCCCACAAAAACATAGGAATGCGCCAGATGCTCCAGTGGATGAAACACAAGCCGCGCACCGCCAAAAAAACAGCCGCCAAGTGCCAGTCCCAGCAGAATGCGGGAAAACTGTGTGAGATAGGGTGCGGCAAAAATGCCTGCCAGACAAAGCAGCAGTGTGATTCCCCAAATGCATCCGTTGATCCACCTGGGGTGTCGCGCATACTGCCGCCGCAGCAACAACGGAAACAGCGTCCCCATCCAGGAGCAAGCCACCAGTGCCGCGGTCATCACCGGAACAGTCCAGTTCGCCGCACCGCTCCAAAGCCGCAGCAGCACCAACAGCGGATACAATGCCGCGGTCAATGCGGTCAAAAGCAGCAGATGCAGAAAAAAACGTGTATTTTTCATTCTGCCGCCTCCTTGCTGCCGGAATATGCCGGAAGCGGTACCACCGCATCTGCGCAGTCTCCGCCGTCATGTGCATGACCAGTCACCAATACAAGGCTGCCGCTGCGACACTTCCACCGTGCTGTTTCACGATCGGTGTAGGGTGTAATCAACAGAAGTGTTTCTGCCTGAGCCTGTCTGCTGAAAGGCGCAAGCAGCTGCGGCATCGGAACAGCGTTGCGCAACTGCAATGATGCCAGCTTCTGCATCAGTCCATGATACATGCCGCTGCCGCCGCCATATGGTGTAAGCATCGGGCTGCCGTCCTTGCCGCGTTCTCCGATGCACAGCCGCACCTGCCAGCCATTTTGACAAAATTCCCACAAACACTGGGCGCAAACCCGGATGGTGTGCTCCAAAAGCGCTTCCTCCTGAGTCATGATGCCGCTGTCCAAGCTGTGGGATTCCAGGGTCAACAGCACTGTGACCGTCTGCTGTGCAGTCCGCTCTTCCTGCCGCATAAGCAGCGTTCCAGCGTGAGCAGATGCCTTCCAGTGCATCCGATGCAGATCATCTCCCGGAACATATTCCCGTACCCCGGCAGACAGGCAAGGGTCTGTCATCAGACTGAACCGCACTGCCTGTTCCCCGTATTGCTGCCGCAGCAGCCTGGGCAGCAGCAATCCTGCCTCTGTCATTCGCCGCGGCAGAACCGTCAGCGTTCCGCCAGTGTCGTCTGCCTGAAGCGACAACCGCACTGCGCCCAGCAGATCCGAAGTCACCAGAACCACATGTTCCATCTCATAGATGCCGCGCTTTGCACAGTCGATCTTCCAGACACGGCTGACTTTTGCATGACCGCGCACCGAAAAGAAACTGGTGACAAAACGGTCTGCGCCGGTTACCACGGAGTTCGATTCCGGAAAGTTCAGCCAGTGTGATGTGGTCAGCTCTGCCTTGAGCCACGGCACCGGGAGTGCTTTGGCATTGGCAACAGTCTCCGTGAACTGCAGTGACTCGCCTTCGGTACACTCCGCAGCTGAAAAGCGGCACGCATAAGACAGCCCTTCCAGTCCATGGCGGCGATACAATGCCGCCTCTCCGAAAAGCACCACCAGGATCAGCAAAATTACCGCGATCAGTTCCATAGCGATTCCTTTGGCACAGGAACAGTTTCCAGCAGTTCTGCAACAATGCGGCGGCAAGTTTCATGATTCTCTTCCCATAGGCTGCCCCGTGCTGTCATACGGTGCGCCATGCAGTCTGCGGCAATGTGTTTGATATCGTCCGGCGTCACATATGTTCTGCCGCGGATGGCAGCGACTGCCTTTGACATTTCCAGCAGAGACAGCATTCCCCGTGTGCTCAGTCCCAGCTGCACCTGATGATGCGTCCGGGAAGCATGCGTCAGATCCAGCAGATACGCCTGCACTGCGGCAGATACTTTTACCTGTGCCAGTTCCTGCCGTGCTGCGGCAAGCATCGGCAGTGTCACCACCGGTGCGATCTTTGGGGCAGCTTCCTTCCGGGACAATAGTTCCAGTTCCTGTTCTCTGTCCGGGTAGCCCAGGGACAGGCACAGCAAAAAGCGATCCAACTGCGCCTCCGGCAGCGGAAATGTTCCCTGCATCTCTACCGGATTCTGTGTGGCGATCACAAAGAACGGCTCTTCCAGCGGATAAGTCACGCCGTCTGCGGTCACCTGGCGCTCTTCCATACACTCCAGCAGAGCCGACTGTGTCCGCGGTGCGGCGCGGTTGATCTCATCCGCCAAAAGAATTTGTGTAAACACCGGGCCTTTCCGGAATACAAATGCACCGGTTTTCGGATCAGGAACGCTGACACCGACCAGATCCGACGGGAGCAGATCCGGGGTAAACTGGATGCGGTGAAACGCTGCATCCAGCCCGTCCGCCAGGCTGCGGGCAAGCGTTGTCTTTCCGGTGCCGGGAATATCGTTCAGCAATACATGACCGCCGCAGAACAGGGCGGCAAGCACCTTGTCAATCACGGTTTCTTTGCCGTAGATTCGAGTGGAAATCGCTTCCCGGAGGGAAGCTGCAATGGTTGTGATCTCTGACATAAGCAGGTGTCCTTTCGCTTTTTTCAATAGCACTATTATAGCATAATTTCCCGGAGAGCGCAAGAGTTTGACAGATGTTGCGCCAAAAGCAGAAAAATCGTAAAGATTTCAAAAACAACCGCAGATTTCCGTAAAAACCGACTGGTTTTGAATTGACTTTTTCGGCAGAGAATGGTATAATAAACTACATATTACTGTGTGCCGAAAAAGCACGAAAAAAGACCTGAACATCACACAGTTTCGATGCAGTCAGGTTCTAACAGCGAGGAAGGAATAGTGACATGAATTTTTTAGAGGAGAGAATCGTAAAAGACGGCATTGTCAAAGAGGGCAATATTTTGAAGGTGGACAGCTTTTTAAATCACCAGATGGATGTCAAGCTGTTCCAGCAGATGGGAGAAGAATTTCAGCGCCGCTTTGCAGACAAGGAGATCAACAAGATCCTGACCATTGAAGCTTCCGGCATCGGCATCGCCTGTATTGTGGCAAGCTGCTTCCACGTCCCTGTGGTATTTGCCAAAAAGTCCAAAAGCGTCAACATTGACGGCGATGTCTATGTGGCAGAGGTGGAATCTTTCACCCACAAGTGCAAAAATCAGGTGATCGTATCGAAAAAGTTTCTGCATCCGGAGGACAAGGTGCTCATCATTGACGACTTTCTCGCAAATGGCTGTGCGCTCCAGGGCTTGATCTCAATTGTCGGACAGGCAGGTGCAACGGTAGAGGGCATCGGCATTGCGGTAGAAAAGGGCTTCCAACAGGGCGGACGCATTATCCGGAATCTGGGGTATCCGCTGGAATCTCTGGCAATCGTAGAAAGCATGGACGCTTCCACCGGAACGATCGTATTCCGGGAGCAGAACTGACAGCGGAGGCGCACATGGAAAAACAAAAACTTTCCGTTCGCATGCGCACTGCAATGCAGAACGCTTCTATTGCGAACCTATATCAACTGAACGGCATCGTTCCGGTACACAAGGCGATTCCCTTTGGCTTACAGCACATTCTGGCAATGTTCGTTGCAAACATTGCCCCTATCCTTATTGTAGGCGGTGCCTGCGGTCTGGCTGCCTCAGAAACAGCAATGCTGATCCAGAGCGCCATGCTCATCGCCGGCATCGGTACGCTGGTGCAGCTGTTCCCTATTTTTCATAAGATCGGTTCCGGACTTCCCATCGTCATGGGAATCAGCTTTACATTCGTCTCGGTATTCTGTTTTATCGGGGCGCAATACGGCTATGGAGCGATTATGGGCGCGGTTCTCATCGGCGGTCTGGTAGAGGGTATCCTGGGGCTCTTTGCAAAGTTCTGGCTGAAGATCATTGCACCGATCGTCTCCGCAAGCGTCGTGACCGCCATCGGGTTTTCCCTGCTGAATGTGGGCGCGACCTCTTTCGGCGGCGGCAGCGGCAGTGAGAACTTCGGCTCAGTGCAAAACTGGATCCTGGGTTCAGTAACACTGCTGTGCTGCATCCTGTTCCACATCTTTGCAAAATCCTATTTCAAGCAGCTTTCTGTGCTGTTTGGGCTGATCGTGGGATACATCCTGGCGGTCTGCATGGGCGCAGTGGATTTCTCTGCACTGCGTGAGACTTCTGTGATCGCCGTGCCGCATCTGATGCCCTTCCGAATGGAGTTTCATGCAGATGCCATTGTCTCTGTGGTACTGATCTTTCTGGTTTCTGCCACCGAGACCATCGGGGACACTTCGGCGCTGGCGGCTTCCGGATTAGGCCGGGATGTCACAAAGGAGGAAACCTCCGGTTCACTCGCCTGTGATGGCTTTGTCAGCTCCCTTTCCTCTGTGTTCGGCTGCCTGCCTATCACATCATTCAGCCAGAATGTCGGCCTGGTGGCAATGACAAAGGTCGTAAACCGCTTTACCATCGCCATGGGTGCGATCATCATGATCCTTGCCGGCATCTTTCCGATATTCGGCGCGCTGCTGGCAACTCTGCCGGATGCTGTATTAGGCGGCTGTACCATTATGATGTTTGGTACGATCGTTGTCAGCGGCCTGCAAATGATTAGCAAGTGCGGCTTTACCCAGCGAAATATGATTATTGCAGCGCTGTCCCTGAGCATCGGTCTGGGCTTTACCCAGTGTGCAGAACTGTTCAGCATTTTCCCGAAAATGGTACAAACCGTATTTGGACAGAATTGCGTGGCAGTTGTATTCCTGGTTTCGATCCTGTTGAATCTGGTGCTTCCGAAAAACATGGAAGCTGAAAAAGTGAAGGCTGAAAAATAACTACAAAAAGTTGTTGCTTCCCTGGGAGGTGGCGCAATGAAACGAAAATTTCCAATTTTGATACACGGATTCCTGATTGCATTCAGCATTATTTTTTTGTGCAGCCTGTTTCTGGAAAAATCCAACATCGGCGGCATTACAGACAGCCGGCGCGTACCGACTTCCTGCCGGGAGATCAGCTATACAGAAACCGTGGAAAATGATGATCCCGATGCCCCCATTGGTGTGACAAGGCTTTTTCGGTTTACGCTGCACAATGAGCTTGCCGGAAAACAACTGATGTTCTATGTCATCAACGCAAATACCAAGATCTATATCCAGGGAAAGTGTGTTTATGATCTGCATCGGGATGCCTCCAATCCGGTGAGTGCGACAGGCTGCTATTGGGTCAATCTGCCGCTGATCCGCGCAGACAGCGGAAAAGAAGTGGTGGTAGAGATCCAGCCGCTTTATCAGGCAACGACAAACCGAACAATGACCTTTTATGACGGCAGCCGCTACCCCCTGTTCTGGCAGCTGTTCCGGCATGACGCACTGTTTTTCCTGACGGGCGTTCTGCTGATCGTATTCGGCATCCTTTATCTCGCCGTCGCCGTTTATTACCGCATCCGTATGCAAACGGTGCTCTATCTGTCACCGCTGGGAATGGTCTCGGTATTGATCGGACTATGGAAGATCGCAGACACCCGGCTGATTACCTGGCTGCTCCCCGGACATGAGCCGTTCTTTTCTTACTTAAACATGATCGCGATCATGCTGGCGCCTTTTTTCATAGTCCTGTATATTTATATGTCGTCGCGGGAAAACGGCGCGATCCGAAGCGTGACGCGTGTGCTGCTCATAATCAATGGCGTGTTAGTCCTTGGCGCGTTTCTGCTGCACCTGCTGCGAATTTACGCGCTTCGGGAATCTCAGGCGATCTATAACTATATCATTCTGGCGCAGGCAGCATTTCTGATGGTATTTGAAGTGATCTTGTATCAGCGGCACAAGGATGATCTGCGGCACAAACTGTTCCTGATCTCCATGATTCTGCTGATGGCTGCCGGGGCGCTGGATATCATCTGGTTCTGGATTGCCCACTCCTCCAACTCGCTTTTCTTTACTATGCTTGGCGTAATGATATATATCATTGCAGTGGGCATCTTTACCCTGCGCGGCACACAGGACAAGCTGTTCCGGGACAAGGCCACCGGATTATACAACCGCAACAAGTGCAACGAACTGATCCATACCGGGATCATCCCGGACGACCGGCTCTGCTTCTTGATGTTTGACCTGAACGGACTGAAAAAAACCAACGACAACTTTGGACACGATGCCGGAGATCAGATGATCGCAGAATTTGCAGCAGTGCTGCGAAAGTGCATCCCGGCAGGCAATTTCATCGGCAGAAGCGGCGGCGACGAATTTATCAGCATCATTTACAACACGGATGAAAGCCGCGTAGAGCGCATTGTGGCAAACATCCGGGAACAGGTGGCTGCGGCAAACAGTGCCGCGGCGGAAAGACCGTGGAAGCTGGGAGCGGCACTGGGCTATGCCTTTGCTTCAGAAGTAGAAGACCGCTCTTATGTCACACTGTACGAACTGGCAGACAAGCGCATGTATGAAAATAAGCGGGCAATGAAGGCTGCCCGCAGATAAGGAGTATATTATGACAACAAAAGAATTTGAACAGAAGATCAAGCGTGTTCTCATCTCAGAGGAAGAGATCCAGGCAAAGATCAAGGAAATCGGCGCGCAGATCAGCCGGGAATACGAAGGAAAGCCGCTGCTGCTGGTCAGCATCCTGAATGGTGCATTCGTATTCATGGCAGACCTGTGCCGTGCGATCACGATCCCCTGCGAGACGGCATTTATGTGTGCCAAAAGCTATTACAACGGCACATCCTCTTCCGGTATCGTAAAGATCACCATGGACTTGATGCAGGACATCAGCGGCTATCATGTCATCATTGCAGAAGATATCATTGATACCGGACGCACACTGAACGATGTCATCAAGCTGCTGAAAGCGCGGAATCCGCTTTCGTTAAAGGTAATCACACTGCTGGACAAACCGGAACGCCGTCTGGTAGACCTGAATGCGGACATCTCTCTGTTTACCATTCCGGATCATTTCGTGATCGGCTACGGTCTGGACTGCGGCGAGATCTACCGCAATTTGCCCTATATTGCAGAATATGACGAAGGAGAAGCCAAGTAATGTTTGAAAAAGTATTCCATCTGAAAGAGAATCACACCAATGTGAAAACCGAATGCATTGCCGGTGTCACCACGTTTATGACAATGGCATACATTCTGGCAGTCAATCCCAGCATTTTGAGTTCCACGGGAATGAACCCCACTGCAGTGCTGCTGGCAACCTGTCTGGCATCGTTCCTAGGCACCATGTGCATGGGTATGATGGCAAATCTGCCTTTTGCACTGTCTGCCGGCATGGGACTGAACGCATTTTTCGCCTATACTGTCTGCGGCAATATGGGTTATCCCTGGCAGGTCGCGCTGCTTGCTGTATTTGTAGAGGGCATCATCTTTATCGTTCTCTCACTGACCAATGTCCGTGAAGCATTGTTTAATGTTATCCCCATGTCCCTGAAAAAAGCAGTCTCTGTGGGCATCGGCGTTTACATTGCTTTTATCGGTCTGCAAAACGCCGGCGTTGTGGTCAACAGTGACTCCACGCTGGTGACCATTGTTTCCTTTACGGACAACTTCCATACGGGCGGCATTTGCGCATTGCTGGCGGTTCTTGGCACACTGTTTACCGCATTCCTGTACATCAAGCGCGTAAAGGGATCAATCCTCATCGGCATCCTGTCCACCTGGGTGCTGGGCATTCTCTGCCAGCTTACCGGATTGTATACCGTCGATGTGGAAGCAGGCTATAACAGTCTGATCCCGGCATTCTCCATGACCGATTTCTCGGCGCTGGGAGCTACTTTCGGACAGTGCTTCAAATTTGACTTCGATGGTGTCAGCATCATCAACTTTATTGTGGTAATCCTCTCATTCCTGTTTGTGGATATCTTCGACACACTGGGAACCCTCATTGGCGTATGCAACAAGGGCAATATGCTGGACAAGGACGGCAAGCTGCCGAAGATCAAGCCGGCGCTGCTGGCGGATGCCATTGCCACCAGTGCCGGTGCAGTGATGGGTACATCCACCACCACCACATTCGTGGAATCCTCTGCCGGCGTAGCAGAGGGCGGCAGAACCGGTCTGACCGCTGTTGTAACTGCTGTTCTGTTTTTGATCTCCATGCTGTTTGCACCGATCTTTATTGCAATTCCCTCCTTCGCCACTGCTCCGGCTCTGGTGATCGTTGGCTTCCTGATGTTCAGCAGCATTACTGAAATCAAATTCACAGAGGACAGCTTCATCGAAGCCATTCCGGCATATCTGTGCATTCTGGCAATGCCGCTGTTCTACAGCATTTCGGAAGGCATCTCCATCGGCATCATTTCTTATGTTGTCCTGCACATTGTATGCGGCAAGGCAAAGCAGGTAAAACCGCTGCTGTACATTGTAGCGATCCTGTTCATCCTCAAGTACATTTTCCTATAAGATATTTTTTGTCAAATGCAAAAACCTGTCTCCCACTGCGGAGGCAGGTTTTTTTGATAATTTCATTTTTGCGAAAAGGTCAGGACTATTGTCTTATTGCCGAAAATGTGTTATACTTTTCTACAGAACGATTTGCGGAAAAGCCGTCCGGCTTTCCGTATCAAGGAGGAAGTTTCCATGACGCTGCAACAACTTAAATATGTGATAGAGATCGTACAGTGCGGCTCTATCACCATGGCTGCGCAAAAGCTGTACATCACGCAGCCCAGCCTTTCCAAAGCCGTCTCCGAACTGGAACAGGAGATGGGAATCACCATTTTTCTGCGAAGCAACCGAGGTGTAACGCTGTCCGAAGAAGGGACGAAATTCCTCGCCTATGCCCGACAGGTCGTAGAACAGGCAGAGCTTCTGGAACAGACTTATAAGTACGGCGAGCCAGTCAAACGCATCTTTGCGGTTTCTTCACAGCATTACGCTTTTGCAGTAAATGCTTTCGTAGCACTGGTCAAAGAATATGGAAAACAAAAATATGAGTTTTCACTCCGTGAACTGCGCACAAACGATATTATTGAAGATGTCTATACCCAGCGTTCTGAACTGGGGATTCTCTTTTTGAGCAACTTCAACCGCGAGGTGCTTCTGCGCATCCTAAAGAACAAGGAACTGCGGTTTGTTCCGGAATTTACGGCAAAGCCCCATGTTTTTGTCAGCCGCAGCAATCCGCTGGCAGGCCG
This sequence comes from Ruminococcus bromii, assembly GCA_963590855.1. Classification (GTDB taxonomy): domain Bacteria; phylum Bacillota; class Clostridia; order Oscillospirales; family Ruminococcaceae; genus Ruminococcus_C. The sequence goes on from CAVAQT010000004.1 coordinate 54,286, forward strand.
AACCTCTGTCACCCGGAAAGATCTGATGGAGTATCCGCGGCTGACATACGATCAGGGACTGAATAATTCTTTTTACTTTTCAGAGGAACTGCACAGCACCGATGAAAGTCCCAAGAGCATTGTTGTGTCAGATCGTGCCACTCTGTTTAACCTGCTGATCGGACTGGACGGCTATACGATCTCCTCCGGCATTCTCAGCAGCGATCTGAACGGAACTGACATCGTCTCCATACCACTGGAAAGCGCCGAGATCATGGAGATCGGATATATCCATGCTGTTGACCGTCCGTTGAGCCAGTTGGCACAGCGCTATCTGGAACATCTCAGAACCTATATTTCCAACTACACGAAGTAGACACAACACAGGTGATGCCATAAGTCACACTACAGAAACGGTGCGCAAAGCCAACGCCCTGCGCACCGTTCCAAAAGGTTATGGATTTATGGATCCGAAAATGTCAGTTTTCCCAAAGGCTGCGGTAAATTGCGGCGCAGTCCTCTGCGGTCACTTCGCGCCGGGTATTTCCGGGGCTGCCGCTGGTAATGGCATCTGCCGACATTTTTTCCACTGCGTTGAAAAATGCCGTTTTTGCAATGCCGTATTGCTCCGGTGTCGGTACTTCACAGGTTTGACACAGCAGCTTAACAGCTTGCAGCAATGCATCTGCCGCTTCCTGATCGGTACTGTCCGCTGATGCTGCGCCAATGGCACGTCCCAGCGCGCCAAAGCGTTCGTAACAGCCCGGCAATGCAAACTGTAAGCACTTTTCCAACAGCATCGCATTGGACAAGCCGTGCGGCACATGAAACAGTGCTCCAATGGGTCGGCTCATGCCGTGCACAATGGTAACACTGGAATTGTTGATGCAAATACCTGCTTCCAAAGCTGCTGCTGCCATTTCCTCGCGTGCTTTCTGGCTTTTCCCATCCTGATATGCCAGCGGCAGATATTGAAAAATACGTTTTACCGCAGATATCGCCAAGGCATCGGTCAGCGGCTGTGCCTGTTTCGAGGTATACGCCTCAATGGCATGTGTCAGTGCATCCAATCCGGTAGCTGCTGTCACAAACTGCGGTGTGCTTTCTGACAGACTGGCATCTACAATTGCAAGCTTCGGCAAGAGCACCTCGCCTTTCAACAGCATTTTCACATCGGTTTTGGTATCGGTGATAATGGTGAACTTTGTCACCTCAGATCCAGTTCCGGCCGTGGTAGGAATAGCTGCCATGGGAGGAAGCTCTCCGCCGATCTCCTTGCCCATATAAGAAGCTAGGGATGCAGAACTGGTCGTACCCACGGCGATAGCCTTCATCGCATCCAACGGACTGCCGCCGCCGATGCCGATCAGACAGTCACAGCCGTTTTTCTGATATGCTTCTAGCCCCTCCGCGATCATGGTATCCGTCGGCTCTGTGTTGATACAGTCACACACGGCATATGCTGAAAAGCACTTGGAAAACAACTCATCCAACTGCGTTCCCATACGCTTCCAGGTTCCGGCAGAAGTCACCACCAGAGGTTTCTCTCCCAGTTCCGAAATCGCAGCGCTGCTCTCCTGCAATGCGCCCCATCCGGTAAAAATGGTTTGTGCTGTGGTAAATTTCTTGACCATGATATTTTTCCCTGTGCCTTTCCTTTCGGGCAGCACCGCACAAAGTCCGCCTGACGGCTTTGTACGGTGCTGCCTTAGATTTTCCTTAGAACGTGCTGATGTATGCAAACAAGATACGCCAGCACGTTTTTATCATATCACATTCCTGCAAATTGGTCAATCCTCATCTGCACGAAGCACTGCATTCAGCATGACTGTTGCGCCCTCGGTGCAGTGTTCCGGCTTGGAATACTCCGGCTCACAGTGGGAAAGTCCATCCTTGGACTGCACAAAGATCATGGTCGTGGGCAGCATGTACGATGCAAACTGTGCATCATGACCTGCGCCGGAGTGAATATACTGATGGGAAATACCGCATTCCTCTGCTGCCGCCTTCACATAGCTTACCAGCTTCTTATCCCAGTAAACCGTATCCCGATTCCACGCCTTTTCCACCTTGCAGGTGCAGCCGTGCCATTCCTTGTCGGCGCAGCTCTTGACAATTGCCAGAACCTGTTCCAGAACCTTGGGATCTTCATGTCTTGCATCAAAGGAGAAGTCCACGAAATCCGGCACACAGGTGTGTACACAAGGATGGCAGACGATCTCACCAGTGGTATATACCAGATCGCCGTAACCCAGCTTATCGATCTCCTGATGCAGATAACACAGTGCCTCAGACGCTGCATAAAGGGCATCCTTTCGCTTTGGCATAGGGAATGTGCCGGCGTGGGTGGTCTGCCCGTAGAACTGGATGCGATAGTTGAACATACCCAGGACGCAGTCTACTACGCCGATATCATTTCCGGCATCCTCCAGGATCGGGCCCTGTTCAATGTGCGTTTCAAACATGTACTGGTACTGTTCCGGGTTCAGGCGATACTTCTTATCGCCCTGGAATCCGGACTTTGCCAGCGCCTCACCGAAGGTACTCTTGCAGTCCAGAATGCTCTTGGACTGCATCATATCCTCATAGACAAACTTCGCGCGGATATCCTCCGGCAGATAGTCGTAGCAAACAATACCGGAACACATCATTGCCGGCGGATAAAGCGATCCCTCTTCATTAGTCCAGATCATTGCGGTCAGCGGATGCTTATGGGGAATTTTCTTTTCGTGCACGGTCTCCAGCACTTCCATGGCAGACATTACACCCAGGATACCGTCATAGTTACCGCCATTCTTCACAGAATCCACATGGGATGCCATCACGATTCGTTTTGCATTCGGGTCACTGCCGGGGAGTGTGGCATACATATTCGCCACATCATCGATCTCGATCACAGCACCGATTGCTTCCATGCGCTTCCGAAATTCATTTCGTGCCTGAATGGCAGCCTCTGACAGAGAATACCGGGTAATGCCGCCGTGTCCGGCATCGCCGAACTTTGAAAATGTTGCGATCTTATCCTTCATCCGTTCCAAACTGCAAGTATACATAACCCATGCGCTTCCTTTCTAAATCCAGTCTTTCCTTTTATTTTCCTAGGGCAACACCACACAAGCTTTGTGCAGTATTGCCCTAAAAACCTGTTCAAACGCTTATATAAACAGGTTCGGATTTTCATTTTCGTTCGTCTGCTCCGGAATCCGCAGACAATTTTCCAGAAGATCATACACCTCATCTGCCATCACATAAAAAGCGCGATAGCGTTCTGGATCATCTGATTCCAGCACCAGCAGAAACCGATCATCCCAGTCGTTGCAGGAAATCGACTTCACCCAGAATGTGCCGTTTGCGTCGGTTCCCATCTGCTGGAGCTGTTCCGGCTTTCGCACCACACCATACAAGATCCCGTCCCAGGATACCGGAAAGTGCAGCCGCTTCACAAATGCCGGCTTCATGACCACAGTTACCGCCACCTCATTGGGTGTCAGCGGAACAGTGTCCCGCGTCTCCTGAGAGACGGTGCGAAATCGGTCAGCCGGCAGCAGCGACCGCAGCGGAATCCCTTGCTCGATATTCGCATAATGTCCGGATACCATTGACTTCATCTCCTTTTTCAGCCGGCAATGGCTGCATCGACTTCTCCCAGTACCTCATCCAGCTTCTGCATCTCCTCCCGGAGCTGTTCCGGAGTGATGATCAGCGGCGGTGCGACAATGATTACGTTTTCATGGCTGTAGGTGGAAAAGCCCTTTGCCATCAGTTTTTTGCAAATGCCGCCCATGACACCGTCCGGGTCTTTTCCATACGGTACAAGGGGTTCTTTGGTGGCCTTGTCCTTTACCAGTTCTACGCCGGAGAACAAACCGATGTAGCGCACATCACCCACGCAGGCATGCTTTGCTTTCAGATCCTCCAGCAGTTCTCCCAACACCTTGCCGGATACTGCCACGTTGTCCAGAATGTTGGCTTCCTGATAATAGTTGACACAGGCAACACCGGCAGCGCACGCCAGCGGATGTGCGCTGTAGGTCAGACCGCAGGACAGGTAATGTTCATCAAAATATGCTGCGATCTTCTTGCTGACTGCCACACCGCCCAGCTGGATATAGCCGCAGGTCACACCCTTTGCAAAGGTGATGATGTCCGGCACTACATCGAAGTTTTCAAAGGCAAACATCTTACCGGTTCTGCCGAAGCCTGCCATGACCTCATCACAGATCATCACGATGCCAAACTCGTCACAGATCTTCCGGATGCCCGGCAGATAACCCTTCGGCGGAATGATAATGCCGTTAGAACCGGTAATGGTCTCCACTTCAATGGCAGCGATGCGGTCTGCGCCCTCGTAAATGACCTGTTCCCGCAGCTTTGCCAGATAATACTTGGTCGCCTCCTCTTCGGATGCAAATTCCAGCGGTTCCCGGTAGATATATGGGTCAAAGAACTTAATGAATCCAGGAATGCCCGGTTCCAGCGGATAGCGTCTCGGCTCACCGGTCAGGTTTCCGGCACCGAACGAAGAACCGTGGTAGCTCCGATACCGGCTGAATACCTTGTTTCTGCCGGTATACATTCTGGCGATCTTGATGGCGTTTTCATTGGCATCTGCACCTGCATTGGTAAAGAATACCTTACCGAAAGTATCCGGCAGCAGGTCGATGATCGCCTTGCCCAGTTTTGCACGATCTTCGTCACCGAAAGACGGCCCGATGTAGCAATACTTGTCCACCTTAGCCTTAATGGCATCGCCGATCGCCTTGTTGCCGTAGCCCAGGTTGACATTGACCTGCTGTGAGGACATATCTGCATATCGCTTGCCGCTGTAATCATAGAAATAAATGCCCTCTGAGCGCTCGACCGGAATGGGGTTCAGTCCCTTCTGCTTACTCCAGGACTGCATGGTATAAGTGGTTTGCATCTTTTGAATCTCTTCGCCTGTCATTTTGAATTCCTCCAATTTTATTGATTACAGCATATCCCGAATGAGATATGCCAGATAAATCTGCACTCTTGCTTCCTGCCCCAGATCAGTCTGTAAGATCTCACGGATCTGCCGCAGTTTATAGTTAATGGTATTTCGGTGCACCTGCATCTGATCTGCCGTTTGCTGCACGCTGCATTCTGTGGAAAGGTAACGGTACAGCACTTCCAGATAATCTGTGTGATTCCGGGCATCGTATTGTACCAGTGCCCCCAGCACCGATTCTGAAAACTGTTCCAGGATCTTTCGATCCTTTACGCCAAACAAAATCTGATATACGCCAAGATCGGAATAACAGAGCACCTGCTTTTTCCGGATCCGACAGACTGCATCCGCCGCCTTTGCCTGAAGATACAGCGCCGACAACGCCGTATAACCGATCTGTTCTTCTGAGATCCCGCAGTATACGTTTCCCCGTTCTGACAAGATTTGAGATACCTGCTCGACATACTGCCGCAGCTTTTCCCTGGTGTTCTGTCCCACCAGACAAATGCTCTGCTCCAGCCGGAAAATGCAAATAGACAAATGCGTCTTACGAAGGGCACGATAGACCCGAAACTGTAATTGTTCCCATTCCAGATCTGTCAGCTGGTGTTCCTTTCCCTGCAAATGCAGAAGCATCACCTGATATCTGCCGTTCTCCTGGAATCCAGCACGCTGTAAAATGCCTGTATAAGACTCCCCTTTTTCCGGGGTGAAGATCCAGGTGCTGAATGCCGATGCAATACTGCGCTCATGCTTTTCGCTCTGGATGATGCGGTGACAGAAGTCGTATGTCACATCAATGATGTGCACCGACCAAGGCAACACCAACAACGGAAATGCATGGGTATTGCACCAGACGATTAGCTGCGGCGGCACTTTTTCGATGTATGGCCCCAGGTTAATCACAAGGCCAACTGCGCCATGCCGAAGCAGCTGTTCGGCATATGGCATCAGCCAGTTGACACCGTGCTGCGCAATGCCCGTGGTAAAAACCAGCTCCTGTCCTTCAATAAAGTGAGACACTTCCACATCTTCGATGATATGCACCCAGCGCACGACATTATCCATGCCTTCCTCGCCGGCAATGAGCTTCAGCTGATATGTTTTTTCTGCATTGACACAAAGCTGTGAAAGCGTTAATGCCATAGTACCTCACCTCTTCTCGGTATTTACAGAACGCCTCGTCCCTGACGTGATTGCACCTACGGGACAGACCAGTGTGCAAAGCAGACAGCCCACACATTTTTTTCCGATCAAAGTCGGCTTTCGCGCCGCGGTATCAAACCGAATTGCCTGATGCCCTGCATCCATACAGGAAATATAGCATCTGCCGCAGCCGGAACAGTCCTGCCGCAAGAACTTCGGGTAGCAAACAGAACTGCGGTTCAGCTTTTCCGGTGTTGTCATGGCATCCAGCCCTGCGCCGACGATCTCCTGCAAAGCGGTGATTCCATGACGGTTCATATAATCCGTCAGACCGCCGATCAGATCCGTGATGATCCGATAGCCGTACTGCATCACCGCTGTGGTGATCTGGATATTGCTGCATCCCAGTGCCAGGAACTGCACCGCATCCCGCCATGTCTCGATGCCGCCCATGCCGCTGATGGGAACATCTTTCAGTTCCGGACAAGATGCCATATCGTAAATATGGCGCAGTGCAATGGGCTTCACCGCCTTGCCGGAATAGCCGCTGACTGCGGTTTTTCCCATTACGCCCGGATGCGCCTGCATGGTTTCCTCGTCAATGCCGGTAATGCTCTTGATGGTGTTGATTGCCGCCAAGCCATCTGCCCCGGCTTCCACCGCGGCAATCGCAGGCACGGTCATATCGGTAATGTTTGGAGTCATCTTTGCCAGCACCGGCAATGTCGTTCCACGCTTTACCGCTGCAGTGAATGCTTTTACCAACTGTACGTTCGTTCCCACATCACTGCCCATGCCCTCTACCGTCATTTGCGGACAGGAGAAATTGCACTCGATGATATCGCATCCGACATCGGTTACCAGCTGTGCCAGCTTTGTCCACTCGTCCTCTGTTTCTCCCATGATGGAAGCCACGATCACACGATCGGGATAATTCTGTTTCAGCCGCCGCAGACACTCCAGGTTTTCCTCCAATGTATGATCGGAGATCTGCTCCAGGTTCCGGAATCCCAGAAACGGGTAGCCCTCCCGACTTACGGTATCAAACCGCGGAGAGACTTCTTTCGGCTGATAAAAGCCAATGGTCTTGAATACAATGCCGCCCCAACCCTGCTCCAACGCTCTGGCGCACATTTCATAGTTGCTCGCCACAACGGAAGAGGACAGGAAAAAGGGATTGATACACGGCACACCGCAGAATGAAATGGAGAGATCTGCCGGTTTCGATGCGGTGGCTTTCGGAAGCGCTGCCGCCATCTCTGCAAGCGGCATCTTCTGGGGACAGGCATTTTCACAGCCATGTGCACAAACTGCACAGTCCGCCGCTCTCATTGCTTCCGCTGCCCCGGATAGATTTTCAAAACGAATGCTCCGCACCATTGCAGCCGGATCTACATCTGCATCACAGGCAGCTGTACATGGTGCATCATAGCACAGCATACACTGTGATGCCTGTTGTTCCAGTTTGATCTGCGTGCGCCGGCTCATCTCTGCCATAACATGTGCCTCCTCTCGTTATTTCAGCTTACATTTTACAAAGTTGCCCCAGCCGGCTTCGCCCAGGAACGCACCGTTCTCATAGACCAGTCTGCCTCTGGAATAGGTCTGTACCGGATAACCATGCAGTTTGCAGCCCTCCCAGATGGTATGGTCACAGTCGGAATGCATCTTGTCATTGGTGATAACGAAATCCATTTCCGGATCGTAAACCACCAGATCTGCATCCATTCCCACAGCAATCGCGCCCTTCTTCTGGCAGCCGAAGATCCGTGCCGGATTGGTAGAGCAAAGCGCCACTGCCTGTTCAAAGGTGATCTCCCCATTGTTTGCCGCAGAGAGCATGTACGGATACATATTCTCGATGCCGGCACAGCCGTTGGGGATCTTTGTGAAATCGTCCTTGCCCCAATCCTTTTCGTAGGACTGAAACGGGCAATGGTCAGTCGCAATGGTATCAATATCGCCCCGGCGGATGGCTGCCCAGAGTGCCTGACGGCTCTCCTCGCCCTTCATCGGCGGTGAGCAGACAAAGTTTCGTGCATTTTCTAACTTATACACATCGCTGGTAAATTCCAGATACTGCGGACAGGTCTCTGCATAGATGGGATAGCCCTCGTCCTTTGCCTGTGTCACAGCTTCTACGCCGCCTTTGTTCGCCAGATGGACGATATACAGCGGCGCGCCGGTCGCTTTCGCCCAGGAGATCGCACGCTTGTCTGCTTCCTCTTCCACAAATTCCGGACGGGATGCGTAATGATACCAGGCATCCGTCTTGCCCTCTGCCAGAAACTCCTTTGTAAGTGTGTTAATGATCTCATTATTCTCAGCGTGTACCTCGATCAGTGCGCCAACCTCTTTTGCCTTTTGCAGCACCTGGTAGAACACGCCGTCGGTCACGCCGAAGTCATACACCATGAACACCTTAAACGAAGGCACGCCGTAGTCCACGGCATCGCCGATGCTATCCAGCAGTTCACCGCTGACATCTTTGACTGCCACATGGAAGGAATAATCCACGGCTGCTTCCGGTGCACAAAGAGCATCCCGGCGCTTGATGGCATCCACCATGGTTTCGCCGAAATCCTGGAGGATAAAGTCAAACACAGTGGTCGTTCCGCCGCAGGCTGCCGCTCTTGTTCCGGCAAAATAGCCATCCGAGGAGACCGTTCCGCCAAACGGCATTGCCAGATGCGTATGCGCATCAATTGCACCTGGCAGAACCAGTTTTCCGCTGGCATCTACCACCTTATCAAAGCCCTCCGGCGAGATGTCCCTTCCGATCTCCACGATGGTTTCACCATCGATCGCAACATCTGCCAAAAACTTTTCGCTTGCGGTAACTACAGTACCGTGCTGTATCAGAGTCCGCATATTTCTACACCTCCATCTCAATCCTGGTTCAGCTTATAGACCAGTTCCAGACCGGAACGCTGATAAACCTGTGCGACCTCCGTCAGCCCCATGCCGGCAGCGTCCGCAGAAATCAAATTACAGAACCAGGTAACGCCAAAGTCTACTGTGCCGTTATATACTGCTGTGGTCTCCGAAATGTCACCGCCGCCCGGTGTGATAGTAACATTCAGACCAACATCATTGTAATAGCCCTTGTCCAGAGCCACATAGTAACCCATAAACTGTGCCTGAGGCAGCCACTTCAGCTGAACGGTGACATCCGTCTTTTCCGGAGCACCGAAGCTTTCGGCGGTCGCTGATTCCCAATAAGAAGTATCCCGCACATCATCCAGTGTCAGTGTACCCAGCTTTTCTGCTGCCGCAGAGTCATCCAGCTTAATATACTGCTTTGCCAGATCCAAGGTCTGCTGCATTGCCGTTTCTTCCATTTGGCCCAGATTGTCCAAACCTACTGCATTGCCGGACATATCTGTGGTGACCAGCTTTGCGACCTCGCTTGCCATATACTTCTGGTGCTCCGGAGAAACCGATGAACCATAGTTGAACACGATCTCAGCCGCTTCATCCGGATTCTCACAGGCATATTCCCAACCCTTCATGGAGGCGGAAATAAACGCTGCTACTGTATTCGGGTTTTCCTCTGCAAATGCCTGGGTACAGAAAATGTTATCCTCCAGCATTGCTACGCCCTCATCGTTCATATCGATCGTACCGACTGTATCGCCATAGCCATAGCCGCCGTCATAATCGTTCTTGACCAGACCCAACTCATTGTAAGTCATGGCAGACGCCAGCATCAGAGAATCGTCATCAAAGCTATCCATGTCGAACGCCTGGCTGACGAACTCGTTTGGCAGGTCATACTTGGTGAGCAGGGCAAGCAGCTCATATTCATTGCCGATGCCCCAGTTGCCGATCTTTCCGGCGGCAGAAGCTGCCTTGATGATATCCTCCGACGAAGTACCGGGATCGAAATAACTGCCCTTAGAAGCACTGCTGCTGCCCGAAGAATCCTTACTGCTGCTGCCGCACGCAGTTGCGGGAACGGTCATCAATACGGCTGCGCAAAAAATGGCAATTGCTCTCATCTGCTTTTTCATCATCCATCATCCTTTCATGGTGCGGGCGCTTTGCCCAATGATACTTTTTTCTATCACACTGCGGAATGGCTTACTTGCGCTTCCGCAGGAACAGACGTTCCAATAAAATTGAGATCAGGTACATTCCAATACCCAGAACACAGGCGATGACAATGTACGCCCATGCTGTCGCATACTGTGCAGTGACGATATTTTCGCGAATCATTCTGCCGACACCGATAATGTACTCGGCAAAGTATTCGCTGACCACTGCGGTAATGACTGCCAGCGGCACACTGACATGCAGTGCGGTGAAGATATAGGGAATACTGTTCGGCAGCCGCAGCTTCCAGAAAACTGTAAAGCGGTTTGCTGCATAAGAACGCATCAGATCTTCTGAAAAGGGTTTCACTTCCGTCAGTCCCCGAAATGCGTTGATGCTCATGGTCGCGGTACAAAAAATCATAACCACAATGCATTTCGCCACCATACTGCGGAATGCCACATCACTGCTCACATCTCTGGTCCAGTTGATGATAACCGGCGCCAATGCAACCACAGGCACCGCGTTGAAACACGACACAATGGTCAGACCGCCGGCGCCCCAGTGCGGAAAAGCAGCTGCGATCAGCGCAATAAGGTATCCCAACAGAGAGCCAGCCAACAATCCGATCACGATCACGACCACAGTAGACTGTAGATTCTCTGCGATCGTTCCCCAGTTTTCCTGGATGATCGTCAGGATTCGCGTGGGAATGGGTAAAATAAAGGTATCCACATGCAGCAGGCGGTGCAAAAGCTTTGTCTGCCAGGCTGCGATCAGCAAAACCGCAAACAGAAGCGGATAAACAACAGTTGTCACAGCATCCCACCGTTTCCGGTTTTTACTTTTTCCTGCCATGTCGTCTTCCTCCTCTCCTGTGTGTTCCGGTACGCCGATAAGGACATGCCGCATTTTCCAGCCAACCCATAATGGTAAAGCTGAGGATACCGATGCAGGCGCTGAACAGAACGATCAGCCAGAATACATAAATGGACATCGCGTGTTTCTGCGCCTGGGAAAGCATACACCCCAGACCACCGTCGCCCTGTAGGGTATCTACCAGGATCGACGCGGTAATTGCCATCGGTGCTGAGATTTTTAAGCCTGTGAAAAAATAGGGAATGCAGTTGGGAATATAAGTTTTGGTATACAGCTGAAACTTATTGGCTGCATAAGAATACATCAGTTCTTTTTTCTCCCGTTCGGTTGCCCGGAATCCGGAAAGGGTATTGGCAGCCACCGGGTAGAATGTCAGGATCGCTGCAATGACGATTCGGGATACACCGATATCTCCGGTGATCGCCAAAACAATCGGTGCCATGCCCAGGATCGGGATAACCTGAATGATAATCAGATACGGCGAAACGGTTTTTTCCACGCCTCGGAACAGGTGCATCAGCAGTGCCAGGACAAATCCCAAAATCGTTCCGATCAGAAACCCCAAAGCTGCACGTTCCAGCGTCTGTCCGGCGCTTGTCAGCACGACCTGCAATGCGGTCTGATCTCGTGTTACAGTATCGGTACTGAAGATCGCCTGAACGATCTGCCAGATATGCGGCATGATGTTTTCCGGTGTTCGCTTCACCGCTTCTACGCGGAAAGCAAATACCTCCCAGACCACGGCAACGCCTGCCAGCCAAACCAGCATGACCAGCCATTTTGCCTCTAAGATACGGCGAATCTTTTTCATGGTATCACTTCCTTTATCATACACCCTCAAAGCTGTTCCGTACTTTTGCCACCAGATCGGTAAACTCCATAGTATCCTTCATCGCCTTGGTGCGCGGACGAGGCAGGTTCACCGGAACAACGGCGGAAAGTCTGCCGGGATGCGGCGAGAGGACACAGATCTTATCGGACAAATACACCGCTTCTGCAATGTTATGAGTTACGAAAATGATCGTCTTGTTGGTCTTTCGCCAGATGCCCAACAGATCATCGTGAAGCTTTTCCCGTGTGAACTCATCCAATGCGGAAAACGGTTCATCCATCAGCAGGATCTCCGGCTGGATTGCAAGCGCTCTGGCAATTCCCACACGCTGCTGCATGCCGCCGGAAAGCTGTTTCGGATAATGATCGGCGAACTCCGTCAGATTGACAAGCTCCAGCATTTTCTTTGCCTGCTTTACCCGATCTGCCTTGGGGACTTTCATGATCTCCAGCGGCATTTCCACATTTTTTTGCACCGTTCGCCAGTCATACAGCACAGCACCCTGGAACACGATGCCATAGCGGCGTTTCAATCTTGCCTCACGGGGCGATGTACCGCCGACGGTAATGACACCTGATGTCGGCTGAAGCAAATCTGCCATGATCCGCAAAAGCGTTGTTTTACCGCATCCAGAAGGGCCGACCAGAGAAACAAATTCTCCCTTTTGGATGTCCAGTGTAACATCCGTCAGCGCTGTAACCTCTTTTCCATCTGCGGGATAAACCATCCCGATGTGTTCCATGTGGATTTCAACTTTGTTTTGCAGTTCCGACATAATGCTCATCTCCTAAATCAAAAAAGCGGCAACGGGAACTTGTTACAGCCCCATTGCCGCTTTATATTATTCTGTTCAATTTGTGCTTCGCATCAACATTTCTTATCTGATGCTTTTCTTTTCGTTTGTTTTGTTCTGTTTTCCTTTGATGTACCTAGTATACCATGCCAAGCACCCGGTGTCAATCGTTTTGTGCAGATTTATCACATATACCAATGGCTCTTCTCTTTCTGTCAGGTTTTTGCATGAAAGTGTGATAGATATTTTGTGTCGGTCTGCAAAATCTGTGCGGAGAAAATCCGTTTCTTGTGCTGCGGCACAAAATCGGGCGATCACAGCACCAGCAAAAGCGTTCCGACTGTCAGCAGTCCAAGCCCGATACCGGAGCGTCGGTTCAAGCGTTCTTTCAGCACCAAGCCGGAAAAAGCAACCGTCACCAGAATGCTCAGCTTATCAATCGGAACAACTATGCTCGCCGGGCCATCCTGTAATGCCCGGTAATAGCAAAGCCAGGACAATCCGGTAGTCAATCCGGAAAGGCAGAGAAACGCCAGATCCTTTCGATCCAGTCCGCGCATGCTGTGCTGCTGTCCGGTGACAAAAACCATGACCCATGCCATCACCAATACAACACAGGTGCGGATCGCCGTTCCAAGGTTGGAGTCGATGTTCTGAATCCCGACCTTTCCCAGGATAGATGTCAGACTGGCAAAAACCGCCGAAAGGACAGCATAGAACAGCCATCCTTTTTTCGCAGAATCTGCCGGCTGATGTTTCGGATGCTGCGGCAGCATGAGGAATGTCCCCGCACCGATCAGCAGCATACAGCCTACTTTCAGAAGTGTCAATGATTCTCCCAACAGAAGAAACGCCAGCAGCATTGTCAAAATGGTGCTGGACTTATCGATGGGAGCGACCTGACTCACATCCCCCAGTTGAAGCGCCTTAAAATAGCACAGCCAGCTTGCGCCGGTTGCACAGCCGGACAGCAGCAAAAACAGCAGCGTTTTTCCGGAAATGGCACTGATTCCGGAAAATGCTCCGGTCAGCAGCACCATTAGCCAGGAAAACAACAGCACGATCACCGTGCGAAGCGCAGTGGCAACAGTAGAGTTGATGTGCTGCATGCCGATTTTTGCTAGTACCGCAGTTACACCGGCAAACAGCGCAGAACCACAGGCAAAAAGCAACCACATATTCCTATCCTCCCTAACAACTCAAAGCGCCTGAACTACCTGTTCAGACGCTCTTTCTCTATGCGGCACATTGCATCAGGCATGAAAACGATACCCTGCGCCCCACACTGTTTCGATATACTTCGGATGAGAAGGATCTTCCTCCAACTTTTCACGAAGCCGATTGATATGTACTGCAACGGTAGCGTTGTCTCCCATGGCATCCATGCCCCAGATGCGCTCATACAACGTTTCCCGGTCAAATACAGTATCAGCATTGGTCACCAGGAACAGCAGCAGCTCATACTCCTTATTCTTTAGAACGATCTCCCGTTCCTGCACAAACACACGATGCGATTTGGGGCAGATCCGAAGTGCACCTGCTACAATGTCTTCCTGTACTTCCTGCGGTGCTTTCAGCCGCTTATAGGTGGCAATATGCGCCTGCACTCTTGCCACCAGTTCTCCCGGTGAAAAGGGCTTGACAATGTAATCATCTGCACCAAGACCCAGTCCGCGGATCTTGTCGATGTCCTCCTTTTTGGCTGTCACCATAAGAATCGGAATATCCAGCCGCTCCCGCAGCTTTCGGCAAAGGGTAAAGCCGTCCAGCTGCGGCAGCATCAGATCCAACAAAATCAGATCAAATTTCTTCTCCTTTGCCAGATTCAGCCCGGATACGCCGTCTGTTGCAATCGATACGGTAAAACCGTTGATTTCCAAATAGTCCCGTTCAATTTCAGCAATTGCCGCATCATCTTCAATGATACAGATATGACTCATTTTTCAGATACCTCCTTTGGAATGGTCAACAAAATGCGCAGTCCCTTCGGCTCTGCATTTTCCGCACGAATTGAACCGCCAAACCGCTCCAGGATCTTGGCTGTGATTGCAAGTCCCAGTCCGCTTCCCTTTTGCGGATTGCTCCGGGACGGGTCGCTGCGGTAAAACACATCGAACAGCTTCGGCAACGCCTCTTCCGACACACCAGGGCCATTATCTGTCACGGAGATCGTGGCATCTGATGCAGTTTCTGTGCAGCCGATATGTACCAAGACTTCCGGTGCGTCCTTATATTTCAGACTGTTTTCCAACAAGTTGGTAATGGCATTCCGAAACTGTACCGGATCGGCGCAGACAACACAGTCCGCCGGGATCGCATCCATCGTAACAGTCATTCCCTCTTTTGCGTAAGCCTCTGCATTAGCAGCGATCAGACTGCGCAGCGCCTCTGCCACCGGGATGGGTTCCGGATAAAAAGGGTTGTCTCCCAGATCCAGCTTGGAAAACAGGAAGAGCTTGTCTACCATACGATCAATATCATTTGCCTTTTCCCGGATGGTCTGCATATACTTCTGCTGCCGTTCCGGCGTCTGTGCAATCCCCTCGATCAGTCCCTCCACATATGCCTTGATGGAAGTCAGCGGCGTCCGCAAATCGTGAGAAATGCCTGCGATCAGTTCTTTTCGGCTGCGTTCTTCCCGCGCAGTCTGTTCAATGGACTGCTGCAAGCGCTCTGCCATGTGATTGAAGTCAGCACAGACCGGAAGAAATTCGTCTTTTGTCTGATAATCGATTCGGTATGTCAGATTGCCGTCCCGAATCTCGTGTACGCCGGAAGTCAGAATATCCAGCGGCCTTTCGATCTTGCGAAATACGAACTTTGTCAAAAACCGGTTTGTGACCAATACCGCGGCAACGATCAAAACCACCAGTACCACAATCAGGTATTTTACTACCGTTTCATTCCATGCGCTTTCCTGCACCGGTGCAAAAAAGGCAATGTAGATCGTATAGTCCGTCTGGTTGGCTGTGATCGATTCTACATATACATTACCGTTAGAAAGCATGTACAGCGGCATTTCTGCCAGATTTTCGTTCCGGTTGCCCATGGAACAAACCAGGACATCACCATCGTAGATCTGCAATTGAATGCTCTGAGTCTGCACATATTTTTCCACAGTTTGATACAGGTGGGAATCCGAAAGCACCTTATGATCCGTTTGCAGAAACTCTTCCGCCTGCTTTACCAGCAAATGCTCCAGGTGTACCGTATTTTCTCCGTGTACCGTTTCATCCATGACCTGCTTATAAAACAGGTTCACAAACAGCAGCATGGAAAGCGCCAGGATCAAAACACTGACAAGTGCCGGGATCAGCAGCATAAACAAATTGGAGAGAAACAGCCGTTTTTTAATGGTCAACCTGCATCGCTCCTTTCCAGTGCATGTTATTATTATAGCACATCACAGCTTATTCGTCAATTTTCTGCTTCGCCCGAAATACTGTCCGCGACAGGATCCGTTCTGTCAGAACTGCCAGAATCACAAACAGCACAAAAAACAACAGTGTTACAGTGGTCGGCACAGCCAGATGCAGAATATCGAGATGCAGCAGATGTTCCTGCATCCACAGACAGAGGGCAATGGCAACATAAAAACCAACAGCAGAAGTCACAGCAAAAAATGCTTTTATTTTTGTGAAAGGATGGCACATTTTGAAAACACCTATGAGTCCGACGGTACCGATCAGCAGAAACAGCAGTGCATTTGCCTGTGTCTGTTCCCCGGATAAACCAAATATGCCCATTGCATGCAGAATCAAATAGAACAGGAAGCATACTCCAATGGCAATGGCATTGGGTGCAGCCCTTCGGATGGCCTCCGGCAGAAACCGGGTATGAACCGGACGGGAATCCGGCAAAAACGACAGGAAAAAGGACGGATACCCTTCGATCACCAGATCGATCAATGTGATCTGGATAGGGACAAACGGGAACGGCGTATTTGTCAGCAGACAAATCGCGCACAATAAAATAGAGTACAGCGTTTTAATGAAAAAGACACCGGCAGAGCGCGTTACATTGTGCACAACACGCCGACCTTCCAGCAAAACGTCTTTCAGCACGGCAAAATCAGAATCCAGCAATACCAACTGTGCAGTCTGGCGTGCGGCATCGCTGCCCTGTCCGACAGAGATACTGCAATCAGCTTCCTTTAGCGCCAGCAGATCGTTTACACCGTCTCCGGTCATGGCAACTGTATGCTTCTGTCGATGGAACGCCTGGATCAGCTGCTTCTTTTGCTGCGGCGTTACTCTGCCGAAAACCGTATAGCGCTGTGCGGCGGCATCGATTTCTGACAGTTCTACAGTACGCATATCCACCCATCGTTCTCCGTGGAAAATGCCAGCCTGCTGTGCAATGGCAGAAGCTGTGACCGGGTTGTCACCGGAGATCAGCTTGACAGAAACGCCTTCTCTCTGGAAATCGGCTATGGTTTTCGCTGCATTGGCACGAAGCGGATCTGTCAGAACAATGATCGCCAGAAGCTGAATCTCCGGAAGCGGCTGTTCTTTCTGTACAGTCTGTTGTGTGATGCCTGCCAGAAGCACACGTTTTCCGTCCTTCTGATAGGTCATGATTTCCGGCGGCATTGCATCGGGACAAAGCTTTTCCGGTGCGCCGACCACAAATGTTCCCACTCCGGAAAACGTCATGGCGCTCCACTTTCGGTCAGAAGAAAACGGGATCTGCTCTGTGACTTGCAGCGTATCCATACCGTTGAAGTACGCATGCATCGCCTGGAATGTGGCATTGTTGTCCTGTGTATGGGTCAGAAAATTTCCCATCCACTCCTGAAACAGATCTGCATTTGTTCCCGGAAGCAGTTCTGCCGTTTCCACCTGCATCTTGCCCTCAGTCAGTGTGCCGGTCTTATCCAGGCAAAGCACATCCACATGAGCAAGGTTCTCTAAAGAGTAAAGATCCTGTACCAATACATTCTTCTTGGAAAGCGTAATGATGCCTGCCGCCAGGCTAATGCTAATCAGCAAATACAATCCCTTTGGCAGCATTCCCAGCAATCCGGCAGATGTGCCGACAACAGCATCATAAAGCGAACTGTCCCGGAGAAGCAATGCCTCTACAAACAGCAGAATCCCCAGCGGCACAATGCAAAAGCTAGTCAGACGCGTGACTTTTCGCATAGAGCCGACCAGTTCTGAATGCATTGCCTTTGTTTTCTTGGCTTCCTTGGTCAGCTTTGCAGCATAGCTGTCACCGCCGACGCGAAGCACAGAAGCTTTGCAAGTGCCGCTGATAACAGAACTGCCGGACAGCAGAGAATCACCAGGTTTTTTGAAAATGGCATCCGATTCACCGGTGAGCAGAGATTCATTCACCTCGATGCCGCCCTCAGCAACAACCGCGTCTGCACAGATCTGACAGCCGCTCTCCAACAGCAGCATATCCTGTTCCTGAACCTCTGCAATGGGGATGGATCGCATCTCTCCGTTTCGTTCTACACGAGCGTTGGGCTGCGACAACAAGGTCAGTTTTTCAATGAGCCGCTTAGCTTTCAATTCCTGTGCAATGCCAATGATGGTGTTTAGGGCAACCACCGGCACAAAGAACAAATTCGACCACGCGTGAACACAGACTAATGCAATGGCAATCAGCAGATTCAACAGGTTAAACAATGTGCAGACATTATCCCGAAAAATCTGTGCCGTGGTTTTGGCTGCGGTTTCTTTGGATTTCATGGATAAGCTTCCTTTCTGTCAGCGTATTTTATTGGCACTGCCTTGAAGCAGGCTCACACCAATGGGCCCATGCAGTGCTGTTTCTATACTTCTAGTGTATCCGTTCCGCTGTAAATACACATAAACCAAAGTTAAACAGAAATTAAAATCAGAAAGCCGCAGCATCCAAACACAGAAAAGTCATCCCCCGTACCAGAGGATGACTTTTCTGTGTTTATGAAGAATTAAAATGAAGATATCTTGGAACAAGTTGTGAGAATCACGTTATTTCGCAGGCAGCGCAGTGATTGTCTGCACCAGGAATTTCAGCAGAACGATAGCATCTTCGCCGTTGACTTCCCCATCTGTGTTGCAGTCTGCGTTCAGATCTGCCTGAGCATTCAAGGTAACCTGCCCGGAAACCTTTTTATTCAGCAGCACTGCATCTGTAATATCCACTCGACCATCCAGGTTGGTGTCTCCATAGAGCGACACCTCAGACGGCGTTTCTGCGGAGGATGTGGCAGAAGAAGCTGTGGTAGTTGTTGTAGTTGCCGTTCCGGTCTGAGAAGAACTGCTTTCTGTAGAAACGCTGACTGTTTCTGAAACGGTTGTGGTAGTAGTGGAATCAGCTGTCTCAGAGGTGCTGTTCTCTGTCGTCGTTGTCGCAGGTGCTTCTGTTGTAGTAACTGTACCGTCCGGCAATCCGGATACTGTAAACTTCACAGTGACATTTTTTCCGACCTTTACCTTAGAGGCAATATCAGAAACCTTATTGGTCGGTGTCCATGTGTTCAGAATATTCATACGCAGGCTGGAACCGTTATCGCCGAGACAATATGCCCCGTCGGACGGGCCGCTGTAAGCAATAGGTGTGCCGTCTGCCATAACGCTGTCCACCTTGATCTGGATTCCGGATTCCGCAATGGGATCTGCGGCATCCTTAGAAGCGTATTGGAAAATGTCCACATCCGAATCCAGTACCAGACAAGAGATGGTGTCTGCTTCACTGGAAACCTGGAATGATGCGGTGTAAGTGCCATTTCCGGTAATGTTGGCGTTGGTCTGTCCAGCGTTGCTGCTGCCCCAGAAGTCATCCACACCAATTGAACCTGCCAGCCAGACATGAAACAGAGTGTCACCCTCCGGTGGCTGGATATCGGTGTTCTTGGTTGTCGTAGTGGTCTCGTTTGGATTCTGCGTGCCGGTTACAGTTGTGCCCGGTTCTGTACCACCGTTACCGCTGTTCCAGCTGCCCTTGCCCATGTTGTTATCCAGAGGCAGGCTCATGGGTCTGACATTGATGACTGCGATGCATTCCTTGGCTGCGGCAGCCTTCAGATCAGAAACTTCGCTCTCGGACTTGCCGGCTGTGACGGAGGAATCCGGACGGTCTGCCCAATCCAGACCCAGAGACCACCAAAGCTGGATCTCTGCGGTCGTGCTTGCCTGACAGAGCTTAGAAAGCATTTCCAGTTCTGCAGTATCAGTGACCTTGCGGTTTTCTGACCAGCAGGTAGCATTCATTTCAGAAGTGGCAGTCAGATCTACAGTACACGGTACCGGAACATCCTTATTCTGTGCAGAATCCCATTCGACACCGGCACGGAACGGATAACCGATCCAGTAGCCCTTGCCGTCTACATTCAGGTTGAAGCACAGTGCACCGCCGCCGCACAGAGACTTAGAGGTGTCAATGTCAAAGTAAACCTCTGCCTTTTCGCCGATCTCGCAGGGGAACATAACCTTGCCATCCGGATAGATTGTGCAGTTGCTGTTGACAACCACACCGTCTACACCAACACCGGAAAAGTCTGTTCTCGGTGCGCCGTATTTCTTGGCTGCCGCTGCAATGGAGTCGTAGATAAAAGTCTTGTTGGTTCTGTCCAGGAAGCGATATGCCTCGTTTTCGCCCTCTGCATTGGAGTTGTCCCACAGACAGCAGCTAATGCCTCTCGCTCTTGCAGCAGCATAATAGTAAGCCGTCTGATCGGTTCTTGCCTGTGTGTTATTCCGGTTGGTCGCACCAAATTCGCCGATAACTACCGGAATATTCTGCTGTACGAATGCCACATACAGTGTATCAAACATATCGTCCAGATCCTTTTTCATGGCATCTGTAAACTCCGACGGAGCGCCTTCACTAGTCTTGCCCATGCTGAAATCAAACGGCTCATAAGCATGAACGGAGAGGATCAGTTTATCCTTTGCCGAATCCTTCGGCATCTGGAAATACTTATTCTGCATCGCTGCCTCAGCCTTTGCAGAGGTTGCCGGAACCATAATATAACGATCGCTGTTCTTGCCGCCGGACTTTCGGATGGTGTCTACTGCCGCCTGGTTGATCTTTGTGATACACTCCAGTGCTTCGTGACAGCAGTCATCATCTGCATACCACCATTCGTGGATGTTGCCCACCTGGCGAGGTTCGTTCATGGTCTCAAATACCAGATGGTCATCGCAGTCCTTGAACTCTGCACCGAGCTGCTCCCAGATCTTTGTCACATAGTTGATGGAAGAGTCCAGATGTTCCTTGTCCGGATAGATGTAGCAGTCCTTGTTTCCGGCGGCCCAGGACGGATCGTAGTCCGGACTGGTGAAGCCAGATGCCTTTTCATTATCGTGATGGATATTCAGAATAACGTATAAGCCCTGAGAAAGAGAGTAGTCTACAATGTCCGAAACCTTTGCCATCCAATCCGGATTGATGTTGAAGTCTGCATCCAGGTGGTTGTGCCATGATACCGGAATGCGGACTGTGCTGAATCCGGCATTTTTGATGGCGTCAATGGTCTCATGCGTTGTCTCGCCTGCTTCACCGTCGCTCAGCCAGCTGGTTTGCAGATACATATTGGCATCGCCTTCTACAGCACCGGCATTGTCAATGGCATCAAAGGTATTTCCCAGATTGAAGCCCGCGCCCATTTTGTTGACAAACTGAAAGTTTTCAGAATCCGGAACACTTTTGTTGGCAATGTTCAGATCCGGTACGGTGTACTGTTCTTCTGCATAAACGGTTGCCGCAGGAGAAACGGATGACATCGGAATCGACGCGATCACAGTTGCCGCAGCCAACAGTCCTGCAATTTGCTTTCTGATCATAATCAAAGACCTCCTGTTGAATTCGTATTCAGTCACACGATTCGTTTTTTGGTGTCTTTAGCATATCACGTTTTTCCTGTAGACACAAGCAATTCAAACTTGAGTTTTTCTATGATTTGTAGAATGCACACAACGATTCGTTGATTTGTAGGATATCCACAAAAAAATAGAGAAACTGTATAGAACATCAACCCAAAAAAAACAGCCTGCCGGAAACAGCAGACTGCTTTTTTACAAATATAACGCTTTACTTTTCAGATTCTTCGCTGTCCCAGGTGGAGATCTGCGGAATCGGCTCCGAATTGCTCTTATCCGGCATGCAGTATGCGCCCTTTGTCCAGCGATCTACAAAAGGCTCTACGAATTGAATGTAATTCGTCATGGACTGTGCCAGTGTCAGAAGCAGTGTCAGCGGCGTATTGTGAGTGAATCCATACAAAATCGTCGGCTCATCATCCAATTCCGCAGAAACACGCCAAACCAAACCGAAACGATCTAGCTGATCCATGATCTTCTGCACCTTTTCAACCGGAATATCCAACCGTTTGGAAATGATCTTCGGTGAGTGCATTCGATTGCGGATGCCGCTTCCCAGATAGCAGATCATGCGGATCGCCTGTTCATCGGCAAGCATACGGAACAGCCGCACCATATTGGGAGATGCTTCAATATAAGAATTTACGCCATTCTCCGGAATAGACAGGAAACAAAAATACTGTAGATTTTCATTCAGTCTGGAAATGGCGATTTCCTGGTCAGTGCGAAGCTCGGCAAAAGTTTCCCGTTCAAAATGCTCCGGCAGCTCCGCTTTGGCGCAGGTATAGTCATTGAATGCACAGAGCGCCGTATAGAACAGACGCATCATAAAACCAGAGCGTTCTTCCGGCGGCGTTTGGTGGATCTCATCTGTGACCAATTGACCCAGGTCGATCTCCTCCACAGTATCCTTCAATCCAAACAGCACATCCAGAGAGGTATTCAGTGCCTTTGCCAAAAGCGGCAGCAGCTCGCCATCCGGATAGCTGACATTTTCCCATTTTGAGACTGCCTGCGGAGACACATTCAAGCGCATGGCAAGCTGTTCCTGTGTCAATCCAAGCGCTTTTCTGCGTTTGGCAAGATTTCTCCCAAATACCGTATTTCCCATATGTCACACCTCGTTTCAAAAGCCTGAACAGCACCGCGCAAAATTCATACGATACTGCTTTATATCTCATGCTTTCATTATAATCGACGAAGTTCCGGTTGTCAAGTAATTTTCCAATGCTTTCAATCTGTCCTTACTTTTTCTTCTCATCCAGGAGCATCACGCCCTCCGGCGGATTCTGATCGATTGCACCAACGATGCGGTGCGGCACATACGGTTCTTCCAGGTATGCCACATCTGCCGCAGTTAATTTCACCGCAAGCGCGCCTGCTGCATCGTCCAAATAAGTCGCCTTGGTTGCGCCTACGATCGGTGATGCTACACCCTTTGCCCATTGCCATGCAAGTGCGATCTGCTGCATTTTCACCCCGTAACGCTCCGCCAGTTCCGCAACCCGTCTGACGATCTGCATATCCTCTGCTTCTGTACGGTCATACTTTCCCATAGCCACCCGGTCTGTTTTGCTGCGGCAGGTATCCGCTGTCCAGGTGGGCCGTGTCAGATGCCCTGCTGCAAGAGGGCTATAGGGCATCAGCGACACGCCCATCTGCTTACAAATGGGAATCAGTTCCCGTTCGTCTTCCCGATAAAGCAAATTGTAGTGATTTTCCATTGCCTGGAATTGCGCCCAGCCATGCTGCTGTGCTGTCAGCTGCATGTTATAAAATTGATAGCCATACATGGCAGATGCACCCAATGCCCGAACCTTTCCCGCCTTTACCAGATCATTTAACGCTTCCATGGTCTCTTCTATGGGCGTTTCGTAATCAAAGCGGTGAATGATATAGAGATCCAGGTAATCTGTTCCCAAGCGTTTGAGTGTTCCATCGATCTCACGATGAATTGCCGCTTTTGACAGTCGTCCCGGATTGAAGTACACCTTGGATGCAATGACCGCTTTGTCCCGCGGCACATTCTTTTTCAGGGCTTTTCCCAGATACTCCTCACTAGTACCGGCGGAGTAACCATTTGCCGTATCAAAAAAGCAAATTCCCAGTTCCAGTGCATGTTTTACAACCTTTTCCGTTTCCGCTTCATCCAATGTCCAGTCGTGCATGGTACCGGCTTTTCCAAAACTCATGCATCCTACACATACTTTAGAAATTTCAATGTTGGTACTTCCCAGCTTTGTATACTCCATAGATAACACTCCTTTCCAATTGTGTCAAATGCTCATTTTACAGCGTAGCGCAGCCATACTGCACCGCTTTCAAATGCCTTTACATCCGTCAGCTTCAACGGTGTCACCGGGCGATCCATCGGCAGTCCGTCAAAAACTGCTGCCATGCCGCCTCTGCCGTCGATACCTGCGCCAATCAACAAGCTCACTTCATCCAGCAAGCCTGTCTCTAAAAAGCCAGCGTTGATATGGCCGCCTCCGACCACTGCCATACGCTCTACGCCAAACTGTGCTTCCAAGATTTCACAAACACGATGCAGATCAATCTGCGTCTTTCCACAGGCAATCCACGAGATGCGCTGTTCATCCAGATAGCGCAGATACTCCCGGCTGACGGACTCGCTTGTCACGATCAGCAACGGTCTGGCGCTGTCGGCATCTGCTTCCCACAGCAGCATCCCCTTTGTATCCATTACAATTTCGTATCCGTCCGCCTCTGCCGCTTTGGAAAATGCCGTTTTTCCCAAAGGCACATTTTCCTTTGACTGAAATGTTCCCGGCAGTGACATTTCCAGCTGTGCAGTCACTCGTCCGCTGACACGGCTTGGGGTGCGCAGCGCATCCAGCGTTTCGTAATACTCCTGCACACCAGGCAGATGCTCTGTCATAGCACAGTCGATTCTGCCGTCTGCCGAAGTCATCATGTGACAAATGATATATGGTTTTTTCATTGTTTTTTCCTCCCTGCATAGATGCTTCTATACGCATTGCATTGTTGTAAAAGTTGACCTTCCATTGACATATGGAAACGATCTGCATCACTTCGCAATGAGACTATCCTTATTATACAACCTGAAGTGCACTCTAAGTCAAGAGGTTTTGCAAAAAAAGTGCGCACCGCCAAAAACGATACGCACGAAAAGCATAATTTTATTTCATAAGGTTACGCTCATCCAAGAGATAACGCAATCACAGATACTCCGGCAAGGCGAAGCATTAGCCCCAAACTTCCTCTGCAATCTCCTTTACCAGCGCCAGTTTTGCCCATTGATCCTCTTCTGTCAGCTTATTGCCGACTTCGCAGGAGGCAAATCCGCACTGCGGACTGAGGCACAGACGCTCCAGCGGAATATACTTTGCTGCCTCATGAATCCGATCGATCACAGCCTGTTTATTTTCCAATTCCGGCTTTTTCGACGTAATCAGACCGAGAACGACCTTCTTATTGGGAGAAACCTTTGCCAACGGCTCAAAGCCACCGCTTCTTTCGTCGTCATATTCCAAAAGCAGCGCATCAACATTTTCCTGTGCAAAAACATAGTCTGCCACAGAGTCATACGGGCCGCTTGTAAAGAACGTAGAGTGATAGTTTCCGCGGCAGATGTGAGAGGTAATCACCATATCAGCCGGCTTATTTTCCAGTGCCAGGTTATTGACAGCCAGAAGCTGTTTCTTGACATCTTCCAGATCGATTCCCAAAGACTGATATCGCTGTTTTGCTGCGTTTCCAACAATTGCGCCCCAAGTGCAGTCATCCAGCTGCAAATTTCTGCATCCTGCTTCATAGAACTGGCGAATGACATCCTGATAAGCATGTCCGATATCCTGGATCAGTTCCTCGTTGGTTGCATAAAATGTTCTCGTGCTCTGAAAATTCTGCGGAACGATCATCTGCTGAAACATCTGTGCCGGAGCAGGAATTGTGTATTTTGCAACCGTCTCCTCATCTTCAAACTGCTTCAAAAACTGAAAATATGTCACAAACGGATGCGGTGCTGCTTTGACTTTTCCGGTCAGGTAGGTATCCTCCAGGGCAGCCAATTCGCCGCTGAACTGCACACCGGAACCGGTCTGCTCATGTCCAACCCCTTCAAATCCCCACATGAAATCCAGATGCCAGTATTCCCGTCTGTATTCACCGTCTGTGATGATGTGATAGCCCGCTTTTTTCTGCTTCGCAACCAATGCGCGGATTGCCCCATCTTCTACGGATGTGAGCTGTTCCTTTGTGATTTTTCCTGCCTTATAATCCTTTCGCGCCTGCTTCAGGTTCTCCGGGCGCAGGAAACTTCCAACAAAATCATAACGATAGGGGGATGTGATCTTCTGCATAACAAACTTCCTCTTTCTCAATTCCGGCAATGCCGTATCCAACTGCAATTGCATTCCATCCGGCATCGTCCTTATTCTTATTTAATAGCATAACAGAAAATGCATGTATTGTAAAATACTTTTTTGCACTTGCCAGGCATAGCTGAAAACTATATCAGGCATTCATTTGCATTTTTCGCAATTTTATGTTATACTATTTTTCATCATATCCCCGAAAGGAGCTTGCAAATGTGCACCGCTGCAACTTATCAAACCAAAGACTTTTATTTTGGCAGAACACTAGACTATGAGAGTTCATACGGCGAAGAGATCGTCATTCTTCCGCGAAAGTACAAGCTGCCATTCCTGCACATGGGCGTATCAGAACAGCACTATGCAGTGATCGGTACCGCGCATGTTGCCAATGGGTATCCGCTTTTCTATGATGCTGTCAATGAAAAGGGGCTTTGCATGGCAGGGCTGAACTTTGTCGGAAATGCACACTATTCCAACAAACCGGATGACAGGGAAAACGTCGCGCAATACGAATTTATCCCATGGATTCTCAGTCAGTGCGCCAACACCGCTGAAGCAAGAGAACGGATCCGGCGGCTCAGTCTCCTGGACACACCGTTTCATGCGCAGATGCCGGCGGCACAGCTGCATTGGATCATTGCCGACAAAACGCAGACCATTACGGTGGAAGCCATGGCAGACGGAATCCACGTCTATGAAAATCCTGCCGGCGTACTGACAAACAATCCGCCCTTTCCGGAGCAGATGTTCCGGCTCAATGACTATATGCACCTCTCGCCCAGACAGCCCGAAAATCTTTTTTCAAAGGAGCTGCCGCTGCGGTCATACAGCAGAGGCATGGGTGCATTGGGACTCCCCGGCGACCTGTCGTCCCAGTCGCGTTTTGTACGGGCGGCATTTGTCCGGGCAAATGCGATTTCCGGTGACTCAGAAACAGAAAGCGTCAGCCAGTTCTTCCATATTCTCGGCGCAGTCGATCAACAGCGCGGATGCTGTGAGGTGAGAACTGGTCAGTATGAGATCACCATTTATACTTCCTGCTGCAATGCGGACAAGGGCATCTATTACTACACCACTTACAACAATCACCAGATCTCTGCGGTTCATATGCACCACGAAGATCTGAACAGCAGTCAGCTTGTCTGCTATCCCATGCAGACACAGGAGCAAGTCTGCCATCAAAACTGAAAGGAGGCGGCACATCACCCATGTCAAACGTAACCAAGCGTGCACTGGAACAGTCTCTGAAAAATCTACTGCTGAAAAAGCCGCTGACCAAAATCACCATTGGAGATATCACCGAGGACTGCGGCATCAACCGCATGACTTTTTACTATCATTTCAAAGATATTTACGACCTTGTAGAATGGGCATGCCTGGAGGATGCCAAACGTGCGCTGGACAAGAAAAAGACCTATGACACCTGGCAGCAGGGACTTTTGCAGATCTTTGCAGCAGTGCAGGAAAACAAGCCCTTTATCCTGAATGTCTACCGCTGTGTTCACCGGGAACAGGTGGAAAAGTATCTTCAGCCGCTGGTAGATCAGCTGCTGCTGGATGTGATCGATGAGGAAGCCACTGGCATGACACTTCGCGATGAGGACAAGCAGTTTATCGCTAAAGTTTACGCCTATATTTTTATCGGTGTGATGCTGGATTGGATCAAGAACGACATGCGGGAAGCACCGCAGGAAATTGTTGCGCGGCTTGGAAAGCTGCTGCAAGGTTCGATCTCTGCTGCAATTTCACGATTCCGGCTTTGAATATGATCTTCTCGGACAGCAATGCAAAAACACATGCAAGATGCGATGTCATTTTTATCATTGCGGCGGTTTTGATGGATTTTTTTACACCTTTCGGCTCTGTGATAAGTTTTTTATCACAGAGCCTTTTTTGCTGATTGTGATTTTTAAAAATTCGGGTATAATAAAATCATACCAACAAAAACAAAATCCACATAAAATGCATGCAGCTTTTATGGAAATCCAATTTCAGACACTGACACAAGGAGGCATCGTTATGTATTATTCCGCAGGAACTTATGAATCATTTGCACACCCGGAAAAGCCGAAGGACGTGGACAAAAAATCGGCTTATATCATCGGCACCGGTCTCGCCGGTCTTACCGCAGCTTTCTATCTGGTTCGCGACGGTCAGATGAAGGGCGAACACATTCATTTGCTGGAAAAGCTGGAACTCGCCGGCGGCAGCTGCGACGGACGCAAGGATATTACCAAGGGCTTTTTCATGCGCGGCGGCCGTGAAATGGACAACCATTTTGAAGTCATGTGGGATACATTCCGGGATGTTCCCTCCATCGAAACACCCAATGTTTCTGTCCTGGATGAATATTACTGGCTGAACAAACACGACCCGAACTATTCCCTCTGCCGTGCTTCTATCGACCGTGGCAAGGATGCCCATACAGACAAAAAGTTTGCATTGGACAAGGCATCAGCAATGGCGCTTTCCAAGCTATTTTTGACACCAGAAAAAGATCTGGAAGATAAGAAGATCTCCGACGTTCTGCCGGATTCGTTCTGGGAAACCAACTTCTGGCTGTACTGGCAGACCATGTTTGCGTTTCAGCGCTGGTCCAGTGCACTGGAAATGAAACGGTATCTGTGCCGCTATGTCCATCACATCGACGGACTGCCGGATTTCAGCGCACTGCGCTTCACCAAGTACAATCAATATGAGAGCATGATCCTGCCGCTGGTGAAGTATCTGGAATCCCACGGTGTCCGAATCGAATACGGCATGGATGTCAAAAATGTAATCATTGAGACGGTCGGCAGCAAAAAGATTGCCAAGCAGATCGTATACCGCAAGGATGGCAGAGAACAGACCATTGACCTGATCGAGGATGATCTGGTCTTTATCACCAATGGCTGCTGCACAGATACTTCCTGCTATGGCGACCAGACACACGCGCCGGATCTGTCCCATCTCAAAAACGGCAGCGGCGAATCCTGGGATCTGTGGAAAGCCATTGCAGCACAGGCAGAACACGGCGAATACGGCAAGCCGGAGGTATTTTGCAGTGACATTGACGCCACAAACTGGATGAGTGCCACTGTCGCCACCTCAGACGAAGAGATCATTCAGCACATTATCGGTGTCTGCAAGCGCGATCCCCGCGCCGGAAAGGTCACCACCGGCGGTATCGTCACCGTAAAAGACAGCACTGACAACTGGTATCTCTCCTGGACTATCAACCGCCAGCCGCAGTTTAAGTCGCAGGATAAAAATATGGTTCTGGTATGGCTGTATTCTCTGAATACCAACAAGCCCGGAAACTATGTGAAAAAAGCTATGCGGGACTGCACCGGTGAAGAGGTTTGCCAGGAGTGGCTCTATCACATCGGCATCCCGGAAGAAAAGATCGCTAGTCTGGCAAAGAACGCCTGCAATACGACCACCTGCTTTATGCCGTATATCAACGCCTTTTTCCAGCCGCGAAAAGAGAGTGACCGGCCTCGTGTCGTTCCGGAGGGTGCTGTCAACTTTGCCTTTATCGGACAATTTGCCGAAACACCTAGGGACACGATCTTCACCACGGAATATTCCATGCGTACCGGTATGGAGTCTGTCTATACGCTGTTGGACATTGACCGCGGTGTCCCCGAAGTCTGGGGCAGCAAGTATGATGTACGGGAGCTGCTGCGCGCCTGCTATTATGCCATCGACAAAAAGCCGCTCACAGACGAAAATCTCTCTTTTGTGGAAAAGAAGCTGCTCAAAATTGTTCTGAAAAAAGTAAAGGGCACGGACATTGAAATTCTGCTGAAAAACAGCGGTCTGATCGAATAACAACATTCTTCCCATCGAAAAAATGCGTATCGGAGTTTTGTTCCGATACGCATTTGTTTTTTGCGGTAGGGTTATTTCACCGAATCATCTGCTACAGACTTGTGGTATTGCCTTAATCTCTTCTGAAAATATCCCGTGTGTACACCTTGTCCTTGACATCATCCAGGCAGGTGTCATAACGGTTGGCAATAATCGCCTGGCAGGTATTTTTAAAGGTCTCCAGGTCATTGATTACCTGGCTGCCGAAAAAGGTACTGCCATCCTTCAGCGTCGGCTCATAGATCACCACACGCGCTCCTTTTGCCTTGATCCGCTTCATTACGCCCTGAATGCTGGACTGCCGGAAATTATCGCTGTTTGCTTTCATTGTCAGACGATAAACGCCGACAACAACCGGCTTTTCTTTTCCGCAGTCATAGGTATTGTTCTCATCATAGCTATAGTAGCCTGCCTTTTGGAGAACGCGGTCTGCAATGAAATCTTTGCGGGTGCTGTTGGCCGCAACGATAGCTTCGATCAGGTTTTCCGGAACGTCAGCGTAGTTTGCCAGAAGCTGTTTAGTATCCTTGGGCAGGCAGTATCCGCCGTAGCCAAAACTGGGGTTATTGTAGTGACTGCCGATTCTGGGATCTAAGCACACGCCGTCGATGATCTGCTTGGTGTCCAGGCCTTTCATTTCTGCATAGGTGTCCAGTTCATTGAAATAGCTGACACGCAGAGCCAGATAGGTATTGGCAAACAGCTTTACGGCTTCTGCTTCTGTAAATCCCATAAACAGCGTGTCGATTTTCTCTTTCAGTGCGCCTTCCTGCAAAAGGCTGGCAAAAGTATGCGCGGCTTCTGCCAGGCGCGGATTTTCCAAATCCGTTCCCACAATGATCCGGGAAGGATAGAGATTGTCGTACAAGGCACGACCCTCCCGCAAAAATTCAGGACTGAACAGAATATTTTCCGTTCCAAACTTTTTGCGGATGGATTCTGTATAGCCCACCGGGATGGTAGACTTTATGACCATCATCGCATGGGGATTGTATTGCAAAACCAACTGAATGACTGCTTCCACCGCAGAGGTATCAAAGAAGTTTTTCTGACTGTCATAATTGGTAGGTGCAGCGATCACAACAAAATCCGCCTGGCGGTATGCCTCTTCAGCATCCAGTGTAGCCGTCAGATCCAATTCTTTTTCTGCCAGATAGGTCTCGATCTCCGGATCAACGATCGGTGATTTTTTCTGATTGATGCATTCTACCTTTTCCGGTATAATGTCTACTGCATAAACTTTATTGTGCTGTGCCAGCAAAATCGCATTGGACAGACCAACATAGCCTGTTCCGGCAATCGCAATTGTCTTTTTTTGATTCACTTGCTTTTTCCTTTCCATAACCGCATGTCTGACGAAACAGATTTCCATAAAAGCATCGTTTCAGCATGCTCATGATTTGACCGCAAAACGCCATCTTGATTTTTGCGGCATTCTCCTATTTTATATTATACTTCGATTGGAATTAGATGTCAAGTAGCGGGATGCAGCGGCAATGTACTTTCACACATACAGAAAATGTGAAAACTGCTATTGTATTATCTCAGATAATATGCTATAATTAGGGAAATATCGCACAAAACCACCAGGCGTACTTTTGCGGTATTGCCTTACAACGTATCCACATAAAACGAACAGAAACATACCGGAGGCGAAAATGGAAAACAACGGCATTCGGCACGAGATCGTGTCCAGCAATCCTGATATTGATGTACGGTTTTATTTGTCTGAGGACAGCGGCAGCTATGTTGCCCCCCACTGGCACAACAGCCTGGAACTAGTGTACATGATCGAAGGGAGCATGGTGACCCAGTTTGAAAACAACATCCGGCAGACACTGCACCCCGGGGAATTTTCCATCGTCAATCCCAGAGTGATCCACTCGGTAACAGCACAGAAAAACAAAGCGCTCGTACTGTTGATTCCCAGCGCTGTGCTGGAAAAATACATTCCGGCATATGACTTGTTGGAATTTCATGTGGATATGCACCCCGAAAATCCGGTAGATGTCACACGTCTGGAACGCATCAAGAAGATCTTTACGGACATGTATATCGTCTATGATATACGCCCGGATGCGTATCTGCTCAAGTTCAACAGTCTGCTCTATGACCTGTTGTATACGCTGGTGCATTCCTATTCCATCCGGCTGACGGATAAGGCAGTCAATAAGCGGAATCGTTCTATCAATAAGGTCAAAAACATCATGCGGTATATCGAAGATCACCACAGCGAAAAGATCATGATGGAGGGCATCGCAGCGCATTTCGGCTACAACCCGGACTATTTGTCCAAGCTTTTCAAGAAACAGCTGGGGCTTACGGTAATGCAGTATTTGTATGAGATACGCCTGCACAAAATTGTCCGGGATCTGCAGGAGACAGACCACAGCATCGGAACGATTTTTGAGGATCACGGCTGCACCAATTATAAGTATGCCATGCAGCTGTTCAAGGAGCGTTATCACTGCACACCAAAAGAAAAACGGCGGGAATTTCGGAATTAAAACAAAGTTGTTCAGGGCTGTCAGGTGAACTTCGGGCGGCACTTCCTAAAATAGGTTATCTATGGGCAAATCCGCACAAATGTCGGATTTGCCCTATTTTATTGTCTGAATACCGCCTTTTCAGCTGTCGGAATATCGGGTATAATAGAGACAACAAAAACACGAAAGGAGGAAACCGAAATGGCTTCCGCTTCAAAAACAAAAATCAGCTTTTGGGAACGTTTTTCCTATGGCTGCGGAGATCTGGGCTGTAATATCATCTACTCCGCAATGTCTGCATTTCTGCTCTTTTATTATACCGATTATGTTCACGTCAGTGCCGCTACCATCGGTACGATCATGCTGCTGTCGAGAGTGTTCGACGGCGTCACCGACCTGATCATGGGCGTTATCGTAGACAGAACCAAGTCCCGGTTTGGCAAGTGCCGCCCGTGGATCCTGCGCATGGCAATCCCCTTTGCCCTCACCGGAATCCTGCTGTTCTCCGTCCCCTCCGGACTGGGTGAAACCTCTAAACTGGTGTACATCTTCATCACCTATAACCTTGTTTCTTCCGTGGTGTACACTGCCATCAATGTGCCTTATGCAACGCTGAATGCGCTGATTACACAGAATCAGTACGAGCGTTCTGTTCTCAGCATCTTCCGTATGATTCTCGCAACCACCGGCACACTGCTCATCACCAACCTGACTCTGCCGCTGGTACAGTTCTTCGGCGACAATCTCTCCGCATGGACAAAGACCTTCGCTGTATTCGGCATCCTGGCAGTGATCGTATTTATGATTACCTTTACCGGAACGAAAGAACGTGTTGCACCGGCAAAGGAAACCAAGCAGGAGAAAGTGCCGTTCCTGAAAGGCATCGGTCTGTTGTTCAAGAACAAGTATTGGATCATGATTACCGTAACGCTGGTATTCATCTTCATCAACTACTCCCTGAATGGCGGCGCAGCAGTTTACTACGCAAAAAATATCCTTCACAATGAGAATATGGTCGGCACTATGAACCTGGTTGCAAACCTGGTACAGATCGGCGTTATGTTCTTCACCGCATTCCTCATCAAGAAGATCGGCAAACGGAATATGCTGATTATCGGCGCGATCATCTACGGCATCGGCTTCGCAATGTTCGGCTTTGTCGGCACAAATATGGCTGGCATCATTACCGCCTGCGTCCTCAAGGGCATCGGCAACGCCGGCATCTCTTCCTGCATGTTCGCCATCGTATCCGACACTATCGAATACGGCGAGTGGAAGACCGGCTATCGTACCGAAGGTCTCATCAACTCCGCATCCAGCTTTGGCTTTAAGGTCGGAAACGGTCTGGGTTCTGCGATCCTGGGCTGGGTCATCGGTGCAGCCGGCGCAAGCGCAGGCTCTGAGATCACCTTTATCTGGGTCCCGGCAGTTCTCTGTGTAGCACAGGTAGCAGTGATGCTGTTCTACAAGCTGGACAAGGAATATGACGGCATCGTAAAGGAACTCGCAAACGAAGGAGGAAATGAAAATGCTTAAAAATCCGATTCTCCCGGGCTTTAATCCGGATCCGTGCATCTGCCGCAAGGGCGATGACTATTACATGGCAGTTTCCACTTTTGAATGGTTCCCCGGCATTCCGATCTACCATTCCAAGGATATGAAGAACTGGGAACTGTACACCCATGTACTGACAGACGACGAAAAGGTGGATCTGAAAAAGCTGCCCTCTGCCAAAGGAATCTGGGCACCGTGTCTGACCTACTGCGAAAAGGAAGATCTGTTCTATGTGGTCTATGGCGTGATGAACTCCATGAACGCCAGATACTTTGACGTGGACAATTTCCTCATTACCGCAAAGGACATCAAAGGGCCGTGGAGCGAACCGGTATATCTGCATTCCTCCGGCTTCGATGCCTCCATTCTCCACGATGACGACGGCAGAAAGTACATTGTTTCCCTGGACTGGGAGACCCGTGCCGGCTATGAAAAGCCCGGTGCGATCTGCATGGTGGAGTACGATCCGGCAAAAAAAGAGATCATCGGTTATCCGAAACGCATCTGGAAAGGCGGCACAGACAGAGGCTGCATCGAAGCACCCCATCTGACCAAGCGAAATGGTTATTACTATATCATGTGTGCCGAGGGCGGAACCGGCTACAATCACTGTGTCACCATGGGACGTTCTGAACATGTATGGGGGCCTTATGCGGGTGACCCGAAGAACCCCATTGTCACTTCCAATCCGGCAGTTTCCAACGAACGTCATGACCCGGATCACCTCAAGCCCAAGTATTACAACCCGGAGGTAGTACTGCAAAAGGCAGGACACGGCAGCTATGTGGAAACTTCTCTGGGCGAGGTTTATCTGGTGCATCTCTGTTCCCGTCCCTTTACACCGGAGCTGCGCTGCACACTGGGCAGAGAAACCGCGATCCAGAAAATGATGTGGACAGAGGACGGCTGGCTGCGCATGGCAGACGGCACAAACATTGCAAAGGAATACTGTGAAGAGAGCAAGCTGCCGGAATATCCTGTGCCGCAGATTCCGGATTTCGACGACTTCGACAGCGACACGCTGGGCAACTGGTACTATGCACCGCGCATCATGCCGCAGCGGTTTGCAGATGTGACAGCACGCCCGGGTTGGGTGAGACTGCGCGGACAGGAAGCAAGAACTTCTCTGAACAAGACCAGCATTCTTGCCAGAAAGCTGACTAGTGTCTATGCGCAGATCACCACAAAAATGGAGTTTGTTCCGGAGGTGCATCAGCACAGCGCAGGACTGATTCTTTACTATGACAACATGAATTATATCAACCTCCGGAAATACTACAGCGAAACCCTGGGACAGAGTGCCATCTCGATCATCCAGCTGGAAAACGGCGAAAAGACCGAGTTTGTGAACACCCGAATTCCGGTAGATGATGTGCCGATTTACTTCCGCTTAGTGATAAACGGCAGACACTCCCAGTTCTATTGGAGCTATGACGGGGAGAAGTATGAGAAGATCGGCATTCCCTTTGATACCACAAAGTTCTCCGACGAGTACTGCAAATACGGAGAATTTACAGGGACTATGGTGGGAATCACCTGTGCCGACCGGGTAAAGCATCAGCACTATGCCGACTTTGACTTCTTTGAATACAAAGCAGATGAAAGCAAGCCAGTTTGCTAAATTCATTTTCCAATAACCTCAAAAAGGCGTATCTCCAAGCGGATACGCCTTTTTTCAATACATCAAATCAAGATTCCCTGAAAATGATCCATTTCATGCTGAATGATCTGTGCTTCAAATCCCCGGAATGTCTGTTTTTTGCGTTTGAACTTTTTGTCCAGATATTCCACTGTGATCTCACTGTAGCGGTTGACTTTTCGCTGTCCAGTCAGTGAAAGACAGCTCTCTTCGGTCTCATAGCTTTGATTGGAATGCGCAACTATCTTGGGGTTGACCATGATCGCATAATCAGTTCCGATCTGTGCCGCCAAGATGGTTTTTCGCACACCGATCATGTTGGCAGCCATCCCCACACAACGGTCAGCATTGGCACGGATTGTATCCAGCAGATCCTGTATCACCCGGCGATCCTCCTGGGTTGCCGGTACGGATTTCTGACTGAGAAAAAATGTGTCTTTGACAATTTCACGGATCATCGCTCTGTTCCTTCTTCCCTGTTATTCATAATGGCACACCACATGGCTGCCGTTCTCACTCTTCTGCACCTGAAGCTGTGCATCAAACCGCTCTGCCAATTCGGAAACATGCGAGATGATTCCAATTGTCCGCTGATGATCGGACAGCTGCTGTAACACCTGTACTGCATTGTCCAGCGCGGTGCTGTCCAACGACCCAAAGCCCTCATCAATAAACATGGCGTTCAGCTGAATGCCGCCGCTCTGCTGCTGCACCGTATCAGAAAGGCCTAGTGCCAGCGCCAGAGATGCCAGGAAGGTTTCGCCGCCGGAAAGCGTTTCCACACTTCTGGATTTTCCGGTATACTGATCCAGCACATCCAGATTCAAACCGGCAGAAATATTATGTGCCGTCTCTTCCTGCCGCCGCCGGAATTGATATCTGCCATTGGAAAGCTGATAGAGTTTCTGGTTGGCAAACAGCAAAACGCGATTGAAATAATAGGTCTGCACATAGCGCTCAAACGAAATGCGCTCACCCTTTTTCAGCATACCAGTCAGCATCTTGTACAGCGTCTCCATGTCCTTCTCGCACTTTGCTTCGCTTTCCCAGGAACGGTACAATTTCCGCACTGCTCCGACAATGTGCATACACTGCTGCGCCACTTGACTGAATTGCTGACACTGTCGTTCTGTCTGACTTTTTTCACCGCGTTTTTTCAGCAGCATCTGCTCTGCCGCCTGTACATCATATGCCGGCTTGTCCGCTGCGGTCTCCTGCAAATGCTGCACCAGTTTTTGCAGGGAGGAAACGTGCTCTTTCTGCTGCTGCCATTTCTGCGCTGCCTGCTGCTGTGTCTGCTCCAACTGACGGATGGTATTTTGCAGCTGTTCTAACTGCTTTTTTGCCAGTGCCAGCGAAGCATAGGGCAGTCCCTCCTGACACTGCTTGCGTTCTGCGGATTTGACAGCCAGTTCTTGTGTCAGCTGTTCCAACTGCGCATGGCTGCTTTCGTATGCCGCCTGCAATTGCGGCAATACTGCCTGCTGCTGTTCCAGTTGTTTTTTCTTTTGCTGTTCCGCCTGCAGCTGCGCCTTTCGTTCTGCCAGAAGCCGGCGGTTCTGGGTGACTGCTGTTTGCAGCGCTGAGAAAAGCTGCTGCACTTCTTCCGGCAGGATCTCTTTTTCCATGCCGCAGACCGCAAGCTGCTGTTGTACCTGCTGCATCAGCATGCGGCATCGTTCTTCCTGCTGTGCGAGAGATTTTCGACAGTTTTCCAGTTGCTGCAATGCCTCCTGCTGCTTCTCTTTCGCCTTTTGGAACTGCTCTTCTGTCACACTGTCGGCCGTCTGCTGCGCCGGATCGGGATGTTCTAACGCCCCGCAGACCGGACACGGCTTCTTTTTCTCCAATTGCTGCGCCAGATTTCCTGCCATGCTTCGGAAAAAGCAGCGCTCTGTCTGATCGTATGCCGGTTTTTCTTCTGTAAAATACCGCGTCTCCTCCTGCTGCGCCTGTTGACTCCGACGCTGCAATTCTTTCTGCGATTTCCGGTGTTCTGTCAGCAGCTTTTGCAGCTCCTGGACATTCTGCATCTGTTGGGTATCCTTTTCAATGCTGTGCTCCAGGTTGGCACAATCCAAAGCGAAATCCGTATGGTTTTCCAGTGCCTTAGACAACTGCTGACAGCTGGTGTTCGTCTGCTCCCAACGCATCTTTGCTTCTGCACACGCCTGCTCCTGTGCTTTCCGTTTTTGCTGCAAGGCAGATTCCTCCGTTTGCAGCACCGCAACAGTTTCATATTGCGGCAGACTGTATTGCAGCAGTGTCACCTGCTCCTGCAATACCGGAACTTTCTCCGCATCGGCATCCGCCTTTTTCGCCGCAGCTTCACAGATCTCCAGCTGCATGACACTTTTCAGCTGCTCCTGTGCTGCTTGGCGCAGCTGTTCCAGAACGGCATTATGCTGTTTTCCCTGCTCGATCTCCTGCAGCAAGGATTCCACAGCTCTCTGCTGTAGCTGCATCTGTTTTGCCTGTGCAGCCGCCTGTTCCGACAATGTCCCGGCAGTCATTTGCAGCATGCCGCAAAGCTCTTCTGCCGCAGCCACACCAGAAAATTGCAGCCGTGCTTCATAGATCTCTTTCTGTTTTGGCGCAACCGGTGTCACCTGATGCAGCAGTGTCAGCATCTGCGTTTCCCGTTCCTTGGTCTGCGTTCTCTGCTTGTCCAGCCGCTCTTTCAAGATCTGCTGAATCCTGTCACAGTTCTGCGTATGAAACAGCTGCCGCAAAATTTTTCCTTTTTCTACAGAACTGGAAAGCAGAAATTTCCGAAACTCTCCCTGCGCGATCATCACGATCTGACGAAATTGTTTGCTGTCCATACCGGTCAGTTCTTCGATCTTATCCGTGACCGCCTGTGAGCCGGAACAAACAATGCTCTTTGCGGTTTTATCCGCTCTTTCGTCTGGAAATATCTCCCAGAGTTCTGCTTCTGCTTTCTGCTCCACCATACCGCTGCCGCGAAGTGCAGCACGCAGATACGGCGGTGTACGTTTTACCAGATACTGCTGGTTTCCGCAGGAAAAACGCAGTTCAACACATGTTACCTGCTTAGGTTCGGCATACTGACTGCGGAACTGCTTCGGATCCCGAACGTCGCCGCTTGCCGTTCCGTAAAGGGCATAACAGATCGCATCAAAAATCGTTGTCTTTCCGGCACCGGTCTCTCCGGTAATCAAATAGATTCCGGATTTGTCAAATGGTTCAAAATCGATTCGGCACGCTTCAGCGAATGCGCCGAATGCTTTCATATACAGCTGCAGCGGTTTCATTTTTCCTGTTCCGCCTCCTTACAGATCTTTGTCATCAATTGAAATGCTTCTGGATTTTCATCCAGTTTATACTGGTACACACCGTCCAGAAATCCGCCCAACAGTTCCAGCAGCGATTGTTCCGGCACTAGTTCCACTTCTGTATTACTGGCGGCAATGCGCTCTTCCTGATAGAGATACACCAACTCCATGAGGTTCGGTTAAGACATCCGCAATTTTTCCAATGCATAGGGAATCAGCGTTTCATCGGTCAGTTCCACACGGATCCAGTCCTCAGACGGTTCTGCAAACTCCAGCAAATTCTGCAAAGAGCCGCGAATGACGCGCATATCCAATTCCGGCTGCAAGGGGATCGTTGTCACTGTCAGATCATCCTTCTCTTTCCAATCCAACAAGGTAACACTCTTGTCCTGCAAGCTCTCTGAAAACGAATATTTCATCAGTGAGCCGCTATAGCGAATCCTGCCGCTTTTTACCCACTGCGGCTTATGAATGTGTCCCAATGCCACATAGTCAAAAGGTGAAAAAACAGATGCTTCTACCAGCTGCGTTCCGCCCAACTGCAGTTCAGATTCCGACAGCTCCGGTGCAACACCATCATGCAGTACAAAGCCGTGATACATCAGCAGGTTTCGGTCATTTGCAGACAAGGGTATCTGTTGGATCACATGAGAGATCCCCTCCGACAAGCTTCGGAAATTTTCATCCGGATACAAAGCATTCAGCGTTGATTGCTTTACAAACGGCAGCAGGCACAGATGCACCTTTCCATAGTCGTCCTCCAGGTCATAGGTCTGCATTTTCCCGGTAAATGTTCCGGCAATATATACCTGCTGATGCTCCAACAGCTGACTGCCAAACTGCAGCCGCTCTGGAGAGAGTCATGGTTACCGCTGATGAGAAACACCGGGATATGCCGCAGAGAAAGCGCCGTCAGAAACTCGTCCAATACCGTAACGGCTTCTGCGACCGGCACATTTTTATCATAAATATCTCCTGCCAGAAGAACTGCCTGTACACCGTGTTCTTCGGCAATGGCAACGACCTGCTTCAACAATTTTTTCTGCTGCGGCAAAAATGCATAGTGATACATTTTCCGCCCCAGGTGCAGATCGCTGAGATGTAAGATCTTCATAAAATTGCTCCTTTCTATGAACCGTGACACCATTTTTCGAGATTGCCGGCACATTATTTTCTGATGGAAATCGATCTGGATGCTCCGGCTATTTATAGGATACCACTCCTGTTTTTCAGAATGGATACAACTGAAAAACAGAAAAAAGAATCTCGTTTTTTCTTTGAAAAGCAAATAAATACACCTGTTCTAATATTGCAAAATTCTATTTTTATTATAACATATTGCCTGCCAGATTGCAATCATTTGCAAAAGAATCAACTATCCACGACAAAAAAGCGGTTAAGAATATTCTTAACCGCTTTACATTGCTTTGGGGATTATCCGATCGACGCATGCAGAATACATCAGCAGACTCTAATCGGCTTCCTTTACCGGATGAGATACTTTTTCATCTTGTTTTTCAAAAACCGTATGAATATCCGCATTGATGCAAATTGCCTGTGTCCTGATCTGATCCGGACAAAACGCATCACCGAAATTCACACAGGCATATACCGCTTTGGGATTCTTCGCCGTCATCTGCCAAAACGGATACTTGATAATCGCAGGCGTATTGTACCCTACGCCGAGTTCCAGAAACAAAATATGCAAGCCTTCGTGTCTGCGGAGAAATTCCTCATATCGCTCTGCTGCACGATACCAGCCCTCATCCTGCACAAAAGTATCATCTGCTCGCAGATTCATAGTCATGGGTTTGCCGCAGTTTGGACAGTGTGGTACAAACTCCGTGGGAATACGCATGTTTTTCTGCTCTGCGTACATTCTGCGGATAACATCTTCGTTATCAAAGGTCTGCTGGCAGCAAGGTACAGAGCACTGAAACAACCCATAATCGCCCTGGGTATAAAACAATCGGTGCTTGTCGAATCCGGCTTTCTGAAACTGGTGATCCACATTGGTGGTCAATACAAAGTAATCCTTGTCTTTCACAAGCGCAAACAAATCCTTGTAAACGCCATTGTCAACGTCTATGTAGCGGTTGATATAGGTATACCTTGACCAGTACGCCCAGTGCTCTTCCAAAGTTGCAAATGGATAGAAACCACCGGAGTACATATCCCGAAACCCATACTTCGCAATGAAATCAGAAAAGAATTTCTCAAAGCGTTCGCCGCTGTAGGTAAAGCCTGCCGCAGTGGAAAGTCCTGCGCCTGCACCAATGACAACGGCATCTGCGGTCTCTATTTCTTTTTTCAATCGTTCGATCTCAGCCGAGCAGTCTTTGGTAGATGTCGAAATCTTTTTCTGAAAAAACATTGCATATCACCTCGATTTCGTGTGTTTTCAGAAATGCTCTGATGGTTTCCACTGCGATCTCTGCGGCTTTCTCCTGCGGAAAGCCGAATACACCTGTGGATATGCAGCAGAAAGCAATGCTTTTCACGCTGCTCTGTGTTGCCAGTTCCAGGCAGCTTTGGTAGCAGCTTTGCAGCAGCTCACAGTGTCTGGCGGTCAGTCTGCCCTGCACGATCGGCCCGACGGTATGAATCACAAAATCACACGGCAGATTATAGGCCGGCGTGATTTTCGCAGTTCCTGTGGGTTCTTCATGTCCCTGCAATGTCATCATCTCAGCACATTTCTGCCGCAGACGAACACCGGCAAAAGTATGGATACAGTTGTCGATACAGTTATGACAGGGCTGATAACACCCCGTCATACCGGAATTGGCAGCGTTGACGATCGCTCCGCATTGCAGTGTCGTGATGTCTCCCTTCCAGAGGTAAATGTGCGCTTCAACAGGCTGCAAATCCGAAACACTTGTGACGCCTTTTCTCCGTATTGCTTCCTGCAAAAATCCATCTTCTGCGTGCAAATATTCCGCACTGGCTTTCCCTGCCGGACGAATATTGACAAGACTGCGGTAAAGGCGAAACTGCTCCGCTTCATCTTCCGGAATCGTCAATCCCTTCCAGTCAGGACGCTCAGACAGCAGATATGCTATCAGACTTTGCAGTTTTTCCATTGCCATCATACACTCCTTTTCACCGCGCCAGTCGGACAAATCTGCATACAGTTTCCGCAGTGCAGACAGTTTTCCTGTCGGATCGATGCACTGCCCTCTGCCAGGTCGATACAGTTTTGGGGACAGACAGTCAGACATGCCCTGCAGCCACAGCATTCTGCACCAATCCAATAACCGC
Organism: Ruminococcus bromii; assembly: GCA_963590855.1. Lineage (GTDB taxonomy): Bacteria > Bacillota > Clostridia > Oscillospirales > Ruminococcaceae > Ruminococcus_C. Next base: position 96,181 of record CAVAQT010000004.1, read on the forward strand.
TGTGTGCGGCTTCTGTTTCTCCAAAGGTAAAGCTGTTCCGTTCGATCGGCTTTTTCGACAAATCAAACCATTCTCCATTTCCTGCGCAGATTTGAAATACAGTCAATGCCGCAGCACTCTCCGCAGTGGGATAAATTTCATGCATATACGGATTCTTTTGAAACAACAATGGCAGCCGTTCTGCACCGATCTCCCTCACCTTTCCACGAATGGAAAGGGCGGCTCGGGACATGGTATCCTCGCCTTTCATGCCCGTTAAGGCAATGTATTTCTGCCGCTTTAAGCGATGATAAAAGTTCTTTCCTTTTGCAGTGAGAAAATACAATCCATTTTCGTCCCAGTCCATAATATCCACAGCGCAGGTAACCGGCAAGCCGGCTTCATCGGTAGTAGCTGCGATCACAGAATGGATCTCATCCCCCAAAAAAGAAAAGTAATCCGTATATCTCATGTCAATTCCTCCATGCAGACAGGGGCTGTCCGCTTTCCGAACATTCCCTGTGTCAGAACCTGTTCCGTATCTTTTCAGCAGATCTTGCCGTTGGTTGTGTCGAAAATCTGCACATAAAAAATGCGGAACAGGTTCTTCAATATTTCTTGTTTTTCAATCAAGCGAAGAAAAATCCTGCGGTCATATCCAGATAGTTTCCGCCGCTATAGTTGGGATATTGCTTCTGTACCGCTTCCTTGAAGTCTGCTGCATTGCTGCATTTTTCTGCAATGCCTTTCAGTGCTTCCAGATAATCGATCTTGGTCTGTGCATCTTTCAGATCTTCCGGCGTATAATGCGATGTCAAGATCAGATCGTAGCCCTTTGTAATATACGCGCGAAGCTGTGCGATAATGGCATCTGCATGACCTGCTCCGGCAACGATAGAGTGGCAGTCATGGCCGAGCATGTGGGTATAAACCGCATTGATTTCCGGAATCTCCACATCAAACGCCTCTTCGGTCTGATAAATGACAAAATCGATGCCGCCAATGGTGATTTTGCCTTCGCCGATCACATTTGTGATCTGGTGAACAGAACTGTCAAAAATCGTTCCGAATGCGTTTGTGAAATTGGTGATAAGCGCCTTTCCGCCGCCGTTTTCAGAATACGCCACAGCATTCTGTGTCGCATACTTCGGTACATCCGGCAAAAATGTTGCACCAGCACCGTGATAGGCAACCAGCATTCCTGCAACCTCCACACCGTTCAGATAGGCTGTCAGTTCCTCGATATTGTCGAAAAAGCAGGGAGACTCCAAAATGACTGCCTTGCCGGCCTTCTCCACAATGAAAACTTCGTTGTCGATAAAGTCGTTGGTCTTGTAAGCATGGAGCTTAACTGTTCCAAAGTCGTAAATGTTCACTTCACCCTTGGCGAGCTGGACTGCGGTAAATGTATTCTTATTCATGATAGATTCCTCCTGAAAGTTCATGGGATTGTTTTTTTCAGAAGAACAAGCGCTTGATCTCTTTCTGTGATTTTATGATACCACAAATCCCGGCACTTGAAAAGTACGCACTTTTTTGTAACACAGTTACCCAGAGGTAACTCTTACGAAAAACCGGGATTTTTTCTGCACAAATCCAATTGTAAACAATTCATGACCATCAAAAACATTGCAATTTCGACTGCAATATGCTATACTATAGGTAACATTCTATCAGAAACCAATGAGGTGATATCATGCTGAAAAAAGAAGAACTGCCGGAATGCCCTGTGGCAACCACAGTACAGCTGATCGGAAACAAGTGGAAACTGTTGATCCTGCGAAACCTGCGGATGCGCCCATGGCGATTTAATGAACTGCAAAAGTCTCTGGAGGGCATCAGTCAGAAGGTGCTGACACAGAGCCTGCGTTCCATGGAAGCGGACGGCCTTGTGATTCGCACAGTTTATGCCGAAGTTCCGCCCAGAGTGGAATATTCCCTCAGTGAACTGGGCGAAACCATGCGTCCGATTCTGGATGCAATGGAACAGTGGGGAAACAACTATAAAGCGATGCAGCAGGAAACAGATGCGTAAGCCTACTTTATCTGAAACAAAAAAACAGCAGGAGCGTTTTTGCGACGTTCCTGCTATTTTTCTCTGTTGTGTAAAATGGATGCTTATCTTCCGTCTGCCTTCTGATTCGGTTCGATCAATGCAAACTGACTATGCTGATTCAAGTCCACCACGGCATCGTGTATCTGCCGCAGATATTCCGGATGCTCTGTCTCTGTAAACGAAAGCAGTGTCTGCAAGTCTTTGGCGGTAATTGCCGGGAAAGCAGCTGCCGCGATCCGAACTAGCGGCAGTGACTCCTCTGTGCGTCCCTCATAATAGAGGATCGTTCCGTGATAAACGTGTACCGCAAATTCCGCCTGCACCTGAAATGCTTCGCCCGGATGCCATACGCCCGGCGCTCCATCCGGCTTTCCTGCTAGCTGCAATCGGAACCGAAAATCCGCTTCTGCCAGTTTTTCGCCGTCTGTCACAATGCCCAGATAATCCAGCACCATTCTGGGCGTCATGTTCTGTATCAAGTCGTTTTTGCCGTCCTGTTCCAGACGACGCACGGTTTTGGAAGTGCCGCTGCGCAGTTCAAACGCACCGTTCAGATAAGCATTTCGCCAGATGCCGGATTCCGACTGATATGCCAGTTGTTCCAGTGCATCTGCATTCAGCAGACGCGCTTTTTGGTTTGTTGGTTCAGCAAACACCGCATAAGAGGCTGCCTTAGCGGCACGGCGATAGTTGCCGTCAACGTAGTCCTGCTCTGCCAGACGCAGCACCTGCTCTACAGAGCCAACATAATCCACGAAAAGCTTCGCCTCCTCTGTTTCGGTCAGCGCATTCAATTCGGTGGGATTGCCGTTATAGAAGCCCAGATACTTGCAGTAAACCGCCCGCGCATTGATCTCCACAGAACCATAATACGGACGTGTATACCAGACTTTTGCCAGCTTCTCCGGCAGCACCACTTCCCGTGCGATCTCTTTGGCGGTTCTGCCCTGGTTTGCCAGGTACAGCGTACGGTCGTGAATATACTTGTACACTGCCGCATTGTTCCGGAGAAAATCTTCTACGCTGTGCGGTGTTTCCGGTGTATTCCAGTGCGGCCAGTTGTGGGACTGGAATACCACGTCTGCCTGTTTTCCATAGCGCTCCAGCGCAATTGCTGTAAACCGCCACCAGTTCGCCGCGTCACGCAGCTGTGCGCCGCGGATGGGATAGAGATTGTGCAGTGTTCCGGTGCAGTTTTCTGCCGCCCAGAATGCCCGGTACTCCGGAAAATAGTTGTTCATTTCCGCCGGTGCTTCCGTCCCGGGTGTCAGCTGAAATTCCACTTCCAGCCCGTCGATGGTCAGCGTGGTATCCTCTGAAATAAAGTCAGTAGGTGTGATATAGCTAAGGGTTCCGGAGGATGTTCCCAGCCCCAGTCCTGTGGAAACTCTTCCTTTTGACCCGGCGAGCAGATCGCCGCCGAACTGATACTTGGAACGGTGGAACATCGCAGTTCCGGCGTAAACATTTTCTTTGACGGTCTCTTCATCAAAACCTGCCGGCACATAGATGCGAACCTGTCCCGGCGCTTTCCCCACCTGCTCCGGGGAAACGATTCCCTTGATGCCGCCGAAGTGGTCGGCGTGGGAATGGCTGATGATGACTGCTCTGATGTTATCGTGAATGTTCTCGCCCAATACCTCTTCCGTAATGCGCAGACCGTATGCCGCGGCCTCAATGTTTGTGGTTACATCAATGGCGATCCAACCAGTTTTGCTCCGGACAAAGGTCAGATTTGCCACATCGATACCACGCACCTGATAGATCTTTCCCGGCAGCACTTCAAACACGCCTGCTTCGATATTCGACTTGCCGTTGAGCCACAGACTGGGATGAACCGTATCTGCCACTGCCTGCTGTTTCAGAAAATCATATGCCTGCAAATCCCAGACCACATTGCCGGTCTTATCTTTCAGCTGAAAGCCATCCAGCTTTTTCAGGCAGCCGCGCCGTGCCAGTGCCACTTCGCTGTTATAGGCATTTTCCAGGTCGATCTGAAATTCCTTGGCAAACGCCGCATTTCGTTGTTTGGTAAATGCAGTTGCCTCTTTGGCAGCTGTGTTATAGATGTATTCAGACATTGCAGTTTTCTCCCTTCAAATTTGTTCCAGAACCGGCGGTTCCCATTCGCCCCGAATGGTCAGTGCATCTGGCGTATACACGCGCAGCGCCAGGGTAAAGTGTTCTTCTGTTTTCGGTGCCGGCAGCCAATTTTTCCGTGCCAGTCCCTCTTCCGGTTCTTCTGCGGCAATGAAAATATCCAGTGAACCGTCCGGGTTCTTTTCCACGCTGCCGTTTTCCAGATCATAGGTATTGATCTTGTACCATCCAATGGGATTGGGAACTAAGTACTTGCTTGGCTCACCGTACAGTGTGATCGACCAGAATACGGAAGCATGCGGATAGCCGTCTGCCGGAATGTGCAGTCGATAGCGGTTTTTGCTTTTCAACGGTGCGCCGCTGTCATCTGCCGCTGCAACCACATAGGCACTGTCCTGAATGATGTTAGCGCCCCAGCCGCCGTAGGCAGTCTCGGCACGCTGAAGATAGTCCGTACCATACGTTCCCACGCCGCCGATCACGGAGAGCCAGCCGCGATGTTGTACCGTATACTGCGGATTGCGCTTGCCTGTCCGGATCTCCGCAAAGCCCAGACGGCTGCCTTCGGCCAATGCCTGCTGCTGTTCTGCCGTCAAATCGTCCCAGGAAAATGCTCCGGTAGTACGGTCATAGCCGAACTGCTCAAAGATCTGCACATATGCTTCATTCCGAATGGGATTCTCCAGAGAAAGCGCCGCAAACAGGGTAAAGAACTCCCTGGGCGAAACGGTTTCAATATAAGATGCCGGAGAAAGTTCCGGTGCCTGCCGTACCGGCTGTACCCGTTCCGGATACAGCGGCCGGATGGTAATGGAATCCTGGATGCGGTTCACCACCGGATAGTCCGCCTCGCCCCGTGTTTCAATTCGCAGCAGCACTGCATTCAGGGAATCCTGCAAACGAATCACCTCATAAGATTCGTATCCCGCCGGAACTGGTGCATCCTGATACAACAGGATATAGTCCCCTTCCGCCCTGTCCGGCGTCCGTGTGCCAATGGATTCCACCACGTTGGTATAGGCATCCAGAATGGGGAATAGATAATACCGCTCTGTAATTTTCGGGATGTGCACCAAATACGGTGTCCGTGCCAGCTGTGTCCATGCGGTGGAATACAGCGTGTCGTTGTTCAGTTTCACAATTTTATTCACCTTGTCGGTGGGAAATGTCCGCAAGTGGTGAAAGTTTTTGTCGTCCGAGCCCCAGTGAGTCGCTTCGGTTATCACCAACGGAAAGCCATAGAGATAGAGTGCCTTTGCCTGTTCAGTCAAGTTTACCATAATATGTTCCTCCTTATTCACCTGTTTTCAGTTTTTCATAATAAGATGTATCCACAAAGCTGTCCACATCGATTGCCTTGGAGATATAGCCGTTTTCCAGCATAAAGTCGCTGAGATAGTTCAGTTTGTCAATGACACCGCTGTCGATGTCGCTGTCCAGAAAAGCAAAGGTATCATCAAACCCATAGGCTTTCCGGAATACGTCCACGCCCAGTGTCGGGGACGCAATGGCGTTGAAAAATTCGTCGGGGTTGGAAACAGTTTCCTCCTTGGCACGCTGTAACGCTTTCAGCACTGCCACAGCTGCATCCGGATTTTCCTGAAGGAAGTCATTTCTGCCGGTGACAGTCCAGAGCCCTGCCATTTCCGGATGTGTCACAGAGTTCTCCACATCGACGCCCAAGCCCTGATTTTCGTAATATACCACGTTATAGTACAGCGTCAGCCATGCATCTGCTTCACCAGTGGTAAAGACAGAAGCCGCATCGGAAACCACATTGACGATTTCCACCTTGCTCTCGTCAATGTCATAAGCATCCACCAGGTGCTTCCAATACTCCTGGAAGTTAGTGCCGATACCGATAATAACCTTCTTGCCCTCCAGATCTTTCGGTGTCTGGATGCCGGAGTCCTTCTGCGCCAACACGCCAATGTTCATCTGTTTGTCTGCCACACCGAAGATACGAATATCCACGCCGTTACTGTATGCTGTTGCCGCCGGATAGTCCCCGTAGAATGCCATGTCCAGTTCACCGGAAGCGTATGCTTCATTGATCGCCGGGCCTGCCTCCTGAAATGTCACCAAGTCCAATGTGTACCCCACGGCATTGAGTTCTTCCTCCAGATAGCCCTTGTCATAGGCAAGCTTGCCGTTTTCCAGAAGCGGATAATCGTCAAAGCCTGGGCTGCCCAGTCGCAGAGGCTTCAGGTCACCGGAAGCCGAAGATGCAGCCTGCTCGGTGCTGTTGCTGTCAGAAGAGCCGGCACTGCCGCAGCCCACAATACCAAGGCTCAGGATGCCTGCCAGAAGAAATGCGAAAATCTTGTTGTGTTTCATTTGAAATACCTCCATTTACTTTGTGTTTCCTTTATTCCAGGGCGTGATCGCTGTAAAGATCACACCCAGAACTTTATCCATCAAGATGCCGATCAATCCAATGACGATCATGCACACGATCACCACGTCCGACTGCATCAGACTCCGTGCATTGCTCATGCGATAGCCGATGCCGGACAGAGATGCGATCAATTCTGCGGCAACCACTGCCATCCATGAAATGCCCAGTCCCAGTTTCAGTCCTACCAGAATCTGCGGCAGTGCATGGGGCAAATAGACCTTTCGGAATGTTTTGAAATAGTTCAGCTTATACAGCTGCGCCACCTCGATATAGCCTGCCGGCGTACTGGAAATACCGCTCATGGTGTTCATCATAATGGGGAAGAATGCCGCCATTACGATTACCACCACTTTGGACAACTCCCCGATGCCGCACCAGAGAATAATCAGCGGAATCCATGCAATAATGGGAATCTGCCGGATCACTGTCACCGTCGGCTGTAGCAGATACGTTATTGTCTTTGACATTCCCATCAGAGAACCCAGAATCGTTCCCAAGACGACAGAGAGCAGGTAGCCTTTCAGCACACGGGAGAGTGTAATCGAAAGGTCATTCCAGAGCTGACCGTTTTGCAGCATCTCCAGAAACGCCTGCCACACCATGGAGATCTTCGGCAGGATACTGGTGGGAATGCTGCCAAAGTGAGTGGCACAGATCCATGCCGCCACAATCAATACCGGAACGATCAGCCCCAGTAAAATCTGTTTGATTTTCTGTATTTTCATGATATTATCCCCTCTTGCTTTAAATCATATATTCTGCCTCTTGCAGGAACTCCGCAGAATCCTGGAAGAAGTGACCGTAGATTTTCTTTTTGTATGCGGCAAAGCCAGAACTGCCGCGGTTCATGCGAGAATATTTGTCTGTGGTAATGATCTCCTGAATCTCTCCCGGCCGTGCCGACATAATCACAATTCGCTCTCCCAGATAGATCGCTTCGTCAATATCGTGGGTGACCATGACCATAGTGACTTTTTCTTCTCGCTGAATCCGCAGAATTTCTTTCTGCATCTGGATTCGCGTCAGTGCATCCAGTGCGCCGAACGGCTCGTCCAGCAGTAATATGGATGGGTTTCCGGCAAGACCTCTGGCGATTGCCACACGCTGAGACATTCCGCCGGACAACTGAGAAGGATAGGCATTCTCAAAGCCTTTCAGCCCCACCAGTTCCAAGTGCCGTGCAATGTGTTCCTCGCGCTCTGCCTTTTTCATATTCCGAATACCGAAGCCAATGTTATCCTTGATTTTCAGCCACGGCAGCAGTCGGTGATCCTGAAACACCATGCCGCACTCTGCATCCGGCCCGGAAACGGTATGACCATTTCGGGAAACACTGCCGTCCTGATACGATACCAGACCGCAGATGATTTTCAGAAGCGTACTCTTTCCGCATCCGCTGTGTCCCACGATCGTGACAAACTCTCCCTTTTTTACAGAAAGCTCAATATCTTTCAGTACCTGAAATGAAGTGCCGTCCTTGACAAACGATTTGTTCAAGTGTGAAACTGTAATGATGTTTTCCTGTTCTGATTCTTTCATTGCTATCACCTTTTTCTCCTATGTGTCTTATGGGTTTCATTCCCTTGGTGTGATTTCATTCTACCGCACTACAAGCAAAAAGTCCAGAAAGAATGGTGACAGCGTTGTCATTTCATGCACTTTTCCCCTGCAAAACAGGTGAAAAAACACCGCCTGAACTACAGCAGAAGTGGTATTTTTGTAGTTGCCGCAGTACAAGCGGCAACGATGTCAAGTAAGTTTTTGCGCAGGCACAGCGTTTTTTCACATTCTTTATTTTTCCCATAGGAAAACAGGTGTTTCTTTTTAGACAACGTTATCATATGCCTTGACAAGCTGAATTTTGTTCGCTATAATAAAATATAGAATACAGATAGACATTATCGGATATGAGGTGAGGGGAAATGTCGATTACCAAAATCGCAGCAATGACTGGGGCATCGGTTTCTACTGTAGCACGAGTTCTGCGGGATCCGGAACACAAATGCCATTCCATGGAGCTAAAAGAGCGTATTCTGCAAACTGCACGGGAAATCGGTTATGTACCAAACGAAGCAGCAAAGGCATTAAAAAGCGGCAATGCGCCCAAAAAGATCTTTCACATTAACATTTTGCTGACTCGTGTCAACTCTGATGATACTGACCCATTCTACAGCGAAATGCTCCGGTTAGTGGAGATCGAGGTGCGCAAAAGCGGCGGACTGATCGAAAATATCTGGCGGCACGCAGTTTTTTCCAGCGAAAAAAAAGCCGACTTTTCAGAAATTGAAAAGTCGGCGGCTCAAATGTTTCGTGACACCAAACAGAAGCATGATGGGCTGATCCTCATTGGAAAATGCTCTCAAAAAGGGTTGAAATCGCTGAAACGCTACGAAAAAAATCTCATCTCGATTAACCGCAACTCCACCACCTATGAAGTGGATGAGGTGCTGTGTGACGGCAGAAAGATTGCACTGACAGCGGTAAATTACCTGATCTCCTGCGGACATCAGAAAATCGGCTATGTGGGAGACTGCCACAATGAAACACGCTATATCGGGTATCAGGAAGCATTGGTGCACCATAGCATTGCACCGGACATCGACGATGTTTATGACACCACACCAAACGAGAAAAACGGCTATCAGGCCATGGCATATTTTTCCCAACAGGAAGCACCGCCCAGTGCGTTTTACTGCGCCAATGACATTTTGGCGATCGGCATGCTGAAATATCTGGCGCAGAGCAAAAACTGGTACTATCATCCGTCCGTCATTTCCAGCGACAACATTGTGGAATCTCAATACACTGCGCCTATGCTGACGACAATTTCTCTGCCGAAGGCGGAAATGGCACATCTGGCAATCCGGATTCTGACTGACCGCATGAACGGAGGACATAAGGCAGTGGTAAAAACGGAATTGCAGTGCACCCTGGTCATTCGCCAGAGCGTTCATCAGTATATTTCAACAGAAAATGAACCGGAATATTATATTTAAGCGCGTGCTGTAAAATGGCTTGTCAATTTTCATTTTACAGTTATATCTGCTGTTTTCCTAGGGATTTCAGGGCATCTCACTTTACCATCTGTCGCAGCAGTGTCAGATCAAAACCATTTACAACACCATCTCCATTCAGATCGGCAACAGAGAGAATAGCGGGATCGGGAATCTTGCATGCTTCTCCCAATATGTACTGGTTTAACTGCCACACATCGGTTTTATTTACTTTCCCATCATCGTTCAGATCTCCCGGTACTCTTTTTCCAACGCGAAGAGCTCTTCCACGGCTAGCATAAGAAGAAGACAATTCTCCTTCCAAATTATAAGTCCTAAGTGCTATCTTATAGTACCCTTCCGGCAGTATTCCAGACCACGCCAGTTCTTCTCCTGTTTCTTTTTCCACGATAATACTGTCTTCATCGCTGAAAGGAACACCACTTTGATTGGTTTTTTGAATTGTCAACTGATATCGTATTACACAACTTGTGGAATCCCAGCGGATTTCGGTTGGAGTATTCTCATCACCTGCGGAAATTACCCACAGGTAAGGAACATTATGGTGGATACAGCGAACATCCCATGTCAATTCTTCAGTTGTTTCATAACTGTCATGATAAGCAGTAACACGAGCCAGGTAATTTCCTCTCTCCAGTTTTAGCGTATACGAACGCACATTTCCAAGATCTTCTTCTGCCAAAGTCCCTCCGGTATCCACATTTTGAATAAGAATGCGATACCCCAGCGCACCAACAGAATTGGTCCAACTAATTGTTATAGGACGATAGTCACTTCTACTACTAGCAGAAATAGTAAAATCATAGGGATTATTATGCTCTTCTACTGTAAAATCTTGTTTTTCTGTGGAAACAAGATTGTTTCCATTTTTCGCAGACAGCTGCGCTGTGTAATCTCCTGCCGGGAGAATTTTTTGGAAAGCAAGGCTCTGCATTTCCTGATCTACGACTGGCCGGTCTGTATCACGATTCCAGATCACCAGTCGATAGCTGTAGGCGTTGGCAGATTCCGTCCATCGGATGTTTGTACTGATATAAGTCGAACCTGGTTCAATTGTCATTTCTGGCAGTTCCGGCACAAACAAATTGGGGAGATCGGCGTACAGCGGGCATCCATACCCAATTACCACAGGACTATCCAACTGTTGCTCGCAAGCCAGCACTTGGTTTGAGACATTGCCTTCAATAGTTTGAAAGCTTTTTTCGCCTACGGCAGTCACAAGGCCCACATGTGTCAGTGCATTTTCATCCCCTGTTGCGCTGTAGAAAACAATGTCGCCAGAACGAGGGGTATAAGTTCCGCCATGCGCAATGCTTTTCTGGTAGCGTTTTTGACTTACAAAAAAAGCACGTTCTCCTCCTACGGTAGACTCTTTTGAGATGACCTCTGTAGAAATTCCTGCCTGATCTGCACACCACGACAAAAAAGTCTGACACCAGGCATAGGGATAATCGCCACCTTTCCCCTCAAACCATTGGTTGTATTTTGCACCTGTTTCTGGCGCAGTATACCCCAATTGTGACCTTGCTGCTGCAATTATATCTACTGATTCTGCACCCGTTCTGACAAAGGTGTCGTCCACTGCACCAACTGGCAATGTCAATTGCAGCAACAGAACAATCGACAGGATTGCTGCAAGTACTCGGATAAAACGTAATTTCATAACTTTCTCCTAACACTGTGTAAGATATTGTCTTGAATAGATGAAGATGGTTGTATATATTGTATTTAGTATACAGCTTTTTCTTCGGAATGTCAATTGTTTCGGCAAAATTCAGTCTGAAAACATTCAACAGTTATATTAAGTTCATAATATCATTGACAAAAAGCACAGAAATGAGTATAATAAAATTATAAAAATCGGATTTAGGAGGAAGTTAAAATGAAAAAAACAATTGCTTTCTGTATGTGTTTTTTAATTG
>CAVAQT010000005.1:0-98783 GCA_963590855.1 Ruminococcus bromii
GAAGCTCAATAAATCTGTTTGATTTTGCTTTGTCTTTGTAATAAAACAGGATACTATCGCCATTTGTCCATGTTCCAAAATCTGAGGTCGTGGCTGACATATAGCTCCACAACTGCTCAATGCCTTCTTTTTCATCTTTCTTTTTTGTTTCAATTATCCAGTATATATTATCCTGAGATTTTTCCTCACTCTTGAAAACGACTATATCACATCTTTTATCAGTTGATCCTACCTTAATTGGATATTCAACATCAATATGTTCTTTTGGATATTTATAAACATCTAATAGGATTCTACAGTATTCTTGTCTAACATATTCTTCTGGAGTTTCTTTTCTCATTTTACCTGTAATTAGGCATTTGATTTTTCCTTCATCAACGATTATCTCCTGCATGACAAATCTCCTTTATTGTTAAACTTCAAGTAGCATTTTAAGTGCTATGTGTAAAATTATAAACATTATTATGCTTCAACATAATATACATTATCATTATACCACAATCTGAGCCATATTTCAAGCTGAGAATGAAAAAATCTGCCACCAAAAGAATGAAAAAATCTGCCACCAAAAGTCAAAAGATTTTCAAAAGCTTTTCTCAGGCGGCAGATTGTGAAATTAGTATTAAATATACACCATAGCCGCATACACCGGCTCTCTGGCAATCAGGCGATCCATGTTTTCCAGACCTCTTGCTTTTGCAAGGTCACCGACCGCCACGGCTCTGATATACTCCACATCATTTTCAAGCATCTTTCCGACCTGTCGCTCAATGGTTTCTGCTACGGAACGGTCAAGCTCGGTCAGGTAGCCGAGTATCGCACCGTCATTGACGAGCTTTTTCAGCCTTGCAGGATGGTATTCCGCCGAATAATGCAGGTGATACTTGATCTGCTCGGAACGGAATGTTGTTACTGTTGGCTCAGTATCAACTGTATTGTGTGTAACGGTACGTGCATTGGTATCCAACACCCAGACCGACTTGTTTTTGCTGATCACCTGAACTTTGTCTTTGCTTCTGATAATCATAAAATTTTTCTCCTCATTCCAAATTCTTGCTTTTTATTGTGCTGTTGTATCTGAACTGCTGATAGTCGGAACTCAATCCACAAGCAGAGATAAAAGCCTTAACTTTTTTCAGTTCACGGGAAAGTTCTTCCTCACGGCTAATACGCTTTGATTCCGCTTTTAATTTATCACGGGAAAAATGATGCCTATCTTCTTCTTTCTTTTTGTAATCAGCCAGTTCCGAAGATACCGCATCAAGCCTTGCTTTCAACGCATTACGCTCCTGTATGGCTTCATCTCGTTCTCTGCAAAGCTTTTTCGTCTGTTTTTGTGAAATCACTTCTTTTTTGGCAAGTGCAGTTACATTTTCCCAATCTTCCTTGGAAACTGTGATTTTTCCACCGAAAACCGTTTTGCCTGTTACAACGCTGTCGATTTCTTTCAGCTTGACGTGCTTTTTGGCTGCCTTTTCAAGTGCTGCGTTGATTTCTTCTTTTTCAGCAATGATCTGAGCTTTTTCTTCTTCAAGCTGCCGGATTCTATCCTGATGCTCGCCGTATTCCTCGGTGGTATAGCTGTACCCTCTGGACTTCTTCGGCTCTGCAATTTCAACACCGTGAGCCTTGCAAATCTGGTGCAGGGCTTCCCACTCTGTTAAACGCCAGCGGTTGATCGCATTTGCACCTTTGCCGTACCCCATTTCTTCGAGAGCTTTCGCCATAGCATTTCGGGTATCTAAACCATTGCTGAAATGCCCCACTGGAATATAGTCGATGTGCAGATGGGGAGTTGCTTCATCAAGGTGCATCACAGCATTGAACACATAGAAATTCGGATTTCTTTCTGAAAAGCCCTCCATGTACTCCCGTAAACAGGCAACAGCAATCTCCGAATCGGGAGTACCGACACCTGTATCATCTTTTGTCCCGATCTGGACTAAGTCTTCATAGAAACTCTTTTGCTTATTTGTCCCAGTGATAACACTTGCACTCGGTTCACGGCTGAATAGGTGCTGAAAGTAGTCGGGGATACGGCGGTCATTTCGTTTCTGACGGGCATTGTATCTTTCTACTGCATCGCTGAAAAGAATATCATAAGCATCACGCAAATTCTGATGCACAAATGTAATGTTGTCCGCTGTTCGGGAACTGTCGATATTTTTGGCAGCAAATGCACGGTTGTTGTGGGACAAGCTGCCCTTGCCCTGATACATTGAGATCGTCTTTTGACACATAGAAACACCTCCCTTCCTTTTTGAATTGACCCTCTGACGAGAGAATGCCCTATGGGCAAAACGGTTTGCAGCGATACGGAGATCGGCAAACCGAACGGCTCGAAGAGCCGGGTTACCTGCGGAATGCCGCCGGTAACCCCATAGCACTTTCGACAGCCTTACGGACTATCAAAAATGCTATCGGGGCTCTGCGAGGCTTGAACGGCGGATAAACCGCCAACGCCGTGACGATGTGTGACGATGGTGACGATGATTACACCGCTCACAAAACATCGTCACGACCGTCACGGACTGACACGCCAACCACTTGAAATTTACTCTTTTGATAACAAAGAAAAGAAAATCATGCGTCCGCTGTGGTTACGCTTATTCGTGTATCGAATGCTATAATCATTCATCAATCTTCCTGCATTGACATTGAGTTTCAGCGAAACCACATTCGGCTTCATATCAAGTCCAAGCTTTTCTATCAGTTCAGTCGCTGTACCCTGCCAAGTCGGATTTTCTTCTGTTACAAGATTGGCAATACATTCCAGCAACGGTTCGGGAGGTTCTTTCCAAAGCTCTGTTTCTGCTTTTTCAAAATTCCAGCAGAGTTTTTCTTCATCACGAATAAGATGGATTTTCTGATCTTGCTGATCACGGCCTGAAATTTCAAGTGTTGCCTTATTGGAAGTCCTGGTTTCCTTGTAAAGCATAAATGCTCCGTCTGCACAGCCAAGTAACCCATTTGTTCCTGAGATCATGTCGAAGTTATCAGATGACTTTTGCTTTCTCGTATGATGAACTAACAGCAGACATATTCCCCAACTGTCAGAGAACTGTTTCAGCTGATTGATGATCTCGTAATCTTTGGCATAGCTGTAAGAATCACTGTCCACCTCACGGATTTTTTGAAGTGTATCAATAATCACAAGCGTTGTGTCAGGGTGTTCTCGGATAAAACCGCTCAGCTGATCGGTCAGACCATTTCCAAGCGGTTTGGACGATACGGAAAAGTACAAGTTTTCCGTACTGTCCGTTCCGAACATTCGGTACATTCGTTCCTGCAATCGTCTGTAATCATCTTCCAGTGCAAGGTAGAGAACCGTACCCTTTTTCACAGGATAGTCCCAAAGCGGAGTACCTGTGCTGACATGATAGGCAAGCTGTGCCATAAAGAAGCTTTTGCCGATCTTTGGTGAACCGACAAACAGATAAGTACCCTGATAGAGCAAGCCCTCAATAACAGGCGGTTTCTTGCTGTAAATATCCTGATACAGTTCCTGCATCGTGACTGTTTTCATGTATGACGGATCAATTTTCTTGAAAAATTCGTCAAAGGGGTTGAAATTTACATCACGATTTGATATACTATTAGTAGTTTGTTTTGTGGATGACTGCTCCGTATCTACGCCAATAGATACGTTCGGAGCGGTCATTTCTTTTTCTTCTGACATCAGGATTCCCCTTTCATTCCATTTAATGTGGTGTTGATGAGTCGTATCGTTTCAAGAAGTTCATCACTTACAGAACTATTTTCTATTCTCTGCAATTCTGAAAGCACTTCCGCAAGCTGATTTTTCAGAGCTTTGTATACTCTCGGATTGCCCTGCACTACCACATCACGGTAGAGAAGCCTTTTTACGATGTAGTCCTGTTTGGTCAGTCCTGAAAGTGCCACTGCTGAATTTATCAGCTTTTCTTCTTCGGGAGATACCCGAAATCCGATGGTTCTGGAACGAAATCTGCCTTTGCTGTCAAGGTTTTTCGCTGACATTTGCGTTATCTCCTTTCTTCAACTCACTGAGTTTATTCGCCATTTCCGCCTGTTTCGACGGAAACAGATGTGCATAGCGGTAAGTGATCTCAATACTCTCATGCCCCACACGGTCAGCGATAGCTACCGCCGAGAACCCAAGCTCGATCAGGAGCGAAACATGGCTGTGACGCAGATCATGGATACGGATACGCTTCAAACCCGTTTCTTTTACCCCTCTGTCCATCTCGTGATGCAAATAACTCTTGGATATTGTGAAAATACGCTCATCTGATTTCTGATCGTAAAGCATACGGAGATAGTCCTGCATCTCCTCACAAAGAAAATCAGGCATTTCAATGGTACGGTTGCTTTTCTTGGTTTTCGGCTCTGTAATAACGTCCTGCCCCTTGATACGCTGATAAGACTTGTTAATGCGGAGCTTTCGATTCTGGAAATCAAAGTCCTCTGGTGTGAGAGCCAACAGTTCACCAAGACGGATACCGCACCAATACAGCATTTCAAAGGCATAAAACGAAACTGGTTTGTCCATCATGACCTCAGAAAACTGCATATATTCGTCCTTTGTCCAGAAGTTCATTTCTTTGGCATTCTTTACGCCAATACTTCCAGCTTTGGCAGCTGGGTTTACGCCAAGATCATAGTAGCGAACCGCATGGTTAAAGATACAGGAAAGCTGATTGTGCAGATTCTTCAAATACGTTTCCGAATAGGGCTTTCCGTTTTTGTCACGGTGACGAAGCAGTTCATTCTGCCACGAAAGCACATCTCTTGCCTGAATATCCTTCATCGGTTTATCCCCGAAATAAGGGAGGATTTTCGACTGAATGACGTGTGCCTTATGTTCCCATGTATTCTGTTTCAAGCGAGATCTCATATCCTGTTCATACAGCTTGTAGAAGTCCTTAAACAGCATATCAAGGTCACTGTTTGCCTGAAGCAGAAATCTACGCTCCCAGTTCTGTGCCTCACGTTTGGTAACAAAGCCACGCTTGCACTTTTGTTTTCGATCCCCCTGCCAGTCCTCATAACGAACCATAGCATACCAAGTGCCGTTTTTATCCTTATATACGGGCATTATTCCTCACCAGCTTTCTTTTTGGGAGGGTTCACCGAGTACACTCGCTCGTTAAAGTACTCACGGTTCACTCTGCCTGTTACTGTGATAAACCCTTTGTCGGAAAGTTCCTGATTGAGTTTACGAATGATTTTGTATGCATAGGCAACAGAGATCTCCATAACCTCAGCAACTTCCTCTGCACGAATAAATTTTTCTGACATATACATTTGTTCCTTTCTGTGTTCTGTATTCGCAAAATCTGTTCTAAACATTTTTGCTTAATTCCATTATACTAAACAAATTTGCTTTTGTCAAGACACTTTTGCGTATTTTCTAAATTTTTTTGTTTAGCATCTCTTGACTGACTTAAACATATATGTTATAATGATTCTACTAACAGAACGATATTATAAGGAGTAAACCACCATGAGTATAATGGGAGATAAAATACACCGTATCCGTGATTTCCGTGGAATGACACAGAAGCAGCTCGGTATGGCTGTCGGATTTGATGAGAAATCCGCCGATGTCCGCATCGCACAGTACGAATCGGGCACTCGTACACCAAAACAAGCACTTGTGGAACGGCTTGCCGAGGTGCTTGATATAAACCCTCGTTTCCTTGCTGATGATGAAATTCTCGGAGCGGAGGGCGTTATGATGATGCTCTTTGAACTGGACGAACATTACCCGATCAGCGTTGAGGACTGTACAGATGAGGACGGAAACAAACGTAAGGGCATTATTTTCGGCTCTATTCTTCTGAACGACTTCTTTGCGGAGTGGCAGAGACGAAAAAAAGACCTTGCTGACGGTAAGATCAGCAAGGCCGAATATACAGAATGGAAGCTTAACTGGCCGAAAACGACCGATGACTGCGGTAAACATGAACCCTCGAAAGAGTGGCGTGACCTGTAAACCGCCTGAAATGCAGAACATTTCAGTTTTACTTCCTGTTATCAAATTGTTATCACTGAGATTTTAAGGCTTTAAAAACGACGTAAATTCGACATTTTTGAAGTCTTGTTTTTTATTCCCATTCGATCGTAGCCGGCGGCTTTGTGGTAATATCATACACAACGCGGTTGATATTCTTTACCTCATTGACAATACGAGCCGAGATCACTTCCAGCACCTCATACGGGATGCGTGCAAAATCTGCGGTCATAAAGTCAGTAGTAGTCACGCCGCGCAGCGCCAGGGTGTAGTCATAGGTTCTGCCGTCACCCATAACGCCGACAGAGCGCATGTTGGTCAGAACAGCGAAATACTGATGGATGCTCCGATCCAGTCCTGCCTTTGCGATCTCTTCCCGGAAGATCCAGTCGGCATCCTGGAGAATAGACAGCTTTTCATCTGTGATCTCGCCGATGATACGGATCGCCAGTCCCGGGCCCGGGAACGGCTGACGCCATACCAGATTTTCCGGCAGACCCAGCTCGATACCCAGCTGCCGCACCTCGTCCTTGAACAGCAGACGCAGCGGTTCGATGATCTCCTTGAAGTCCACATAGTCCGGCAGACCGCCCACATTGTGGTGAGACTTGATCACAGCCGCATCGCCGGAACCGCTTTCGATCACGTCCGGATAGATCGTGCCCTGTGCCAGGAAATCCACCGTGCCCAGCTTCTTGGACTCGCGCTCAAAGGCACGGATAAACTCTTCGCCGATGGTCTTGCGCTTGGTCTCCGGGTCAGAAACGCCGCTCAGCTTTTCCATAAAGGCAGCCTTGGCATTGACGCGGATAAAGTTGATGTCCTTGTCTGCAAAAGCGGCCTCGACCTCGTCCCCCTCGTTTTTCCGCAGGAAGCCGTGGTCTACGAAGATGCAGGTCAGCTTCTTGCCGACTGCACGGGACAGCAGAGCAGCACAGACAGAACTGTCTACACCGCCGGACAGTGCCAGCAGAACTCTGCCGTCGCCCACCTTTTCCCGGATCTGTGCAATGGCAGTCTTGGCATAGTTGCCCATCGTCCAGTCACCGGTGCAGCCGCAGACGTTTTTCAAGAAGCTGTCCAGCATAGTCAGACCATACTGGGTGTGATTTACCTCCGGATGGAACTGTACGGCATACAGCTTCTTTTCCGGATTTTCCATGGCAGCTACCGGACAGTTCTCGGTATGTGCCGTTACGGTAAAGCCTGCCGGTGCTTCGGAGATGTAGTCGGTGTGGCTCATCCAGGAGATCGCCTGCTCCGGCAGTTCCTCATTCTGGAACAGCACACTGGACTTGTCATAGATGGTCTCAGTCTTGCCGTATTCCGATGTGGTGCAGGTGGTAACCGTACCGCCCAGGGTGTATGCCATCAGCTGACAGCCGTAGCAGATACCCAGGATCGGGATGCCCATCTCAAAGATTTCCTTGGCAATGTGGGGAGACTTTTCATCATATACGCTGTTCGGGCCGCCGGTGAAGATGATGCCCACCGGTTTCCGTGCTGCGATCTCTTCCAGCGGTGTGGTATAGCGGATCACTTCACAGTATACACCGCATTCCCGCACACGCCGGGCAATAAGCTGATTGTACTGACCGCCGAAGTCCAGTACCAGAACCAGTTGATTTTCCATAGATTACGTTTCCTTTCTGTGTCACTTTCGCTTGCACAGCGAAATCTTTTCTTTTTATTATGCCACTTTTTCCGAAAAAAAGCAAGTATATTTTGTGAAAATGCAGAAATTCAGATCGTCTGTACGTCTGTTGCCGCAATGTGCTGTTCTTTCCATCGTTTCAGCTGCTGCATATGAGGCTGCCGGAGATGTGTCTGCTGCTGTTCCGCCGATGCCCATTCTTCCACCAACAGGATCTCTTCCGGGCGCTCTGCCGACAGGAAATAGTCATACCGCAGGCAGCCGTCCTCCTGCCGGATGATCTCCGCCGCGCCGCTTTGCAGCACTGCCTGGAGAAAGGCATCCCGCTGACCGGGCTTTGCTGTATAAGTCACCAAAAGGCGCAGAGGTTTCATCGTGCTCTCTCCTTTCGCTTTTCCAGGAACGTGGTGAACTGAAAGCGCTTGTCCATCCAGTCTCCGCAGATACCCACGCCCTTTCCCATAGTGAACGCCGCCACGATCGTGCCGATGCCCAGACCGTCCAGATGCCCCAGACAGAAAAAGGTCATCCCTGCCGTCACCGCCAGACAGATCACATCAAAGCCGATCTTGATCTTGGGATAGCCTATGCCGGTGATGTCCGAAAGTTCCCGGGGAAACAGGTCGGTGGGGACAATGGGCAGACCGCACCGATTCGACAGGGCAATGCCGATGCAGATCAGCACATAGCTGACGACAAAGTACAGAATGCGCCAGGGCAGCGCAGTGGGCAGTACCCCGATCCAAAGCTCGTGGACATCCAGCAGTTCGCCGAACACAAAGCCCACCACAAAACTGAACAGATACGGCGGCACAAAGCGCCGGCGCATTACCATCAGACTCAGCACCAACAAGCCCTGGAAGAGATATGTCCATGTGCCGAGAGTCAGCTTGGGAAATACCTCAGAAAAGGCAAAGGGGACGCTGGAGATCGCCGAGATCCCGGCACCGGAATAGAGCATCAGCACAACGCTGATGCTGTTGATGCACACCGCAAGCACCAGTATCAGTTCGCCGCGAAGTGTGCGTAAATGATTTTCTTTTGTTTCCATGAAAAAAGACCTCCTGCTTCTTTATCATAAAAAAGTATAGCACAGCCGCAAATCAAAATCAATTGCTTTTTCTGGTGTAAAAAATGATCAAAAAATGCAGTCGTGCCGGACGGCGGCTTTCTCCTTTTGGGTCATATAATCTGTCAAAACCGGAAAACAATACTTGCAAAATTTGATAAAATATGCTACAATAAGGATAACACATTTTTCCAAAGGGGAACAACGCCTATGAATCGGCTGCATAAAAAAATTCCGGCGCTGTGTCTGACAGTGCTTATGCTGGCAGTTCTGGCAGTGATGGCTTTTCTGACAAAGGGCATGCCTGTCACCGAGGATGCCATGCAGTATCTGCCCGGCGAATGGAGCACACAGACTGCCACTGATCCGGAAAACGAACCATACTATGCCGGCACGGACAAAACGGTCTATGCCCTCACCATGTCCCATCCGCTGACAGCGGCCATGAAGGGAAAGGTCATCTCTTTCCGCACCAGTGATTCCTATGTCGATGCCTATCTGACGGACAGCGACGGCGCACCCACCGCAGATGCCGTACCGTTTTATCATTTCGGCGAACGGCTGAAATGCTGCGATTCTCCGGGGACATACACCCACTTCATCTCCATCCCGGAAACGAGCGCCGCCTATCTAACCATCCGCGTTGAAACGGTCTATGCCAACAAATTCCTCACGGCATATGACACTGCCATCGGCACACAAAACGAACTGGTCTACAACTATCTGAAAAGCGAGCTGCTGCCCGGTGTTTCCAACATCGCCATGCTGATCTTCGGCGTTCTGCTGATCCTCATCTACTGCGTGGGAAGAGCCAAGCAGATCACCCTTTCAGAAGCCCTCTCGTTGGGCTGTCTGTCCATTGCATTTGCCATCAACCTGAACTGTCCGCTATTCTTCAACCAGTATCTCTATCAAAACGCTGTAGTGCAATACTACATCAACTACTTCTCCCTATTTCTGCTGCCGCTGCTGGCGATCCTCTACTTCGAGGACATCATCCCGCAGCTGCGCATGCACTGGCTGTTCTACGGCTTTCTCATTCTGGAATCCGTACTGAGTGTGCTGCACTTCACCCGGATCGCAACCTATACCAATACCATTAAGATATTCACTGCGGCACTGGGCGTTTTGGCGGTGGCATCTATTGTGATGTTTGCCCGGTACTACCGGCAAATGGAAAAGATCAACCGGATCGGGATCATGCTCCTGCTCACCTTTGTGTTCGGGAACGTGGTATTCTTCCTGTTCGGCTCTACCATCGGCGACCAGACCTTTATCATCCGCACAGGATTCCTGCTCTATCTGGCGCTCTCTATCCTGGACGGCATCCGAAAGCTTATGGCAGAAATGAACCGGGAACGGGAAACAAAGCTGCTGCACGAGCTTGCCTATACCGACAACCTCACCCATCTGGGCAACCGCTATGCACTGGAACGGGATGCCGCACAGTGCCGGCTGGAACAGCTCAGCATCATCTCTATGGATCTCAATCTGCTGAAATTCACCAACGACAGCTTCGGTCATGCCGGCGGCGATGTGCTCCTACAGAGCGCCGCAAAGTGCATGCTCGCTGTATTCGACAAGGTCTATCGGGTGGGCGGAGACGAGTTTATTGCCCTGCTGGAGAAAAAGCAGGCGGAGGAACTGCGTGCCATGAACGAGGCGCTCTCGGAGAAAACACAGGAAATGAACCGAAACCGCAGCGACTACGGCGAATTTGCGGACGAGCCGCGCTTTTCCCTGAGCATTGCCGCCGGATATGCCTCTTATACCGACGGTGACACCAACTATGAACAGATCATGAGCCGCGCAGACGAGGCCATGTATCAGGCAAAAAAGCGGATGCACCAAGCGCGCCGATAACGAAAATGAGCGGACTGCCCTCTCCCGGCAGTCCGCTCATTTCTGTTTTCTCATTTTTTCTTTTCGGCTTTTATGCGCTGATGCCCGGCGCATCCTTTACCATGACATCATAGCACAAAAACGTCATTTTTTCCGCAGGCATGCAGTGAAATTCTGCTGCGCGGTACCCCTCTTTCAAATACAGCGGCTTCGCCGGGAGCGAAGCATCCAGCTTTACCTCCGGATATGCGGCAAACACCAGGCGCTCTGCATACGCAAGCAGTTCGCTGCCATAACCCTTTCGCTGCAGCTCCGGCAGCACAAACAAGCGGCTGACGGTATTTTCTTTTACGGTCACTGTCCCCACAATGCCGTCCGCAGCATCCACCCCAAGATAAACTGCGCCCGACCGGATATCGGACAGGATCTCGCCGTCACAATGATGCGCCAGAAAGAACTGCACTGCACCCTCCGGATAATACTTCGGATAGATCCGTCCGATGGTCTCTCTTGTCAGTTCGCGGATACACTCCAGATCCTGCACTGTGGCTTTCCGAATTTGCATGATAACTCCTCCTCAAAATCCTCTGATTCTCTTGCTTTTTTCTCAAAAATGTGCTATACTGGAATCGTCAAACAAAACACGCGTGCCAGAAGCAGTCTCTTGCTTCTGATTCCAGAAAGGAAGTTTACGATGGGCCTTTTCACAAACAAAACCGCAATTATCACCGGCGCCGGCAGAGCTGTCCTCAGTGACGGCAGATGCGGCTCTATCGGCTATGGCATCGCCACCGCCTACGCCAAAGAAGGCGCAAACCTGGTCATCACCGGCCGCAACGTGCAAAAACTGGACGCTGCCAAGGAAGAACTGGAACGGCTCTATGGCATCCGCGTTCTGACGGTACAGGCAGATGTCAATGCCGGTGCTGACAACGCCGCTGTAGTGGAAAATGTAGTCAAGCAGGCAGTGGACACCTTTGGGGATATCCACGTTCTCATCAACAACGCCCAGGCATCTGCCTCCGGCGTCACGCTGGCAGACCACACCACCGAGCAGTTTGACCTGGCGATCTATTCCGGTCTGTACGCTACCTTCCACTACATGAAGGCATGCTATCCCTATCTGAAAAAGACCCAGGGCTCTGTCATCAACTTTGCCTCCGGCGCAGGGCTGTTCGGCAACTTTGGACAGTGCGCCTATGCCGCAGCCAAAGAAGGCATCCGCGGTCTGACTCGTGTCGCTGCCACCGAATGGGGCAAGGACAACATCAATGTCAATATCGTTTGCCCGCTGGCATGGACAGCACAGCTGGAAAACTTCCAGAAGGCATATCCGGACGCTTTTGAGAAAAACGTCAAGATGCCGCCGATCGGTCACCTGGGTGACGCCGAACTGGAGATCGGCAGAGTTTGCGTACAGCTGGCTTCTCCGGACTTTAAGTTTATGACCGGCGAGACCATCACCCTGGAGGGCGGTCTGGGACAGCGCCCGTAAACACGCACACAAAAGAACATCTTTTCGGCAGAGATACCCTCAAAGCGGTGTCTCTGCTTTTTTGTACACGCTCTAGCGCTTTTTGAACACCAGCCCCATGGAAAAGCCGTGGGATTCTGTGCTGTTATAGGTGATGTGCGAATTTTGGATGCGTGCCTGTGCCTCCCGGAGATTGCTCAGGTGCAGCAGGATCTCCGCTGTATTCCTCGCGTCCGCCAGTGCGCCGTGTTCTGTTCCCTCAAAATAGATCTGCATCGACCCCAGTGCACTGGTGAGATTCATGGGACGGCGAAATCCATACACCCGCTGATGGATACGCTGCAGATCCACCCAGTGGGCATAGAACATCTCGTCCAGTGTCTCTTCCTTCAGCGCTGCCTCGTGAAGCAGCACAGACTGATCGGAATTGCTCCAGGTATAAAACCGGCTTTTTTCCGTGTTCCCGATCCACCCCGTAAACTGTGCAACCGCTTCTGCATACCCCGGTGCATGCGCCACAGTCTTTTCCGTAATGCCGGTGATCCGCGTGATGTGCGGCGGAATGCCGCTGTACTGTGGTTTGACATAGGTCTGAAACTCATCTGTTATCACATTGTTTGCATCCAGCTTGACTGCACCGATCTCTAAGATCTCACTGCTTGCCACCGCCTGCAGATCCGGATCTCGGACTGGCGTAAATTCCAGATCCAGGACGATCTTATTTCCGTACATGTAAACTTCCCCTTTTTTCACCAATTGGATAGTGTCATTATAGCACAGCCGTTTTGAAATTGCAATTCATTTCGACATAATTTGAGCATATTTTGCAAAAATCGGGTACAAACCTAAATTTGTACCCGATTTTCTAATTGCAATATTATTTTTCACTGTTTTTTGGCTGCAAAAGCTACCAAAATAAACATTTTAAGATGGAATCCGCATCCATTTTGTGAGGAAATATCTGGTTATTCTTATGCGTTATACCAGTCCGCATTCATCATAATCCTTCCACTTTTCCCGGCTGACATGCCGGCGGTGTGTGGAAAGTGCATAGACGATGCCTGCCACGCCTACAGCAATGGCAGCCAGTACCACGATCAATCCGCAAAGGGATGACTTTTCCTCTCTTTTTGCCATAATCAGACCGCACTCCCTTCTGTTTCCGCTGCTGCGTCAGTCTGACCCATTTCAGCCATCAGGCGCTGCAATTCTGCATCCACATCGGCATCGTGCTGAAGCTGTTCAAAGGTTTTCTCGTCCGAAGCACCCACAGCGCCGGACATTTCGGTAAACGCCTGTGCTTCTGCCTCCTGCCGTGTCACCTTTTCTTCCATCCGATTGAACTTATCCAGGGCACTGGAGGAATCCAGACCGCCCACAGACTGTGCCAGGCTCTTCTGGGTCTTTGCCATCTGCGAACGGGCTACCAGCATTGCCTGGCGGCTCTTCGCCTCTTCCAGCTTGGCTTTCAGCGCTTCTACCTGCTCTCTGACCTGTGCGGTCTGGGCAGAGATCTGCTCATACATCTGCTGATACTGCTTGACGCTTTCGTCCGCCTTTACCTTGTTGGACAGTGCCTTTTTCGCCAGATCCACTTCTCCGGCATTCAGCGCAGACTTGGCTTTCATTTCCCAATCCGCAGATGTCTTTACGGCATCGTCATACTGGCGCTTTGCGATACGCTCGCTTGCCATCGCCTTGCCCAGTGCCTGTGTTGCCTGGCTGACTTCCTTTTGCAGATCCAGAATGATCTGCTTCACCATCTTCTCCGGGTCTTCTGCCCGGTCGATCATATCGTTAATATTTGCCTTAAATACATCGCCAATTCTTGAAAAAATGCCCATATCGTTCCTCCATGCTCTCAGAGCCAATTCTATACCGTCCTGCGGTACTATGTCAATTGTGTTGTTCTTATTATATCGTACTTTCCGCGGTTTGTCAAGAGAAATCTTACAATTCATTTACAAAGTGGCTCGTCATTCCGGCATTTTGCCTAAAATTTCAGAACGAACAGACAGGGGCATTCGCGCATTTTCCGGAAATTCTGAAAAAATCCTACAAAACGCTTACAAAACGCAGCAGCGGCAGACACTGCTGCGTTCGCCGTGCCTGCCGCTGAGAATCATGCGTTTGTTTTAAAAGGGGTTACTTCCGTTTTTTCCGGCTTGCCCACAGGAGCATTACCGCAGCGCCTGCGGCAATGCAAACGGCATAGCCCTTATCCCCGGTTTTCGGAGAACCGGATACCCGGGAAGTATAGCTGCCGGAGCTGTTGTTTCTGCGGGAAGTAGTCGCAGCCGTTGTAGTGGCTGTTGTCGTTGTAGTAGTCGTTCCCGACGTAGTGGAAGAACCGGAGCCAGAGGTCGTCGTGGTAGTCGTCGAACCGGAAGTGGTCGTTGTACCGGACGGTGTGTGGCTGCCGTTATTCTCCGTGGTGTTCCGCGGTGTTGTCGTTGTGCCGGAAGTGGTTGTGGTTGTTTCAGTACCGGAAGTTGTCGTTCCGGATGTGGTCGTTGTGGTGGTCATCGTCGGCCCTGCGGAGGACGCAGTGGTCGCGGTAGTCATTGTCGTGGTAGTTGTCGTCGTGCCGGATGGTGTGTGGCTGCCGTTGTTCTCCGTGGTATTCCGCGGCGTTGTGGTAGTCGCAGAAGTCGTGGTTGCAGCAGTCGTGGTTGTGGTGGTGGTCACAGTCGTCTCCGACGTTGTGGTTGTCGTTTCCGTTGTCACGGATGTGGTCGGCGTTGTGGTCACCGTTGTTGCAGTAGTCGGCACAGTTGTATTGCTGGTGGTAGTTGCTGTGGTGGTCGTCGTTGTTGTCGTGGTAGTTTCCGTAGTCGTCGTTTCGGTCGTAGTTGTGGTTCCTTCGGTGGTCGTCGTTGTAGTCTCTTCTGTGGTTGTAGTGGTCTCTTCGGTCGTGGTGGTGTCTGTGGTGTCAGAGGTCTCCTCCGTGGTCGTGGTGGTTTCCTCGGTCGTCGTGGTGGTCTCTTCGGTGGTAGTCGTCGTTTCTTCAGTTGTGGTCGTTGTTGTCGTTTCTGTAGTGGTTGTCGTAGTTGTGGTGGTAGTCGTTGTGGTAGTCGTTGTCTCTGTGGTTGTTGCGGTTGTCAGCGTGGTGGGAGTCGTCGTCGTGCCTGCTGTAGTCACCGTGGTTGTAGTAGAAGCCGTAGTGGCTGCGGTAGTCGAAGAGGTGGTTGTAGTGGTTGTAGTGGTGGTTGTGGTTTCCGTTGCAGACGGCGTAGTCGGACCGGCAGAAGAGAGTGTGGTAGCGGATGTGGTATTACTTGTGGTTGTGGTTTCTTCTGTTGTTGAGGTGGTAGTAGTTGTTGTGGCTTCTTCTGTTGTTGAGGTGGTAGTAGTTGTTGTGGCTTCTTCTGTCGTCGTGGTGGTTTCCGTGGTTGTGGTCGTCGTTTCTGTAGTGGTTGTAGTGGTTTCTTCAGTCGTGGTGGTGTCTGTGGTGTCAGAAGTCTCCTCCGTGGTCGTGGTGGTTTCCTCGGTCGTCGTTGTGGTCTCTTCGGTGGTAGTAGTTGTTTCTTCGGTTGTGGTTGTTGTAGTTTCTGCCTTTTCGTTGGGTACCCGAACGCAAACCGTATCGCCGTCAATCACCTTGAGGTTTGCCGATGCGGTATCATCAATGTCCATATAATACCGAATTGCCTGAATTTTTGCATTCCAGTAGGTGACCTTCATTCTGCCGCCATCACCGAATGTGATGTTATTTCCGGTAAAGGTGTTCATTCCCTCAGCAATATCCTTCTGCACTGCCACAGCATCGCCAGTAGGCTTGAACTGGATTCCGCCGGCGTTCCATTGAATATCGCTGGCATCTACTTCTATTTTGGTAATGGGCTCATTACTGTACTCATCACCGAAATATTCTTCCGCATCGCTTGCCGGAGCAATCGACTCTACATAGGACGGTTTGCCCACAGTGATGGTATAGTCGCTGTTGACAACAAAGTACATCTTCTGTCCCACCAGTGTATCCTTATAGCCTTCCGGCGCTTTGGTTTCCACGATGTAATACATGCCCGGTTCCAGATAGCCGTCCACCAGCTTCTCGCCGTTCCAGTCGCAGATCTTTGTGTCATTTGATGCACGGTACAGTGCCAGTTCTGCGCTTTCGTCCAGGATCACATCGTCGCTCTCGCTGTCCACCTTTTGCAGAGTCACCTTTGCACCGGTGATGCGAACGTCGATCATGGTGACAATAGTATCTGTGCTGACAGTTGCCTTGCTCCAATCTGGTTTGCCGTTCACCTCTGCCTCGGTGGTGTGCAAGGTGTATACGCCTTCTTCTTTGGTCACATAGAAATAAATGGGGTTTGCCAGCTCGTATTCCGCAGAAGGTGCTGCTGTCTCCTCCAGAACATAGTAGGGATTCTGATCGGCATCGGCAACCTGGATGTCTGTCAGATCATCCTGACCGATGCTCAGCGTCTGATCTGCCTGTGTGCCGTTGAATCCAGCAACCGGCGTTTCCGTGTCGTTCTGAATTTTTTTCAGCGAAAGCGTTGCACCCTCCAGCAAAGAGCCCTCATCATCTTTCTTCTGAATGGTTAGTCCCTGCTGGTTCACAATCGCCGGAACAGCATCAGAGTCTGCCGGCCCAACGGGGGGCTGCTGCGACGGTGCCTTAAGCAGCGGATAAATGGTCATGTTTTCCGTATCAATACGCATGCCGTCCGTCGCCAGGGTCGTATCATCAAAACGCTCGTCAGTGGAGATGACAGTTTCGTTCAGTTTCCAGTCATCACCGTTCTTTTTCAGGGTATAGGCGGGCTCGACATTACCGGATTTACATGTAAATTTCTTTTCCACGATCTCACCGTCGTCAGAAACACTATAGTTCATCATAACGGTATACTCTTTTTTCGCGCTGTCGTCCGGCTTCTTGCCGTCAGTGCTCATGGGATACATGGTGATGGTTACGATTGTGGGGACAACCACATCTGTTGTTTCCAACCGCCCATATGTTTCCATGTAATCGAAATAATACCGCACATCGGATTTCTGATAGCCGCTGGGCGCAGCACTTTCCGCAATATAATAGCTCTTGGAAACTGTGCCTTCCTCATCCAGTTCTTCACCAAAGGTGAGCTGAGCAAGGCCTGTGCTGTCAGAGCACTCGGATGCTACCAACTCATCGGTTTTAGCATCGTAGATTGCAATGTCTGCACCTGCAAGTTCGTTGCCGGATGCTTTTTCGTTTTTGTACTTGATGACATCAACGGTATAGCCAGTGCTGGCACCGAGGAGGCTGATAGAGCCCTGATACGGACGATAACCAAATTCCAGACCGCCCTTAAATGATTTGGCAATCAGAGAACCGGAAAGATGTCCGTTGCATTTTTGTTCATCAGAAGATACCGTCGAGTTGGGCGCAAAAATCGTGCCATTGAAGTTCGCATCAATATAAACAGTAGCTGCATTCGGGAAGTTGTACAGAATACGCTCGGAGTTTACATTGTTATTTGATGAATTAGTTCCCGTGTTGGAAATGATCGTACTATTAATTGAAGTATTTACCTTATTGCCGTTACCGTCAATAGAAATCGCAGCATCATCACATGTCACGATCAGATAAGCACCATCCGGAATATCTATATATTCGATATCGCTTACATTGTCATTCCAGTCTGCAATGTTGAAATAGACCACTTCTGCTTCACTGTCGGTACATGTCAGTTTCAGTGTATTTCCATCCCAAACCGCTGTTCCGTTTGTCTTATGGGACTGCAGTTTTAAGGAAGTGGCACTCAGCTTCTGAAACTCCTTTGTGAAGTCGATCAGATCTGCTTTATAGATGTAATCGCTGTTGTAGGAATTATACCTATACGAACAGTTTTCAAGAGAAAAGTTCTGTCCGACAGCAAAAGTTTTCATCTCACCCGTATAATCCGATTTGACGTTCAAATTCTGAAAACGGTCTCCTGCCATTATCAGATGCGCAGCACCCGGATAATAAATTGCCTGACCATTGATATTTGTCAAGTGATCTAAAGCCGTATGGCTTGCATAGTCGCCTTGTCCGATTTGATAATCCCATCCACCTGTAAATGTGAAATTTCCGCCGATAGCGACGCGGCCCTCAGAGTCCGCCTCACTCACCGTGAAGTCACTCTGCAAGAACACGCAGAACTGACTGGCGATACCGATCAAATAGGTTTTGTCAGCATTGGCAATAACATCACTCACAGTCGATGCTCCGTCGGACAAAACATTGCCTTCACCCGAAAGCAGTTTCACATCTGTTGTCGTTTTCGCACCAGACAAGCTTGTCAGTTCCGTTGCACCGGCAGAAATACCGCTGATACCACTCACCGTACTCGTCACTGCCATAGCGGCTGCCGCCACAATTCCGGCAATTCTTTTTCTCATAGATTTCATCTGATTTCCCGCTCCTTTCATATGGAAATTATTTCCAAGTGCTAGTTTTCAATTCTCTGTTTCCGAAAAATAAAGATATTGGTAATTATCGAAACAATCGCTTGAAACAGGAGGCTATATTCTTCCTATGAGAAGATTATAGCATAATTTCGCCGGAATTGCAATACAAAGAACACAACAAAAATACCGCATTTTTTATGCAATTACACCAATAAATGTGGAAAACTACTGTTTGATTACAGGTTGTCTTTAAAATCTATCGAGAAAAACCTATCTTTTTCATAAGCAAGAGCAATGTTGTCACATGCGCAACTATGAGCACCATAATTTATCTATCTTTGTAATCTGAACATATTTCATCAAAAAAATGACGAAGGTGTCTTCTTATACACACTTTCGCCATTTTTCTCGGTTTGCCATTTGAAAAACCGTAATTATTCCATCTCTTCCGGTGTCTCAGATTCTGCCGGCTCTGGCTGTCGCAGGATACGATCCAGTGCATTGCTGTTCAGCTGAGTGGACAGCCGCAGACGGTTGATCTCCGCCTGCATGGTGTCCATCTCTGCCGCGACCCTGCCCAAAATCTTCTTTTCCCGTTCCTTGGTTGCCTGCAGTTCTTCCTCCAGCCGCTGGATCTGAATCTCCAGCGTCCGGTTCTGGATCTCCAGTGCGCGCAGCCGCGCCGCTGTGCCCTGGTTGATCTGATTCTGCCGCACACCGAACACATGGATCTGCCGCGGCCAGCTTTTCAGCTTCTGCTGTTCCCACGACGATTCCTCATAGGCGTCTGAGGGCGCGCCGTATCCCATATCTTCTGAAACCGTCTCCGGCTTTTTTTCCAACAGTTCTTCCAATTGTGCCATACGCCTTCGCCTCCTCCGGCAATTATTTCAGCTTCTTTTTCCAATCGTCCAACGTCTCCGCAATGGTCTGTTCCAGCGGAATCTCCGGCTGCCATCCGGTGTCCGCCTGCAGCTTCGAGATATCTGCCCGAATCATGGGGATTTCCACCGGGCGCAGCTTTGCCGGATCGACCTCTACGGTGATCTCCTTTGCACTGTGCGCAATGATACGGTCGAGGATCTCCTGAATGGTGATGGCTCTGCCGCTGCCGACGTTATACAGCTCACCGGAACGGCCATGCTTCATCAGCAGAGAGTACGCCCGTACCACGTCACGCACATCCGTAAAGTCCCGGGCAGCCGTCAGATTGCCCACGCGCATCATCGGTTCGCGCATGCCGGCAGAGATCTCCGCTACCTGCTTGCAGAAGTCCGAGACCACGAACTGGGGCAGCTGTCCCGGCCCGATGTGATTGAACGCCCGTACCATCATGACATGCATATCATACGCCCTGGCATAGAGTGCGCCAAACAGGTTCTGGGTCAGCTTGGTGATGGCATAAGGGTTTGCCGGATGCACCGGTGTCGTCTCGCTGACCAGGCTCACATTTTCCGGCAGTACGCCATATTCCTCGCCAGAACCGATCAGCAGGATCTTCGGCGAATACTCCGGCATATCCCGAACCGCATCTAGCACATTCAGACAGCCGCGGATGTTGATATCTGCTGTCAGCTGCGGATTTTTCCAGGAATACGCCACCGAGCTCTGCGCTGCCAGGTGAAAGATTGCGTCCGGCTTCAGGCGCACCAGCAGCGCTTCTACTGCGTCCTTATCCAGAATGTCCAGATTGTATGTCTCACAGCCGTCCACTGCTGCGGTTTCCTTGGGCAGCTTTGTCAGAAATGTTTCCCAGCCGCAGTCCTGCACCAGATGCTCTGCCAGATACCGTCCCACAAATCCGCCGCCGCCAATAATCAGTGCTTTCATGTCCTTTGCCGCCTTTCTGCAACTTCTTTCAGCGTGGCGTAGACCTTGTCCACCACGTCCGCCTCTTCATACTCTTCTTCCACGCGTTTCGCCGCCGCGCTGCCATACTGTTCCCGGAGTGCCTTGTCGTCCGCCAGCTTCTGTACGGCCTGTGCCAGCGCGTCCGCATCCTCCGGCGGTACGGTGATTCCCGTCACGCCGTCCAGACTGACGTGCGGCACACCAGTGGGCAGCGCCGTGTTGATGACCGGCTTGCCGTAGACCATTGCCTCCTGCTGCACAATACCGAACGCTTCACTGTTCGCCACCGAGGGCAACACGAAGATATCACAATCCGCAAACGCCGCCCGGAGATCTGCTTCTGAAAGATTTCCCAGGAAATGCACACGCGCCTCTGTATGTGCTTCTTCCGTCATGCAGTGCAGTTTCTCTTCCATCTCCGGTGTGCCGTGTCCCACCAGGAACAGCTCACAGCCCTTTACCTTAGCAAACGCGCGCAGCAGCACCTCGATACCCTTATAGTACACAAAGCGTCCCACAAACAGTACGCGCACCGTTTCCGGGTGCTGCTGCACCTGCCGCAGGATGGGCTTTCGCTCGACGCTCCGGTATGCCTGCACATCAATGCCATAGGGAATGATGCGGCACTTTTCCCGGAACTGGGTCAGAAACGGTGAACTGTCGATATGTCCCTCTGTCGCCGCAATGACACAGTCCGCCCGGCGCAGGAATTTCAGCAGCAGCGGCTTATAGAACCGGAGCAGCATCTTTTGCCGTACCACATCGCTGTGCCAGGCGATCACCACGCCGCCCCGATAGCCAGACAGGAGACACGCCAGGTCTGCCAGCGGAAAGGGCACATGAAACTCTACCACGTCCGCCCATTTTGCCATCTCCCGGAACTTTCGCAGAAAGGAAAAGGACAGCGGACAGGAAAAATAAGTGCCCAGACTGGATGCATAGTGCACCGGCACGCCCTCGACCACACGATCCTCGCCCTTTCCCTTTTCCTGACAGACCAGAACTTTCACCTCTGCACGCTTTTGCAGCTCCCGGGAAAATGTCCGCACCAGGCTTTCAATACCGCCGATATGGGGATAATACGCCTTGTTCACCTGCAAAATGTGCAGCCTTCTCTGCTTACTCACAGCAAGCCTCCTTGTACACTTCGTACAGCTGCTCTGCCGAGCGCTCCCAGGTGAACTGCGCCGCGCGCTTGGGGCCGGCTTCTTTCAGCCGCTGCCGCAGCGCCTCGTCGGTATAGAGCCGCTCTAATCCGGCAGCAATGTCCTTCGGAGAATAGGGATCTGTAACCACTGCATCTTCGCCCACCACTTCCGGCAGGGATGCCGCATGGGTAGTCAGCACCGGAACGCCACACGCCATTGCTTCCAGCGGCGGCATGCCAAAGCCCTCATAGATCGACGGGAACACAAACGCCAGTGCGCCGCACATCAGCGGACAGAGCATTTCATCCGACACATATTCCGTAAACTTCACCAAATCACTCCGTCCCAGTTCCTCAGCCTTTTTGTAAATGCCGCTGTCCAGCCAGCCCTTGCCGCCGGCAAGCACCAGATACGGCGGTGTTTCCTTTCCCTGACAAAATCGGTCATAGGCTTCGATGAGCCGCTCCAGATTCTTTCGCGGCTCTACCGTCCCCAAATAGAGGAAATAGTCCCGGTCGATGCCGTACTTTTCCTTCACGGCACGGATCTGTGCCGGATCGTCCACCGGGTGGAACTTTTCCGTATTCACGCCGCAGTATACTACGCGGATCTTGTCTGCAAACTGCGGGAAATAGCGGATGATCTCCTGCTTGGAGAACTCCGAATCCGTCACAATGCGGCTGGCGCGCTTCATGGACTTTTTCAGTCCGGTGTCCAGCATATAGCGTGTTCTGCCCCGAACCGTCTCCGGAAAGGTCTTATACACCATATCGTGCACCGTGACCACGGTTTTTCCTGCCACCCTGGGCGGTACGATATAGTTGAAAAAGTGCGTCACCTGCGCCTTGTCCCCAAAATAATGCCGATAGGATATGGGCAGAAAGTTGGACACCAGCCGATAGATATAGCCGGATGCCTTCGCCCAGTGGGGCTTGACATTTTCCCGGAGATAGGGCTGCAGCCGCCCGATCTTGATCTCCTCATTTTTTCGGGAGAAAAATTGCAGCAGGAACTCGTCCTCCGGGTGCAGCTTGGTGAGTGCCTGGATCTGTCCTGCCTCACAATAGCCGATGCCGGTCATACGGCAGCCGATCAGCGGCAGTACGTCAAATGCAATGCGCAATCCGTATTCCTCCTTCGGTGATGATATGGAAACAAGGGCAGAGAAACTCTGCCCCTGTTTTTATGATTTCATTGTCTGTTGTGATATAATGCTTATACGTTCTGGCACTTCAACTCGTGTTCTACCAGAGCCATGTCGTTCTTTACCATGCGCTCTACCAGATCAGAGAAGGAAATGTCGCGCTTCCAGCCCAGGACAGACTCTGCCTTTGCCGGGTTGCCCAGCAGCACGTCTACCTCTGCCGGACGGAAGAACTTCTTGTTGACGGTGACGATGGTCTTGCCGGTAGCCTTGTCGATACCGATCTCATCTACGCCGCTGCCCTGCCACTCAACGGTGATGCCAGCGTGAGCAAAAGCAGTCTCTACAAATTCCCGAACGGTACGGGTCTCATTGGTTGCGATCACATAGTCATCCGGCTTGTCCTGCTGGAGCATCAGCCACATGGCACGGACATAGTCCTTGGAGTGACCCCAGTCACGCTTGGAATCCATGTTGCCCAGTTCGACATGATCCTGTACGCCAAACTTGATTCTTGCCACTGCGTTGGTGATCTTACGGGTTACAAATTCCAGACCGCGGCGCTCAGATTCGTGGTTGAACAGGATGCCGGAGCAAGCGAACAGACCATAGCTCTCGCGGTAGTTCTTGGTGATCCAGTGACCATACAGCTTTGCAACGCCGTACGGGCTTCTCGGATAGAACGGGGTCTTTTCGGTCTGCGGCATTTCCTGTACCAGACCGAACATTTCAGAAGTGGATGCCTGATAGAAACGGCACTCCGGCTTTACGGCACGGATGGCTTCCAGCATGTTGGTAACGCCCAGTGCGTCGATCTCTGCGGTAGCCAGCGGCTGTTCCCAGCTGGTAGCAACGAAGGACTGTGCAGCCAGGTTGTATACTTCGTCTGCCTGGGAGATGCGCATTGCGGAGATCAGGGAGATAACATCGGTCATGTCTGCATAGATGAAGTGGATCTTCTCCTTGATGTGCTCGACATTGCCGTAGTCAACTACGCTCTTGCGGCGCATGATGCCGTATACTTCATAGCCCTGCTCCAGCAGCAGTTCTGCCAGATAAGAGCCGTCCTGTCCTGTGATACCTGTAATCAGTGCATGTTTGCTCATAGTATTTCCTTTTCCTTTCTATATTGGAACCTGCCGTTTCCGGCGGTTTCGGTTTCTGATTTATACCAGCTGACTGCGGTTGCAGATCTTCAGGTTTTCGATGACCTTTTTTACATCCTGGGTGCTGTCCTTGGCGCAGATCAGCACGGCATCGTCGGTATCCACCACAATGAGATCCTCGACGCCAACCGCTGCGATCAGGCGCTTGCCGCCGCAGATGGTGCTGCGCTCTGTACCGATGGTGACAACATCGCCCTCGATATAGTTGCCGTATTCATTGGTAGGGTTGATGCGCTCCACTGCCAGCCAGTTTCCCACATCATCCCAGCCGAAGCTGCCCGGCAGGGTGTAGATGTTCTCCGCCTTTTCCATAACGCCAAAGTCGATGGATTCGCTGCGGAATGCGTGATACTCCGTTTCCAGTACCGCTTCATAGCTATCTGTGCCGACAGCTGTCTCGATGCGTTCCAGACCCTCATAGATGTCCGGCATCAGCTTCTGGATGTTCGCCAGAATGGAAGACGTTTTCCACACGAACATGCCGCTGTTCCACAGATACCGGTGGGATGCCAGGTACTGCTTGGCAGTGTCCAGATCCGGCTTTTCCACAAAGCGCTCTACCCGATAGACGCCGGGCATGCCCAGGTCGGTGTCGCGCTCAAAGTTGATATAGCCATAGCCCGTCTCCGGATAGGTGGGTGTGATGCCGATGGTCACCAGGTTCTGTTCCTTTTCTGCCACTGCCACTGCCTGGCGCAGGGTGTCCACATACATTTCCTCATAGCGGATGAGGTGGTCAGAGGGCAGCACCAGCATCATGGCTTCGCCGTACTTCTTGCGGATCACAGCAGCAGCCAGACCGATACAGGGCGCTGTGTTTCTGGCACAGGGCTCTAACAGAATGTTCTCCTCCGGCAGCTGGGGCAGCTGTTCCTTGACCAGTGCGGCATAGCTCACATTGGTCACCACAAAGACATCCTCCATTGCCACCATGGGCATCAGACGCTTTACGGTTTTCTGGATCATGGTTTCTCCGTCCTTGGTCAGAGAGAGAAACTGCTTGGGATAATTCACACGGCTCTTCGGCCAGAAGCGCTCGCCTCTGCCGCCTGCCATGATAACTGCGGTCACTTTCATTGGTGATCTCCTTTCTCTTTTTCCTGTTCCTGCATCTGTATCTGTTCTTCCTGATACAACAGTTCCTGCGCGTCATGGGCGTTTGCCTCTTCGTTGGTCTCGCCGGGGAACAGCGCGGTTTTCAGTGTCATCAGGATAATGCGCAGATCCAGGAAAATGGAATAGTTCTCAATGTACATCAGATCCATTTTCAATTTATCATAAGGCAGCGTATCATACAGACCGGTGACCTGCGCATAGCCGGTGAGTCCTGCCTTTACCTGAAGCCGGAATTCAAACTCCGGCATGGTCTTTTCGTATTCCTGCGCCAGTTCCGGGCGCTCCGGCCGCGGCCCGACCACAGACATCTCTCCGCGGAGAATGTTGATGAGCTGGGGCAGCTCGTCCAGCCGGCACTTCCGCAGGATGCGTCCCACTTTAGTGATGCGGCTGTCGTTTTCCTTTGCCAGCTGCGGCCCTGCCTTTTCGGCATCCACCACCATGCTCCGGAACTTATAGACATAGAACTCCCTGCCGTGATAGGTCAGACGCTTTTGCTTGAACAGCACCGGCCCGCCGTCATCCAGTTTAATGGCGATGGCAGAAGCCAACATCACCGGGGACAGGATCACCAGAAAGACAACGGCAAAAACCAGGTCAAACAGGCGCTTGCCCAGCTTTTGCTCAAAGGTAAGTCCATAGTTCCGGCACAGCAGCAGCGGCGTATCAAACAGGCGTATCTCCTCTGCGCCCCTAAGGATAATGTCGGATATTTTCGGCGCAATATACGCCCGGACATTCTGCGCAAAGCAATATTTGATGAGATCGTTGCGCAGCTTGCCGGAGACCTCACAGAGGATGATGCCCTCATACCGGGAGATCGCCTCGCGGATCTCTTCCGGCGGCGCGTTGGCGCTGACGGATTCGCAGATCATATACTTGTCCACCCGACGGCTCATTTTCAGCACCAGTTCTGCGGCATTCCGGTCGCCGTAGATGACCACCAGCTTTCGCGGCGGATAGAGCCGGAAATACAGCTTGTTGATGAGGACGATCCACAAAATCAGCACCGCCAGATCGACGATGGTCAGCAGGATCATCGGCACCGTGGCAGAAAAATCGCGGTTCACCACGCTGATCTGGAAATAGGTCACCACGTTCACGCAGAAGATGGACAGGGTCTGGGAATAGAACATGTCCGTCCGCTTGAGATAGCCGATCTTCAAACCGCCGAACGACTTGGCGAACAGAAGCACCAGCACCACATAGATCAGGATCATGACCCAGTTGCCGCGCCGGTAGAAAGGCAGCAGGATGGTGCTGCTATAGCTTTCATACCACACCCAGGCGAAGCCTGCGGCATAAAGCCCCACCAGGAGCACTGCCGCAAAAAAGGAAAAAATGCGCTTGAACTGGTCTCGATTACAGTTATTTTTCATGAGAATGTCGCGGCATGTCCTGCATGCCGATCTGTCTTCCTTTCCGATCGTGCCGTCTGACGGCACTTCTCACAGTACACATTGTTATTATAACAGACAGCACACCGTTCTGTCAAGCAAAATCCATAAAGTGCAGTGAATTACGCGCCGATTTGCGTGTTTTTTTGCACAAAATGACGGTCACAAAAGGCTTTCTCACAGAATCCGCCCAAAAACAGCAAAATGCGCACAGGCAGAAACGTCTGTGCGCATTGCATTTGTGTAAAATTTTGACCGCCTTGCGGCGTGTGGGATGCGACTTGCAAGTGAAGCAATGATGTTCATTGTGTATACATTTCAATCGCCTTGCGGCGTGCAAGATGCGACCTAATGTAATTAGAGGTTATAAAAGTCACATTGAGTTTCAATCGCCTTGTGGCGTAAGTCCCACTGTAGGGGCGGATGCCATCATCCGCCCGTTGTGATACCTTTCCCTTTTGGGTGAGGTCGGGTCGATGTGGGCATCGACCCCTACGGTTTTGTTGTCGCGGTATACGCCTTGCGGCGTGCAAGATGCGACCAGAAAGGAGCTTCATATGAAGTTCAATTTCAATTGTTTCAATCGCCTTGCGGCGTACAAGATGCGACTTCGTTAATTTCAATATGGCGAATGACCCATTTTCGTTTCAATCGCCTTGCGGCGTTCAAGATGCGACGGCAGAAAAATTATTATTAATACAGGATATAGGTTTCAATCGCCTTGCGGCGTGCAAGATGCGACCAGTGATACTACTGTCACAGTTAAACCGATTTCTCTGTTTCAATCGCCTTGCGGCGTGCAAGATGCGACACGGCATCAACATGACCGGGTTCGTTACGTTTTTAGTTTCAATCGCCTTGCGGCGTGCAAGATGCAACATGCTTTCAAGGGTAAACCGATGTCCCTATGTCGTTTCAATCGCCTTGCGGCGTAAGCGCCCACTGTAGTCGTGATACCTTTCCCTTTGGGGTAAGGCCGGATCGATGTGGGCATCGACCCCTACGGTTCTGTTGTCGCGGAATACGCCTTGCGGCGTGCAAGATGCAACAATAGAAAAAGCTATGAAGCTCATAGCGAACATAAGTTTCAATCGCCTTACGGCGTAAGTCCCCACTGTAGGGGCAGATGCCATCATCCGCCCGTTGTGATACCTTTCCCTTTTGGGTGAGGTCGGGTCGATGTGGGCATCGACCCCTACGGTTTTGTTGTCGCGGTATACGCCTTGCGGCGTACAAGATGCGACTTAGTTATAATGAATATTATGATGACGAAATTCTTAAGTTTCAATCGCCTTGCGGCGTGCAAGATGCGACAATTAAATACGAGGTTAACAGAGAGGAGAGAGAGTTTCAATCGCCTTGCGGCGTGCAAGATGCGACGTAATTGCTCAGGCTTTTACTTCTACACAGTCTTCGTTTCAATCGCCTTGCGGCGTGCAAGATGCGACAAATCCAGCAATGTATATATCCGCATTTATGATGTTTCAATCGCCTTGCGGCGTGCAAGATGCGACATAATCCGGATAAGGCGCAGTATAAGCGTGCAGGTTTCAATCGCCTTGCGGCGTGCAAGATGCGACGGCGTGTTGGGCGTTCTGGAATTGCACCGGAAACCGTTTCAATCGCCTTGCGGCGTGCAAGATGCGACGATTTTTCAAGTAAATAAATTATGAACACTATGTCGTTTCAATCGCCTTGCGGCGTGCAAGATGCGACGAAATTTTGGCGGAATGGTTGGAGGAAACCACAGGTTTCAATCGCCTTGCGGCGTGCAAGATGCGACGATTATAATATCTTCTTTATTGCAGATATTGAGGTTTCAATCGCCTTGCGGCGTGCAAGATGCGACGTCACGGAAATTTTGGCGGAATGGTTATGGTTGGTTTCAATCGCCTTGCGGCGTGCAAGATGCGACTCTACACCGAAAAAAACAGACGCATTTTCGGGGCAGTTTCGCATTTTCAGGGGTCGCTGTTCGCATTTCCGACAAAAAGACATGTCGTTTTTTACCGCATCTTATGTTTATTATAGCACAAAGGCATGTCTCTGTCAAGTCGCTTTTTGTGTTTTTTTGCGGCACGGCGCGCCAGGAGCGGTTTCTCCGGGATTCCCCCCTGATTTTCCCATTTTTCCGCAATTTTATGCAACACAAAGTTGAAATCTGTCGGGTGCTTCCGCGAACCGGCGGCGCGGTTTCTCCCGATCTCAGCACAAAAAAGCCTCCCGCCAATGGCAGGAGGCTGAAAGACTACTTTTTCTGAAAATGCTGTCAGGAGTTGTCTGTGCTGTTGTCGCTGTTGTTCTGTCCGGGCATTTCCGGCGGTGTGCCGCCGTTGAATCCGTCGGGCGGTGTGCCCTGTCCGCCGCCGCCAGGCTGGCCCGAGGGTGCGCCGCCGGGCTGACCGCCGTTCATTCCGCCTGTGCCGCCGTTTGCGGTCACCTCTGTGCCGCCGCTGACCGTGCCGCCCTCGGCATAGCCGTCATCGTTCAGCGTTCCGGAATATGTGCCGCCGGTGACAATGGTATAATCGGACGCTTCGCCGTCTCCTATGCCATAGATCACGTCAGAGACTGCCTTCGGAGACTGGAGCGTCACAAGAACCGTACCGTCCTTGTCCACGATGCTGATCTGGTCGCCTGCCGCCGCGTCACAGTTGGTGGCGATGAGACAGCCGCTCTCCGGATATTCCATCATGCCCCGGCTGGACAGCGCCAGCAGCGTGCCGCCGGTATAGGTCATATCGCCGTTGGCATCCAGCGAACCGTCTCCGCCGCTGGTCGGGCCGCATACCAGCAGTGTGCCGCCGGTCATTGCCCATGTGCCGTTCGAGTCCACGCCGTCGCCGGACGCGTTGACGTAAATATAGCCGCCGGAAATGGTCATGGCGTGTGTGCCGCTGTCTGCGCCGCCGGTGTTCAGTCCGTCGTCGGTGGCGTTCAGAATGCGGATCTCGCCGCCGCTGATGGTCATTTCTGCCTTGGACTCGATGCCCTCGGTGCAGCTGTGGATGGTGATCGTGCCGTCTGAAACGGTGAGGTCGCCGTGGCTGCTGACACCCTTATTGTCCGAGGTAATGTCCAGCGCCGTGCCGGAGAGCACTGCCGTTCCGGCAGCGTGGACGGCGTGGTCTGTAGAAGTAATGGTGCAGCTGCCGCCGCTGAGTACCAGATCGCCGCCGCACTTGATGCCCTTGCTGGAAGCGTCGTCTGCCGCCGCAGCTGTGGTGTCTGTGCTCTGGCTGTTATCTTTCGCTTCTGTGTCTGCTGTGGTCGTGGTCTGCGCCGCGGTCTCCATGGCTGCCGCCTGGATCACGCTGGCATCGCTGACGTTTGCGCCGCCGTCAGAAGCGTTATTCTGGTTGTTTCCGGGAGGATTGCCGCCCGGTGCGTTTCCGCCGCCGAAGGTCTCGCCGTCCGGCAGCTCCGGCGGATTTCCGGAGGGTGCATCACCGGAGGGCATCTCGCCGCCAAAGTTTCCGGGCTGAAAATCGTCCTGTGCAGAAGCTGCCACTTCGCCGGTGGTGGTCACAGAGACCGTTCCGCCGGAGATGGTGAGGTCGCCGTCTGCCTGAATGCCGTCCTCGGCACTGGATACGGTCACATCGCCGTCCCGGATCTCCATTGCGCCGTCACAGTTCATGCCGTCCTCCGGCGCATCGATGGTCAGCGTGCCGCCGGAGATCTCCACATCGCCGCCGCAGTGAATGCCCTTGCAGCTGTTGGCGTCTCCGGTTTCTGCATCTGTGGCTGTGCCCTTACTGGTGAGGGTATAGCTTCCGCCGGTCACCCAGACGAGAGACTCTGCCTGGAGACAATCGCCGCCGGCGGTGACTGCCGCACTGCCCTGCTCCAGCTGGAGAAAGCCCTTTGCTGCATCAGCGTCCTCTGTGGACTTGATGCCATCATTTCCGGCGGTGACGGTCAGATCTGCGCCGAACATTGCCACGCAGTCCTTGCCCTTTACGCCGTCCTCCGGTGCATCCACGGTGATCGCGCCGCCCACCAGCTTCAGATCATCCTTGCAGACGATGCCGTCCGCGCTGTTTCCGGTGACGGTGAGGCTGCCGCTGCCGTTGATGGTCAGCTTATCCTGTGCGAACAAGGCACAGACAGCAATATTGTTCCCGTCCTCGGTGGTCTCGGTGTTGTCGGCACTGTCTGCCAGGACATTTTCCGTGCCCTTTGCCAGCGTCAGGATGGTGCGCTTTTCATTGGTGCACACCAGTGCCGGGCCGGATGCGCTGGTGATCTCTGCGCCGTCCAGATAGAGCTTTACCTTTTCTGAACCAGTAACGACGATCTGCCCCTTGGTCAGCTTGCCGCTGATCCGATAGACGCCGCCTTTGGAAATGGTAACGCGGTTATTCTTGACGGAAACCGCCTTTTTGTTTCCGGTAACTTTGGTGTTGTCGTCCTCCAATGCGATCTCTGCATCGAAGCTGTCATAGCTGTCGCAAAGGTCGTCATCATCGGTGGTCACGCCGGCTGTGCCGGACTGGATCGCAGACAGGTTCTGTCCGCTGACGTTGTTTTCCGTCTCATCCAGTGTAGTGGTCTGGGCTGTGCCGTTTGCAGTATCGGTAGTGGACGTGCCGCTCTGCGCACATCCGGAACAAGTAATCATGGCCGCTACCGCCATGCTCATCGCCCAAGCAAATATTTTCTTTTGCATGCTGCACACGCTCCTTTTTGTATTTGGTACCCCATGGTGTTTCTTCGTCATTTTCATAACTCCTCAAATTCCGATGTGATACCCAATTCCCCAAAGCGTGGTCTCTGTTTTTCTATGTTCCTATTATTGCATATCTTTATGGAAACCATGTGAAAATCCTGCGTATGTCTGCAAAAAGATGCGTGGAAGCCGTTTCCACTTTTTCCGGGCAAAAGAAAAACGCCCGACAAGATCTGCCGGACGCCTTCCCGAAAAATAATAAGGAGAATGTATGAAAAAAACAAGATGTCAAGTAAAAATAGCGCAGTGATGCAACGTCTTTTTAAAATTAGTTGCTCTCTGTTTTCTGCACCTCTGCCAGTGTAACGTCCACCTTTTTGGTCTCGCCGGCACGGACATAGGTCAGTGTAATGGTATCCCCAGCCTTATACTGGTTCTTCACTGCGTTCAGTTCTTCGGTGGTGGAGATGGTCTGATCCTGGATACCGGTGATAACATCGCCCGGCTGCAGGCCTGCCTGATCTGCCGCACCGCCGTCGGTAACGCTAAAGATATAAGCGCCTACCGGAATATTATAAGCCTGTGAAACTGCCTCTGTTACATCCTGGCAGGAAATGCCAAGCTGCGGACGGCCGGTCACATAGCCATAGTTGATTAAATCATCTACAATGCCCTTTGCCTCTGACATCGGGATCGCGAAGCCGATACCCTCGACAGTTGCCTCACCGGAATAGGTGCTAGACATTTTTGCGGAGTTGATGCCGATGACCTGACCGGAGCTGTTGATCAGCGGGCCGCCGGAGTTACCGTTGTTGATGGCGGTGTCAGTCTGGATCAGCGTCATGGTGTTGTCGTTGATGGTGACCTTACGATCCAGTGCAGAGATGATACCGCAGGTAACGGTGTTCTGGAACTGGAGTCCCAGCGGGTTACCGATGGCAACTACCATCTCGCCCACTTCACAGCTGCTGCTGTCACCAAATTCTGCGGCAGTCAGGTTGTCTGCGTCGATTTTCAGCACCGCAATATCCGCCTCTTTATCATATGCCACGATTCTTGCATCATAGGTGGTTTCTTCATCCGACATCTGAATGGATACGGAAGAAGCCTCACCATAGCCGTATTCGTCATCATAGATCACATGGGCGTTGGTCACAATATAGCCATCCTTGGACATGATGATGCCTGTACCGACACCGGTCATACCCTGTGAGCCGCTGCCGCTCTGTCCATTGCCATAGCCAAAGAAGCCGCCATAGCTGTTATTGGTATTGCCGTTTGCAGAGGAAGTAAAGGTGGACTGTACGCCGACAACCGACGGTGTTACCTTCTTTACAATATCTGCCACCGACATAGAACCATTGGTAGAAGCCAGCTGGATCCAGCTTTGACCGGAATCCGTGCTCTTATTGGAAGTATCGCTGTCGGAGTCGCTCTTGCTGTCCGCAGAGGAAGTCTCATTGCTTGCCACAATGGAACTGCCGTTGTCTGCCGAGGAGGAGCGAATGCTCTCATACACACCGATCGAACCGCCGGAAACCAGAACCATTGCCAGAACAAAAGCTGCGACCTTCAGTCCGGTATGCTTTTTCTTCGGCTTCTGGTTGGGATCGCCGCCGTTGGGGTTGGTGTAGTAG
This sequence comes from Ruminococcus bromii, assembly GCA_963590855.1. Lineage (GTDB taxonomy): Bacteria > Bacillota > Clostridia > Oscillospirales > Ruminococcaceae > Ruminococcus_C. The sequence goes on from CAVAQT010000005.1 coordinate 32,550, forward strand.
TTCACATAGGTATAGCCGCCGTTATTGCCGCTGCCGTTTCCGGTAGGCGGTGTCTGCGGTGCGCTGCCGGAAGCGTTGTATGCGCTGCCATTTGCACTGCTGCCGGCATAAGTGCTGCCGCTGTGCACTGCCTCATCCTGATGCGGTGTGGTATTGCGGTAATAGCCGTTCTGATATGCATAAGGATCTGCTGCGCCGTTTGCGCTGGAACCGGTCTTTGCTGCCGGATCTGCTGTGCTGTTTGCGCCATTGGTATTTGCAGATGCTGCGTCATTCTGCGCCGCACCGTTTCCGTTCCACTGTGTGTTGTTTTTGTTTTCAAAGTCAGCCATGATTCTTCTTCCTTTCTATCATAAGCACCGCATGTAAGAAAGCCTTGCGGTGATTGGTGTTCTTCGCTTTCTGTAATTATTATTATACGGTTTTATGTGATAATCATATGATAATCGATAGAAAAGGAGGTAAAATGCACGCCACAAAGGCTTCACATTCCGAAAAAGCAGCTTTCACACACAAAAAGCACCGTTATTTATGCATTCTGGTACTGTTTCAGAAATTCTGCCAGATCTACATCGAGACCTGCGCCGGACTGTGCCGCATAGCTGAGCCAGATGGCTGCATCTCTGGCGTTCAGTGCGCCGTTGCCGTCAGCATCCATTGCCTTGCGCTGCAGCGGATTCAGAGAACTGCCCATGCCTGCACCCAGCTGTGCCGCACAGGTCAGCAGCAGAGAAACGTCTGCGGCGGTGATGCTGCCGTTTGCATCTGCATCGCCCATGGTATAGGTAACAACCGTATTTGCAGCCGCACCGGTAATGATCGCATCCGCGGAAGCCCGCAGCGACTTGAGAGATGCATCCTCACCAGTTGCAGCATATGCATCTGCAATGACGCTGCCGCTGCCGCATGCCAGCTTATCTGTAGACTGGATGGCTGCCGCTGCCAGAAGCACCTGTCCCACCGGTGTAAAGGTCATGTTCAGATCAAAGATGTTGCTGAGGGTGAAGCCAATTGCCTTTTCGCCCCGTGCACCGACATAAGGCGCATAAAAGTCTGCCACAGACACGCCCGGGATATTCTGAATCTGCTGATTCAGGCTGTTCTCCGGTGCGATGGTCATGGGTTCCAGCAGCATGTTGGTGACTTCACCGCCGGCGAGTGCCACATCCAGATAGGTATAAAGATAGGAGATCACCGCACGACGGTTGTTGGAAACACCGTCCAGAATGCCGGGCGCATCGTTATAATCCACGCCCAGCGGATTGTTGACCGTCTGCACCACGATATCGGCGCTGTCGTTCAGCGCCTGGATATTGCCGACAACTATTTGCAGATTTGCGGCAATGGTCTCCACCAGAACCGGCAGTTCCGAAGCCAGCTTCTTGTTGGCGGACGCCAGCTTTGTCGTATCGGTAGAAAGTCCGTTTGCAACGTCTTTCAGCGTTTTGCATGTTGACAGGTCTACCAGATCAGTATTCTCATACAGCACCTTTTCGATCAGGTCATTGACACCCACAGACACCATTACCACATCTGCCGATGCCACATCGTTCTGCAAATTCTGATCCTGACTCAGATCATTTACCAGCTGCCCCGAGGTCGTGCCGATCTTTGCGTCGTTGACGGCAGTTCCGCCCAGATACGCTGCCACATAGTTTGCCGGAGAAGTGCCGTTCGTCTCTGCCAGGCAGTCATCACCGATGGCAACGACAGTTACCGGTGGTGCTGCAACTGCGGCAGTATCATCTGCGAAGGCAGTTACTGCGGTTCCGGATACGGCGGTGGCAACGGCGCATACCGCTGCGATTCCTCTTTTGAAGTTCTTTTTGTTCATCATAATAAGATTCCTTTCTGTCCTTCCGGCGCAGTTTTCCCCTTTTGCCGCCGGATTTCTCTTATGTGATTCATTATACCGTGTTTTATGCATTCTGTCAAGAAAATTTGCAGCATCGTTCCGCAGAAAAAGCGAAACCGTGTTCTTCCCCACGGGAAAAACACGGTTTCAGTAAAGCAATGAGAAAAAGAGAGATAACTGCAAAATTCTAAATTGCAACAAAACATTGTCGGCGATTCGCAATTCCATTGCCGACATCGTTTCCATCGAAGCATTATTCACACGCGGGATTTCCGATCTGTGAATCATCTGCCTTGCTTCTGTTATGATTATAGCACATCTGACTCTTTTTGTCAACCGGAAAGCATTGGATTTCGTGTAAAATATCCAGTATGGTTTTTGTGCACTTTGCCCATTCCTGCAACTGCATCGGAACAATCTTATACATGCAATACAATTTTCAATCTTTTTTCCGCCTATGTCTATCTGCCGAATCAGGTTTTCCACAATTCTATCCACTTTTCAACATATGCCTATGTGGAAAGCCGTGGAAAAGCGAAAAATCACTTCTTGATGATCTCGTCCGAATCCAGCATAACTGTAAACGGCCCGTCGTTGCACAATTCCACCTGCATATCCGCGCCGAAAATGCCAGACTCCACCACGGACACCCGTTCCCGGCAGTACGCTTTGCATGCCTCGTAAAGCGCTTCTGCCTGTCCCGGCGGTGCGGCGTGCACAAAACTGGGGCGGTTGCCCTTGCGGCAGTCCGCATAGAGGGTAAACTGAGACACCAGCAGCAGACTGCCGCCCACATCCTGCAAAGACAGATTGATCTTGTCGTTTTCATCGGAAAAGATCCGCAGCCGCAGCAGCTTATCCACCATCTTCTGCATGATCTCCTCGGTATCCTCCGGCGCAATGCCCAGCAAAACCAGATAGCCCTGTCCGATCTTTCCGGTCACATGTTCATCTACTGTCACTTTTGCGTGTTTCACACGCTGTACTAACATCCTCATTCTTGATTCCTCACTTGAATTTGTTCCAGCACCTTTCCGATGGGCTCGCGAATGCACAGATCTGCCCGCTCATCCATCGGTGTTGCGTCCCGGTTCAGCAGCACCAGATGGTCGCCGCGGAAATACCGCAGCAGTCCTGCCGCCGGATAGACCGTCAGCGAAGTGCCGCCCACCAGCAGCAGATCCGCGTTAGCGATGGCACGCACCGACCGGGTCAGTGTCTCCTCCGGGAGTGATTCCTCATAGAGGACGACATCGGGCTTGACTCTGCCGCCGCACTTTTCACAGTGCGGCACGCCGCTGGTCAGCATGATCCATTCCGCATCGTACACCGCGCCGCATACCTGGCAGATATTCCGATGGACACTGCCGTGCAGCTCCAGCACCGTTTGGCTGCCTGCCATCTGGTGCAGCCCGTCGATGTTTTGGGTCACCACTGCCAACAGCTTTCCGGCTCGCTCCAGTTCTGCCAGCTTCCGGTGTGCCGCGTTGGGCTTTGCCGTCAGACAGATCATTTTGTTGCGGTAAAAGCGGTAAAACGCCTCCGTGTGCCGCTCGAAATAGGTATGGCTGAGGATGGTCTCCGGCGGTACGTCATACTGCTGATGATACAGTCCATCCTGACTGCGAAAATCCGGAATGCCGCTTTCTGTGGAAACCCCTGCGCCGCCGAAAAAGACGATCCGGTCAGAGGCATCCACCCATTTTTGCAATTGTTCGATCTTCTCCGTTTCCATAAGGCTGCTCCTTTCTATCCGGCGATCACACTGACATAAAATGTCCGGCGGCGCGGGCCGTCAAACTCGCAGAAGTACACGCCCTGCCATGTGCCCAAGACCAGTCTGCCGTTTCGCACCGGAATGGTCGCACTGCTGCCCATGGCAGAGGCGCGTGCGTGGGCAGAGGAGTTTCCCTCCATATGCCGGAACTCCGGACGATCCGGAAATGCCTTTCGGTATGCCAGCAGCAGATCAGTCACCACATCCGGGTCTGCATTTTCGTTGATGGTGATCCCGGCAGTGGTGTGGGGACAATATACCACGCAGATACCGTCTGTAATGCCGCTTTCCGCCACAGCGCCCTGCACCTGGGCGGTAATGGGGCAGAGATCTTCTGCCGGCGTCTCCAATGTATATGCGTACAACATCGCATTCGCTCCTTTTTTCGGTGTTATTCTTATTATAAAGTATCTGCGCCGGAAATGCAAGCCCTTTCTTTTCCGCATCTGCACCGCATATTCTCTTATGATTTTTCAATCTGATCTTTCCTTTTTTCGGGAAAAGTTTTTGTCTGCCGTTGAAAAGAAAAGTTTTTGGATTTTTCAAAAAAATTCCGCAGTTTCCTCTTGACAAAGTTTGCTTTTTATAGTATAATAATAAAGCTGTTTGATGCAGCTTTTGGAGAGGTGTCCGAGCGGTTTAAGGAGCTAGTCTTGAAAACTAGTGATTCCGAGAGGAACCGTGGGTTCGAATCCCACCCTCTCCGCCAGTGAATAATACATGGAGCGGAACATTTTACTGCTGTTCCTCCTTTGGATGATAAAATGCGGAAGTACCCAAGTGGTGAAGGGGCTCCCCTGCTAAGGGAGTAGGTCGGGAAACCGGCGCGAGGGTTCAAATCCCTCCTTCCGCGCCAAGAAAAAAGCACTTCGTTTTGAGGTGCTTTTTTCGTTTTTCCGGACATTTTTTCATGTCATAAAAAACGACCTGCAAAAGGGGCTTTGCAGGTCAAAAAAACAGATGAAACCAATTAAGGGGAATTGGGGGATTTTTCAATCCATGCCCTTATTATACAGAGAGAAGCTTAAAACAGACTTAAAGTCAGCTTTTCCACAAACATTTTTTCGTCCTCTGCGCACACAAAAAAGCCTGCACGTTATGCAACGTGCAGGCTTTCTGATTCATTTTAATTGTATCAGAGCACCGATCAGTTAATGATGGTTGCTTCAGTTTCCTTGTCGAACAGGTGAATCTTATTCGGATCCAGAGCGATCTTGATCTCATCCTGCGGACGAGCGGTAGAGCGCGGATCAACGCGGGCAGTCATCTGAACGCCAGCGCATACCAGATACAGATAAGTCTCAGCACCCATCATTTCGGTGATTTCAACAGTAGCGTCAACCACACCGGTAGAAGCGTTAGACAGGAACATTTCGTCATCGTGCAGAGCTTCCGGACGGATACCCAGAGTAACTTCCTTGTCAACATACTTTGCCAGTTCCGGAGTTACCTTTGCAGCCGGTACTTCAACCTGATACTTCACAGCCTTGCTGGTCTTGGTTGCATCTGCGCCGAATTCTACATAGTAGTTGTCGGACTTCTTCAGAACAGCGTCGATGAAGTTCATCTGCGGAGAGCCCAGGAATCCTGCAACGAACTTGTTGCCCGGACGCTCGTACAGAGCCTGCGGTGTATCGATCTGCTGAATGATACCATCCTTCATAACTACGATACGGTCGCCCATGGTCATAGCCTCAGTCTGGTCATGTGTTACATAGATAAATGTAGTACCCAGCTTCTTGTGCAGCTTGGAGATCTCAGTTCTCATCTGTGCACGGAGCTTTGCGTCCAGGTTGGACAGCGGCTCGTCGAGGAGGAATACCTGCGGATTACGAACGATTGCACGACCCAGTGCAACACGCTGTCTCTGACCACCGGACATAGCCTTCGGCTTACGATCCAGCAGGTGGCTCAGATCCAGGATCTTTGCAGCTTCTTCTACCTTGCGTGCGATCTCATCCTTCGGTACCTTACGCAGCTTCAGACCGAATGCCATGTTGTCGAATACGGTCATGTGCGGATACAGCGCGTAGTTCTGGAATACCATTGCGATATCTCTGTCCTTCGGTGCGATGTCATTTACCAGACGGTCGCCGATGTACAGCTCACCTTCGGAAATTTCTTCCAGACCAGCGATCATACGCAGTGTAGTAGACTTACCGCAGCCAGACGGTCCTACCAGTACGATAAATTCCTTATCCTTGATTTCCAGGTTAACGTCCTTTACAGCAACAACATTGCCCGGATACTTTTTATAAATATGTCGAAGTGATAAACTTGCCATTTGCACAGTTCCTCCTAAATAAGATTTTCCGAAACGGCGCCGCGGCATATCCGCCTCCCGCTCGTGATATATATATCATACCAAAAATAAAAACATTTTTCAAGTCGTTTATTGCCCAAAATTCTGCTTGTACATTTATCCATTATGACGAATGGCTTTGGAGCGTTTGTAGCAAACTTGCAAAATTGCTTTCACATTTCAACATTTTTTGGACATCTTTCTCAGGCAGCACCATGCAGCTCCCAATTTCCAGATCCTGGGGAATTTCCAAGCCGCCAATGGCGATCCGTTCCAGTTCGCTGACATGATTCCCCATGGCAGCAAACATCCGTCGCACCTGGTGATACTTTCCCTCGTGGAGACACACCAACGCCTCCCGGTCTGTCCCCGGGACGCATGCTGCCTTTGCCGGCAGACATTGCGCGCCGTCTGCCAGGGTGATGCCCTGCGCCATCCTTTCCCCATAGCTGTCCTCCCAGGGCCGCGCCAGAACGATATGGTAATACTTTGCAGCATGGCTCCGCGCCGCAATGATCTGGTGCGCCAGCTGACCGTCATCCGTGAGCAGCAGCATGCCGGTGGAGTCCTTGTCCAGTCGTCCCACCGGGCGCAGATCCTTTCGGCAAAGCTCCGGCGGCACCAGTTCCAGAACGCTCTTCTGCCCCGGCTCATCCGCAGAGCTGACATAGCCCTTCGGCTTATGCAGCAGCACATAGAGATACTGGTCACCGGGGATATGTCTGCCGCCGAGACAGATCCGGTTTTGCTCCGGCTGTACCGCCTGATCCGGCTTTTTGACAGTCGTGCCGTCCACCGTCACTTTTCCCTTTTGGATCATCTGCCGGAGCTCCCGGCGGGAATACATGGTGCGCGCAGAAAGAAACTGATCGAGTCGCATAGAAACCCTCCTGTTCTGTTTTTTCGTTTGTCCACATAAGCTATAACCAAATCCATCCGGAAAGGCAGGTCATATTCATGGGAAAACGCGGAATCCTTTTTTTGGGTGCAGCCGGCGTGGCATTCGGCTGCGGTTTTTTGTGGTATTGGCTGCATCTCCCGGCGCAGCAGCCGACACCGCAGGAGATCCTCCTGGCAGACGGTGCACAGCGCCTTGCATTTCTCGAAGCCCAGGGGCAGCCGGAGCGCTGCTGTGTCGCCACAGAGACGGTGCAGCTGCCCTATGCGGCTGACGGCACTTACCGCGCCTACGCCGCCCTTCAGGAGGCGCAGAGCCTGCCTCTGGCGGCGCATCTGGGAGAGCGCGCTACACGGTACACCTATACACAAAGCAGCCCCGGACAGGATCACCTGTGCACAGAGCTGCTTCTGAGTGAGGATCAGATCTTATTGGGTGCGGTACAGTATGACTGTGCTGCGCCGGAACAGATGTCCGCAGTCATTCTGAGCGAATCCCATACAGAAACGCCCTGAGCGTCTGAACCGATCAAACCGGAAAGCCGTTTTTACTTATCAAAAACGTGGAACAGTCCGCCAATCAGCGGCAGCTGCTTTGCCTTGCCGTTGACAGCATTGATAATGCCCAGGATCATCAGCGCCAGGCTTGCCAGAGACAGCAGAACGCTGACAATGCCGCCCAGAACCGGGATGTTGCCCAGAATTGCGTTTACAATACCGATCACGATATTCAGCAGGAACAGGATAAAGCCCTGGTTTGCGTGATACTTTGCATAACGGGACTGACCGCCGTTTACCAGCAGCGGCAGAATGAACAGGATGCCCACATAGGACAGCGCAGCCCATACCTTGTTGCTCTGCACGTCCTGGGTATCATACATCATGGAATCATCCTGTGTGTTCATGAAATCATTGAAATCTTTGCTCATAGTTGTGAAATCTCCTTTTATTGTGTCTTATCCAATGCGCCGATTGCAGCAAGAAAGCCGGCAACATCGGAAAAATCCTGATACACCGACGCAAACCGCACATAGGCGACTGCGTCAATATATTTCAAATACTCCATCACCGCATTGCCGATCTCCGAAGAGGTCACGGTGCTGCGCATTTCGTTGGAATATTGCTTCTCCAAACCCTCCACCATCCGAACGATATGGTTCGGATTCACCGGGCGTTTTTTGATGGCGTTAAAAATGCCCTGAATCAGTTTACGCCGGTCGAACGGCTCGATAGAACCATCTTTTTTCTGCACCATCAGCAGCGGACGGTCTACCGCCTCATATGTCGTGAACCGCTTGCCGCAGCCCAGGCATTCCCGGCGGCGGCGCACCCTGTCTTCATGATCGCGGGAGTCCATCACGCGTGTGTTTCTGTCTCCGCAGAAAGGGCAGTACATCGTTACACCTCTCCTTTCCGAAATGTTCTCGCATCGGTCTCATCCCTTTTGGCATTCCGGGTGTCCGGGCACACCGCCCGAATGCGGTTTTGCAGCAGCGTATAGTTCGCCGCAAGCTCCGCCACATCGGAAAAACCGCTGCGGTACAGTTCCAGCACCACAGCACAGTCCGGGCTGACTGCTGCCAGTTTTTGCAGAAAATCGTTCACCCGAAAGCGGCCCTTGCCCAACAACAGGCAGTCTCCGTATTCGCCGTGGTCGCTCATGTGCACATGTACAACATGATTTCCCAGGCTTTGTAGAATGGCAAGCGGATCTTCGCCGGAGCGCACCGCCTGCTTGATGTCCAGGACAAACCGCGCCTGCCTGCCCAGTGCATCCTTCATCTCTGTCAGAAACGGCAGCGATGCGCTGGTACAGCGTGCGACGTTTTCCTGCGCCACCTGGACGCCATAGGATTCTCCCAGGTCTGCCAGCCGCCGGAACCGCTCGAAATACAAGTTTTTGTTGACCGATGCCGCCGGTACCTTGTTGCCGTGCAGCACAAACACCTTTGCGCCAAGCTGCTGCATGGCGGTGAAATAATGCCGGCAGTATTCGAGATAGTCGTCTGCTCTTCTGGGATAGTTGGAAAAGAGCATAGTCGGCTCGATATCGCAGGTAAAGGGATGCAGTGAAACGCAGGTCATGTCGAACCGATGCAGCAGCCGCGCCATAGTGTCCACGAAGCCGCGGCGCAGCTCTGAGTGAGAGTTGATGAAGATCTCCACATTGGAGACGCCGGAAAGCGCCAGATCGTATAACGCCTCTTCCACCACACGGGGATAGAGGCATGCCGTCGAAACGCCGGCTCGCAGCATACGACTCACTCCTTTCTCCTTTGCCCGTCGGCACTGTTGTTTTATCATTATAACATACAAAAGCACAAATTTCAATAGAAAATTAGAAAATTCCACGGAAATCAGTTTTTGTTCCAGAAGTGCTGCTCCGGCTCTAAAAGGGCTGCCGTTCTGCGAAAGGGGCAGAAAATGAAAAAACCGGTACAGGCACACAGCCCATACCGGTTTTCTTGATACAGATTTTTGGAATCCGCGCAGCTTATACGCTTACCTTTGTCTTTTTCTTCGGGGGCTTCAAGACGCTGATGCCGCGTTTATTCTGCCACCATACCCACAGGCTCGGTACAAAGCAAATAGAGTTGAATGTACCCATTGCGATACCTGCCATCATCGGAACGGAAAAGCTCAGGATGGAATCCAGACCCATTACCAGAGATACAACGGTAACGACCAGCATGGAGCTGAATGTGGTCACAGATGTCCGGATGCTTCGGCGCAGGGACTGGGAATCACTGATGTTCACCAGTTCCCGGATCTGCGTACCCGGCAGCAGGGTCTGGTTCTCACGGATACGGTCGTAGATAACGATGGTATCATTAACGGCATAACCCAACAGAGTCAGAATTACCGCCATGAAGTTGGAGTCGATCTCGAACCGGCACAAAACCACACAGCCATAGGTAACGATCAGTGTGGAAAGCAGTCCCAGCACAGCGCATACGCCGGCAGACCAGCCGCTGATCTGCTTGAATCGGATCGCAATGTACACGATCAGGATCAGTGCTGCAAAAATCGCAGCCACGATGCACTTTGCGAAGAACTCACCGCCAGAACGCGCGTTAACATCGTTGGCATCCAGCAGCTTAACTTCATTGTCCGGACACAGTTCCTGCACTTTATTGGTCACTTCATTCTGACGATCGATGGTCAGACCGTCTGTCGAAGAGAAGGACAGGGACAGTGTCTTGGTATCGCTGTCCAGGCTGTCGCCCTGCTGTACTTTAACAGAAGAGCCTATCAGACTGGTCAGTTCCTTGGAGACACTGCTCTCATCCACATCACCTACATAACTGTAAGTGATAATCGTACCGCCCTTAAATTCCAGCGCAACGTCTACACCGGTAAAGGTGGAAAGCAGCGAGATCAGAATCAGTGCAAAGCTGATGATAAAGAATATCTTCGACTTGCCGCAAAAATCATGAACTTTTACGTCAGCATCAAAATGCTTCGTTTCTTTAGTCTGCTTTGACATTGATACCACCTCCATAGAGTTTCTTGTTCTGGAAGCACTTGAAGCGGGACAGAGACATGGTCATCAGTCTTGCCGCAAATACGCCCATGATAAAGTTCATGATCAGACCGGTCATCAGGGTAAAGCCGAAGGAGTAGATAACGCCCTCTGTGGTCGCACCGAAGAACCAGAAGATCGTATGGTTGAAGATCTTTGCCCAGATGCTGTCCGGCACGCCAAACGCACCCATCAGCACGATAGAAACGATGATACCTGTGAGGTTTCCGTCCAGGATCGCGCTGAAAGCTCTGTGATAACCGGAATACAGCGCAGAATCCAGTGTCTTGCCCTTGCGGAGCTCTTCACGGATACGCTCGCCGGTGATGATGTTCGCGTCAACGCCCATACCCACAGACAGGATGATACCGGCAATACCCGGGATCGTCAGCGTGGTGCTGGACATAAAGCCGAACCAGCCGGAAACGGCAGCCAGCATGCCGGCAACCTGTCCGATCAGCGTGATGGATGCCACAACGCCCAGCAGACGGTACAGCACGATCATGTAGATCACGATCAGCGCCAGAGTGATGACGCCGGCAATTACCATTGCCGTCAGCGCACCCTCGCCCATGGTCGGAGAAATGGTCTTAAAGCTTGTGGTCTCCAGGGAGAACGGCAGCGCACCGGAATTGATCTTGTCTGCCAGTTCCTTGGCGCTTTCATATGTAAAGTTACCTGTGATCGAAGCCTTGCCGTCCGAGATAACTGCGCTGACAGACGGTGCAGAGATCATGGTGTTGTCCATCCAGATGGAGATCTGTCCCTTGGACTGATACAGCGAAGAGGTCGCCTCATAGAACTTTTCCTTGCCGCTTTCATTCAAATTTAGTGTAACAGCCCAGGTGATTTCCCCGGTGGTGTCATCCTTGGAACCGCCGGTAGAAGCCTGCGCCACATCCGCACCAGTCAGCACGATATCACCGGACGGAACCACATTGCCCTCTTCGTCAGTGGTGCTGTCTGTGCCGTAGCGAAAGGTCAGCTCTGCGGTCTCGCCCAGTTCCTTGACAGCCTGTTCCGGATCGAACTCTGTCTCTCCTGCCTGCCACGGAAACCGCACGATAATACGATTGCTCTTGTAGTCCAGATACGTTTCGCTGTCGCTGATGTTCTGGCTCGCCAGACGCAGCTTAATAGTCTCCAGTGCTGCGTCCATTTGTTCCTCCGTTGCATCCACATCGCCCGACGGCTCAAAGGTCACGTCTACGCCGCCCTGGATATCGATGCCCAGACGGATATCATCGACCCCATGTACATAGGTTTTGACAATATCACCGAACTGGGTCTGTACCCCGAAGATGGTGGTAAGCGTAAACAGAGCGATCACGGCAAATACAATGAAGAAAACAGGTTTTTTCACTTTTCTCACGATTTAGCCTCCTGTGCTGCGGTCTGTCTGTCGCAGACTCGCAAGTTAAACTGTGCCGTCGGCAGAATGCACGATCGACAATTACTTATTATTATATTCCAAATTCCGCAATTAGTCAATAGGTGCGGCAAAACTTGTACAACATTGCCGATTTGAAAGCAATTTTTTCGGCGACTTCTCCAAATATCGCGGCAAAACTTTTCCAATTGCCGTTGCAATTCCACGATACTTATGATATAATCATAAATAACAAGGCATCGGCATGCTTCAAATCGAACGCACGCCATTATCACAAGCAGAAAGGACTGACAGCAATGGTACACTTTGGCAACGACTGGGACACCATTCTGGACGGCGAATTTGCCAAGACCTATTACCAGAATCTGCGGCAGTTTCTGATGACAGAATACCGCACCCAGACCATCTATCCCGGCATGTATGATATTTTCAACGCCCTGAAATACACGCCCTATGCACAGGTACGGGCAGTAATTTTGGGACAAGACCCCTATCACGGCCCGAACCAGGCACACGGACTGAGCTTTTCCGTCCGCCAGGGCGTAGCGCCGCCGCCATCTCTGGTAAACATCTTTAAAGAGATCAAGGACGATGTGGGCATCGACAACACCGGCAAACACGGCGAACTGACCAACTGGGCAAAACACGGTGTACTGCTGCTGAACACCGTGCTGACCGTCCGCGCCGGTCAGGCGAACTCCCACAAGGGCAAGGGCTGGGAACAGTTCACAGACGATGTGATCCGGCTTCTGGATCAGCGGGAAGAGCCGGTGGTGTTCCTGCTCTGGGGCAACAATGCCAAGGCGAAAAAAGCTCTGATCCAGCACCCCCAGCATCTGGTGCTGACTGCCGCACACCCCAGTCCTCTGTCCGCATATCACGGGTTCTTCGGGTGCAAGCACTTCTCCAAGGCAAACGCATTCCTGCGGGAACACGGACTGCCGGAGATCGACTGGAGCATCTGACATGGCATATTCCTATCGCTGGCAGTACTGCGACATGGATTTTTTGCGGCACTGTCTGAAAAAATACAGCCTGCTGCTGGAGAAGATCCCGTCGGCGATTCTCACGGAGGAAACCACGGGGACGCAGATGTTCGTCACAGAATTTCTCTCCGACTGCATCAAGCGGTGTGATGACGGATTCGATGATTATACCATGACGGCACTTTTGCCGGAAGGGACAGCCACTGTCACGCTGCAAGGAAAGGGGTGGACGGTTCGCCGTCTTTCCACCCGCTACCACGGCAAGTATGCAGCACTGCTGCCGGAAATGGCAGCCTATTACTTTTCCAAAGACGGCGGACAGCAGCGGCGGAATACGGAACTAGCTCTGGGAAGCCGCTGCTTCGCATTTTTCGATTATGCGTACAACAGAATGTTGGAAACGCAATTTCTCCGGCACGATTTTCGCTGGGACGGCGGTGAGATCCCCTCGGTGAATCAGCTGGAGAGCCTTTCCGATGCTGCCGATCTGACCGAGGCACTGGGGCAATTCCGGCGGGAAGAATATGACAGGCGAAAGAAGCACGATCTCTCCCATGCAAAGCTTTGCACTTTCTTGGAAACTCAGTTTGGAATGCTGTATTTTGAAAATCGGTCTGCTTCGTACCTGTTGCAGCCGGTTTCCGGCGGTTTTTCCGCAGATGACGGCAGCATGGAAAGCTGGCTGCTGTGGAGATGCAATCGGCTTTTGGGCGGCATTGCCCTTACAGCAGAGCGAAAAGTGTGCCGCCTGTTTGGAACTGACGAAAACGATCGGCAGCAGGTACTGGCGGCATACTTCTGTTTCTGCCGGCAAAAGGGGATTCTCTTTTCCGGAGAGATGCAGCTGTGCCAGCCAGAATACCCCGAACCGCTGGGGAAGGATTTCCTGCCGTGGAAGTGGGAGTCCGGCAAGATCACGCCGCAGCTGCTGCAAGCCATAGCCGACCAACTGCGGCAATGTGTTCCGGAACAAGCTGCGGACTGGTGCTGGCTGCTGGGGACGCGGCTGGTATTTACTGTGCTGCCGCTGGCAGAGGATACATTGGCAGCACTGCCCCAGCCGGAACGGGATGCCTTTTTCGTACAGGCGGAACAGTTCCTGCGAAAAACGGCAGTTGCTTTAGGTGACCAGCCACAGCCGCTGACAGAAACGGACTTTGAAAAGCTGACAGCACAATATGACAAGCTTTTGCTGGCAGATTCGGCGGAAAAGTTACAGCGATATGCCCGGCTGTATCCCACATCAGCACACGCCAAGTTTCCGATACAGCAGAAAGACGGCTATGTCTGGCGGTCGGAACGACCAGTAGAGCAATCAGCAAAAAATGCTCCAGACGGCACCACTCTGCCGGCAGTCCGCAGGGAATTGTTGTTGGAACAGCTGCAATTGCCGCCGGAAAAGATCGCCCTGGAACAGGTCTATCCCCTTTGCTATGAAGATATGGCTGGTTTCTCCGAAAATGGAAGATACTGCAAACGTGGCGAAGATTTTCTGAAAGAAGCACCACAGCTGCTGCGGAATTATGAAACACAGCACGGTGCGGTTCTCCGGGAGCGGTACTCGCCGGAGGAATGGAACTGGTTCCGGCAGAGCGCCGATCAGGTATAAAAAAAATCAATACCAAGCGATACGATTTTTCCGTCTACCCAACGGCAGATAATTATGGTATAATATAACACGAACCAGAACTATATCATTGGGCATATCTGCCGCAGAAAGGACAAAGACCTATGAAAATCGCATCCCTGTTCTCCGAAAAAACCGTTTTTTCGTTTGAAATATTCCCGCCGAAAAAGACCTCTTCCATCGAGACCATCTATGACACCCTGGAAGCGCTCCAGGATCTGCACCCGGACTTCATCAGCGTAACTTTTGGTGCAGGCGGCAGCGGCAACGGGGAAAATACCCTTGCCATCGCACGGCGGCTGAAGGAACACTACGGCGTGCTGCCTATGGCGCATCTGCCCTGCATTCACTATTCCAAGGCGCAGATCGACACCATTCTGGAACAGTTTCAGGAAAACGGCATCGAAAACATCCTGGCGCTCCGGGGCGACCGTGTCGAGGGCTTAGAGCCTACTGCTGATTTTGACCACGCTGCCGATCTCATCCGCTATATCCGCAGCAAGGGCGGCGATTTTGACATTGCCGGCGCATGTTATCCGGAGTGCCATCCGGAAGCACCCAACATGGACACCGACATCCGCCACCTGAAAGAAAAGGTAGATGCCGGCGCAAGCCATCTCATCACCCAGCTGTTTTTCGACAACGATTCGTTCTATGACTTCCGCTATCGGGCAGCCCGCGCCGGTGTCAATGTGCCCATTGAAGCAGGCATTATGCCGGTGACCAACCGCAAGCAGATCGAGCGCATGGTCACCATGTGCGGTGCAAGCCTGCCCAGAAAATTCACCAAAATGGTACAGCGCTTTGAGGACAACCCGGATGCGCTCCGGGATGCCGGCATTGCCTATGCCATCGACCAGATCGTAGACCTGGTGACAGACGGTGTGGACGGCATCCATCTGTACACCATGAACAATCCCTATGTGGCACGGAAGATCAGCGAAGCCGTCGGCGGCATCATCAAGGCGGCACCCAGATGCTGACCCTGCCCCTAAGCGAGATCGACAAGCAGGAAGCACTCCGCTATATGGGATGTCCCGGTGAGCCGGATGCAGCACTGCTGGAAATTGTCAGCGACTGCGAAGAAAAGCTGCGGCGCGCCGTTTTGCCGCGTGTGATCTATCGCGTTTTGCCGCTAAGCCGGGAAAACGGCGTTCTCTCTGCCGGCGGCATGGTGCTTTCGGGAGAAGATATCGCCCGGCATCTGGCAGAATGTGACCGGATCATCCTGATGGCGGCGACGCTGTCCGGACAGGCAGACCAACTGATCCACCGGGCAGGCATTTCCGATATGACGCGTTCTCTCGCCATGGATACCCTGGCAAGCGCCGGCATTGAACAAGTCTGCAACCGGGCAGAGGAATGTTTCCGGGAGCAGCTGCCGGAAGCATACTTTACCTGGCGGTTCAGTCCGGGATACGGCGATCTGCCGCTGGCGCTCCAACCGGAAATTTTACAGCTGCTGGACGCGCAAAAGCGTCTGGGGCTGACCGTAACACCGGAGCACATTCTCATCCCCCGAAAGTCAGTGACGGCGATCATTGGTCTGGCAGACCATCCTTTAAAAAAGGGCGCCCGTGGCTGTGCCACCTGCCGGATGCGGGAGACCTGTCCGTTCCGAAAGGGCGGCACACACTGCTGAGTCATAATAATCCAATCATTTTCAACATGGACGCAGACACCTGTGTCCATATTGTGCTATCCAGGGCTTGTTTGAAAAATCCGTACATTTTTCAAGCAGCCCCTAGTCAAAAAGGAGTTTTTCTAATGGAATACGAAATCATGCCCTATACCGAAGCAGACGTTGACGCTATGATCGAGATCTGGAATGAAGTTGTACGAGACGGCGCAGCATTTCCGCAGCTGGACGAACTGAATCACAAGACCGGCGTCGAGTTCTTCGGCAGACAGGACTTTGTAGGCGTGGCAAAGGTAAACGGCGAAGTCGCCGGGCTGTACATTCTTCACCCCAACAATGTAGGCAGATGCGGTCATCACGCCAACGCAAGCTATGCCGTTTCGTCAAAAATGCGCGGCATGAAGATCGGCGAAGGACTGGTGCGCCACTCTCTGGAAAAGGCAAAGGAACTAGGCTACCGCATTCTGATCTTCAACGCCGTTGTCAAAGGCAACGACCGCGCGATTCAGCTGTATCACAAGCTGGGATTTCAGCGCGTCGGCGTGATCCCCGGCGGCTATTTGCTGAAAAGCGGCGTCTATCAGGATATTTATGTGTATTATCATGTGCTGTAACCAGGAGGCATTTCTATGAATCATGAAAACGAATTGGATACCACCTGCGGTGTTTCTGATGAAGAACTGACATATCGGTTTCGAGAAGCGGTTCGGATCGAAAATGAAATCAAAAAAATAAAACATCTTCCGATTGCGAAATATGACCATGTCAAAAAGCAAGCGTATATTGAATATCCAGACGGGAGACGTGAGTATGCAGAAAAAGCCTGAAATCATTGTTTTTGCTGGCCCGAACGGCAGCGGAAAAAGCACCATTACCAAAATGGCAAATATCATTGAACCATATATCAATGCCGATGACATCAAAAAAACGAATCATTGCAGTGATATGGATGCTGCCATTCTTGCCGAACAACAGCGACATCAGCTCATAGAATCACACACTAGCTTTACATTTGAAACGGTATTATCTACTGACAGAAACCTCAAGTTGCTGCAGCTTGCAAAAGATAAGGGATATTTTATCCGATGTATTTATGTTTTGACTGCCGATTCGCACATCAACATTGCCCGTGTCAAAGTGCGAAAGGCCAGCGGCGGTCATGACGTCCCCGTTCAAAAAATTATAGAACGCTATCACAGAGCCTTAAAATTGATACCAGAACTGCTTTGTGTTTGTGATATTTGTCATATCTATGACAATTCAGACCAACCGTTCCGAATTTTTAAGAAACGCAAACAACTTTATTTTTATTGGGAAAACGAATTCTGGGATAAAGAAAAAATCGAAGAGATCACAAAGATCTCATTCCCATCATAATCTCTTTTTGAAAGGACACTCATCCTATGCTTTCCTCTCTATTCCCCAATCGCAAATTCATTCGTTTAGACGGCGGCATGGGCTCTATGCTGCAAAAAGGCGGCATGCCCGTGGGCGCGCTGCCGGAGGTCTATAACATCACAGAGCCGGAGCGCATCATCAACGCCCAGAAGCAGTTTGTTGCAGTTGGCTCAGACATCATCTACGCCAACACCTTCGGCGCAAACCGGCATAAAATGGCAAAGTCTGGCTATTCCGTGCAGGAACTGATCGCCGCCGGCATCGCCTGCGCCCGGGAAGCCTGTGCCGGAACAGAGACCAAGGTCGCACTGGACATCGGCCCGATCGGGCAGCTGTTAGAGCCGCTGGGCACTTTGACCTTTGAAGAGGCATACGATATTTTTAAGGAAGAAGTGCTCGCCGGACAGGATGCTGACCTCATTGTCATTGAGACCATGACCGACCTGTATGAAACCAAGGCAGCGCTTCTGGCGGCAAAGGAAAATTCCGACAAGCCCGTCATCTGCACCATGACCTTTGAGCCGAACCTCCGCACCTTCACCGGGTGCACTGTTGCTTCTGCGGCAATGACACTGGAAGGTCTGGGCGCAGATGCTGTGGGCGTGAATTGTTCTCTCGGCCCGGATGAACTCTTTCCCATTGTGGAGGAGATGGCAAAGTGGACGACACTGCCTCTGGTGGTAAAGCCCAATGCCGGACTCCCCGACCCGGTCACCGGAGAATATCTGGTAGACCCGGCAGAGTTTGCACAGGCTGTGGTGAAATTTGCCCAGCTGGGCGTTACCGTTTACGGCGGATGCTGCGGCACGACACCGGAGCATATCAAGGCAGCCTATGACCTGCTGAAAGAAGCAGAGATCGCCAAGAGGGAGAACATCGAGATCCCGGCGGCAGTTTGCTCCGCTTCTGAGGTAGTACAGATCGACCAGCCCCGCATCATCGGCGAGCGCATCAACCCCACCGGCAAAAAGCGCTTCAAGGCGGCGCTTCAGGCAAACGACATGGACTATATCTTAGACCAGGCAGTGCAGCAGGTGGACGCCGGTGCAGATCTGCTGGATGTCAACGTAGGTATGCCGGGCATTGACGAAAAGGGCATGATGATCCGCACAGTAAAGGCGCTCCAGTCCATCGGCGGCACACCTTTGCAGCTGGACTCCACTATCCCGGCAGTCATGGAGGCCGCCCTTCGGGTATATAATGGTAAGCCCATCGTCAACTCCGTCAACGGCGAGGAAGCATCCCTGCAAAACATCCTGCCGCTGGTCAAGAAGTACGGCGCCGCGGTAGTGGGACTGACTCTGGACGAAAACGGTATTCCCAAAAAGGCGGCAGACCGGTTTGCCATCGCCAAGCGCATTCTCGACCGCGCCACAGCACTGGGCATTCCGAAGCGTGACGTATACATCGACTGCCTGACGCTGACCGCATCGGCAGAACAGGACGGTGCGGCAGAAACGCTGGAAGCGCTCCACCGGGTCAAGACAGAACTGGGACTGAAAACCGTTCTGGGCGTCTCCAACATTTCCTTCGGTCTGCCGAACCGTGAGGCTGTCACACGGACATTCCTCACCATGGCACTGGAAAACGGTCTGGATCTGCCCATCATCAACCCGAACATTGCTTCTATGGCAGAAGCTGTCCGGGCATTCCGTCTGCTTCGGGGATTTGACATCAACTGCACGGCATTTGTAGAAGCCTATGCCAATATGCCCACTGCCGCACCGACAGCAGCGCCCACGGCATCTGCCAAAGCCGCTTCGGCGGAAAAAGCGCCGGAAACCTTAGATCTGCCCTATGCCATGTCCCACGGACTGAAAAACGAGGGGGCAAAAATCACGGCACAGCTGCTGGAAACCACCGATGCCATGGAAGTGGTCAACGACATCCTGATCCCGGCACTGGACAGCGCCGGAAAGCTGTTTGAACAGGGAAAGATCTTCCTGCCGCAGCTGATCCAGACCGCAAGCGTGGCACAGGCCGCCTTTGAGGTCATCAAGACCACCCTCATTGAGCGCAACGCCGCACCGGTCAGCCGGGGCGAGATCGTTCTCGCGACGGTAAAGGGCGATATCCACGACATCGGTAAGAACATTGTCCGGGTACTTCTGGAAAACTATGGATACACTGTGTTGGATCTGGGACGGGATGTTCCGTGCCAGCTGGTGGCAGACACCGCAAAGGAGCACGGCGTAAAGCTGGTGGGACTTTCGGCGCTGATGACCACCACCCTGGGCGCGATGGAAGAGACCATCCAGCTCGTCAAGGCATCCTGCCCGGACTGCAAGATCGTCGTGGGCGGCGCAGTGCTGACCGCAGACTATGCGGAAAAGATCGGCGCAGACTATTATGCAAAGGATGCCATGGAAACCGTGGCTGTGGCAAAAGAAGTGGTAGGCTGACAAGGAGGGCATCATTATGACAACCGAGCCAAACGAAACCGAAATCCGTTCTGCCCCGTCGGAAAATGAAGAGAAAAAAGTGCGGAAATGGGACTTTGTCAACAAGCAGTGGGCAGCGACCATTATTTTCAGCGGCATTGTGCTGCTGTTGGTGGCGTTTCTGTTCATCAAGCATGAGATCTTCACCGGGCTGCTGTCCTATGTATTCGATGTGCTGCGTCCCATCACCATCGGACTGATTATTGCATTTGTCCTGTACCGCCCCACCTGTCAGTTTGACAAGCTGTTTCAGCGGGCAAAGCACAAATTTCCGCGCTTTCCCACCAATGCACTGGCGGTATTCTGTTCCTATTTCGTAATGCTTGCGCTGCTCGCCATTATCATCTGGATCATTGTGCCGCAGTTTATCACCAGTATCCGGGACTTCGGGGACAATATCATGATCTATTACAACAACATCATGAAATTCCTCAACAGTGACCGCGGTGAACAGATCCTCAAATTCCTGGAGGACAACGACATCAATCCGGCAATGCTCCGCACCAAACTCATGAGCCTGACCACCTACATTCCGGATGCCGTGGGGACACTCAGCACTTGGGCAAGCGGTCTCATCGGCGGTGTGATCGACTTCTTTATTGGTCTGATCTTCTCGGTCTATGTCCTCGCCGGACGCAACAAGCTCCGGGAACAGGGCAAGGTGATCTTCCGGCATTTTCTGCCGAAAAAGCATTACAACCGGCTTTCGCATTACGGCAGACTGACCTTTTCCACCTTTTCCAATTTCATCAGCGGTCAGCTGTCGGACGCATTCATTCTGGGTGTGCTGATCTTCTGTGTCATGAGCATCGGCGGTCTGGAATACCCCATGATGATCGCCGTAATCATCGGCATCACCAACATGATCCCCTATGTCGGCCCGTGGATGGGCACGATCCCCTGTGCGCTGATCCTGCTCATGGTAAAGCCCAGTCACGCCATTGCCTTTGTCATTATCGTAATCATTGCGCAGCAGATCGACAGCAACCTGATCTATCCCCGTGTGGTCGGTACTTCGGTGGGACTCCCTGCCATTTGGGTGCTGTTCGCCATTACCGTGGGCGGCGGTCTGTTCGGCGTACTGGGAATGATCGTAGGCGTTCCTGTTATGTCCATCATTTACACTGTGATTCGGGAAAAAACCGCCGGCACATCCGAAACGCCAAAGGAAAAGCCAACGCCAAAGCGAAAATGGCACATCCGAAAATCCGTTCAGGCACTGCGCAGCCATGCAGAAAAGCTGCGTTCTGACCAAAATAAAAAAGACTGATCCGTTCCTGCCCATCTGGAACGTAAACAAAAAGCGTCCTCTGAACACAACCGTTCAGAGGACGCTTTTTTATATCAGATAAAATCGTATCGAATCCATTACCGTTCCAGGATCTGGCTTCTGTCCGGGCCGTTGCCGACCATGACTACCTTGCACTCGCAGACTTCTTCCAGACGAGCAATATACTTCTTGCAAGCCTCCGGCAGTTCGTCAAAGCTCTTGCAGTTAGAGATATCTTCGTCAAAGCCCTCGAATTCCTCATAGATCGGTGCACAGTCCGCCAGGGATTCCAGCGCAGCCGGGAAATCCTTCAGCACTGTGCCGTCCGGCTTCTGATAGCCGACACACATTTTCAGTGTGCCGATGCCGCTGAGGGTATCCAGCTTGTTGATTGCCAGACCATCCAGACCGTTGGTGCGGACAGAATGACGCACGATCACCGCATCGAACCAACCGGTACGGCGCGGTCTGCCGGTGGTAGTACCGAACTCGCCGCCCTTGTTGCGGATCACATCGCCGGTCTCATCGTTCAGTTCCGTCGGGAACGGGCCCTTGCCCACACGGGTGGTATAAGCCTTTGCCACACCGATGATGTTGGTAATCATCTTCGGGCCTACGCCAGTACCGATGCATGCACCAGCTGCGATGGGGTGAGAAGAGGTAACATACGGATAAGTACCGAAGTCAATGTCCAGCAGAGTTGCCTGCGCACCCTCGAACATAATGTTCTTTCCTGCCTTGTTTGCCTCATAGGTCAGTACGGAAACGTCATCCACATACTTTGCCAGGCGCTTGCCGTATTCGGTGTACTCTGCGATCACAGCATCCAGATCGAATGCCTCGCCGCCGTAAACTGCGGTAATGATCTTGTTTTTCAGTTCGCCGGTCGTCCGCGCCTTTTCTGCGAAGATCTCCGGGTGAACCAGGTCATAGACACGCAGACCGCAGCGCTCGTACTTATCCATATAAGTCGGGCCGATGCCGCGCTTGGTCGTACCGATATCAGAGTTGCCGCGGAACTTTTCCGACAGGCCATCCAGTGCGATATGCCACGGCATAACCACATGGGCGCGCGGGTCGATCTTCAGGTTTGCGGTGGAAATGCCGCGGCTTTCCAGACCGTCCAGCTCCGAAATAAAGTCCTTCGGATCAAGGACAACACCAGCGCCGATGAGGCACAGTGTCTCCGGATACAGGATACCGGACGGGATCAGGTGCAGCTTGTACACCTCACCGTTGTTGACAACGGTATGACCGGCATTATTGCCGCCCGTTGCACGGACAACCACATCCGCACGGGATGCCATAATGTCAATGATCTTACCCTTTCCTTCGTCTCCCCACTGTGAACCGACTACAATATTTGCAGGCATAAGAAACTCCTCACTTTTCAAAAAACTACAGAATTTTGCCGAAAGCACTGCTTTCAGCGCAGTATCTCACTGCATCATACTACTCTATTATAGCAGGATTTTCGGGGAAATGCAATAGCGTTTGCAGATTTTTTTCTTTTTCTGTCGTTTCTCTGCAAAAAAGCACCGGTTTCCCGATGCTGATTTTCTGATGCGTCTGTATTTGACATTTTTTGTCATAGCCTGCCATCCCCCAGTGCGTCTGCTGAACAATGATCTCTACAGATTTGTCCGTAATGCGTTCTTATTGTAGGGGCGAACATCGTTCGCCCGGGACACACCTCAAAAGCAACGGGCGAACACTGTTCGCCCCTACAGATTCCACGAATTTGATTTTTCACATTTACTACAATCAAAAAAATAGTAAAAAGCATCACCACAAAAAGAAAAAGAAATAACCGCCCCTAAAGCTGCAAACTTGGACGGTTATTTCAAATAATCAATTCATGGGAGCAGACCGTCTACTGGTATGCTCTTTTCTCTTTTATTATACCGTACTCACAGAGATTTGTCAAGAGACAGATCTCTTTTTTTCTGCCGTTTATCTGCAAAAACATACCGGTTGTCGAAAATGGCTTGAGCCGCCGTGAAAAATATGCTATGATAGACTGGCAGTCGACCGCAGCGAAAGGAGGAGACATCCCACGTGAAAATACAAATACAGCTGGACAATCAATGCGAAGAGCCGGAAATTCTGATCCGCACCGCTGCCGTAACCGCCGAAGTCCGGGAACTCATGGAAAAGCTGTCCGAAAAGCGCTCCGATTCCATCATAGGCTATGACGCAGACAGCGCTGTCCTATTAGAAAAAGCCCAGATCCTACGCATTTACGGCGCATCACAAAAAGTCTATGCCCAGACGCTCCAAGGGGAATTTTGTCTGCGGCAGCGGCTCTATGAACTGGAACAGCTGCTGGACGAAAAAACCTTTGTCCGTATCTCCAAATCGGAGATCATCAACCTGCATTTTGTGAAACGACTGGATCTCAGCATCACCGGCACGATTGGAATCCAACTGAAAACCGGCGAGACCGCCTATGTTTCCAGGCGCTATGTCAACCGCATCAAATCCATATTGGGACTTTAGGAGGTCAGCTCTATGAAAAAACAGATCCTGCTCCGCAGCGCCATCGGTTTCCCGATCGGTGTATGCGTCAGCAACCTCATACTTCTGGTGATTGCCCTTTGCATCGGCACATATGCACCGTGTGCCCCGGGTTGTACCACTTTGTTCGGCTCTGAGACCGCCGGTGCAACGGCACAATTTTTGCTGTCCGGGCTGGTCGGTGCTGTTTTCGCCGGCAGTTCCGTCATCTGGGAAGTGGAATCGTGGAGTTTATTCCGTGCCACCGCCACCCACTTCTGCATCGTTACGCCCCTGTTCTGGATCGTCTCACTGCTGTTGGGCTGGTGCGGTCTGAACCTGTGGGGGATGCTGCTCTATCTGGGCATTTTCCTTTGCATTTATCTCAGCATCTGGCTCAGCCAGTACAGCGTCTATCGCCGGAAGATCCGAAAGATCAACCAGAAGCTACAAGAGGACACGAAGCAATAAACAGATATCGCACAATGTCCCGGCGACACAAAACGCCTCCTGCACCCGACATGCAGAAGGCGTTCTTTTATCATATCATTTTACTTCGAGAATCGTCCGTCCTCGTCCTTGATCTTGCTCCACATATAGCGCAGCATCCATCCGTCGAAATCGGTGATCTTCATGGCAGAGCCTGCCATCATCAGGGAGTTTTCGCCGCCGGGGAATCCTCCGGGCGGGAATCCGTTGGATTCGCCCTCGCCGCCGTAGAAATCCGTCATGCCAAAGCCGTGACCGATCTCATGCTCCAACACATGAATGCCAGAACCGTCCAGCATATTGAGGTATGCCGTATCGGAGAGCCGCTGTCCCCAGTCACCGCCGCAGCCGCCGATGTCCGGGAAACCCTGTGTGCCCCACAGGTACATGTCAAAGCGTTTGTCCAGACCGCCGGGATAACTGTAGCTGCTGTCGGCAAAGTGGTCAAACCGGGAGATCTCAGACGGCGCACTGGGCAGCTTATCCGGGATGGTATCCACACCGTTGGAGGTGTCATAGGTACTGTCATAGTCGGAAATGAGATTGTCATAGACGATTTCATCCGGCTGGAGATCCTGCAAAACAGATTTGTCCAGCACTGCCCAGCCCACGATTTTTACGTCCACATGGTCATATTTCCAGCCGTCCCAGCCCTTGAGCCAGTCGTTCCAGCCGTTGATACAGTCGCTCACCAGTTTTTCAAACTGCTGCCGCTGCTCCAGAGTCAGCGTCCGGTAAGACTGCCACCGTACCACATAGTTGATCGTACCGTTTCCGGCATCGATCTGGTCAAAGATGGTGTTCCGGCGTTCGGTGGATTTTTCCGCCGCAATGCGGTTGTTCCAGATCCAGTCTGCCGCATAGGTATAATCTGACGGGAAGTCCGCCATGGTGAGATCCTGCCGGGGCGCTTCTGTGGTAGTGGTCACTGTGGTCATTTCTGTCGTTGCAGTGGTCTCTGTGTCAGTCGTCGTGCCCATCGTCGTGGTCGTAGTCGTTGTTTCTGTGGTTGTGGTGGTTTCTGTAGCAGCAGGTTCTGTGGTTACCGGCGGATTCGGCATAGGCACAATGCTGCACTCCGGCATGCGTACCTCTGCCAAGGTCACATCCTCCCCCAGCAGATACTGTTGGAGCAGCTGCACATCGGCAGCATCTAAAATGCCGTCTCCGTTGGTGTCGCCCACAGCTTTCTGTGCAAAGCCTGCCGTAGGATTCTGCACCGCCTGCCGCAGCAGTGTCAAGTCCATGCCGTTCACCATGCCGTCATGATTCCAGTCCCCCATGTGCAGGTTGGTCACCGCCTCCGGTGTCACCTGTGCATAGACCGGGGACTCCACGCCACTGCGGAATCCACGCAGATAACCGTCATCACCCAGTTCAAAATTCCCGGCAGAGGTAGAAAGCTCCAGCCTGTTTTCCTTGGTATTCTCTGTTAAGTAATACTCTCCCTGGGACAGGGCGGATTTGATGGTAATGCCCAGATCCGTTTCCGTGAAGTACCATGTATTGTACGGTGCCACGCCGTCTGCCTCATAAAAGCCAACCTGTACGCCCTCGCCCTCTGTGCCGCCGGAAACGCTGAGATAGCGCCCGGCAGGGTCACGCAGCACATATCCCGTCCAGGTGTTATACGCTTCGGATGATACAGCGCACACCGGCAGAGATGCCGCCGCCAGCACCGCTGCGGTCAGCGATGCCAGGATCTTCTGTTTCTTCATTCTGATTTCCTTTCCCCAAGTGAATTCCATCTGTCCGGAGCTGATCTTCTGAAAACCCGCGCATCCAAAAGGTGCGACTGCTGTTTTGCGCCATCTGCTCCGTCTCTAACAGATGTATTATACCATAACTTTTGTATCATTGCAACAGCAATTTTCTACTTTTATGATAAATTTTCAGCAATATAACACTTCTGCTGTCGAAATGGCAGCAGGATCTCTCAGCGTTTTTACCGGAAATCCCTGTGAAATCTCGTACAAATTGCGGATTGCACCAGGACTGCATTTCATGGTATAATAAATGTATTCTGTAATCATATTAGTTTATAAGGAGATGGAAGCAGTTTATGAAGAAAAGCGCAAGAATCGCTCTGCACTGCCTTCTGGCAATGGTTCTGACCATCCCGCTAGTCGCATGCGGTTCTGATACCAAGGACACCACACCGAAAAAAGATATGTCTGCCAACACCAGAGAACAGCTGGCAGAATTGGCGAAATCCGATGAGCGTCTCACCGGAGAACTGGAAAACAAGACCATTAAGTGGATGTCGGACTGGGATATCAACTCCGACGACACCGGAAAGACGACTCCCATTGAACTGGCAGTGTTCCAGGAACGGTACGGCGGTCAGATCGAATGGCACCAGACCACCTACGGCGCGCGGTACGACAACCTGGCGAATGCCATCAACAGTGACGAGGGTGTAGACTTTTTCTACGGCGGCAACTGGGACGCTTTCCCGAAGGGCGCTGTCCGCGGCATGTTTGTTCCCTATGACAATTATATTGATCTGGATTCAGAACTGTGGGCAGATGTCAAGGATGCCAACGATGCGATGATCTGGAACGGCGGTCACTACATGGCCATCGTCGAAGTCACCGGCGACAACTGCGCCATTATCTATAACCGCAAGACCATGGACGAAAACGGTCTGGACGACCCGGCGGAGCTGTTTGAAAAGGGCAAGTGGGACTGGGATGCATTCGAGGACATGTTGTCCGAGTTTGTTGACACCTCCAACGAGCATTACGGCATCGACAGCTGGTATTTTGAGTCCGGTCTGTCCGCTTCCACTGGTGTCCCGTACATCGGTCTGGAGGACGGCAAGCTGGTGAACAACCTGCGGAACGAAGCCATTGAGGATTACCAGAACTGGATGTACGGTCTCTGGCAGTCTGATTATATCGCACTGGGCGTAGGTGACTACGGCTGGACTTCCCGTGATTATTACATTGGTGAGGGCAAGCTGCTGTTCTATCCCTGCGGTCTGTGGGCACTGGGCAACGAAAAATCCCAGTGGTCTAAAACATTTGGCGAGGATGTATTCTTCGTGCCAGTTCCGAAGTACGACAAGGCAGACGAATACTACATTCCCACCAGTGTCAACGCATACTGCTTCGTCAAGGGCGGTCATAACCCGGAGGGTGTAGGCAAGTTCCTGGACTGCTTCCGGTTCAGCAAGATCAGCGACGGCGCGCAGGAGATCAGCGACGAACAGTTCGTCAAGGACTATGAGTGGACTGACGAAATGATCGAGATGAAAAACAAGATGAATGAAATGGCACTGGAGAATCCGGTATTCGACTACTACAACGGCATTTCCTCCGATGTTACCGACATTCTGGACAGCAGCGTCAACGGCATCCGTGCCGCTTCCAGAGGTACACCCTGGAACGAATCGGTCAACGCGATCTATGACCAGACCCAGAACTTCATCGATGAAGTCAACGAAAAAAATGCTGCGGAATAACAGACCGCTTTGAAATATTGCAAAACAGCCGCCGGCAGGGAAAACTTCCTGCCGGCGGCTGTTTGTGTTCTGTAGAATCAATAGTTTCCCGAAGTATCTGCCATCAGCTTACACTGAATGGTGAACTCTTCATATGTTCCGTCTGCCTGATAGCGCCGGCAGCGCGCTTCTATGGTGTCGCCGCCCTTGCATCCGTCAATGGCAGCGTTCAGGGAGTCATAATCGTCTACGGCTTCTCCCTGCACCGTGGTGATAACATCGTTCACCTGCAAGTCAGTGTTGGCAATGTCACAGTCGTCTGCGATCTCCGTGATCCAGACTCCGGTCAGATCTTCCGGTACATTCTGCATTCCGATCTCGTCGGCAAAGCTCTGCTGCACCTCTTCTGCGATCAGCGAAATAAACGTGATTCCCACGCGCACCCGGTCGGCAACATAGCCGTTGTCGATGAGATCCTGAACAATGGGCAGCACCTCGTTGATGGTAATGGCAAAACCCAGTCCCTCATAGCTGGAGCTGACATACTTGGAAGAAGTGATGCCGATGACCTGACCATACATATTGACCAGTGCACCGCCGGAATTTCCGGGGCTGATGGCGGCGTTGGTCTGGATACAGTTCATGTCGAATCCGGTGGCATCCGAGCGGATCTGACGGTTCAGCCCGGAGACGATACCATTCGTCACAGAGCCGGAAAGTCCTGCCGGATTGCCGATGGCAACCACAGCTTCTCCCAGCACAACCTCGTCGGAATTGCCCATGGTGGCTGCCGGAAAGTCGCTGCCCTCGATCTTGATGACCGCCAGATCAGTCTTGTTGTCCTTTCCGATCACCTTTGCCGCATACTCCGATTCATCGGACATAATGACCTTGAAAGATTTGCCGTCTGTCAGCACATGGGCATTGGTAATGATATAGCCGTCCTCGCTGGAAATGATCCCCGAGCCCGTGCCGCTGAGCTGTTCACCCTTGGCATCGCCGTAGGTTTCGATCTCCACAATAGACGGGCGCACTGCTGCCGCCACGCCCTCTACGGTGTATGCACCGTTTTCATCGGTATTTTCCCCATTGTCATCTAGCTGCGGTTTGTCCTGCTGCTGAATGACGACCTTGCTGCCGCCACCTTCAGCAGTCTCAGACGTTTCTGAAACGGCGGGCACAAATGCACCCTTCCGATACTTTACCACATCGCTGCCGATACAATACACCACCAGCACTGCCAAAAGTACTGCCACGATCTTCAACCAGAATGCCGTGCGGCGATCCTTTTTTTCCGGTGAAAGCGGCTGCTTGGGCGGCTGCGGCGGCACTTGCGGCGGCGCCTGCCAGTTTCCCATCCGCGGCGGCTGATTCTGATACCAGTTCGGCATGCCATTCTGCACTGGCGGTACATTCTGCACCGGCGGCACGTTCTGTACCGGCGGCACGTTCTGCACCGGCGGCACGTTTTGTACCGGCGGCACGTTTTGTACCGGCGGCACGTTTTGTACCGGCGGCACGTTCTGCACCGGCGGTGTATTTGGCATCGGTGGGACATTGGGCTGCGGCGGTGTCTCCGGCTGCGGCGGCACGGCATTTCCCTGCGGCTGTTCCTGCATAGAAAAAACTCCTTTTTTCAAAAAACGGGCAGTGTCCAGCTGTTTTTTGCTTTGACACTGCCCGTTTCCAGTTTTATTTTTCTTCCTGTTCCGGCGGATCGACGTGCGGCAGGCGCACCTCGAACTCGGTATAGGCATGTTCTTCACTGCGTACACTGATTTGTGCATGGTGCAGATGAATGATCTTTTTGGTAATGTCCAGACCCAGCCCCAGTCCGGTCTTATCCTGACTGCGCGAAGCATCGGACTTATAGAACCGCTCGAAGATCTTCGGCAGTTCTTCCTTTGAGATACCCTTTCCGGTATTTCGTACAGCAAATACCCAGGTATCTTCCTCATCGGCGAACCGGAATGTGATCGTGCCGCCGTCGTTGACGAACTTCACGGCATTTTCCACCAGGTTATAGACCACCTGACCGATCAGATCCGGATCGGCGCAGACACGGATAGGTGTGCTGTCCAGACCTTCTACCGCGATATGCCGCTTTTCCAACCGGTTTTCAAACATGAGCACCGTACGGAATGCGGTATCGTTTATGGTGAACATCCGATAATTCAGCTGAATCGTGCCGGCATCGAATTTCGTCAGGTTCAGCATGGAGGTAACCAGAATTTTCAGCCGCTGTACCTCCTGTGAAACGATGGAGAGATACTCCATGCGCTTGGGCTTCGGCACAGTGCCGTCCAGAATACCCTCCACAAAACCACTGATAATGGTCATGGGCGTCCGCAGCTCATGAGAGACATTGGACACAAACTGACGGCTGGACTCCTCTGCACGGCTGGACTGACTTCCCACTTGTTCCGCCAGCGCCGCGATCTGTTCCAGGTCAGAACCCATAAACTTCTCCGGCTGAATGGGCTTGCTGTAATCGCCCTGCACATAGCGCTGCAGCGCTTCTTCCAACTGTTCCGTCTGGCGGTTTGCGCACCAGACATTCATAAAGATCAGCCCGGCCGCGATCAGAAGGAGCACCACCGACAAGATCACTGTCAGCAATATAATATGTGTCGTATAGACATTCAGCGGCCGTGTAAAGGAAGCCGCAAACATATAATAGGTTACTTCCGTTCCATCCTCGGTCAGCTGAAAGGTAATGCCGCGGGTGAGCATAGGCTCTGCGACGCTGTGGTCGATCTTGCCGGAGGCGCTGTCGGTCAGATAGACGCCGTCCTTTTCCATAGCGCTGCACATCTCATTGCTGAGCTTGAGGTCAGCCGCTGCAATATCGCAGTTTTCGCTGGCATAAATACAATTTCCGTCTGTATCGAACAGATAGAGGAAAATGTTCATCTGCCGGGCGACCTTATTCAGATTTTCCGGAATATAGGCTGCCAACAGGTCATTCTGCGGATCCTGGCGGCTTTGCTCCGTAAAGTCCGCAGCCATAATATCGCAGGAACGAAGACAGTTCCCGTAATAATCCTGCTTATACTTGGAAACCGCATAACCAGACACCGCCAGAGCGGATACGATCAGCAGGCAGGCAGCCAACAGCAGCCGAACGAAAAACGTCCGCCAGATGCGCCGCCAACAGTGCTTTTTCTTTTTCCGGCTTTGCTCTGTTTTTTCCACGGGGCTTATTCGTCCTCAGTGGATTCAAACTTATAGCCTACGCCCCAGACAGTCTTCAGAGACCACTTGTCAGAAACACCTTCCAGCTTTTCGCGCAGACGCTTGATGTGTACGTCGATGGTACGGGAGTCACCGTAATACTCGAAGCCCCATACCTCGTCCAACAGCTGGTCACGGGTATAAACGCGGTTCGGGTTGGATGCCAGATAGAACAGCAGTTCCAGTTCTTTCGGCGGTGTGTCTACGACCTTGCCGTCTACGCGCAGCTCATAACGAGTCATGTTGACAGACAGCTTGTCATAGCGTACTTCCTTGATCTCGGACTCTTCCGGAGAATTGCCCACGCGTCTTGCGATCGCCTTGATGCGGGCAACAACTTCCTTGGTGTCGAACGGCTTTACGATATAGTCGTCTGCGCCCAGTTCCAGACCCAGTACCTTATCAAAAGTATCGCCCTTTGCGGTGATCATGATGATCGGCACGCTGGACTTCTTCCGTACTTCACGGCATACCTGCCAGCCATCCAGAGTCGGCAGCATAACGTCCAGCAGGATGATGTCCGGCTTCAGTGCATTAAACTTTACCAGAGCCTCTTCACCATCATAGGACAGAATCACGCTGTATCCCTCATTTTCCAGATACATCCGCAATACGTCGCAAATATTCGGGTCATCGTCAACAACAAGAACTTTTTCCAATGCCATAATTTTTCACGCCTTCCTCAATAATCAATTGTAAATGAAGTTTTTCCAATTTCCTCGGCGGTATTCACGCATCTGCCCCACGCCATTCACAGCGCAGGAGATGTCGAATCCCGTCAATCTGCTTGCAGTATCATTATACTATAGCTCTGTGATTGATAGGTGTATATTTTATTTCCTATATATTTCTAATTCGTAAAATATGAAGATTGTGATTTCCAGACGTGTATTTGTTAGTTTATTTTTACACTGAAACAGATTTCTTAGAGATTCTACAGCTCTGCGGTTTTGAATTTGTGCATGTTGCTGTGAAACAACTTTTTCTTGCTTTTGTTCTTGTTCAACAATACAAATTTCCGAAAATCCGCACAAAACCCCTTGATTTTTTCTGAAAAGTTGGTAAAATAGATATTAGCACTCAGAGATATTGAGTGCTAACACATTTGAAAAGCAAGTGATAACGTGAAGTTACAGGAGGAATGGATCATGACAATGAAACCGTTGGCAGACAGAGTACTGATTAAAGTAGAAAAAGAACAGGAAGAAAAGACCGCAGGCGGTCTGGTGCTGGCAACCAAGAACCCGGCAGGCGTTCCGGCAAAGGGTAAGGTCGTTGCATGCGGCGAAGGCAAATTCTCTCCCAAGGGCGCTCGTATCCCCATGGAAGTTAAGGTCGGCGACACCGTTCTGATCAGCCACAGCGCAGGTCAGACCATCAAGCTGGACGGCGAAGAGCTGACACTGGTATATGAGAGCGAGATCCTCGGTATTACCGAATAAAAGAGTACAAAAGCACTGAATCTTGAGTTTTCAAAAAGGAGTTTTGAATCATGGCAAAAGATATTAAGTATAATGCAGATGCAAGAGACGGCCTGATCGCAGGCATCGACAAGCTGGCTGACACCGTAAAGATCACACTTGGCCCGAAGGGCAGAAACGTGGTTCTGGATCGCGAGTTCGGCGCTCCGCTGGTAACCAACGACGGTGTGACCATCGCCAAGGATATCGAACTGGAAGATCCGTTCGAGAACATGGGCGCACAGCTGGTTCGCGAAGTTGCTACCAAGACCAACGATGCTGCCGGTGACGGTACAACAACCGCTACTGTTCTGGCACAGGCGATCATCCACGAGGGTGCAAAGAACATCGCAGCCGGCGCAAACCCCATGGTACTGCGCAAGGGTATCGCAAAGGCAGTAGACACCGCTGTCAAGGTCATCAAAGACAATTCCAAGGTCGTTAACGGCACAGAGGATATCGCAAGAGTTGCCACCATCTCCTCCGCTGACGAAAATGTCGGCAAGCTGATCGCTGAGGCAATGGAAAAGGTTTCTACCGACGGCGTAATCACCATCGAAGAGGGCAAGACTGCTGAGACCTACAGCGAAGTCGTAGAAGGCATGCAGTTCGACCGCGGCTATATGTCTCCGTACATGATTACCGACCGCGAGAAGATGAAGGTCGTTTATGATGATGCTCTGGTATTCATCACCGACAAAACCATCAGCAACATCCAGGATATCCTGCCGATGCTGGAACAGATCGTAAAGATGGGCAAGAAGCTGCTGATTATCGCTGAGGACATCGAGGGCGAAGCACTGACCACCATCATCCTGAACAACCTGCGCGGCACATTCAAGTGCGCTGCTGTCAAGGCTCCGGGCTTTGGCGACAGAAGAAAGGAAATGCTCCAGGATATCGCAATCCTGACCGGCGGTACTGTTCTGTCCTCTGATCTGGGCATGGAGCTGGCTGACGCAAATGTTGAGATGCTGGGCAAGGTAAGCCAGGCTGTCATCGACAAGGAAAACACCATCCTGGTCGGCGGCGCAGGCACTTCTGAAGCAATCCAGGAGCGTATCGCAGAGATCAAGAACCAGATCGCTGCTTCCACTTCTGACTTCGACAAGGAAAAGATGCAGGAGCGCATCGGCAAGCTGTCCGGCGGTGTCGCTGTCATCAAGGTCGGCGCTGCAACAGAAGTTGAAATGAAGGAAAAGAAGCTGCGCATTGAGGACGCTCTGTCCGCAACCAAGGCAGCTGTCGAAGAGGGCATCGTTGCCGGCGGCGGCACAGCACTCATCAATGCGATCCCGGCAGTAGAAAAGCTGGTTCCGTCTCTGGACGGCGACGAAAAGACCGGTGCAAAGATCGTTCTGCGCGCACTGGAAGCTCCGCTGCGTCAGATCGCTGCAAACGCTGGCCTGGAAGGCAGCATCATCGTGGATAAGATCCGCCGCAGCCGCAAGGTTGGCTATGGCTTTGACGCTTACAACGAGACCTATTGCGATATGATGGCAAACGGTATCGTTGACCCGACCAAGGTTACCAGAAGCGCACTCCAGAATGCCGCATCCATCGCATCTATGGTTCTGACCACAGAAAGCGCTGTTGCAAACATTCCGAAGGAAGAGCCGGCAGCAGCAGCTCCGGCAGCAGGCGGCATGGGCGGCATGTATTAATCCAGCCCGAACGCACGGATATCGGAAGAGATCATACTGAAAACGGAATGCGGGGGAGTTCCCGTATTCCGTTTTTTGTTATGCCGCCTTGACATTTCTGATGCCAGGTGCTATAATTTTTCCCGGAAGATCGGAGGTACTGCATATGCAAAAAACAGCTTTGGTGACCGGCGCATCCCGCGGGATCGGCGCAGCGGTCGCCTGCGGACTCGCCGCGGACGGCTATGCGGTGGCAGGTGTTTACTGCCGCAGTGCTGATGCCATGGAGATCTTGCGGCAGACGCACGGCATTGTCCCCATCCAGGCAGATCTGGCACAGCCGGAGACGCTGCCTGCACTGGCAAAGGCTGCTCTGGAGCAGCTGGGGCACATAGACGTTTTGGTAAACAACGCCGCCTGTTCTTATATCAACCTGTTTCAGTGCATGCCGCCGGAACAGGTGCGGCAGCTCTATGCGACAAATCTCACGGCAGTCGTGGAGCTGAGCCGGCTGCTTCTGCCGTCGATGCTCTCCCGAAAATCGGGCTGCATCATCAATATTTCCTCCATGTGGGGCGAGACCGGAGCATCCTGTGAGGTGGACTATTCTGTGACCAAGGGCGCTGTGCTGGCGTTCACCCGGGCACTGGCGAAAGAAGTCGGGCCGTCCGGCATCCGGGTGAACGCCGTCTCTCCCGGCACTATCGCCACGGACATGGTATCCCATCTGCCGGAAGAGACCCTGGCAGAACTGGCAGAGGAAACGCCCCTGGGACGGCTGGGAAAACCGGAAGATATTGCCGATGCAGTGCGGTTTCTGGCATCTGACCGGGCGGCGTATATCACCGGGCAGGATCTTCCGGTAAACGGCGGTTTCTGGTGCGGCTGATCTCCATCCGCAACTTGCACAAAACCATTCTGCACCGTTTCGCTTTTTCGATGGAATGTACAAATTCCGTGAAAATCAGGTGAGTTTTTGATGAGAAAGCTTGCAGAAACCGCATATTTATGTTATAGTATGGTTAAGGCACAATCCCACACAGGAGCCAGCTGTCAGCTGCTCCTTTTCTGAAGCAAAGGTGATCGAAAAGACATGAAAGAACATACGACATGGTACACCCGCTTTTCTTCTCTGCGGGCATGGTTCTGCTCGTTCCATGAGAAGCGCTCTTACAATACCCTGCGCTATCCCATGACAAACCGTCTGCTGATGATCCTCTATCCGATCTTCATCGTCTGCATGGCAGAGCTGAACCAAGACAAATATCCCAGCAAGCTGGTGCTGTTCATTACGAACCATCCCACCATCATGCTGTTTAACATCCTCATTGCGGCGCTGATCTTTATCGGGGCGCTGCTCCTGTTTCGCTCCGGATGGTTTTCCATGCTGCTGGAGAGTATCCTGTACATGGCACTGAGCGTCACGGAGCTGTTCAAGTACAATACCAACGGCAACCATCTGATTATGACAGACATGAAGCTGTTCCGCAGCGTCAAGAGTCTGACCTCATTCGCCTACATCAAGATCACGCCGCGGCTGGTGCTCTATATCAGTATCTGCGCCGCGTTCATCCTGCTGGCATTCTGGTTCAACCCCAGGCTGAAAATGCGGCTGAAGCTCCGCAAGCGGCTCGCGCCCGGTCTGGCGTGTCTCATCGCCTGTGTCATGGTGGTCACTGTTCCTGCCGTTTCTCAGCCGGTATACGCCCTGTTCGGACTGGACACCAAAGAGGCAGACAACACCTTCATCCTGAACGAAAAGTTCGACAACAACGGCTTCCTGGCGTTCTTTATGCAGACCGGTTCAGAAAACCTCTCCAATCAGCTGGAAGAGCCGGAGGAATACAAGGAGGACAGCGAGGACACCGTAAAGCAGTATCTGGCAAAGGAAGTTCCGGATCTGGACTTCAACGGCGTAAAGCCTAATGTGGTAGAGATCATGTCGGAATCCTTCGCAGACTTCCGGGCATTTTCCGATCAGCTGTCTGAGCTGGGATACAACGATCTGGACACCTATTATGCCGGTCTGGACAAAGCGGCTTCCATGGGCACAGAGGGCACACTTATTGTGCCGACCTATGCCAGCTATACCGTCCGCACCGAATTTGAACTGCTGTTCGGACTTCCGGTCAAGTCTCTGAACGACCCCAACATGCCGCAGCGCATGCTGCTGGAGAGACAGCAGCCCACCGTCCCCTCTTACTACAAGAGCTGGGGCTATTCCACCGCTTATGTACATCCGTTCCAGAGCAGCTTCTACAGCCGGAAGCGGATCTACGGACAGTTTAACTTTGACACCATGATCTTCGAGAACGACTTTACTGTTCCGGTCAGCACATACGGCGAGTACATTGACGACAACGTGGTATACAACCAGATCGAGTCGCTGATCGCGTCCACTGACGAGCCGCTGTATGTACACGCCACCACCATGCAGAACCATCAGCCCTATACCGACGGCGACAGCGACGACGAGTTTGTCAATTATCTGAGCCGTTTGCAGCACTCTGCTGACGGTCTGGCGGCATTCCTGGAGCGTCTGTCTCAGATCGACGAGCCCACCATCGTGCTGTTTGTGGGTGACCACTTCCCGTCCCTCCGGGGCGACGACGGCATCTACAGCCAGCTGAACATCACCAGTGAAAACTGCAGCACCCTGTACGAACAGCGCTATATCCTGTGGAACAACTACGGACTGGACACCAGTTCGCTCCCCACAGAGGCAGTTTCCACCTTCTACGCACCCTATCTGGTCATGGAGCTGATCGACGCACCGCGGGACAGCTTCACCCAGACGATGATGAACGAAATGGAAACCGAACCGGTCTACTCCACCAACTACATGCCGATGCAGGAGGCGGATCAGAAACTGGACACCCTGACCTATGACCGCATCATGGGCGATATCATTTCCCCCAGCGCATTGGATGTCCTGCCGGATCCCACAGAAGAGATCACAGAAACCACATCAGATTAAAGGAGAATTGCTATGGAACCCATTACAATCGGAAGCACCGGAACCGCCAGCGTCAAGGTCGATGAGACCAATCTGGCAGTCTCTGTCGGCAGCGGCTCGCTGCCTGTCTTTGCAACACCCATGATGGCAGCACTGATGGAAGAGGCTGCCTGCAACGCGGTCGCACCGTTCCTCAGCGAAGGCGAGACCACTGTCGGCACCAAGCTGGACATCAGCCATGACGCTGCCACACCGGAAGGGCTGACCGTTACGGCAACCGCAGAGATCACCGGCGTAAACGGCAGAGAGATCTCCTATCATATCACCGCCGAGGACGGCGCCGGCGTGATTGGCTCCGGCACACACAAGCGGTTTCTCGTAGATGCAGAGCGCTTTTTGAACAAGACTCAAAAGCGCGGTCAGTAACGAGCGATTTTCTGAAAATGCCAAAACGTCCGGAACAGTGTCGATGCTGTTCCGGACGTTTTTCTCTGTCAGGACTGTTTCTATCCGGGAAAGGTGCATGCAGCTTAACCGTCATATTCTGCCGGTCATCCCCGAAAAACGGCAAAAAAGCACGGTTACCCCTTGCACTTTTTGCCGTTCTATGGTATACTATTGAAAGTATTGAACTTGTTGGGAGGGAAACTATATGGACGAAAAAAAGGTAGCGCGCATCAACGAACTGGCAAAGAAATCCCGCACACCAGAGGGTCTTACGCCGGCGGAAAAGGAAGAGCAGAACGCCCTGCGCATGGAGTATCGGCAGTCTGTCATCGGCAACCTCAAGGGACAGCTGAACAATACCGTTGTCATCCGCCCGGACGGTTCTTCTTACCGCCCGGCAGACAAGAAAGAATCGGAATAAGAGATCACAGCCGGAACTGCCGGGGCAGGAAGTCTCTGAGCGGATGCGCCCCGTCTGCCAGGATCACCGGAAAGTCCGGCGGACAGAACTCCGCCAATACCTGCAAGCAGGCACCGCAGGGCGGACAGGGCGTATTTTCAGCAGTCTCCGCATCCGCGCCGCCCACAATGGCGATGCTGCGGAACTGTCGCGCGCCGGCGGAAACTGCCGCACAAACGGCACTGCGCTCGGCACAGATGGTCATGGAATAAGAAGCATTTTCGATGTTGCAGCCGCAGAATGTGCTGCCGTCGGCGGCGGTGAGGACTGCCCCGACCTGAAAACCGGAATAGGGCGCATAGGCGTTTTTCCGGGCGGCAAGCGCCTGGTGCAGCAGGGCTTTTTCGGAATCGGAAAGCGTAACCATAGGAAGTTCTCCTTTCTGATACAACAAAAGCGAAGTCCTTTTGACAGACTTCGCTTTGGATGGATTTGCAAAGACGATTCGCGCGGACGCTTACTTCTGGATCATAGCCAGTGTGTCACGGGCGATCAGCAGCTCTTCGTTGGTCGGGATGACCCAGACCTCTACCTTGGAATCCGGTGTGGAGATCTTTTTCAGCTCGCCCTTGAAATCGTTGGCAGCCTTGTCGATCTTGATGCCCAGGTATTCCATGTTCTCGCAGACCTCTTCACGGCAGTTCGGTGCATTTTCGCCGATGCCGCCGGTAAAGATCACAGCGTCCAGACCGTTCATGGCTGCGGCATATGCACCGATATCCTTCTTGATATCGTATACCAGCATATCCTTTGCCAGGGTCGCGCGCTTGTCGCCTGCCTCAGCAGCTGCGGTAATATCGCGGAAGTCAGAGGACTTTCCGGAGATACCCAGCATACCGGACTTCTTGTTCATATAGGTGTCCATCTCAGAAACGCCGAAGCCGTGCTTGCCGGCTACATAAGTAACTGCGGACGGGTCAACTGCGCCGCAGCGTGTGCCCATCAGGACGCCGTCCAGCGGTGTAAAGCCCATGGTGGTATCTACCGACTTGCCGTCCTGTACGGCAGTGATGGAAGAACCGTTGCCCAGGTGACAGGAAACGACCTTCAGATCCTTCAGATCCTTGCCCATAATCTCAGCCAGCTTTGCGGTAACAAAACGGTGGGATGTGCCGTGGAAGCCGTACTTGCGGACATGGAACTGTTCATAGTCCTCATACGGGAAGCCGTACATAAATGCCTTCTGGGGAATGGTCTGGTGGAATGCGGTATCAAATACAACGACCTGCGGTACATTCGGCAGGATCTTGCGGCATGCCCACAGTGCCAGTGCGTGGCCGTGGTTATGTACCGGAGCCAGCTCGCGCAGCTCGTCGATCTTTTCGATGATCTCATCGGTGACCAGTGTGGTCTTGGTGAATACCTCTGCGCCCTGTACGACACGGTGGCCCACAGCAGAGATCTCATCCATGCTGGAGATCACAGCGCCCTCGCCGGTGGTCAGCGCTTCTACCAGGCAGGAAAATGCTTCTGCATGGGTCGGGAATGCGCAGTCCTTTTCCACCTTGACGCCGGAAGCGGTCTTGTGGCTCAGGTGACCGTCGATGCCGATACGGTCGCAGTTGCCCTTGGCGATCACAGACTCATCGTCCATATTGATGAGCTGGTACTTCAGAGAAGAGCTTCCTGCATTGACAACAAGAATAATCATAGGAAAATTTCTCCTTTTTCTTTTTTGCGGACACCATTGGCGTGTCCCATATAATATATTATATGCTTTTTTGCAGAAATTGCAAGTGGTTTCCGCAAATTCCACGCCAAACGAACCATTTTTCTCATTTTTCACAGCTTTTTGGGAGGATCATACATGAAAATCAGCGGTATTATCTGTGAATACAATCCTCTGCACAATGGGCATCTGTACCATCTGGAACAGGTGCGCCGCGCCGGTGCAGAAGGGATCGTCGCCGTCATGAGCGGCAATTTTGTACAGCGCGGCGACGCGGCGCTGCTGGACAAGTTCACCCGCGCCCGGCTCGCCATTGAGGGCGGCGCAGATCTGGTCATTGAGCTGCCTGTCCCCTATGCTCTGGCGCCGGCAGAAAACTTTGCCATGGGCGGCGTGGCGCTTCTGACCGCATTGGGCAATGTCCGGGAGATCTCCTTCGGCAGCGAGTGCGGCGACATCCGCCTATTGTCCCAGGCGGCGCAGGCGTGCCGGGTGTGCAAGTCCGACTACGCCGACGTCATGGACGACTTTCTCCGGTCGGGCTATTCCTATCCGGAAGTCTTGTCGCAAATGGTGGGACAGCTCTATGGAGACGAGACAGCCGCCGTGCTGCGCCACCCCAACAACACCCTTGCCATCGCCTATCTCAACGCCATGGAAGAGCTGCACAGTCCGCTGCAGCCCATGACCATCCAGCGCAGAGGCGCAGGGCACAACAGCAATCAGCCGGCACAGGACGGCACAGCAAGCGCCACCTATATCCGGCAGTATTTCTCTGAGGGCGGCGACTGCCGGCGGATGATGCCGTCTTATGCCTGGCATGCTCTCCGGGATGCCCAGCAGGCAGGCCACACCGCTTCTATGGCATATCTGGAGCGGCTGATCCTGTATAAGCTGCGCACCACCGACCCGGACGAGCTGCGGGACATTGCCGAGATCGGACAGGGACTGGAGCACCGGCTGTACAAGGCGAAGCGCTCGGCTTCTCTGGAAGAACTGCTGCAATCCATCCGCACCAAGCGCTATCCTATGGCGCGGCTGCGGCGCATTCTGCTGCACATCCTGCTGGACATCCACACCTCAGACATCCAGCAGTATCCGGCATACGGCAGAATACTGGCGTTCAACGATGTGGGCCGGGAGATCCTCCGGGATTCCAAGGACAAGCGGCAGCTGCCGTTCTCCCACTCCCTGGCAGAGCTGGCGCACACCAGTCCAGAGGCAGGGCGCTGCGCCGCACTGGAATCTCAGGCGACAGACATCTATCAGCTGGCGCGCCCGGTCATCGGCAAGGGCGAGTCTGACTTCCGGCGAAAGATCACCTTTGCCGGAACATCGCATCACGCGGAAGCCGAAAAATAAAACCAGTTCCAATACGGAACAGGTTCTAAAAGAGCTGCATCACGAGGATGCACGAATTATCTGCACGGAACAGCCGTGCAGCGGGAAGAAGTATATGTTATATGGGAAGAGTATCAAAGAAACAGCTGGGACGGCGGCGGCGCATGGCGCTGCTGATCGTCCTGGCAATTGCTGCTGCCGTGATATATCTGGTTTTTTTCCAGGCGGACAGCAAAAGCGACGACGCGGCGGAAACAGTTCAGTCGATTTCCGTCAGCACAGCGAGCACGGAGGACACAGCCGAGATCGTCATTGAAGCTACAGCGCCGGAGACTACCGCAGTGACAACGGCACTGACGACACCCACTGAACCGGCAGTGCTTCCGGTGCGCCGTGCCCAGCTGGACGCGCAGCCGGTGCTGCAAAATCCGGAGCTGCCCACCGGGTGTGAGGTCACGGCGCTGACAACTGCACTGAACTATCTGGGCTATCCGGTGGACAAGGTAACGCTGGCAGACAAGTATCTCATCCAGTCCGACCCGTATCTCACCACCTTTGGAGAAGCGTTTGTGGGTTCGCCCCATGATGCCAACGCCTGGGGCTGTTATGCGCCGGTGATTGCAGAGACTGCGGAGAACTATATCGCCGCACAGGGCGGCACGGAACTGGTGCAGGATCTCACCGGGTGTTCTCTGAAAACACTGTTGAACGAGGTGGCCGGCGGCACACCCGTCATCACCTGGGTGACCATCAATCTCACCAGCCGAGTGGAAGAGCGGCATTATTGGACAACGCCCAGCGGAGAGGATGCCGTGTTCCTCATCAACGAGCATTGTGTCCTGCTCTGCGGCTATGATCTGGACGCCAACACCGTTACCGTCTGCGACCCGTTAGAGGGAAAGATCGAATATGACATGGACAAGTTCGAGGATCGGTACCAGTTGGTGTATCAGCAGGCGGTGGTGATCCGGAGGGCGGAGACGGTATCCGCCGCGGATGTTTCCACACCGCAATAACGAAAATCAAAACAGGAGGCGCAATATGCCTGATCTATCCTACGAAACCATTGCAGACGGTTTGACGGTCTGCACCAGCCAGCTCCACCGGTTCGGCACGGACGCGGTGCTGCTGACTGAATTTTCCGGCTATCGGCAAAAAGACCGGGTCTGCGACTTCGGCACAGGCTGCGGCATTATCCCCATGCTGATGCAGCGCACCGCTCCGCCCCGGGAGATCTACGCTGTGGACATCCAAAAGGAAGCCATCCGACAAATGTGCCTGGGGATCGCCGAAAGCGAGAACATCCGCTCGGTGCTGTATCCGATCTGCACTGACCTGAAAACACTCTGGGACGGCGCACCGCTGGGGCAGTTGGATCTGGTGACCTGCAATCCGCCCTATAAGGCATATCAGGCAGGCATCGAAAGCCAGTTGACCGCGCAAAAAATCGCACGGCACGAGGTGCTGTGCAGCATCTATGACATTTGCCGTTCGGCAAAGCGCCTTTTGCGGTTCGGCGGACGGCTCTGCATCTGCAACCGCCCGGAACGGCTGGCGGACTGCATGGATGCCATGCGGCAAAGCGGCATTGAACCCAAGCGGTTACAGTTTGTGGCAAAGGCTGCCGATGCGCAGCCGTGGCTGTTCCTGCTGGAAGGCAGAAGCGGCGGAAAGCCTTTTTTGAATGTACTGCCCCAGCGCGTTGTCGGCGATGGAAACGGTGTGACAACTCGGATATAAAAACAGAAATTGTATCAGGACGAATGGAAATTGTATTAGACACGCACTGCTGCCCTTGTTATAATGATAGCAAATATCCCAGCAACCAACACAACAACTTTTTGATATCACAGGAGGACTTTCAGCATGAGAAAAAACAATCTGATCTATAAACGCGCCCTGACCCTCGCCGTACCCATGATGATCCAGAACGGCATCACCAATATGGTGGGACTGGTGGACAATGTCATGGTGGGCAGCCAGGGCACAGAGGCAATGACCGCGGTCTCCATCGCCGGTCAGCTGATCTTTGTGTTCAACCTCGCCATTTTCGGCGCGCTGGCAGGCCCGGGCATCTACGGTGCACAATATTACGGGCAACGCAATCTTCACGGTTTTCAAAATACCTTTCGCATCAAGCTCTGGCTCAGCACCGTCTGTCTCATCGGCGGACTATTGGTATTCCTGCTGGGAGACGATGCCCTCATCGGGCTGTATCTCCACGGCGAAAGCGCCACGGTCGATGCGTCCCTCACCATGCAGTATGCCAAGCAATATCTGCACATCATGCTGATCGGGCTGCCGTTCTTTGTGGTGACCCAGGTCTATGCCACCAGTCTCCGGGAGACCGGCAGCAGCGTCAAGCCCATGGTCGGCGGCATTGCCTCAGTGGCAGTGGACGTGGTGCTGAACTACATGCTGATCTACGGCAACTGCGGCATGCCGAAGCTGGGTGTCCGCGGCGCAGCCATCGCCACGGTACTGGCGCGCGTAACGGAAATGACCATTGTAGTCATCTGGGCACACCTGTGCCGGAACAAGCACACCTTCCTGAAAGGCATCTACCGCACGCTGCGCGTCCCGGCAGATCTGGCAAAAAAGGTGCTGCGCAAGGGCATGCCCATTTTCTGCAACGAACTGCTCTGGTCTGCCGGACTGGCGGCGCTGACCCAGTGCTATTCCACACGAGGTCTGGAGATCATCGCCGGACTGAACATCTCCAACGCCCTGTGCAATCTGCTGAACGTGGTATTCGTGGCGCTGGGCTCTGCCGTGGGCATTCTCATTGGACAGACGCTGGGCGCATCGGAATATGCACGGGCAAAAAAGGATGCCTTCAGCCTTATGTGGTTCACCGGCGCAGTTTGTCTGATCCTTTCTGCCATTCTCATTTCCATTTCCGGAGTATTCCCCAAGGTCTATGACACCACCGCAGAGGTGCGGCATTATGGACAGTGGTTCATTATCATCACCGCCGCCTTTTTCCCCATCCAGGGATTCCTGAATGCGCTGTATTTCACCCTGCGTTCCGGCGGAAAAACCATGATTACCTTTCTCTTTGACAGCGTTTTCACCTGGTGCATTCCCCTGCCGACGGCGCTGCTTCTGTGCCACTTCACCAGTCTCCCGATCCTGGGCGTGTATGCGCTTGTCCAGGCGGCAGATATCCTGAAGGTGGCTGTGGGCTATGTGCTCATTCAGAAAGGCGTCTGGATCAGCAATCTGGTGGAAGAATCCGGAAAATAACAAAGGAGCGATCTCACTATGAGCGGAACACTATATCTTATCGGCACACCCATCGGCAACCTGGAGGACATCACCATGCGGCAGCTGCGCATGCTGGGCGAGGTGGACTTTCTGGCGGCGGAGGACACCCGTGTCACACGCAAGCTGCTGTCGCACTATGACATCCACACCCCCATCGTCAGCTATCACGAGCACAGCGGTCTGACCGTTGCGCAGAGCATCGCCGACCGCATCCTCGCTGGCGAGTCCTGCGGTGTTGTTACCGATGCCGGCATGCCCTGCATCTCTGACCCCGGCGAACCGCTGGTACAGCTCTGCCACAGTCTGGGCATCTCCATGGAGGTCGTCCCCGGCCCATCGGCAGCCATTGCCGCCCTGGCAGTCTCCGGA
Organism: Ruminococcus bromii; assembly: GCA_963590855.1. GTDB lineage: Bacteria > Bacillota > Clostridia > Oscillospirales > Ruminococcaceae > Ruminococcus_C. The sequence goes on from CAVAQT010000005.1 coordinate 76,931, forward strand.
CAGCATACGGCGCGGTTTACCTTTGAGGGATTTCTCTCCGTCAACCGCAACCAGCGCGCGGCACACCTGGAGCAGCTCCGGGAAGAGCCGCGCACCATGATCTTTTATGAAGCGCCCCACAAGCTGTGCCGGACGCTGGCGGACATGGCGGCTGTATTCGGCGGCTCGCGCAGTCTCTCTCTTTGTCGGGAACTGACCAAGATCCACGAGGAGGTGCGTCTCACCACACTGGCAGAGGCAATGGCTTATTATGAAGTCACCCCGCCCCGGGGCGAATTTGTGCTGGTGGTTGCCGGCGCAGCACCCAGACAGGAGAGCCGCATCTCTCTGGAACAGGCGGCGGCTCTGGTGCAGCAGTATGTTGCAGACGGACAGAAGCTGACTCAGGCATGCAAGACCGTCGCCGCCGAGACAGGCTATCGGAAAAGCGAACTGTATGACGCTGTGCAAAAGTAAGCGGTTTTTCCCCGGATATTTGCGGTGCGGACGCGAGTGTACAAAAACACAATTGACTTTCTCGTTTAAATGTGATATAATCAAGTGAACAACAGATGAAATTTCATACACATTGCCAGAAATGGCAGGAGGAATCTATGAAAAGAGATTGTACACACCAGTGGCGCAAAGGGGTAGCGCTGCTGTGTGCCGTGTGCTTTCTGCCCTGGGAGACGCTCCCGGCGGCGGCAGCACCGGTACTTCCAGATGTCCGGGAAACACATTGGGTACAAAATGACGGCATTCTGGCACCAGCCGCAGACACGGCGGCACAGGCAGAAACAGACGGCAGCGGAGATACCATACGCATTCAGGGTGCGGCTTCGCTGCCGGAATCCTACAGCCTGTTGGATGTGGACGGCAAAAGCTATGTCACCTCCGTCAAGGATCAGGGCAGCACCGGACTTTGCTGGGCATATTCTTCGCTGGGCGCCTGCGAATCCAACATCCTGATGCAGGATCTGGAGATCCCGTCGTCCTGGCTGGATGCAAACGGCGAACTGAATTTTTCAGAAGCGGCACTGGGCTGGTACCCGTTCACCAATCACCTGCTTCCCGGAGATCCCACCAGCGGAGATTATATTTCCCTGGAAAAGAAGGGACTGAGCGGCGGCAATCCGACCATCGCCAGTTTCGCTCTGGCATCAGGCGTTGGCATACAGCTGGAACAATACGCCGCCCTGAGCGACTGGGACAAGGGCTATTCGGAATATCAGCGGTACAATTCCTATTACCGCATGAAAAGCTCGGATATTATCCTGAGACCCGGAGAAAATACCGTCAGCACAGTGAAGCAATGGCTGATGGAAAGCGGCGCAGTGGCGGCTTCGTTTTATTCCAAGGGTACGTTCTATGATAACGGCAGTTCTACCGCCTATTACCAGAACCAATACGACCTGGAACGGGCAGACCACGCCATCCTGATCGTGGGATGGGACGACAGCTATTCCCGTGAAAACTTTAAGCCGGGCATGCAGCCGGATGCGGACGGCGCATGGCTGGTGCAGAACAGCTGGGGCAGAGATTCCGGCGACAACGGCTATTTCTGGCTCTCCTATGAAGAGTCCTCACTCTGCGAACTGGCGCGGTTCCAGATGGAAGAAGCGATCAGTCATGATGCATACTATCAGTATGACGGCGGCGTTTCTTATGCAAATGTCAACTTTCCGGCAGCCGCCAACGTCTTTACCGCAGACGCAGACGGCACACTGTCCGAAGTGATGTTTGCCGCCGCATCCTCCAATCCCCAGACCTGTTGGTACACCGTCTCGGTATACCGCATGGCGGAAGGCAGCAACGACCCCACAGACGGGAAAAGGCTGTGCTCCAAGCAGGGAACTGCGCAGTTCAGCGGCTACAAGAACATTTCTCTGGCAGACAAGGCAGTCTCCCTGAAAAAGGGCGACCGTTTCGCCGTAGTCTTAGAATTGCGGCGCACCCGAAACAGTGAGGAACCGCTGTACCTCTCCTTTGAGTCCAACGCAAGCGACACACTGGAGCGGCACTGCACCATTCTGCCGGGACAGACCTACATCAGCGACGGCGAGGACTGGATGGACATGACAGAGGTGCAGCAGTGGCAAAACAACAGCGGCAAGTATCCCTATGCTGAATTGGGGAATGCCGCCATCAAAGCCATTGTGCAGCCCGACGACACCACTGCCGACCGCACCATGTTGGACAATGCGCTGGCATACGGCGCACCCACCAGCGGTGAAAATGCCCTGTATCAAGCGGCATATCAGGAGGCGATCCACCTGGACGAAAGCGCTTCACAGGCAGAGGTGGACAATGCCGCCGGGAATCTGCTCGCCGGACTGGAACGGGCAGGGATCTTCCGCTACAGCGAGCACATCTACGACAAGCAGACAGCCGACCCGGCATTTCTCCTGGGAGATGTCAACCAGGACGGCGCGATCACTGCCGCGGATGTCTCCTGTGCCATGACCGCCCAGGCGCGGGACGGCGCAGGACTTTCCACCAGTCTGCAAATGGCGCAGGCGGCAGCGGCGGATATTGACGGAAACGGCGTACTCAGCGCGGCAGACTGTGCTTATCTGCTGCAATACTGCGCCTTTGACGGCGCAGGCATCTCCAAGGACTGGGATGAGATCTTGCCATAGCCCGTAAACACAACACAAGCAAAAACAGGACAGCTTTTCCGGAATGGAAACGCTGCCCTGTTTTTTTGATCGGACTTATTCGTTATCTGCCGCAGCCACAGCCGCAGTCATCGTCGTCATCCCCCTGCTGGTTCTGACAATTCTGTGCAGACTGGTTCTGCTTCTGCTGCGCCTGCTGATTCCGGCGGTTCTGTGCCTGCTGCTGCTGACGGTTCTGGCTCTGATTCTGCTTCGACATGATCGTCTCCGTTTCTCCGCACACAGGCTTTTTCCGGCGGCTCTCTGTGTGCGGAGAGAAAAGCCGCAGCCGGCGGCATTGGTTTTTGCCGTCTGGTCATAGAATGCCCGAAACGGGGAAAGATATACACAGCTTTTCATAACAGCCACAGCATTAGTTTTGCCGTCCAGTGCACAGCACTGCAAAGCAAAATGCCCACTGCTGTAGGAATGCACCACGCCGCAAGCGTCCACTTCCAGCTGCCGGTCTCCTTGCGAATGGTAAGGCATGTGGTAGAACATGGAAAATGAAACAGCAAAAACAGCAGCATGCACAGCGCCGTCACCGGCGTCCAGCCGTTGTTCTGCAAGATCTGATGTACCTGGCTGAGGTTTTCGGTCTCTGTCAGCGCTGTTCCGGCAGTGTAGCCCATGAGTACAATAGGCAGCACGATCTCATTCGCCGGAAAGCCCAGTAAAAATCCAAGCAGGATCACGCCGTCCAGACCGAGGAAATGCCCGGGGACATCCAGCCATGCGGCACAGTGGGCAAACAGGCTCGCACCGCCGATGCTGCAATGGGTAAAGCCCCACAACACTGCACCTGCCGGCGCAGCCACCAGGCAGGCACGACCCAGGACAAATACCGTCCGATCCAGCAGCGACCGCAGCAAAACCTTTCCGATCTGGGGCCGGCGATACGGCGGCAGCTCCAGTGTAAAAGATGAGGGAACGCCTTTCAGAACGGTATGAGACAGCAGCCGGGACACTCCGAAGGTCACGAAAATGCCCAGCAGGATCAGCGCCAAAAGCAAAAGTGCCGCTGTGACAGTGCGGCAGAGCTCGCTCCCCACAGCAAAGAACAGCGAAATGCAGGTAATCATGGTGGGAAATCTGCCGTTGCAGGGAACAAAGTTATTGGTAAGAATGGCGATGAGCCGTTCCCGCGGAGAGTCGATAATGCGGCATCCCGTTACGCCGGCAGCGTTGCAGCCGAATCCCATGCACATGGTCAGGCTTTGCTTGCCGCAGGCGCAGGCGCGCTGAAATGCGTGATCCAGATGAAACGCCACCCGCGGCAGATAGCCGAAGTCCTCCAACAGTGTGAACAAGGGGAAAAAGATCGCCATCGGCGGCAGCATAACGGCGATCACCCAGGTCAGCACCCGATAGATCCCGTCCAGCAGCAGACTGTGCAGCCATCCGGGGGTGTGGAGATATCCCAGAAGCTGTGACAGCATCTCCCCCAGTCCGGCAAATCCGGCAGTCAGCCAGGCAGAGGGATAGTTTGCGCCTACAATGGTGAGCCAGAGCACCAAGCCCAGAAGCAGGAGCATCACCGGAATGCCGGCTCTTCCGGCAAGAATGCGGTCGATCCGGCGGTCTCTCTGGTCTGCCTGCTCCGGCCGGGTCATGACCGCTTCCGCCAGCGCCTCGCTGTGCATCACCATAGCGGAAATGCGCATATCGGCGCACTGTTCCGGAGAAAGCACCGTATGCGCCAGGCGAAGCGTCTCCGCAAGCGGTTCTGTTTCAACATCGATCCCGGCGCAGGCAGCAAGCTTTTCGTGCAGTTCCGGTTCTGGCTCTAACAGGCGCGCCGCTGCCCATGCCGCCGGGAGACCTTCCGGGAGCGCATCCGGCAGTGCAGACTGTACCTGTGCCAAAAGTTCCGCCAGAAGCGCCGGGATGGGATAAGGCTTCGGCTCGGGCGCAGGCTGATGCAGCAGCGCATGCAGCCGGGTTTTCAGTTCCGCCAGTCCCCTGCCGCTTCGGGCAGAAGTCCCCACCACCGGGATTCCCAAACGCTCCTCCAGAGCGGAAAGGGACACCGTGATACCGCGCTTTTCTGCTTCGTCCAACAGATTGACGCACAGCATGGTGCGCGGCACAAGCTCCATGACCTGAAACGTCAGCAGCAGACCGCGTTCCAGGCTGGAGGCATCGCAGACCACCACGGCGGCATCCGGATGCTGAAAGCAGAGAAAATCCCGTGCCACGGCTTCTTCGGCGCTTCTCGCCCGAAGCGACCAGGTTCCCGGCAGATCTGCCAGTGTTATTTTTTCGCCGCCGCAGACTGCCGTACCTACGGCGCTGGCAACGGTTTTTCCTGCCCAGTTTCCCGTGTGCTGATGCATGCCGGTCAGGGCGTTGAATACTGTGGATTTTCCCACATTGGGCATTCCGGCAAGTGCAGCGACCGGGGCTTCTGATTCCGGTATATTCGATCTCATGGCATCCATTCCTTTCTATGCTGTCACCAACATATGCAGAAATGCGCCAAAAAAGACCGCATGGGAAATGCAATCGCGAAGCAAGCATCTCCATGCGGTCTGATCGGAAGGTCAGTACCGCACAAGCTCTGTACAGTGCCGCCTAAAAATCTTTTCCTTTAGGGCAACACCGCACAAAGCCCGCCTGGCGGCTTTGCACGCAATCTGCCTGCTGATTTTCCGTCATACTGCCCAGAAACTCCTTGCCATACGACAGTATGCCTGCGGAATTTCTATGCAGTCTGCCGAAAAATCCGGCTACGCATCTTACGCACAAGCTTTGTGCGGTGTTGCCTTAGAAAAACTGTTTCATTTCCAGAATGTCGTGTACATGCACAGTGGCAGTGGCGCAGATCTCCTTCCAGACAGCGGCGTTTTCGGCATCTGCCACGCCAACGGTAAAGAAGCCGCCTGCCTTTGCACTCTCCAGTGCGTGAAGCGAATCCTCTGCCACAGCGATCTGCCGCCTGCCCAGGTACAGTTTCTGCGCACCCAGCTGAAAGATCTTCGGCTGGGTTTTCGGTGCGCCGGCATCCTGCTCTGTCAACAGAAATTGCAGACGTTCCCACACACGCAGCCGCCGCAGCGCCGCCTCAGCCAGTTCGCCGTAGGTCGCCGTGGCAACGCCATAGCCGATGCCGTGATCGTCCAGCCAGTCCAACAGCTCCAGGACATGGGGCTTAAGTTGCAGCTTTTCCTGATATTCTTCTGCCACCATGTCCGCCACCTGTCGGGCGATCTGTTCCGGTGTCACCGGAAGGTCGAATTCTTCTACAAAAAAGCAGGAAAATTCCTCGATGGACATGCGCTGTACCTTTTCGGACAAATCCGGCGGCACTTCTTTGCCGTAATGTGCCATAAGCCTGCCGTCTACCTGCCGCCACATTCCCGTGGAGTCCAGCAGTGTGCCGTCCAGGTCAAAGATCACGCCTTGCAGGGTGTTGTGTTCCATTGCAGCACCATTCCTTAAATCTTTGTAAAACGCGGCTGGTTGTCATGTGCCGTGCCGGTGAAGATCGACTTCGGCATTGCCCAGACGCTGCCGTCCTGCTCCTTGCGGTAAACCACCAGTTCTTCCTGGGTCTCCGCGTGACGCGCAGAAGTCTGGAGCAGCTCGCAGACCGTGCCATCCAGGACATCCCGGTACTTCGCACCAGCTTCCAGAGCGGTCGGCTCCGGAACGGCAACTGCTTCTGTTTCCGGTTCGGTGTTGTTGACGATATCATCCTCTACCAGGATCATGGCTGAGAACGGCGCAACACGGATCCATGCGCCGCCGTTTTCCACCTGTACCGGCTGACCGCTGATAACATCTACCAGAGACGGCACATGGGTGCCGAAACGGAACTCGCTAGGGCAGTCCTCCAGGTTCAGCGCAACATAGACTGTTCTGCCGTCCTGCTCCTTGGCGAACAGCAGCTGGCGGTTGCGCACCTCTACGGTGTAATAAGAACCCGTGCGCAGTGCCGGATATGCGTGGTAGATTCTGCCCAGCTTTACCAGGTGGCGGTACAGATCCAGGTTGCCGCTGCGGTTCAGATCGTCCAGATCCAGGCAGGGGCGCAGACCGTCATCCGAGTTGTTCTCATGTCTGCCCATAACACCGTATTCACTGCCGTAGTAAATAGACGGGATGCCCGGCATGCAGTACATCAGCGTATAGCACAAAGGCAGATAGCGCTGGTCAGACAGAGTGCTTGCGAGACGGTTCACATCGTGGTTGTCCACGAAGTTGTACAGGGCAATGCCCTGATAGATGCCGCCGTTTCCGAACTGTCGGTTGATGCTGTAGTTGATCTCGAAATAGTTCTTGTCGTTGTGCGAGGAATAGATACCCTTATAGCACTCATAGTTGGTGACGCTGTCCAGCATCTCCGGGTTTGCCCAGCGCTTATAGTCGCCGTGGATGATCTCACCCATGAGCCAGAATTCCGGGTTGCGTTCCTTGCAGAAATTGTGGATGCGGCGGAAGAAATCGAAGTCTACGCAGTCCGCAGCGTCGAAACGGATGCCATCAATGTGGAACTCATCCATCCACAGCTTCACAGCGTCAATGAGATAGTCGCAGACATGCCAGTTGCGCAGATTCAGCTTGACCAGGTTGTAATAGCCGTTCCAGCCCTCGTACCAGAAGTTGTCGCCGCAGGGGCTCTGACCGCCGAAGTTCAGACCGGCAAACCAATCGCAATACTCCGATGCCTGTCCCTTTTCCTGAACATCCTTGAATGCCCAGAAGTTGCGTCCCACATGGTTGAACACGCCGTCCAGGATGACCCGGATGCCGTTCTTGTGCAGTTCGTCGCAGATGTGGGCAAACATCTCGTTAGTGCCCAGCCGGCGGTCGATCACGCGATAGTCGGTGGTGTCATAGCCGTGCTCCACAGACTCAAACACCGGGCCGAAGTAAACAGCATCCACGCCCAGTTCCTTGAGATGCGGAATCCAGTCCAGCACCTTTTCCAGGCGGTTCACCGGCTCGCCGCCTTCATTGTGCTTCGGCGCACCGCAGAAGCCCAGGGGGTAGATGTGATACATCACCGCATTTTCATACCATTTCATGTTTCTTTCCTCCTACTCCTATTATATATCACAAACAGGGCGAATCCCCTGTTGGATTTCAACAAAATGCCTTTACTTCACAGACCCTTCCAGATAATACGTTGCCTCCATATCCGCCACATTGACTGCCAGCGCCAGAGGGAACATTTCCAATGCTCTGCCTACGCTGTTCTTGTCCTCGTTTCCGGAAAAGCCCATATGATAGCGGATGGCAAACGCCTCGTCCCGGGTGAGCCGCATAAAGCTCTGGATCATATACACCGATTTTTCCCCGTGGCCATAGGGCAGCGTGTCACGCACCGTATAATACGGCACCTTTTCCCACACGCCCTGGTCATTTTTGGCATTGCGATAGTCCACCGCATAGAAGCCCACCTTGCAGATATCATGGAGCAGTGCTGTCACCGCAATGGTCTCCGGGGTGTAGTCCATGCCGTAGAGATCCCTGGTACGGGGACGGGAGAGATAGTCCTTGAGACACTCGTACACATTCAGGCTATGCTCCACCAGACCGCCCTCATATGCCCCGTGGAAACGGGTGCTGGACGGCGCGGTAAAGAAGTCACTGGCATCTGAGTCCAGCCACTCCAACAGCCGGTCTGCACCGCGGCGCTTGATGTTTTCCTGATAAACGGCAATAAATTCTTCCCGTTTTGTCACGATTTCCACCGCCTTTCTTTCACTGTTGTTTATTATACCACACTTTCAAGAAATTGGCAAGCGTTTTGAAAAGCCCATCTGGAAAGTTTGTTTCGGAATCATGAAAAAGCCGCAGGCGGAGAAAAAACCTGCGGCTTTTTTCAAAAGGGATGAACTGACAGACGGAAAAAGCATCTGCCATGGGAAATGTCAAAGTCTGTTTTATATCTGACGTACACAGATTGTTTTTCAAGAGATGAAAGTAAACTCTGTGCGGTAGAAATCACTGGGAAGCAGATTCTTCATCAGGCATTGGCGGGATATACTGCGTATAGTTCTCTGCCAGATCAAAGTCATTGATCGTTTGTGTCCGATAACCTTTGTCAATGGGAACAGTAAAAACTGTACCTGCTGCGTCCAAGTTGTTTTTTCCTTCCGGAACAATACGAATGGTCAGTTCCGTAGCATCAGTCAATGCTGCTTCCCATACAGAATTCTGAAAGGAAATGTCTGTATCAATATTCGCGTCTATCATATCATAAGAGTTACCGTTCTGATCCGTGACATACATCACATCGTAGTCATCAAATACAGTATCCTCAGAAAAACGAATCTCTGTGCTAAACGGAGAAACAGTCACAGATTCCAGCGTATATCCGTCTTTTGTTTCGGTAACTGGATAGATGTCCGTTCGGCTGGTATCCGCCTGTATCTCCGCAGTCAGAGTAATATCCACAGGAATAACACCCAGAGATCTCGGTTCACAGCTATATGCCGTATCACCCTTGGCGGATACGCCGGTTTCAAACCATGACCAACTAGTTGCATCTATTCCCTGTAAGAACGAAAACGAAAGCTGCAACGGCAGGCTTGCTGTAGTGTTCCCCTGAAATATCTCACTGCATTCCGCCGAAAGCACAATACTATATTCCGCATCGCCAGACTTCACAAATCCGGCAATGCTGGTATTTTCCTTGTCATAGTATGCACCCTCTGCCTGTTCAGAAAGCGTTGCCAGCCCACCGGTTTTTGTACTCATAGTATATGTACCGGTACTTCCGATAAATGACAGCTTTTGTCCATTCAGTGTGCCGGTAAACTCCGATTCAATTCCGGTGCTGTTCTGCAATGCTTCTGGCAAATTCGTTAATCTTAGCGTTACACTCAGGTGGCTGCCGTCGCAGTAGATGTTTTCCATGCGAATCGTACCGTCTTTCGTTTTTTGCATTTCGTCTGTTTTTTCCGCATAGGAAGTCAGATCGTTTTTCTCTATGGGACTTTTTGTGTAATATTTTTCATTGCTGAAAAAGGCATAGATCCCCTTAACAGCATCGGACGAAGCCACTGCCGGAACAGCGATTGCAATGCTCAGCACGCCGGCAGCTGCCACAGCGAGAAAAGTGCCGACTTTCTTTTTTGCAGAACATCTGGTTCGCATCATTTTTCGCTCCATTCTGTGTTTTCTTCTCTGGTATGCCTTGGAAAACTGCGGTTCGGCCGCGTCCGCTGCAAACGCTTGTTCTACAATTTTTTCCCATTCGTCTTCATTATAAGGAAAATAGCTGCTCATAAGAAGTCACTCCTTTCTGCTTCATCATGGCTTTTCTGGCACGTTCAAAGCGTTTTCGTGCCGCCGCTTCCCGGATGCCGCACTGCACCGCGATCTCCCGGAACGACAGGTGCTCCTGACAGCGCAGCAGCACGATCTTCTGATCGGTCTCGCTGAGGATATGCAGCATTTCTGTCAGTGCTGCCTGCTGCATCGCCTGTTCCTCCTGCTGTTCCATGGGGCTGGGCAATGCCTCTTCCGGGATTTGTAGAAACTTGTCATCCCACGGCGTGCGCCGGTCGGCTTCTCTGGCATTTTTTCGATATTGGCTGATGGATGTATTGCGAATGATCTGTATCATATACTGCTTGGTCTGCGGACTTTCCGGGTCGCCGATCTTGTCCAGATTGACGATCACCTTGCAAAATGCCTCAGAAACGGCATCCTCTGTCTGCTGGGTATGGTGCAGGATGGCATAGGCAATGTGGTACATGGGTCTTTCATAGAGCTGGTATAAGATGTGCAGTTTTTCTTTTGCAGGCTGCATCTGTTTCACCTCCTGTTTGCTTTTGGGACGTCCTGTAAAAGATAACGCACAGCGGCGCAAAATGTGACAGAGACAAAGCCGCCGCCTTGCATTTTTCTCCAAAATGTGCTATACTACTGTAGTAAGTTTATACTAACTGAAAAAGGAGCATCCTCATGACAACTTCAAAAATCAAACCGGAGCTGAACGGCGTGGCAGAAACCATGCTGCTGACCTTTTATGCAAGAGCACAGTATTCCAAGTCCCCGAAACACGCCTTTTATGATGCCAAGGCGGTAGAACTGGTCGATCGGCTGGACTATGACTTTTCCAAGGCATCCAAAGATGTCGCCATGGGCAGCGGCACAATTGCCAGAACCATTGTATTTGACGAACTGGTACAGGCATTCTTGCAGCAGCACCCCGACGCCACAGTGGTGAACATCGCCTGCGGACTGGACACCAGAGTCTATCGTATGGACAACGGGCGCTGCACCTGGTACAACCTGGATCTGCCGGAAACCATTCATGTCCGCGACCAGATCTTTCAGGAACAGGGCCGCATTTCCACAGTAGGAAAATCCGTACTGGATCCCACATGGCATGAGGACATCACCAAGCGCGGCACGATGCTGTTTCTCATTGAAGGGCTGTCCATGTATCTCCAGCCGGAAGAGGTGGCGCAGATGCTCCGGATCATCCACGACAATTTCGACAACGCCTATGTGATGATGGAGACTACCTCGCCGTTTTGGGTGCGAAAGCAATCCATCGAAAAATCTGTGCAGGGCACCGGGGCAGTCTTTACATGGGGCGTAAACCGATTCTCCGAAATGCAGGCGCTTGCCCCGGGATTCCACGGCGTAAAGGACGACAACATCCTGCGCGGCATGGCAAAGCTGTACCCGGTTTACGGTCTGATCTCATGGCTGCCCATGGTGAAGCACATGGCAGAAAAAATTCTGATTTTTCAAAAGGACTAACGCCAGGATATTCCACACTTCTCCCGGGTTTTCCACAGCGTTTTCCACAACTTGTGGAAAACAAAATCCCCGGTTTTTCCGGTGATTCTTCTGAAATGGTTACAATCATTACACACTGCGGCAGAATCCGACATTCGGTTTTGCACCATGCCGGCGCGGCGTGCTGCCGCAGTGTTACCGGTTTTCCTCCCATTGTGGAAAACCATGTGGAAAAGTTGGGGAAATACTTGAAAAATGCCGGGGCATTTCCCAAAAATCCGCGCAATTCCGCCTAGTTTTCTGCCGTGGAAATGTGGAAAATGCATATTCCGGAAAATGTGGGAAACACTATGCCATAGAAAGTATCCGCTTTCTATGACTTATCAAAACGAGGTGTATCTCATGAAAAACAATCGTTATCTTGTCCTGCCCCTGGCACTGCTGCTGGTGAGCGGCATGTTCACCGGCTGCGGCAGCAAAACAGACAGCTCCGCCGAGGACTCTGTCAGCAGCTCTGCAGCAGACAGCCGCGACGACAGCTCTGACAGCAAGACCGCCGGAGACGTTATGACCGATGTGGAAGACGATGTCCGGGACATTGTGACCGACGCCGGAGACGCCGTGCGGGATGCCGGTGATGCGGCAGGCGACGCCGTCAAGGATGCAGGAGACGCCGCAGGCGATCTTCTGGGAGACGATGACGACTCCCGAAAAGACGACAGCAGCCGCTAATCTGCCGCTTCTGCAAGTTATCATTAGAAAAAGCCCTGCCGACAGCAATCGACAGGGCTTTCTTTTTTCAGATCCGTCACAAGGCACACGAGCACGCGCCTTGGAGAATCATTTAGTCATACAGATTATAGTTCGGATCCTTCGACCAGGATGCATCAGACTTGCTGCGGATCAGTGCAACACTCTCTGTTGCGCTCAGATTGTACGCCTGAGTTGCCGTGTAATACTCATCCATAGTAAAGCACCCCGCACCCAGTGCCGCAGAAATATGCAGCGTATCTACTGCATCGTGGCTGTCTACCACGCCGTCACCATTGACATCCAGCAGATTGTAATCCAGGCGGCTGATCGTTTTCGTCTCCGTAATGCTGTCGTTCAGGTGGGAATAAGCCTCGTTGTCCGACCAGGAACCGCCGTCAACAATCGTCAGACCGCCGGCACCCTCCATTGCGCTGACATACAGTTGTGCAGCAGCGTCTACTGCGGTCACACTGCCTGTCTCTGTGAATCTGGCTGCATTTCCGCCGAAAGCAATGGTCTGGTTCTCATGGATCCACTGTGCATCTGCGGCATCTACGACGCCGTCGCCGTTCACATCCGCATTTTCCGGCAGTGTGCTGCCATTGCTGAGTCCGTAGGAAATCACAGCAGCATCATGGGCAGTCACATAACCGTCCATATCCACGTCGCCCTTCACATCAGTTCCCTCCGCAGCGCTTGCGCTCAGTACAGCCATAGGCATTGCAGTAAGCGCCATTGTACCTGCGAGCAAAATCGATACCATCTTTCTGTTTTTCATAAAAAATTCCTCCCTTAAAAAATTTAATTATCATATACAACTGTTACAGGGAACAGTGTATTGATCTCACTATTTGTCAGTTCAACTCCTGCACCGTATTCTGCAAGATATGTTCCCAGTGCATCAGAATCTGACTTTTGAATCATTGCATTATGATCAATATCTGCCACAGCAGCACACTTTAAGTTAGGAAATCTCTTGCTCAGTGTGCTATTTTTATTCTTCAGCTGCTCATCTACATATGTAGTGCTCAATCCACTGCTTGTCGGAGCATAGGCAATCAAAGATTGCATTTGACTCCAATCCTGAGAATTTATTTCTCCATTGTTATCCATATCGCCAAGTCGTACCAATACAGATGGAGAAACTTCTACCACTGCATCGTTCGGCACATCAGCATTCGTTAAAACCTTTTTGCTAAAAGATGCATTCGGTTCATTCGGACTCTCATAAAGTGTTACGCCAACTTTAAAGTCATAGTCCTTTTGTGTATTGTTTAATTTATAGGTATACTCCATTGTAAAATTGCTTGTATCTGCAAAAGCAGCAGCATATACAGAATATGTACGATGCTTTGTAGAACTATAGTCTGTAATCATTCGACCTTCATAGTCAACCATATCACAATCTGCATCATTTACGATTGCCAAGCTCAATGCAGTCACACCCGGATTATTCGTAACCCGAAGAATCAGCTTCATTTCAGTTGCTGATACTCTCTCAGTTGTAACTGTATAGGTAAATTTAGAATTTTTCCCAACACCATAGGACATGTCAACTGCACTAGTAGGCAATGCACTAGCACAAGAAGCAATAACTGTCATAGATGCAAGTGCTGCAAGAATTTTATTAAATTTCATATCGTTTTCCTTTCAATGTATTGTTTATGTAAAATACTGACATCAATCAAAGAGCTCCTTAATCTCTATATTTATTATACACATTTCCGCCCCGTATGTCAACATTTTGTAAACGATTACATGCAAGAATTTTACGACATAATTCGACAGTTTTCGACAATCTCTTACATAATTATTCTAGCACATTTTTAGAGATATGTCAAGCACAATTTCATATAAAAAATCTCACCCAAACACATTCGCTCCGGTGAGATCTTTCTATGGATTCGATTACTGCTGTTCAAACCGCCGTTTCAGCTTTTCAAAGAAGCTCTGGCGCTTTGCCTGGTTTTTCTCTTCCAGGCTGTCATCGAACTTCTGGAGCAGTTCCTTCTGCTGACGGGTCAGCTTTCGCGGCACTTCTACCACGACAGTGACATACTGGTCGCCATAGGACTCTCTGCCCAGATACTTGACGCCCTCGCCCCGCAGCCGGAACTTCGTGCCGCTCTGTGTGCCCTCCGGGATGTCATACTCCACCTTGCCCTTGATGGTGGGGACAGTCACCTTATCGCCCAGCACTGCCTGTGCATAGGTGATAGGGATCTCACAGTAGATATCCACGCCGTTTCGGGTGAACAGCTCGTGGGGACGTACATTGACAGAGACATTCAGGTCACCGTTCGGGCCGCCGTTCAGTCCGGCATCGCCCTGACCGCTGACGCGGAGCACCTGACCATTGTCGATGCCTGCCGGCACTTTCAGCTCAATGTCATTGGTGGTGCGATAGCGTCCGCTGCCCCGGCACTTGCTGCACGGATTGGTGACGATCTTGCCCTTACCGCCGCAGCGGGAGCACACTCTTGTGGTGGACATCACGCCGAAGGGTGTCCGCTGGTTCACCTGTACCGAACCGCGTCCGTGGCACTCGGTACAAGTGGTGCTGGTGGTGTTGGCATCTGCGCCGGTGCCGCCGCACTGGTCACACTTCACCATATGGGTGATGCGCATCTTTTTCTTCACGCCCTTGCAGGCTTCCATAAAGTCGATGGTGACATTCTGGTTGACATCGCCGCCCCGTCTGGGCGCATTGGCATTGGATGCCGCGCTTCTGGAGCTTCCGCCAAAACCGCCGAAACCGCCGCCAAAGATGCTGTCGAAGATATCGCCCACATCACCGAAGCCGCCAAAACCGCCGCTGAAACCGCCTGCGCCGGCACCGCCGCCATAGTTGGGGTCTACGCCTGCATGACCGAACTGGTCATATCTCGCCCGCTTATCCGCGTCCGACAGCACCTCATAAGCCTCGTTGACTTCCTTGAACTTTTCTGCGGCTTCCTTATCATCCGGGTGCAGATCGGGGTGATACTTCCGCGCCATGGTCTTGAATGCTTTTTTGATATCGCTTTCAGAAGCACCCTTTTGCAGCCCCAGTACTTCGTAATAATCCCGTTTTTCTGCCATGTCTGCTGGCTCCTTTCCCTGGAACAGACGCATCGCAGCTGTTCCTGTCTGTATGGATCATGGGAATATTCTTTCGGCAGATTGCGCGCAAAGCCGATGGGCGGACTTTGTACGGCGCTGCCTTATCCCATATACAACGATGCCGGGACAAGCCGAAACCTGCCCCGTCACCGCCTTACTATACCTGCGGCAGCTGCCGCATGATTTTTTAAAACCTGTCTTTCGCTTAGAAAGACGAGTCCTTCCTTAAACTTCCTTGAAGTCTGCGTCTACCACGCCGTCGTCATTTGCACCGCCGCCCTGGCTGCCGCCGTTCGGATCCGCACCGCCGAAGCCTGCGCCGCCCATGTTCGGGTCTGCGCCCGGCTGACCGCCGTTCTGCTGATAGATCTTGGAGGACAGTGCATAGAATGCCTGCTGCAGATCATCCGACTTTGTCTTGATGGCTGCGGCATCATTGCTGCTGACTGCGCTTCTCAGGTCAGCGATCTTGGTTTCGATCGCGGACTTTTCGTCTGCCGGAACCTTGTCGCCAAATTCCTTCAGCGCGTTTTCGCACTGGAAGCACAGGCTCTCTGCATTGTTCTTGGTGTCTACCTCTTCCCGGCGCTTCTTATCCTCTTCGGCATACTGTTCTGCTTCCTTGACAGCCTTGTCGATATCATCCTTGGACATGTTGGTAGAAGCAGTGATCTTGATATCCTGCTCCTTGCCGGTGCCCAGATCCTTTGCGGTAACATGCACGATACCGTTCTGGTCGATGTCGAAGGTAACTTCGATCTGCGGTACGCCTCTCGGAGCCGGTGCGATGCCGTCCAGACGGAAGGTGCCCAGCTGCTTGTTGTCCTTGGCGAACTCACGCTCACCCTGGAGGACGTTAATGTCTACTGCGGACTGGTTGTCAGCTGCGGTAGAGAAGATCTGGCTCTTCTTGGTCGGGATAGTGGTGTTTCTCTCAATGATCTTGGTGCATACACCGCCCATGGTTTCCAGACCCAGGGACAGCGGTGTAACGTCCAGCAGCAGCAGACCGTCCTTGACGTCGCCGCCCAGGACGCCGCCCTGATATGCAGCACCCAGTGCAACGCACTCGTCCGGGTTGATGCCCTTGAACGGTTCCTTGCCCAGCTTCTGGCGAACCGCTTCCTGTACTGCCGGGATTCTGGAAGAACCGCCGACCATCAGGATCTTGTTCAGATCAGACGGAGACAGACCGCTGTCGGACAGTGCCTGCTGTACCGGGCCCATGGTAGCATCTACCAGATCCTTGGTCAGTTCGTTGAACTTTGCAACTGTCAGATTCATATCCAGGTGCTTTGCACCGGTTGCATCTGCTGTAATAAACGGAATGTTGATGTTGGTGGTCGTAGTAGAGGACAGTTCGATCTTTGCCTTTTCTGCGGCATCCTTCAGACGCTGTACTGCCATCTTGTCAGCAGACAGGTCGATGCCCTCGGTCTTTTTGAACTCCTCGACCATCCAGTTGATGATGCGCTGGTCAAAGTCGTCGCCGCCCAGACGGTTGTTGCCGGCGGTAGCCAGTACCTGCTGTACGCCGTCGCCCATCTCGATGATGGAGACATCGAACGTACCGCCGCCCAGGTCGTATACCATAACTCTCTGGTCGTCTTCCTTATCGATACCGTAAGAAAGTGCAGCAGCAGTCGGCTCGTTGATGATACGCTTTACCGTCAGACCTGCGATCTGTCCTGCGTCCTTGGTTGCCTGACGCTGAGAGTCGGTGAAGTATGCCGGAACGGTGATAACTGCCTCTGTTACCGGCTGACCCAGATATGCTTCTGCATCTGTTTTCAGCTTCTGGAGGATCATTGCGGAGATCTCCTGCGGTGTATACTTCTTGCCGTCGATATCCACTTTATAGTCAGAACCCATGTGACGCTTGATCGAAGAGATCGTGCGCTCCGGGTTTGCGATTGCCTGACGCTTTGCGGTCTGACCAACCAGACGCTCGCCGGTCTTGGAGAAGCCCACAACAGACGGGGTCGTTCTTGCGCCCTCGGCGTTGGGGATTACGACTGCGTTGCCGCCTTCCATAACGGCAACACAAGAGTTTGTTGTACCCAAGTCAATACCAATAATCTTTCCCATAGTAAATCTTCCTTTCTGTATCTCCGTTTCCCCTGCGGAAAACGGGCAGATTTTTCAAAATAAATGATAATTTATTTGAACTGTCCTTTGGGGACAGGGATTTTTGCATCAAAGCCAGAACTCGCTGCGCAGTGCAGTCAGTTCCTCAGCGGATGCCGCCGCGCCGTCATCGTGTTCCAGAGTCGCTGCATAATTGCAGCCCATATCTCCGGTGATGCCATACAGTGCAGAGACACCGGTCTCTTCCCACTGGCAAAGGCAACAGCCTGCATCCAGCAGTGTCACTGTCACGCCGGATATTTGTGACATGGAATCCACGATCTCCTGCGCATCCTGAAACGTGGGCTGGATCTCCATCAGAATGCTCACTGTTTCCTGCTTTTCCGCATTGTACAGCTGATACTGATAGGTGTTTTCCGCCATCTGGATGGCTTTCCATTCCCATTGTTCCTGCACGCTTTCCGGCGGTGCATACAGTGTCAGTTCCGGATGTTGCTCTGCCATCGCCGCGGCAAATGCAGTATAGCTGTCGAAGCTCTGCTGCTGTACCTCTGCGGCAGTGGTTTCTGCGGCTTCTGTCACCGGCTCTGCGGTGGTTTCCAGTGCCGGAGCGGTGGTGCTCCCGGTGGGCTGTTCCAATTCTTTGGAATCACACCCGGTCATCCACGCCATGGTCAGCAGCATCGCTGCCGTCATGAGGGACGCTGTGTGCTTGTTCACTTCGTTTCCTCCTGCCTACACAGAAACGGCAACCATTGCCGGACGGATGAGGCGGTCTCCCAGCAGATATCCCTTCTGGAATACCTCGCAGACCTTGTCGCTCTCATAGTCGCTGTCGTCCACCTGCTTGATGGCGTTGTGTACATTGGGATCGAAGGTCTCGCCCAGTGCCGCGATCTCTGTCACGCCCAGCTTTTCAAATGCCTTCTGGATCTGTGCAAAGGTCAACTCCACGCCCTTTTTGTAGTTCTCGTCGGTGCAGGGTGCTTCCAGTGCCCGTTCAAAGCTGTCCATGACGTTCAGCAGTTCCTTGACACAATCCACCTTGGCATCGCCGTAGATCTTTTTCTTTTCTTCGGTGGTGCGGTTGCGGTAGTTCTGATACTCTGCCATCAGCCGCAAGTGCTGATCCTTCTGATCCGCCAGTTCTGCTTCCTTCTGTGCCAGAGCATCCTTGAGGTCTTTTTTCTTTTTCTTTTTGTCGTCCTTGGTTTCTTCTGCCTTGGTCTCCGGTGCAGCAGTCTCTTCCGGCGCTTTCTCTGTCTTTGCGTCCTCCGGCTGTTCCGCAGCGGTCTCCGGCTGTTTGGTTTCCTTTTCGTCTGCCATCACAAACACATCCTTTCTATTGTTCCAGTTTCTGTCCCGGGATTTTTTTCTCTTCTGTCATCCCCAGTTCCGGAAGCGGCGCGCTGTCCTCCTCCGAAATCAAGTGTGAGATCTTTTCGGTAAAATATTCAATATACGGGATCACCTTTGCGTAGTTCAGCCGCATGGGCCCGATCACGCCCAGCGATCCGGCGGTGTGATCGCCCTTCTGATACTTGGACACGATCATGCTGGAATTGCCGATGACAAAATCATTGCCCTCCTCCCCGAACATCACCTTGATGCCCTGGAAGGAATCGTCCAGCAGTCCGGAAAGCTCATTCTTATGGAGAATGAACTTTGCCACCTCCGCCTTGTCCAGGTCGTCACAGGAGAACAGGTTCTGCTCACCGGTGACATACAGCTCATTCTGCTGCAGATCCTTGGACATCTCGCAGATGCCCTGCACCAGCGGGCTGAGGGTCATCATATATGTGCCCATGGCGGTGACCATCTGTTCCAGCTTCTCTTCCGACAAGTCGGAGACCGAAACGCCCTCCAGGTTCTCTTCCATAAAGTGCTTGAAGAAATCCATGTGCTCATGGGTCAGGTCAAACTGCAGGCGGCAGGCACGGTTTTTGATCTTGCCGTCCGATGTGATGAGCAGCACCACATACATCCGCTTTCCCGTGGGGATCACATCCACCTTGGAGATCACGGAATACTTCGGCGCGAAGTTGGAGACTACCGTGGCACACTTGGTGATTTGAGACAGCGCCGTGGTGGCACTCTGCAAGATCAGATCCTCTGTCAGCTGTGACTCGTCTCCCAGCATCTCATCCAGCCGCTCCCGTTCTTCCTCCGGCAGCGAACTGTCTGCGCCGATCTCTTCGATATACATCCGGTATCCATTAAAGGTAGGCACACGCCCTGCGGACGTGTGAGGCTGCTCCAGATAGCCCAGCTCCTCCAGTACCGCCATATCGTTCCGGACAGTTGCCGCAGACACATGAATGTCCGGCAATTGTGAAATGGTCTTTGACCCCACTGGCTCGCCGGTCCGAATATAAAGATCGACTACCGCCGATAATATTCTACGCTTTCGTGCATCCACTGTAACCATCCTTTCTGGCAGATTCACTTTTAAAGTGTTAGCACTCAATCTCTCTGAGTGCTAATATAAATTTACCATGATTCCCGGCGATTGTCAAGCGCTTTTTCAAAGTTTGTAGGGTTGCACAAAATATAGTTCTGGATTCTGTATAATTTGTGCTTATTTTAAGATGAACCACAAAATTTCACTGATTAGTCACCTAAATATTTTTCAAAATAGGTTGACACAACGGATTTGCTGTGCTATAATAAGGGACGTTGCAGCATTAGCACACTCTTAGGGCTTGTTTGAAAAATCCGTACATTTGTCAAACAACCCCTGGCAGACTCCAGACAGCGTGCCGCCTGCGAATCCCAATCCAGAAAGGAATTTTTCTCATGAAAGAACAAGCACAAACCAGTACCGCTGCCGCATCGGAGATGACGGCAAAGAAAACACAGCATCAAAAAATCGTTGCGATGGTGCAGATCGCACTGTTTGCGGCGATCATCGCTGTCTGCTCCTGGATCCAGATCCCGATGACCGTTCCCTTTACCATGCAGACCTTTGCCGTATTCTGTGCCCTCGCCACTCTGGGCGGCAAGGGCGGCACGATCTCTGTCCTGATCTACATTGTCCTGGGCGCAATAGGCGTTCCGGTGTTTGCCGGCTTCACCGGCGGCGTGGGCATTCTGTTCGGCACGACCGGCGGCTATATCATCGGCTTTTTGTTCACCGGACTGATCTACTGGCTCATCACCCATTTCCTGGGCGAAAAGCTGCCGGTCATGATCCTGGCGCTGGTGCTGGGGCTTGCGGTATGCTACGCCTTTGGCACAGCGTGGTTCATGATCGTCTATGCCAAAAATTCCGGTTCTGTGGGACTGCTGACCGCACTGGGCTGGTGTGTATTCCCGTTCATCCTGCCGGACTGCGTCAAGATGGCGCTGGCGATCCTCATCGGCAAGCGCCTGCCGAAGCGGCTGATCCAGCGTGTATAAGCTGCGTCCGCACCATGGGCTTTGTTCGGCGTTTTTCTGCGGCCACGGCTACAGCGAGGCTTTTACCGCCAATATGACTGACGTGCTCCGCCGGTTTCGCCGGGACGACCCGTACCTCACCCTCACGGTGGGCGAGGACTGCATCTGTCAGAGTTGTCCCCACAATTGCGCCCATGTCTGCGATGCCGCCGAAAAGGTGGCACGCTATGACAATGCGGTGCTCTCCTGCTGCGGACTCTCTCCGGGCAGCGTCCTGCGGTGGAGCGCATTCTGCCGCCGGGTCGATTCGGAGATCCTGGATCGCGGACTGCTCCGGGAGATCTGCGGAGACTGCGCCTGGATCTCTATTTGTGAAAAAGGAAACCGAAACCGATAGCCAAAGACCGGATGCCTCTGCCGCAGGTGCCCGGTCTTTGCTTTTGGATGCCGTGCAGAAATTTCGTATTATATTTTTCATATAATGCGATTAATATGTGCACTAAAACATTCTTTAAATTTATGATTACATTTTATTTTTATTGACAAATCTAATTTAATATAATATGATTAGTATAGGAATTATCATTGCTTCAATACTAAAATATATTTATTTTTAAGGAGTGTTTCTATTGAATAAAAAACTAAAATTAAAAGCCCTTCTTTGCTGTTGCATAAGTTCTGCTCTTATTTTATCGCCATATGCGACAATGAAAAGTCACGCCGCAAGTGGTTTAAACATTGACGCGTACATGGATACTACCTATACAGCAATTTATGGTGTTCCATCGTCCTTTCTTGACAGGTTTCCCGAAATCATACGCCGAACATCCGGATATTATAACGTTTGCGGCGCAAGAGTAAATATCTCATTTTCATCTCAAAAGCTTTTAAGAACATCCGCAAGGGTGTGTGCCGAAAATTCAAGCAACATTGAAAACACAATAAGAAATGGCTGTAAGTGCTATACAAATTCTCAATGCGAAAAAGGCATCAGCCATCACAATAATGCTGAGATTTTTCGTAATTCTTTTTCTTCACCAACTTCCAGTAATTCTGCCACATGGTTGATAACAGCTACATCGATTTGTGGTCATAATGGAACAAGTGGCTCACATCATGGACTCAATGGAGTTGCTTGGTCAGAACGAAAAATTTTAACCTGTGATTATGACTTTAAAATGGATGAAGGT